>NZ_KK366008.1:14073-538073 GCF_000686725.1 Clostridium akagii DSM 12554 | reverse complement strand
GAGTATATAAACAATTTTATTACAACTGATATTAATGTTCATATTAAATCCTTTTATAACAAGGTTAAAAATGATGAGGATGGTAGAAGTAAAATATTAAAAATAGTAGATGAGGACATTCTTGAATTTTCAGAAGAAATAATGGACATGATTGAAAAAAAACTTGATAAAACACTAACTGATAGATTTTTATATGCATTAAGTCTACATTTAAGTTCATTTTTAAACAGATTAAGTAATCATCAAAATCTTAAGTATACAAATATAGAAGGTATTATAAATGATAAGCATGAGGAATTCAATATTGCAGTAGACGTAAAGGGCATGGTTGAAAAAAAATATAATGTGGTTGTTCCCAAAATTGAAGTTATATATCTTACATTGTTAATCAGTTCTATTACGGAGGAACAAACAAATGAGCATGTGGCAATAATTGTAGCGGCACATGGAAGTAGTACAGCAAGCAGTATGGTTAATGTGGCAAAACAGCTTCTAGGGGAGGGTGTAATCGAAGCAATAGATATGCCATTAGAAGTTAGTCCCACTAGAACTTTAAACGAAATTATTGAAAAGGCTAGAGAAATAGATATGGGAAAAGGTGTTCTACTACTTGTTGATATGGGCTCTCTTACCAGTTTTGAGTCTATAATAATGGAAAAAACAGATAAAAAGGTGAAAACGCTGGATATGGTTACAACCTCTTTAGTGCTAGAAGCAATAAGAAAAGCAACAATTTTGGATATGGATTTAGAAAGTATATATAGTTCACTAAAGGATTTTAAAGGTTATAGTAATTTTGAAGAAGAAAAAAATAACAATGATGCTAGTAAAAATGATGCCATTGTTACAATATGTGCTACAGGAGAAGGAACCGCAATTAAACTGAAAGAATTGGTTGAAAATATCGTTTTAAATACTACAGAAGATGAAATTGAAATCTTTCCTATAAGTGTGATGGATATAAACAATAGTATAAGAAATATTAATCAGAAATACAATATAATTGCTTCAGTAGGTATTGAAAATCCTAAAATTGATGCACCATTTATCTCACTGGAAGAGTTAATTAGTGAACAAGGGGAAGATGCATTAATGGGTATAATCAAACGAAATAATTTTCCTGTACAAATAAAACATGGAAATGTGGTTGCCAAGGACTTATGTGAGGATAGTTTGATTCAATTTTTAACTTATTTGAATCCAGCGAAAATAATAGATATATTGTATGATTTTATAGATAAATTAGAAGAAAAAACCAATGTTAGTTTTAACAATGCAACTAGAATAAGAATAATGGTGCATTTGGGTTGCGCTCTTGAACGTATGGTTATTAATGATGGATTGGAGTATAAGGGAGATCAAGGAAAACTAGATAATATCAAAGTTAATGTGATTAAAGAGGCAAGTAAGATATTTAAAAAAACTATAAATATTACATTAACAGATGGAGAGATATATCATTTATCGGAAATGATTTAATGAAAATTGCAATAACAGAGTACAGTGTATAAGTTTACAAACGTTCTGTATAATTTACAATGAAATTTAAGTAGCTAAGTGTATAAAAAAAAAATAAAGTATATAAAAAAAATTCGAGTGTATAAATTGTTTTAAATTAATATTTTTATTATGTGATAAACCGCTATTTAACAGTGATAGAATGAAAGGTAATTTTTTATATACTGACTTGGCACGGTAATTGCTATATATAAGAGTGAGACAACATGATGTTAGGAACTTTGGAGGTGTAAAGATGGTAGCTATTATTATTGGAACTCATGGAAGTTTTTCAGAGCAAATACTTAGATCAGCAGAAATGATATTTGGAAAGCAAGAAAATGTTTCATCAGTTACATTTGAGACAGGTGAGGGACCGGAGGATCTTGTAGTAAAATATAAAACAAAATTAGAAAAAATGGATTGCAAAGAAGGTGTACTTTTTTTAGTAGATTTATTTGGAGGAAGTCCATTTAATGCAGCAAGTAGAGTAGTAACAGAAAGCGAAAATGAAAATATCGATATTGTTACTGGTATTAATTTACCAATGTTACTTGAGGTGTACGGAGCTAGAAGTTTTTCTAGCATTAAAGAGTTAGTGAATACAGCTAAACAAGCAGGAAATGAAGGAATAAAATCATTAAAGGATGTTCTTTCAGAGCAAGAAGATGAAGAAATATTATAATAATAAACGGAGGAATTTAAAATGGATATAAATTTTGTGAGAATTGATGACAGATTAATACATGGGCAGGTTGCTACTGTTTGGGTAAAAGAATCAAAATGTAATAGAATATTTGTGTGTAGCGATGAGGTTTCTAAGGATACTTTGAGAAAAACATTACTTTTAAAAGTTGCACCTCCAGGAGTAAAAGCTTATGTATTACCTATTGATAAGGCTCTTGAAGTTTATAAGAATCCCAAATATGATTCTTTTAAAGCACTAATATTATGTCCAAAGCCAGAAGACGTATTAAGACTTGTTCAAGGTGGTATGAAAATTAAATCCGTAAATCTTGGAGGAATGTGTTTTAAAACAGGAAGAACCCAAATTAGTAGTGCCGTATCGCTTGGACAAGAGGATATTGATGCCTTAAAGAAAATGAATGAACTGGGAATTGAGCTTGAGCTAAGAAAAATTGCAACGGATTCAAAAGTGGATGTAATGAGTAAAATAAAGGATTTATAAATTTGATCATAAAAGTATTTTGATATATATAGAATTCAGAATAGTAATTTCTGGATTTTATATATGGAATAAATCTTTTTGATATAGCTTGTGGAGTATATTATTTTTATCCTGTAAAGGTTTAGATAATTGCAAGCAAGAGTAACTAATAAAGGGGGATTACACATGACTACGATTCAATTTATTTTAGTAATTGTTGTCGCTATGATAACAGGGATGGGAAGCGTACTTGATTGTATGCAAACACACAGGCCAATAATTGCCTGCACATTAGTTGGAATTGTACTTGGAGATATGAGAACGGGAATTATTTTAGGTGGTACGTTAGAGCTCCTAGCCCTAGGTTGGATGAATGTTGGAGCAGCTATGGGACCAGATAGTGCACTTGCTAGTGTTGTAGCAACAATATTGGTTATATCAGGTCATCAATCAATTACATCAGGTATAGCAGTTGCTATTCCAATCGCGGCAGCAGGACAGGTTTTAACAATATTTGTTAGAACTATAGCAGTATTTTTTCAACATCTTGCAGATAAATATGCTGAAAATGCTAACTTTAGAGGTATAGAAACAGCTCACATTGTAGCAATGCTATTGCAAGGACTACGTATAGCTATACCAGCTGCACTAGTAGCAGCAATTGCAGGTACTAGTGGTGTTCAGTCAATGCTAGCAAAAATACCTGTACCTGTAACAAGAGGACTACAGATTGCTGGCGGAATGATAGTTGTTGTTGGTTATGCTATGGTAATTAACATGATGGAAGCAAAGTACTTAATGCCTTTCTTCTTTGTTGGATTTTCAATAGCAGCATTTACAACATTTACTCTTGTTGGGTTCGGTATAATTGGTCTGTGTGCAGCAGTATTCTATATTCAATTGAATCCGAAATATAGCTTAGTCCAAGTTCATGATGAATTAGACGATTTGTAAGAAAGGGGGATGGAATATGAGTGAGATTAATGTAACTAAAGCGGGAGTATCATTGGAACAAAGTGATAATAAATTAACCAAAGGTGATTTAAGAAGTATGTTTTGGCGTTCATGGTTCTTATTAGGATCATTTAACTTTGAAAGAATGCAAAGTATAGGTTTTTGTGTAACTATGATTCCAGCTATAAAGAGACTTTATAAAACTAAAGAAGATCAATCAGCAGCATTAAAAAGACATTTGGAATTCTTTAATACTGAACCATATATGGCTGCACCTATTATGGGTGTTACAGCAGCAATGGAACAAGAAAGGTCAAATGGAGCACCACTTGATGATGCAACTATTAGTGGTGTAAAGATTGGACTTATTGGACCACTTGCTGGAGTAGGTGACCCTGTATTCCAGGGAACACTAAGACCGATTTTAGGAGCACTAGGAGCATCAATTGCTGCTACTGGAAGCATTATAGGGCCATTAATATTCTTTATACCATTCAATATTATTAGGATATTAACATTATGGTATGGTATTAAACTCGGTTATGAAAAAGGAACAGAAATTGTTTCAGAAGCATCAGGAAATACGCTACAGAAAATAACGGAAGGTGCTTCAATAGTAGGATTGTTCATAATGGGAGCATTAGTTTGTAAATGGACAAGTATTAATGTACCATTGGTTATTTCAACAGTTAAGGGTGCTGATGGTAAAGTTGTTATTACAACTGTTCAAACTATTTTAGATTCCTTAATTCCAGGGTTGCTTCCATTGTTATTAACTTTCTTATGTATGAAATTGTTAAAGAAAAAAGTTAGCGCTATTGCAATAATATTCGCAATGTTTGCTTTAGGAATAGTAGGATACATGGGTGGATTCTTAAAATAATTTAATAAAAAAAGAAAAGTCAGATAATGTTTTTTTATATAGGTTAAGGTTACCTCTTAAATAAGGGATAACCTTAACTTATATTATTTCACTCACACATAAGGGAGATGCAATCTATGATAACTAATATTATGTCAATCATTGTAGTAGTAATAGCACTAATTATATATTTGTTTTTCATGATTTTTAATTTCTATCAAAAAAAATATTATGATCAAGCATATAGTCCTAAGGAAATAAGATTCGGTGAAATGCGAAAATATTCTGAAAAATATATTCTGGAGGGATTTTTTAGCGTATCAAGTGAAAAACAATATCAAGAAGCGGCTGCAATTAAAATGATAAATGACAAAATTAATACTGACACAAATATATCCATAGATAATATCAATTTTCTTATGGGTTATACTTACGGAGTAAGTTTTAATAGGAAAAATAAAAGCTTTGTACCATTTCTAGAACCGACTGTTTGTTCGAAAATCTGTGCACCATTTTTGGGCTTGAATATGGATTATCGTACAACAAACAGTTCTAAAGTATTTGTAGATGCAATAAAGTATTACATTTCACAAGGGCAGCCTGTATTAGTACAATTGGATATGGCTACGCTTCTGGGAAAAAATAGTTTTTATTCAATTAGCGAGCTTATAGTAGGATACAACAAGAATGAATTCTGTTATTATGAAACCTTTGGAATTAATAATGAAAAGAAAAAGTATGTTTCAGTAAAAAAATTAGTTGATGCAACAAAGAAACTGAATACAAAGTTTAAAAAACCATGGAAATATGGTTTTAGTGTCTTCAAAGCTAGTGAAAAAAATCAGCAAATTAAAGATGTGATTAAAACAAATGCAAGAAATCTTATTGGAGAAGCTTCTCCTAGAACTGCTTCAGGATCAATTGCTATATCTGAGCTTGCAAAACACATTAAAGAAACAAAAACTTTTAGTTACCAGTGGCCTCTTGAAGTATTAGCATATTCACGAAGCGATAATGCTAAATTCTTTGAAGAATATTTTAAAGATGATAATGACTTAAAACAAGTAGCTAACTTGTTTAAAGTTGTAAGCGAAAAATATAACCAAGCATTAAAAATCATTAAAATAGAAATAAATGAAGCAAATATAAATGAAGTAAGCAGGATTTTATTTGAAAATTCACAATTAGAAGAGCAAATTGGTAGGATATTAGAAAAGGCTTCTAATTAGATTAAATCTACTATTAAAATTATCTCTTAGCATTAAATATTTTTAGGTTATAAATATATTTACTTAAAATACTTGATTTTATACTTATATATGCTTAATATATAAGTATTGAGGTGATTCTATGCGTGATTCTTCTTGTATAATTATACGTCAAACATTAGAAATACTTAAAAACGTTGACTATGAACTTATAAAGCACTATAATGTACATGGAGGTGATTTTATGTATCAAGAAGGAAGACTTATTAAAATATTAGAATATTTAAATGAACATAATAGTATCTCTGTACAAAATATTTGTGAAATGAGTAATGTATCACGAGACACAGCAAGAAGAGACATTATAAAGCTAACGGAGCAAGGAGTTGCAATTCGTACTCATGGAGGCATTAGTCTTCCAGTTATTAAAAATACAATGAAAGCATACAGAGAACGACTTGAATCATATTCAGAAGAGAAAAAAAACATAGCACAAAAGGCGCTCAGTTTTATTGATGAAGGTGGGCATTATTTTTTTGACGTATCAACAACAGTAAGTTTTATGGCAGAATATTTAAATGAAAAAGTTACTATTGCTACCCATTCACTTGATAATATTGAGATGATTTCAGATAAAGAAGATATAAATGTAATATCTCTCGGAGGGTATTTGAATAAAAAAAATCGTTTCTTTTATAAACCGAATTTTCAAAATTATTTTGATGGAATGCGTTTTGATGCTACTTTTCTAGGTGCCGCAGCCATAATGAGTGATGGAATATATTACGAAGATGAAGAAGATGCTTATATAAAGCAGGCAGTGGTTAAGCAGTCTAAAAGAAATATTGTACTGGCAGACCATGAAAAATTTATATGTTCAAGTTATTATAGAGGTGTAAGCTTTAAAAATATAGATACTATTATAACGGATGTTGCGCCTCCGGCACAATTTATTGAAATTATAAAAAAGGAAAATATTGAGCTACTAATTATTTAATATATTAAAACATTTTAGGGGGAATTTTATTATGGGGAAATATAAGATGTTATGTTTGGATATTGATGGAACACTACTTAACTCTAAGCACAAAATTTGTGAAGAAACAAAAAAAATTATAAATATTGTTGCAAATGAAGGAGTAATCGTAGTATTGGTTTCAGCAAGAATGCCAAAGGGAATATTGTATTTACAAGAGGAATTAGGCATAGAAGAGCCTATAATTTGTTATAGTGGTTCTTTAATCAGAGATAAAGATGCTAATACTTTATTAAATAAATATATTCCAGCTCATACTACAAGATTGGTATATGATTCAGCCCAAAAGATGAACATACACATAAGTTTATATAAAAATGATGAGTGGTATATAGAAAGTGAAGATTACTGGTCTAAGCAAGAAAGTGAAATAACCGCTATCACTCCAAAAATAACAAATTTAAAGAAAACAATACAAAAATGGGAAGAAAATAATGATGGGCCAAATAAAATTTTATGTATGTCTGAAATGGACAAAATAAATGGTTTAGACAAAGATATTTCAAGTAGGTTATCAGAGTACATAAATATATATCCATCTAAGCCAACATACCTAGAAATAATGCCAAAGTCGTCTTCTAAAACAACTGCAATTGAATGTTTATCCCAAAAATTAAACATAATAAAATCAGAAATAATTGCCATAGGTGATAATTACAATGATATTGATATGATACAGTACGCTGGGGTTGGTATTGCTATGGGGAATGCTCCTGAAAAAGTAAAAAAATATGCTGATGATGTGACTTTAACTAATGATGAGAATGGAGTAGCAGCCGCAATAAAAAAATATTTTTGCAAGGAAATTATGTAAATAAAGCTAAATCGTGAAATAAGAATATTCTGTGTTAAATTGTTTAATATCATAAATATATTTTAAACCAATTCCCTAACTTTTTTTAGCTAGGGAATTGGTTTTTGCATAAAGAAACTGTCACACTAATTTCTTAGTGTAACATCCCATTTTCAGTTTACGCCCTAGAAAATAGTTAATCCAAATACATAGTATATTTGGATTGTTTAAGGATTATAGTAAAAAATATGGATTTAATATCAATAAAAACAACATAATCATAATTATGATTAATATGTATAATTACATGGTATAATAATTATAAAAAAAGTGCGAGGGCTAATTGATGAAGAAGAAAAATGTAATAATAACATTTTTAATATGCTTAATAATAATAGTTTTAGGAATTTCTATTTATATGTATAAAGTATATTCAAAAGTAAAAAACTTTGATGGGTATATTTATCCTACTGTAAAAATAAATGGGATGGACATGTCAGGAGAAACAATAAAGCAAGCTAAGGAGATCCTTGAAAATAAGTACCAAAAACCTATAGATAATAAAAAAATAAATGTTAAAGTTAATGATAAAATCTATACAATTAATTATTCAGAACTGAACTTAAAATATGATATTGATAAAGTAGTTAATGAGGCATTTAACTATGCAAAAGACAAAAACATCATTGATAAATACAAACTGATAAAAGATCCAGTAATAAAACCTATGAAATTACCGTTTACATATAATCCCAAACATATAGATGATGTGATCAATAGAATAAAGCTAGACGTGAACAGTGAGCCTAAAAATGGAGCTATTCAAAAAACTGGAGCCATGGGTGTAGCACAGTTTGCAGTTAAACCGGATAAAGATGGATATAAATTAAAGGATGGGGAACTGAAGACTAACATTATAGCATCAATTAATGGGGAAATTAGTCAAGATACTACGGTACAAGCCAATATAGAAACATTAAAAGCTAGTAAGACAAAGGAAAAACTTCAAGGCATTAATACACTAATATCTACTTATAGTACTATCTATGGGCCTATATCATCTCCAGGAAGAGCAAATAATATTCAATTGGCAACTAGGGCAATCAATGGACTAGTGTTAATGCCTGGTGAAACTTTTAGTTTTAATGGAGTAGTTGGTGAAAGAACAGAAGCAAAGGGATATCAGTCAGCACCAGTGGATATAGGTAATGCAACGAGTATGGGACTTGGAGGCGGAATTTGTCAAGTCTCAACAACACTTTATAATTCAGTAATACGTGCAGGAATTAAATCCACAGTAAGGATGCATCATTCTATTCCTTCAACATACGTACCACTGGGATATGATGCTACAGTTAGTTTTGACAATTTGGATTATCAATTTAAAAATACTCTTAATTTTCCGATATACATTGAAGCAGGTTCAGCTAATGGAAATGAGACCTTTAATATTTATTCAGATGTGAGTTCACTTAGCAAAACTTATAAATTATCTAGTGATGTTTCATCTGATGGTAAGAATGTTAAAGTTTATCTACAAACTTATCAAAATGGAGCAATGGTAAGCAATGATTTAATAGTAAACGATACTTACAATAACTAGTGATATGACAAAGATTCGTATAAAAAAACTATAGTATAAGGAAATTTTTAAAACATGAATCTGTAACCATATAAAGTGAAATATATTGAATGTGTTTTTATTAAATTTATGATCATGCTATTATATAACTATAAAGGAGGTTTGTATATGAAACGAAAATATTTAGTACCAATATTGTTAGTAGTTACTATCTTATGTGCAATATATTTTTACGAATATAAATCTACTGCAGTTAGCAATTCTCCTCAAACTCAGCCTTCTTCTGAAAAAAGTAATGAAGTAAGCAGTATTGCTAAGGCCTCCTATAATAGTAGCAATGTAGCTAGCAATACTGCTCAAGCTGAAATTTCTAATAGTAATACAGTAAATGATACAGTTGTAAAAGTTAAAGACTATATTCTGAATGGTCAAAATAATCTATCATCAGCAGAACGACTAAACTGGAGCAAAAGATTCCTAGAACAGGTTGATATTGCGAATTTATATAAGCAATATACTACTACTGAAGGTAATCCAAGTAATATAAATATAAAGGATTTTGCAAAATATATTACTTTTAATGCACCTATTCAAAATAACTGGCAAGAGTTATTTAAAGAAGATTTAAATGATCAATATGGCCCAAAAGTAACAGTTGTTAAATTTGTACATTTAAGTGATTTCTTATACCAAACATATATTAATCAAGAAGGGTCAGAAGTACCTTTCGTTGTAGTTTCAGCAAGAACAGGTTATTTTCATGGATAGCGAATTATTTAAAACTAAACTTTAGTGAATTGGTACACAAATTTATGGACGTTATCGAATTTTACGGTATTTTATATATAAAGTTAGAATTAATTATCACCCATTATTTCGGCGTTTAGCCATGATCTTTCTTCATGATTTAAATAAGGAGAAAGTTTTGTAAATACATTTTTATTATATGTATATAGCCATTCCAGTTCGCTTTCTGTGAGCATATTCTTATTAATTCCATCTAAATCTATAGGACAATAGGTAATTGTTTCGAATTTCATAAATTGACCAAACTCTGTTTTTTCATCATTAACGACTATCATCATATTTTCAGTTCTAACGCCATGTTTTCCTTCTTTGTATATGCCAGGTTCATTAGTAAGAATCATGCCTTCTTCTATTTTTATATCATTAGGTACTTGACTTAGTCTTTGAGGTCCTTCATGAACATTTAAGAAAAATCCTACGCCATGACCTGTTCCGCATTTGTAGTCTAAGCCGTATTTCCAAATAGGCTGCCTAGCTATTACATCCAAATTAGAGCCTGTTGCTCCATATAGAAATTTAGCAGTGGCCAAAGCAATATGGCTCTTAAGCACCAAAGTAAAATCTGACTTTTCTTCTTCAGTGAGATTTCCAAGTACTATGGTTCTTGTAATATCTGTTGTGCCATTAAAGTATTGACCGCCTGAATCCACTAAGAAAAGACCACGATTTTCTAAAGTAGAGGTGGTTTCTATCTTTGGTATATAGTGCATCATAGCAGCATGTTCTTTGTATCCAGCTATTGTATCAAAACTAAGCCCAACACAAAGTTCATCTTTTTTTCTAAGCTGCTGGAGTTTATCACTTGCAGAAAGTTCTGTAATATGTTCTTCATTAATAGAGGTTTTAAGCCATTTTATAAATTTCACCATGGCAACGCCATCACTAAGTTCACAGCATTTCAAATTTGCTATTTCGGTTTTGTTTTTTACAGCCTTTAAATTAAGAGTAATATTAGATATCTGCAATTTTGTAACATTAATATTAATGGAATTATACAATAAAGCATTAGTCATATTAGGATCAAACATGATTTTATCACTACTTGCCATACTTTTTAGAAATTGTTGCACGTCAGTATAAGATTTAAACTCAACTTTATCAGATTGTAATTCAAGGCGTACGGAATTAGGTACCTTTGAAGAATCAATAAATAAATAACATTTATCCAATGATAATATTACGTTACATATTACAACAGGGTTGTTAGGGACATCAGAACCTCTTATATTCAAAAGCCAAGCAATGTCATCTAAGGAAGTTAATAAATAATAGTTAGCACCTTTCTTATTCATTTCCTTTCTTATTATATTAAATTTCTCTGTTCGACTAATACCTGCATATTTTACGTCATGTACAAACATAGCATTTGTGGGTATAGCTGGTCTATCATGCCATAATAAATCAATTAAATCTTTGTCCATTTTTATTGCTATTTTCTTGGATTTAAATGCCATCTTTAGACTATTAACCATATCTACTGAAAATACACTTCCGTCAAAACCCACGGAACTTCCTTCATTAAGAACATCATTTAACCAATCAGTGTAAGAAGGGGTACCCACATCTGCCATTCTAAATAATCTAATACCAGAATCTTGGAGTTGTTTTTCTGCTTGAATGTAGTATCTGCCATCCGTCCATAATCCAGCATCATGTAAAGTAATAACTACAGTACCTGCTGAACCTGTAAACCCAGATACCCATTCTCTAGATTTCCAGTGATATGCTACGTATTCACTTTGATGTGCATCAAAACTTGGAATTACATAGGCATCAATTTTGTTTTCCTTCATTAATTGCCTTAGCTTTTCAATTTTTTCTTTAATCATCATAATTTTTTCCTCCGTGTTTTATAATTTATATTCACGTTCATATAGCCAAGCAGCTAATAAAATACTAATTATTCCAGCTGTAAATTTAGATATAATAAACGGTCCTAACATTTCAGGGGCTATTCCTGATACAAAACCAAACTGGCCACCAAATACAAAAGCTCCACTTATAGCAAAAGCAGTACAAACAATTTTACCCTTAGGGTCCATTTTTTTATATGTTCCAAATATCAATAGATTACTAGCCAAATTTCCTAAAATTCCTGTAACTGATACTGAGTTTATTCCAAATTTTTCACCGATTTTTTCAAAACTTTTTTCGAAAATACGATTTATTAAGGTAAGCATAGGGTAGGCTCCAGCCAAAACAAAGGCTATCTTTCCAACTATTACTGTAGATTCAGAAAGAGGTGCGAGACCTAAAACAATTTGAACCCCAAATATGGCTTCTGTGCCTTGAAGGAGTAATCCAATAACACTTAATCCAATTATTATCTTTCCAAATATATTAAAAGCCTTCATCAAAACATTTGGAATTTTTAGTAAACCTATTACACAAAGCAAGGAAAAAATAATAATAGGAGTAAGATTCCATAATAATATAGTTAAATTTATGTTTTGCCACAATCCTGCAACAAAACAACCTATAGGGATTGTAGTTATACCAACCATGGCACCTTTTGAAAAATATTTTTCATCTTCTTTACAAATCATTCCAAGAGCAACAGGTATAGTAAAACTGATAGTTGCACCTAAAGTTGAGGCTATAATGACACCTGAAAACAGACCCATTTTCCTAGTTAAGGCTAAATTCATAGCTATTTTGTAGCCCCCCATATCCACAGCTAAAAAGGCAGAGGTGAACACAGAAGGATCAAAATGGAGTGATTTACATAGGGGGATAATAGCAGTAGATAATAAAGTTGAAAGTATAGGTGACAAGGAATATATTCCAATCATTCCAAGACCTAAGGCACCCATGGTTTTTATTCCTTCCTCAAACTTTCCACCAAGCTTTAGGGGACTACCCAATATATAATCAATTCCTCCAAGTATAAAAAATACACCAATTACGTACATTATAAATTTATTCATGCTGATTTTTATTTTTGTTGTAGAAATTATTCGGAGTATTAACAGCTAGAAGCTTAACTTTTTTATTAGTGTAATTAGCCCAATTATGTGTCACATTTGAATTCATATGAATACTATCACCAGGATAAACATCATAACTTTCACCATCTATATAAATTGTTAATATACCTTCTAATATATAAACAAACTCTTCTCCTTCATGCATATATGGGATTATTTCCTCTTTACTTTTTTGAGGTAAAAGTTCTATTAGCCTTGGAATAAGCTGTTTATCCTCTAAATTTGTGCTTAAGCAATAATTGATGCTACTACCTTCTTCTATATCAAATATATCTTGCTCATAACTTCGTAATATTTTGTCTTTTCTTTTAACTGGATAATCAAAAAAATAAGTTAGATGAACATCTAAAATTTCAGCTATTCTTTCTAATGAATCAACTGCTATTGTGGTTAAACCTCTTTCTAATTGAGATAAAAATCCAACAGATAGTTCACTTTTTGTGCCTAATACTTTTAAAGTGATACCTTTTTCCACTCTCAATTTTTTGATTTTCATTCCTATATCCATAATTTCACCTCAATATATTAATTGTAAATATTATATAACATATTTTAAATAATTGCACATAGAACATGAAAAAATATTTGTAAGTGAAATTATATCAATTTGGATCATTGCTAAAATATGAAATATTAAAAGCATTTCAAGGAGCTAATTCATATTATATTGTGTGACTCTTAAAAAAGGGAGTGATATTATGTGGCTTTTTAATTATACAACTGGAGTTTTAACAAGGAATCAACTTACAAATTTCATACGAATAACTTGGGTTAATCTTGGAAAAGATTCAGAACTTCTCAAATATAGAGTTTATGATTGGAGTGATGGTACCCCCATCCTTATAAAGGAAGATCTTGTACAATTAGATCCTAAAGAAGGAAAAGTCAGCGATATTGAAATAGCCTCGTCCATATATGGAGATTGTCTAGATATTAAGCTTTATGAGGTGCGTTTAAGTATAATCCATGAATGCAACACTATAGTTAATATATTTGGAATAAGTAATGCTGGAATTATTAGCGAAGGCAACACAGTGCTTTACAAGCAATTGGTCTATAGAAACGGCAATAAAAAATAGCTACAGTATTTATTGTAGCTATTTCTAGAAATAAAAAGATCCTCCCTTAAAAAGGTTGGATCTTTTCTTGAAATTGAATAAAATAGATGTTAGGTTAAAGGAAGTGTAATATATGAAGGATTTAGTAAGTTTAATAATGCCAGTTATTACCGAGCAATACTTTGAAGAAAGTGTTAATAGTATTTTCAAACAATCATATAAAAATTGGGAATTATTCATCTTAGTCTGTTGTCCTATTAAAAAAATCCAAGACATAGTAAATAAATTTAGTGATCAAAGGATTGTGCTTATCAAGCTGGAAAAAAGTATTAGTATACCTGAAGCCTTTGAAATGGGCATTAGTAAAACTCATGGGGAATATGTAATTAGACATGATCCAGACGATATTAGTTTGCCAAAGCGCTTAGAATTACAGGTAAGTTATTTAAAGGAGCATAGGGAAGCTGGAATTTTATCATGTGGCATAAAAGCCTTTACTGAAGATTATAGGTATAAAAACCAATGTGAAAATATTAATAGGCTTCAAAATTTTTATAAAACTAAAGAAGATATAGATAAGGCTATACTTGGAGGGAACTATCCTATTATTTTTCCATCCCTAATGATTCGTAAGTCTCTTTTTAAAGATATTAATATGTTATATAAAAAGACTGATTTTGAAGACGAAATAGAATTAGCCTTAAATCTTTTAAAGAAAAGTGGTATTGAAAAAATAGAGAATATTCTTTATTATTACCGAAGGCACAGTAATGCTTATCATAATATTAATCAAATGCAGCGTATAAAATATAGAAAAAATCTTTTAAATGATACCAATTTAATGAATAATATAAGATATAGAGAGTTTTGTAATGAGTTAGCAAAGGTAAAGGCTAAAAAAATAATGATTAATAAGTCTAGTATTTTTCGAGTATTAATGCTTGTAGATGAGCTTAATATTGGTGGCACTGAAACCTATGTTTTTAATCTAGCCAAGGCTTTAATGGAAAAGGGGATATATGTAGTAATAGGAAGCAGCGGAGGGATTTTTGAAGACGCATTTGGGCAGTGTGGTATAAAGGTTGTTAGAATATCAATGAATGTAGAAGTTAAGTCAATTGAAGAGATAAAATACCTTATAGATATGGAAGGTATTAATTTATTACATTGTCATTTAAATAAAAGTATGAGCCTAGGCAGAGAAATTTATAATAAATATAATATTCCATATGTTATAACCCTACATGGAATGTTTTATTCAAAAGAAATTTTTCTGTCTAGTTGCATTGCAGCAAAAGCAATTATTGCTGTCAGTAGTCCCGTGAAGAAGTTTTTTGCCGAAAATACAGGAGCTGAATTTCAAGGAATTCTTAGAGTAATTCCTAATGGTATAGATACTGAAACTTTTAAACCTAACATAAACCATAAATTCATTAGACAAAATTTAGGCATTCCTAAAAATGCCATTGTTATATTGTACTGTAGTAGACTTGGATGGGGAAAGGGTGCTATAGCCAAATCTGTTTTATCAAGCTTCAAAGAGATTTCACTTAAACTTAATAATATATATTTAATTATACTGGGAGAGGGTGAAAGAAAGGAAAATATAACTGGGGCAGCTAAGGAATTAAACTTATCACTGCATAGAAAAGCAGTACATGTAATAGGGGCAAGGTATGATGTACTATCATATTACTTGGAAAGCGATATAATTATTGGAACTGGAAGAGTTGTATTAGAGGCACTAAGCTGTGAAAGGTTAGTAATTGCAATAGGGAATAAAGGGTATGCAGGTATTGTAGGAGAAGAAAATAAGGAGGAAATGTGGAATCTGTACTTTGGAGATCATGAAGGCAAAGTAGATAATTATAATAAAAATATTACTGCTAGCATGGAATATTTAATTCAGTCCATAGGAAAATCATTGAAATTACCTAAATGGAGCAGGGAATGGTGCAAAGAAAAATTTGAAGCTAGAAAGATTGCTGATGAAATAATAGGATTATATAAGGATATTATTAATTAAAAGAGAAGGCCCAACATTAATATATCTGATGTTAGGTCTACATTTTATTATCTAAAAATCATTTATAGCAGATTTATATAACTTAATGATTTTATTGGTGGTTATGCTAATATCAAAGATGGGTCTGGACCATTCGGTACTTGTTTCACCTATCTTTTTTATTACCTGTTTATTATTGTAAATATAGCTTAAATCATCATATAAAAATTCCTGATTATTTGGTTTTATTGCCTTGTGATCTGCAAAATAAATCCTGCAGGCTTCTCTAAAATTGTCTCTAGTTACTAAGCCAAAATATCCCTGATTTCCGGTGGCAATTAATGGCTTTCCACAAGCCATTGATTCTAAGGCAACTCTTCCAGTACCAACTATGCAGTCACTATTTGAATAAAAATCTAGCATATCGGTTTGTTCACCAAAAAGGTGAATGAATTTTTTATTAGAAGGGCTAGTGATTTTATCAGCAGCATCTTTAATGTCCTTAAAGCCAGGACCATCCCCAACGATAAAAACATGAATATTCATTTTTTTATTATTTCGTAAATCACTACTCACTCGTATTACGTTTTCACAAACATTAATCTTTCCCCAAGCCATCCTACTGGCATATAAAATTACAAAAGCATCATCAGGTACATGTAGTTGGTTACGAATGTTATTAGCTTTTATAGGATGGAAACTGTTAAAATCGATACCATTTGGAATTACTATTGATGGAATGTTAAAGGTGTGAAGCCAATCAAAAACAGGTTCACTTACACTTATTACTTTGGTACAATTATTTAATTTATCAGAGGCTATATCTTGATAATATAGACCGTGAACAGTAAAAACACAAGGAATGTTCAGCTTTTTTGCAACATCAATACATAAGGCACCGGAAGGCGATTGATGAGCGTGTATAATATTAATATTTTCATTCCTAATAATTTGTTCTATTCTATTTTTGTATATTGATGCATTAATATCTTGAGAGCTAATTATAGTTAAAGGAAACTCCATAGTATATATAGTGCAACCGATTTTGTTAAAGGCATCATATAGAACACCTTTATTAGCTAGAATAACTACATTGATTTTAGCTCTTATTAATTCTGTAGCTAAGGTTAATACATGAGTTTCTGTGCCTCCGATACCCATACTATCCATAGTTAATAGCACTTTAATAGGCTCAATATCAGTTTTCTCAGATTTGTTACTATAAAATTTGTGTGAGCGCTGCTGTGAATGATGACGATAATAATATAATACATCTGGTAAATTGTCGATTCCAGTAGAAAGAAGCTTAGTTATAAATTCATAATCCTCGGCTCCAGGAAGCCTTCTTGTTAGACCTCCAAATTTATCAAATAATTCTCCATAGAATAAAATGGTTCCATAGCATACACAATGGCCACCTTTTGAGTATATCTCTTTTATATTAGTAGCACCATAACTTAGCCAATTTAGGGGAGGTGTGAGATTAAAACAATTATCTTCAAAAGTTGAATAGTTAGAGCCTATAACATGAACATCTGGATTTTCTTTTATAAATGCAACTTGCTTTTCTATACGTTTAGGATGTGATATATCATCCGAATCTTGACAAGCAATAAATTGTCCTTTAGAAAGAGAAAAACCAAGACTAACAGCTGCTGCAAAACCTGAATTTCTTGAAAGTGAAGTTAAGGTTATTAAATTTTGTTTTGGTAAACAGTGCTTATTAGTATCAATCCAATTATTAATAACCTGAACACTGTTATCTGTAGAGGCATCATCAACGATAATAATTTCAATATTCTTATAGGTTTGATTTTTAATACTGTTAAGACAATCTACTATATATTCGACATGATTATAGTTAGTTATTACAACACTAACCAATCCTGATATTCTATTATATAACATATAGTTCGCCCCTTTTTACTTGTAGTAAATAAATTTAAATTACATTATTTAATTTAGAGGAACCTATAAATTCAAGGTTAAAGTAGTCTAGTATATCTTATTAATATGTAAAATAAATTGTTACAGGTTAAATAAATGCAGTGCATTAATGTTATAATTTAATTGTAATGATACTTGATTTATATGTACTTTTTCGATTTTAAATAAACTGTTATTTATAGGAATATAAAAATTTTAATAATAAATTCAACCTACGTTGAAGGGGGTTTGAAAAACTATGAAGCATTCTTTTTTTAAAATATCAAATCTTAAAAAAGCACTTGTAATACTTTTTTCAATATTAATTTTGCTATCTGTCTCAATATTAATTGTCACGGAAGAAATAAAAGCTCAACCTGATAATATTCAGAAGTCTATTGCCGATAAATTTAACGAAATAAAAAGCCAACTTGAAATTCAAGGTATAACTAAAAACGTAAAGGGAACTATTGGGGACTACTCAAAATTGTTTGATGGGTTCAGCAATATAATAATTACAGATGATAACGGAAAAATTATTTATAAGGCGAATGATGGATATATTTCAGAAAAAAATAAATTTTCTATTCTTATAGATCCATGGAAATCAAATAGAAGTGTTACTGATATAGCATATGTTGTTGATAGTAAAAATAATATTAAATATTCTACAGAATTAGATATATCACGCAATACCAATAAAATGAAATCACAAAGCGCTAAAAATGCATTATCAAAAGTTTTATTTCCCAAAAATATAGAGAGCGATGATTCTTTAGGGGATAAGCAAATTACTAATAGTGATGGATCTACCTATGTTAATTCCTCTGATACAAACATAATTATGAACTATGAATATATTGCTTCAAAAGGATTAAATCTGTATTCGCTATATGATTCTGAACATCAATTCAATAATTACTATATTTTTACAAATCAATTGAATGGAATAATAAGGTGGTTAATTGTTTGTGCATTTATTTTCTTAAGTATATTCTGGATATTATTACCTATATGGGTATATAAAGATTCGAAAAAACAAAATTTAAATTCTCCTAAGTGGTCAATAATTAGTTTCTTTACAAATATTCTAGGACTTGGAATTTATTTAATATTAAGACCAAAAAAAATAAAATGTCTTTCATGTAATAAGGATGTTCAAGATGATTGGATTTTATGCCCATACTGCGGGGAAAAAATAAATATTAAAGATAAATAGAGTTGTTGGAGGTGGAAATAATTATTATGAGGAGAAAATTTATAGTACCAATTTTCATATTTTTTCTTTTATTAAATGGATGTACTAAGGCAGCACCAAAAGTAATACATAATAACTCAACAAGTAATAAGATACCTGTTTTGGGAAGTATACAATATGTAGATAAAATACAAAAAATTGCCCAAAAAACTGGGGATCGTAGTGCATTGTCTGTAATTATGGTGGACGTAGACAAAAATGGGAATGAGCTTGACAATAATGAATCAACCAATATTGTAAGATTTCATAAATTGGTGAGTTCACTAATTTATAAAATTGGCTACGTTGATATGCAAACTCATTATTTTAGGAATCAGCTAAATAGAGCTCCTAAAACATTGAAAGGTCTAATAAAATTAAATAAAACCCTACCGATCAATAGACGCTGGATATTATTAAATATTAGATATTCAGGCTATCATATTCAGGGAGTTGATGGAGAATATAACCTGAAATTTGTGTCCTATGATGACTATTGTGAAGCAGTTTATAATAAGAAAGGTGTTCTGCTAAACGAAAAAAATGATCCTATTAATATGGGTACATATAACTATGCAGCAGGAATACCTAAAATCAATGCCCATGTGAAATTTGATATGGATCCTTATCTTTTATGGGGAAATACCCTTAATTCACCTCAAAAAGGTAAGTATGAAATAAACTCAGGTGTAAATTTAGCATATATAAATTATAAAAAACATGCTGCTAGTGTATACATATATCGTAAAAATTTGTTCGGAATGCAGCAAGGTAAAGTTCAATAATCAGAATACACGGAGGGTTTTATGCTCGTGCAAAGTATTAGAAAAAGATTAAGCATAATTATTATAGCTTGCTCAGTTATTGCTATTTTATTAACCGCACTGTTTGTTAATTTAGCGGTTAATGGAACTTTTAACAAGTATATGGCTGATAATCAGGATCAAAGGAATGATAGAATTGTTCAATATCTTCAAGATGCATATAAACGTGATGGAAAATGGACAAATAATTCAGGGCAAGAAATGATGCATGAAGCATATATGAGTAATTATTGTTTGACTTTATTAGATGCTAATAAAAAAGTTGTTTGGGGTATGAATCCCAATGATATACAGGAAAAAAATCATGTGATGATGCAAGAGACATCAAGTAATGGGGTTTATAGGTCTAATAATTTCCCGATAAAATCACATGAAAAAATAGTTGGCTATGTAAATATAGGTCAGTACTCACCAATACTATTGTCCCAGCAAGATATTAATTTTAAGGTCTCAATAAATAGAAGTATCATAATAAGTGTAATAATAACAATAATTATTGCTATTATAATAAGTATAGTTATATCAAAACAATTTTCTAATCCTATTAAGTCAGTGTCGGATACTTCTGTGGAACTCTCAAATGGACATTATAACTCAAGTTCCAATGTTATAAGTAATATAATAGAACTAAATAATTTGACTCAAAGCATTAATAAATTAGGTAGCAGACTAGAGCAGCAAGATAAGCTTAGAAGGAGATTAGTATCAGATATATCACATGAGATAAGAACACCATTAAATGTACTTCAAAATAATATAGAAGCCATGATTGATGGAATATTTCCAGTTAATGAACAACGGCTAAATTATTTGAATAATGAAGTAATAAGATTCGGTAAGTTATTAGACAACTTAAATATAATTAAGGGATTTGAAGATGAAAAGATAAAATTAAGCATGGAGACAATATTTTTAGATACACTTGTAATTTCTGTGTGTAATGAGTTTAATATTGAGTTGAAAAGCAAGAATATAATACTGGATATTAACATTGAAAAAGGAAAAAAATTCATGAGTATAGGTAATGAGGATAAACTTAAACAGGTTTTTATAAATTTAATTTCAAATGCAATTAAATTTTCACAAAACAATGGGAACATTTGGATAAGTATGTTAGAAACGAAAGATAAAATTTTAGTGAAGATAAAAGATACAGGGATGGGTATAACAAAAGAGGATTTACCTAATATTTTTGAGAGACTTTATAGAGGAGATAAGAGTCGTAATAAAATAGAGGGAAGTGGTATAGGGTTGACCATTGTGAAAAACATACTAGATATTCATTCTGCTACTATTCATGTAGACAGTATTGCGAATATTGGAACTACAGTTACATTGTATTTTAATAAAATATAAGCTAAACTGCATTCTTCATTAAGAAAACAGCTAGGAGGCTGTTTTTTTTATTGCCGTTTTAAATTATAAATAATGGAGAACTCTGTTTGTATATTTAAACGTATAGAATTCAACTATAAGTGAAATACTATGTATTACAAAAAGTTTATTAACAGTTGAATTATTGCTAGAGACTATACATAAACTATACATATGTTGATTTATGGAGGGAAAAAATGAGTAGAGGATTTAAAACACTTCTTATTGTAATAGCTGTGGTAGTTGTATTATTGCTATCATTAATCGGGAATTATAACAAAATGGTAAGTCTTGATCAATCAGTTAAACAATCTGAATCAGATATTGATACCCAGCTTCAGAGAAGGTCTGATTTAATACCCAATCTTATAGCTACAGTAAAAGGATACGCTTCACAAGAAAAAGATATATTTACAGCAGTGGCAGATGCAAGATCAAAATTAGCTGGTGCCCAAACTATTACTGCAAAAGCTGAAGCAGACAATCAAGTGTCAGGGTCATTATCTAGATTATTAGCTGTTGTTGAAAATTATCCTAATTTAAAATCAGATCAAAATTTTAGAGACCTAAGCGTTGCGTTAGAAGGTACAGAGAATAGAATTAATATTGCAAGAAAAGATTATAACAATGAAGTAGGTAATTATAATAGTACAATAAAAAGATTTCCTAATGTAATAATTGCAGGAATATTTAGATTTGAACAAAAACCTTATTACAAAGCCGCAGAAGGGGCAAAGGAAGTTCCAAAGGTTGACTTTTCAAAGGTTAAATAATAATGAGGAGAGATAGAGTTTTATTTTATAAAAATACTTCATATGTATTTTTAGCATTAATAGTACTTGTTTCACTGTTATTTTCTACTGTTAATGCGGAAAATCAATATCCAAAGCCAACTGAATTAAAATATATTAATGATTATACCTCCACCATAGATAACAATACAAAGCAATATATTGTTTCGGTGGGAAAAGAATTAGAGGATAAAACTGGAGCACAGGAGGTGGTAGTAGTAATAGATTCATTGCAGGGAAATGATATTGCGTCCTATGCTAATGGATTATTTAGAAACTGGGGAATTGGACAGAAAGATAAAAATAATGGACTTTTAGTTCTTGTGTCAATAAAGGATAGAAAGTATAGAGTAGAGGTAGGTACTTCTCTTGAAGGAGCTGTAACTGATATTTATTCCGCAAGAGTGATGGATAATATTGCTAAGGTGAGATTTAAAGAAGGAAATTATAATGGGGGAATTAAGGAATCTTATTCAATTTTTGCAGATTCTATTGCTAAGGAATACAAAGTAAAACTTGATAAAAATGAAAAAATAAATCTACCATCCCAGGATAATAAATCTGGTAATACAACTACAAGTATCATTGCTTTAGCATTGCTAGCAGTTTTTGTTATACTAGATTTCAGCTTTAATGGTGGACGGATAACATTTTTTATTATAACCATGTTCTTTTGGTCAGGTCGAGGAGGCCGTGGTGGTGGTAATGGAAATAACAGTGGAGGAGGATTTGGAGGTATGGGAGGAGGATCCTCAAGTGGAGGAGGTTCCTCAGGTAGCTGGTAATAATTCAAGCTACCTTGTTGCTTTTTTGAAGATGTCTTAATTAACAATTGAAAGATATGATTTTGCTTTGGATATCTTCATAAAATCTACACATTTATTTGTTATATTAATTTTGCACCAATTATTAATGAATGAGTTTATTGACTCTAATCTAACCAAGTGTTAGTATTAAAATATACCACCCCACGGGGAGGGGGTATATTTGTTAATTAAGAATATAAAACATGAGGGAGTTAGATTTTCATGAATAAAGAAAAAAACAGTGCATTAACTTCATTAAAAACAGCTAAAGGACAAATAGAAGGAATAATTAAAATGATAGAAGAAGGAAGATATTGCATAGATGTATCTAATCAGATAATCGCAGCGCAATCTCTTCTTAAAAAATCTAATATGCTGATTTTAAAACAACATCTTAATCATTGTGTAAAGGAAGCGTTTATGCAGGACAATGGCGAGAAAAAGGTTGATGAGATAATAGAACTGCTTTCAAGGGCTATTGATAAATAAACAAACCCAAATATACAGTTTAAGCGATTATTTAGGACAGTATAAGGAATACAAAGGGGATAATAAAAATGGTTAGTAAAACATTAAAAATAGAAGGCATGACATGTGCGTCTTGCGTAAAAGCAGTAGAGAGAGCTTCTAAAAAAATTGATGGAGTAACGGAGGCAAATGTAAATTTAGCCACTGAGAAACTTAATATAAGTTTTGATGAAGCTAAGGTCAAGGTGTCAGATATTCAGGCAGCTGTGGACAAGGCAGGTTATAAGGCTTTAATTGAAGAAACAACCAGGATGCTTAGGATTGAAGGAATGACATGCGCTTCTTGCGTAAAAGCGGTGGAAAGGGCAACAAAAAAATTAGATGGAATAACGGAGGCAAATGTAAATTTAGCCACTGAAAAATTGAAGGTAAGTTTTGAACCATCAAAGGTAAGGATTTCTGATATTAAGAAAGCAATCGAAAAAGCAGGGTATAAAGCAATTGAGGAAGAAATAACTGTAGACATGGATAAAGAAAACAAAGAGAAACAAATAAAAGCTTTATGGAATAGATTTGTTATATCCGCAATATTTGCAGTTCCACTTTTGATTTTAGCAATGGGTCCAATGATAGCAGACAAACTAAATTTTAATTTGCCAATGGCTATTGATCCAATGATTCATATTAAAGTGTATGCAATTATAGAACTTATATTAGTTCTACCAGTTATAGCTACTGGCAGAAAATATTTTATAGTTGGATTTAGATCTTTAATTAAGAGAAGTCCCAATATGGATTCCCTTGTTGCCATGGGAACATCCGCTGCATTCTTGTATGGATTGTATGGAACCTATGAAATACTAAGAGGAAATTCACAGGTACAATTGTATTTTGAATCTGCGGGGGTAATATTAACACTAATAACTCTTGGTAAGTACTTTGAAATTGTTTCTAAAGGAAAAACTTCAGAAGCTATTAAAAAGCTCATGGGACTTGTTCCAAAGACCGCTATCATTATAAGAGATGATAAAGCAATAGAGATTCAAATAGATGAAGTTGAAGTTAATGATATTGTTGTAGTTAAACCTGGTGAGAAAATGCCTGTGGATGGCGAAGTTGTAGAGGGTAGTACTTCAGTTGATGAAGCTATGCTTACAGGGGAAAGCATTCCAGTTGAAAAAAATATTGGAGATAACATTATAGGAGCGAGTATAAATAAAAATGGTTCTATAAAATATAAGGCTACAAGGGTAGGGCGCGATACGGCTCTTTCACAAATAATAAAACTTGTAGAAGATGCCCAAGGTTCAAAGGCACCTATTGCAAAACTAGCAGATGTAATAGCGGGGTATTTTGTTCCAATAGTTATGGTACTAGCCATTGTATCTTCACTAGGATGGTATTTTTCAGGTGAAAGTGCAGTATTTTCATTAACTATATTTATTTCAGTGCTGGTTATAGCTTGCCCATGCGCACTGGGACTTGCAACGCCTACGGCAATTATGGTTGGTACAGGCAAAGGTGCAGAGTATGGGGTATTAATTAAAAGTGGCACGGCGCTTGAAACTGCACATAAAATACAAACTGTGGTGTTTGATAAAACTGGAACTATAACAGAAGGTAAACCTAAAGTAACAGATATTGTTGCAATTTCTAAGGAAATAAGTGAAGAATATTTGCTACAAATAGCTGCATCGGCAGAACTAGGGTCAGAACATCCGTTAGGTGAGGCAATAGTAAGGGACGCGGAAGAAAAAAAATTGAAATTTAAAAGCACAGAAGACTTTAAAGCAATACCTGGTTATGGAATTAAGGTGAAAATAGATAATAATAATATATTATTAGGTAATAAAAAGCTTATGGAGACAAGCAATATTTCATTGAGTGATTGTGAGGAGGCTTCTAATAAATTAGCTGAAGAAGGAAAAACTCCAATGTATATAGCCTTGGAGGAAAAGTTAATAGGCATAATAGCCGTTGCAGATACAGTTAAAAAAAATAGTAAAAAAGCCATTGAAAAATTGCATAATATGGGTATAGAAGTTGCCATGATAACTGGAGATAATAAGAGAACGGCCAAGGCTATAGCAAAACTTGTTGGCATAGATATAATTTTGGCTGAAGTAATGCCTAAGGATAAGGCAAGTGAAGTTAAAAAGCTTCAAAATGAGGGCAAAAAGGTTGCTATGGTGGGAGATGGAATCAATGATGCTCCAGCTCTAGCGCAGGCAGATATAGGTATAGCTATTGGATCGGGTACAGATGTGGCAATTGAATCTGCAGATATTGTACTTATGAGAAGCGATTTAATGGATGTGGCAACTGCAATAGAACTTAGCAAGAAAACAATAAGAAATATTAAACAAAACTTATTTTGGGCTTTTGGATATAATACATTAGGAATACCAGTAGCTATGGGGGTATTATACCTTCTAGGTGGACCATTATTAAACCCAATGATAGCAGCACTAGCCATGAGTTTTAGTTCGGTATCAGTATTAACAAATGCACTTAGGTTAAAAGGTTTTAAACCATTAATATAAAAATTAGACCACAAGGGTTGATTAAGGATAAAACCTAATCGATTTTTGTGGCATTTTTAAGGAGCGCATATGAGTAATATTTTGATAATAGAAGATGAAAGAAATGTAGCTGAAATACTTAAAGCTTATCTTGAAAAAGAAGGTTATAAAGTTTATTGCAAAGATAAAGGTTTAGAAGCCTTAGAATTATTTTGCAAAGTGGATTTTAAATTGGTAATATTAGATTTAATGCTTCCAGATATTGATGGCGAGGATGTTTGTGGGGCACTAAGAAGAATGTCTGATGTATATATTTTTATGCTTACTGCAAAAGTAGCTTTAAGCGATAAAATTCGGGGATTAAATATTGGAGCAGATGAATACTTAACAAAACCATTTAGTCCAAGAGAACTTGTAGCAAGAGTAAATGCTTTGTTTAGAAGAGTAAGTTCAGAAAGGAAGAATATAATTATATTTGATGATGGTAAACTTGAAATCAATAAAGATACAAGAAGCGTAAAATTAAATGGAAAAAATATAATATTTACGCCTAATGAATTTGATATATTATATGTTCTTGCTAAAAACAAAGGAAAGGTTTTAGCAAGAGAACAGCTTATCGAAATAGTTTTTGGTTTAGATTTTGATGGCTATGATAGAACAATAGACGTTCATATTAAGAATATTCGAAAAAAAATCGAACAAGATACTAAATCACCACGTTATATTGTTACTGTAACCAAGATAGGGTATAAATTTGGTGAAGAATTATAGTGCGTACTACTTTGGAGCTGGACCTGTGCAGCAGTTAGGACTTTTACTGGGAGCGGGTAACGAGGAATCATGCTTTGAAGTATCTACCGAATTAACATTGTCAACAACCTTTATAATACCATTTAGCATACCCATCCCACAGGTAAAACTGATATCCCCATCCTTAGGCGTAAACTGAATTATATTATCACCAGAAATTAGTTGCTTTTGTATTTGCAGTGACGGAATTATAAGTTCATAATTACATGAAGTTAATTCTTTACCGGCTATTATCCATTTTACTGGCATGTTTTTTTGTACGTAAAGTACATTTGGGGTATAACCGTCAGCATTAGCAGTCATTTTTATTATCTGTACACCGTTTTCAATTACTGGTTTAAATGTATTTACTGAAGAGGCTTTAGTAGCACCATAAGTTCCACTTGCAGTATTAGAATTAAAAAAAGGCAATGAAATACCAGCTAAAGTAAATCCTCTGCTACCCATAATTAAACCTAGAACTACTACTATAACTCCACTTAACTTTAAAAGCTTTTTTGTGTAACCTTTATTTAAAATAGAGGATAAAGTACCAAAAGTTAACATCAAAGGAACAGTTCCTAGGGAGAATAAAAACATTGATAGAGCCCCTTTTGTTAGACTACCAGTTCCTAAAGCATAAAGTTGCATCGTTTGAAGAGGTCCACATGGCATAAGTCCGTTAAGTATACCTACAAAAAAAGGGGTTTTAGGTTTTTTCTTAATTGAACATGATGACCAAGGTAGATTAATGTTAAGCTTTCTAAATAAACTAAAACCAGACATATTTAAACCCATTATTATCATGAATAAGCCAGCAAAAATTTGAAGTCCAGCTTTAGCATTTATTGAAAGGGACACTGCAGAACCAAGTGCTCCAACAATTCCACCAAGAATGGTATAGGAAACTACTCTTCCAGCATTATATAAAACTGCAGGTTTTAGTGCTTCAAATTTATTTGAACTTTCTTTTACAATACTTTGAGATAACATTATTCCACCACACATTCCAACGCAGTGTAGTGAAGTCAGAATACCAACAACAAATAGCATAAAATAAGTTGCTCCATTTAGCCTTGAGTTTATATCAAAACTTGAAGCTGAAGTACTCAAAAGAATAATTGCAGCAGCTATTATTAATATACCAACAATTTTAAAATTATTGGAAGCTTTTGTGCTATAGCCGGCAGAATTAATAGCTCTTTTTATTGTTTCATTATCACAAATATCGGACTCATATTCTACAATAACCTGCTGTTTGCTATAGCTTGCAATAGCATTTTTCACTCCAATTAAATTCTTTATGGCATTTTCAACTCTTATTTCGCAGTGAGCACATGTCATATCGTAAACATTAATAGTTTCTTTTTTTAAACCCACGTATATCACCTTTCCTTGAATATAAATTAAGATATAATCTTATTACATTAAGTATAAATAAAAGATGTGTAGATATTATAAAGAATTAAATCATGATAATTATCTTTAGTCGTAAAATTATGATATTATTAATAGTAATTATATATTATAAAGCGAGTATACAATTATAATTTTAATAACTGGGGGTGTTATATATGATTGTAAGGTCAATAACTAATTTAAAATTGTTTAAGGTACTAGATGAAGGTACTAATGAAATGTTTTATGGCTGCAATCAAGAGTGGTATGGCACAGATTGGCAACGCCGCTCTGGATGTGGCCCATCGGTTGCAAGTAATATCGTTTTTTATCTAAATAATAACAAAACTATTTCGGATGCGGAGAAAAACGTGAACACTAAAAATAAATGTGTATCTTTCATGGAAGAGGTTTGGGAACATGTTACACCAACAAATGAAGGGATACCTACAACTAAAATGTTTTATGATCATGTGGTTGCATACACAAAATCAAAAGGGTTAAATGTAAAATACGGATTTTGTGATGTGCCTGAAGATAAATTACTACGACCTAAATTATCGAAAATATTGGATTTTTTAGAAGAAGCATTGATAAAAGATTCACCTATTGCATTTTTGAATTTATCTAATGGGGATGAGAAAAATTTAGAACCATGGCACTGGGTTACTATAATTTCACTCCAGTTTACAGAAAATAAAAAAAGTGCATTTATAAAAATATTAGATGAGGGATTAATTAAAAATATCAATCTTGAGTTATGGTACAATACTACAACGCTTGGCGGAGGATTCGTATATTTATTAAACGCAACTAGTTAGATGGTTCAAAATATCTATTTATGGCTTTTGCTATAGATATAATAGTCTATTTTCTCTAAAATGCCTAAGATTCAGATTGGATGTGTTTAAGATTAATAATGTGAATTCTCAGTTTGGTATGTCTTTGATAATTATAGTAATAGGATATACATTTAAAAGATTAAACTTAATAAAGGAAGAAGATGGGGATGGAATGGCAAGAATTCTATTCAACATCACTCTTCCTGCTCTTATTTTTGTTACATTTAATTCAATGAAGTTGGACCATTCACTAATTTTACTTACTATAATAAGTGCAGTATATGGAATTATAATGTCATTTATAGGAGTATATGCTTTCAGAAAAGAACAAAAAAACATGAGAGGGACTTTGGCTATGCTAGTCCCTGGTTTTAACATAGGATTGTTTGCATATCCACTTATTCAATCAATTTGGGGAAAGAATGGATTAAAATATATTGGTATGTTTGATATGGGAAATTCCCTAACAATGTTTATTTTCTGCTATATAATTGCAGCTTATTTCTCAACAAGCGAAACAAAAATAGGGATAAAAGAAATTGTAAAAAAATCATTTGCTTCAGTGCCACTTATGGCTTACATAATCATACTCCTTGTTAATTTAGCTGGATTTCATCTTCCTTCACAGTTTATAAGTGTTTGTGGGATAATATCTAAGGCAAACATGCCTCTATCACTTTTACTCCTTGGGGTATTCTTAAATTTTTCCATAGAAAAAAAATATTATAAAAATATTATAAAAATATTAGCTGTAAGATACAGTATTGGTCTAGTTCTTGGAATTATATTGTTCAAAATACTGCCGTTTAATTCAATGTTTCGGTATACCATCCTCATAGGACTAAGCCTTCCAATTGGTATGGCAGTTATACCATATGCAGTGCAATTTAATTATGATAAAAAATTGGTGGGAGCTCTATGCAATATAACGATGATATTAAGCTTTGCACTTATATGGATTATAATTGCATTATAAAGTCTTGATTTGTTCAGTATTTATTATCGACCATTCTTAAAACCTCTTGGAGAAGTTGCCAAAATGGGGTGCGCAGGAGTGGGTGTAAAGAATAAATTTTCAGTGAGAAGGAACAGTGATAGTTTCATGAGTGAAAAAGCATTTTTAGCAAAAAGTAATGAGTACTATGAAAAATTAGGCATAAATAAAAAACCGGCAATTTGGGAAGATGGAATGAGAAGTAGCGGTGGGGAGAGAACCTATGAATGGTGGTATTTTGATGTTGAATATACTGATGGAACCAAAGTTGTTGTTATATTCTATAGTAAAAATGGGTTTGATGTAAGAGGACCAGCACATCCAACAGCATCTATTGAAATAACTTTTCCAAATGGAAAAACTATATTAAAAAGTATTTCGGAAGGCACCGGACAAAAAATTCGTGCTTCAAAAGAGAAATGTGATGTAAAGATTTGTCGAAGCAGTATTAAATATTGTGATGGTAATTATTTCATACATTTTGTAGAAGGCGAAGTTGAATACACTTGCATCATGAAACCTAAATTACCAATGTGGAGACCAGGAACAGGACATTGGTATTATGGGGAGGGACAAAAACATTATTTCGCCTGGTTTGTGGCGATGCCTTCTGCCTATGTTAGTGCTACATTAAGAATTGAAAGGGAAACGTTCAAATTAAATGGAAATGGATATCATGATCACAATTGGGGTAATATCCATATGGGTAGACTCATGAACCATTGGTATTGGTGTCGTGCAAATATTGGAGATTATACAATTATAGCCTGTGATATTATTGCAGAAAAAAAATATGGTTATGCTAGATTACCAGTTTTCATGATAGGAAAACATGGAAATATAATAGCTGATAATGAAGAAAAAACTGCAGTAAAAAGATTAGATACAAAATATCATCCGGTAACTAAAAAATTTATTGATAATAACTTAACTTTTATTCAACAAGTGAGCAATGGAGAAAAGTTTAAAATAGAATTTAAAAGAGAACAGGATATTTTAACTGTAAATATGTTTATAAGCACAGGAATATCTAAAATAAAAAAATTTGCAGCTAAAGCTTTAAAAATCAACCCTTCATATATAAGATGCATAGGTCAAGTTAAATTAACAACTGAAAAGGAGGGAGTTAAAGAAGTTTTTGAAGAAAAAGGTATATGGGAGCAGATGTTTTTTGGTGGCAATAAAGATGCTATAATTGAACAAGTATATAAAAATCATGGGATTTATGGAGGTAATATGCGAAAAATTATTGGGCTTAGAACTTTAAAAACTGCAGTAGGTTCAGCACTTGCAATTATCCTTGCTGGATCTTTAGGGCTAAAGTATGCATCTGCTGCTGGAATCATAACAATCTTAAGTGTTCACAATACAAAAAAAACATCTATAACTTTAGCTAGACAAAGAATTGAATCTACTATTTTAGCTCTAGTCATTTCAGGATCATTATTTCTTGTATTTGGATATACTCCAGTTATTTTTGGTGTATATTTAATTATTTTTATTCCGCTCACTGTGATTTTGAAGATTACAGATGGAATTGTGGTTAGCTCGGTTCTAGTTACTCATTTATTAGTTGAAAAATCTGTATCACCATTTCTAATAAAAAATGAACTTCTACTTATGGCTATAGGTGCTGGAATTGGTATTATTTTAAATATATATATGCCTAAAATTGAAGGTGAAATCAAGGAAAATCAAAGGGATATAGAAGAATATATGAGAAAAATTTTATTTAACATGGCGGAAAGTTTAAGAAACCAGTCTGTACATATTGAAGAGGAAAAGCTATTTAATGACTTAGAGAGTAAATTAAAGGAAGGTACTGAGAGGGCATATAGAAATTTAAATAATTACATTATGAATGAAGTGAAATATTATGTTCAATATATGGAAATGAGAACTCTACAATATGAGATATTAAAATATATGAGAATGCATTTTGTGAAATTTTATATGAATTTTCATCAGACAGAGATGGTGGCAGCATTTACGGAAAAAGTTGCATTAAATTTTGGTGAATTTAATACAGCGCAGGAGCTTATGGCAGAGCTAAAAGGTGTCATGAAAGCTTGTAAAGTTCAAGAACTTCCTAAATCAAGGGAGGAGTTTGAAAATAGAGCTATGCTATTCCAATTTCTAAATGATATGGAGTATCTTTTAGAGATAAAGAAAAATTTTAAGGATAAGCTCCATGGTAATTAAAAAATTAGTATAGCTTAATGCATACTTATGTTAGTATATGTGATATGATATAGTGATATACTGATTATTGAGGTAGTAACTAAGGCAGAAAAACAAACATAATAAAATTGTTAAATTCAAATAGCCTACTTCCAAGTAGGCTATTTTTGTATAATAAAGAAATATAGATAGGTTTGTGCAAAAAAACACTTATATTTCTTTTTAACGGAATATTAACAATCGTTTTGAAAGGTGGTATATTATGGAAAATGATAAACTGGATGAATTCGAGAAAAAAATGGCTAAAAAATTAAGTGGGCCTATAGACTTAGAACAATATAATAAGTATGAAGTTAAACGAGGACTTAGAGATACTGATGGTAGAGGAGTGCTTGTTGGTTTAACGGAAATAGGAGAAGTAAATTCATTTATATCTAAGGAAAATAAGATGGTTCCAGTACCAGGTTCATTAAGGTATAGAGGTATAAACATTAACAATTTAGTAGATGGTTTCGTTGAAGATTCTAGGTTTGGATTTGAAGAAACTTGTTATTTGCTACTTTTTAGTGAACTACCAACTGAACAAGAACTAAAAACATTCACAGAATTATTGGCTAAATACAGAAATCTCCCTGATGGGTTTGTACGAGATATGATACTTAAAATGCCAAGTAAAAATATAATGAATTCATTAGCAAGGAGTGTTTTGGCACTTTATAGCCTGGACGATAAAGCTGAGGATACCACTGTAAGTAATGTTCTTGAGCAATGCCTTCGATTAATTGCCTGTTTCCCACTTATTGGAGTTTACGGCTATCAAGCATTATCACATTATCATAATAATAACAGTCTGATTATTCATGATCCAAGTCCAGAATTAAGTACTGCTGAAAATATTCTTTATATGCTTAGAGATGATAGTAAATATACAAAACTTGAGGCTATATTACTTGACCTTTCACTAGTACTTCATGCAGAACATGGTGGTGGTAATAACTCCACATTTGTTACACATGTAGTAACTTCCTCTGGGTCGGATACCTATTCAGTAATAGCTGCAGCTCTTGGTTCTTTAAAAGGTCCAAGACATGGTGGTGCGAATATTAAAGTTGTTAAAATGTTTGAAGATATGAAGGAAAGAGTAAGTGATTGGACCGATGACAAAGAAATTGAAAAATATTTATCAAAAATACTTAATAAAGAGGCATTTGATAAATCGGGGCTAATTTATGGAATAGGTCATGCTGTTTATTCTATATCTGATCCAAGAGCAGTTATTTTCAAAGGATATGTTGAAAGGCTAGCTAAGGAAAAGGGTCTTGAAGATGAATACAATCTTTATGCAAAAGTTGAAGAACTAGCACCAAAAGTAATTGCCAGTGTTAGAAAAATTTACAAAGGGGTAAGCGCTAATGTGGATTTTTATTCGGGATTTGTATATAGAATGCTAGATATACCAGCTGAGATGTTTACACCTATTTTTGCTATATCAAGAATATCTGGTTGGAGCGCTCATAGGCTTGAGGAAATAATAAACAATGGTAAGATTATTAGACCTGCATATAAATGTGTTGCAGAAAGAAGTTCTTATATCCCATTAGGTGATAGATAATTATGGGGTAGGTTATTGTAAGTTAAATGAGGAGTAACAATTACAAAGGAAATCCTCATTTAACAATGAGACCTAGTAAGGTGGCAAGTGAACTTGCTTGCATAGCAGTAACTATAGCACCATTAATATCTGCAATATTTACACCTAAACCTTCAATGTCAGAACTAGTAAAATCTATTCCGTTAAGATTTGTGAAATTCATTTGTGACATAAGAAGATTTGATTCCTTAAATTCAATTTTAGAAAGTATTGAATTTTGAAAGTTTGATGCACGTAATTGACATTGTAGAAAAGAAACTTTTTTACAATTGGAATTACTAAAAAGAGCATATTGACCATTACAGTTTTCAAAAGTTGTATCTCTAAGGGTAGATTGATTTAAATTAATACCAATAATCTTACAATTTATAAATTCAACTCTGTACAATGAAGCTTCATCAAAGTCTACGTTTGATAAATTACAGTTTTCAAATCTCACATCTTCTAATTCTATATGTCTAAATATAATTTTATTAAAAATAACATTTTTGAATACCACTTGCTTAAAGGTCATTTTATCTGCTTCTTGATTTTCTAAAGTGCAACTACTAATTATTCCAAAAGAAATTATATTATCATCAAATATATTTTCTTCAGCTAACTCTATGATATCTAAATCATTATTAAATTTAGGTCTTAAAACTTTTGACTTTATTTTAGTGTCCTTCATATACGTTTCCCCCAGTTTAATTTATGAACCTAAACTATTATATCATAATTATATTTAAGAGTACTGATTTTTGATTGTAGACATAATTCTAGTGACTATAAAAGCTTTACAAACATTGAGTTTGTGGGCTTTTATTTTTTATGTAGAATTGAGTCATAAGCATTATGTTAAAAACCAATCAGGTAATATAAAAAAAATATATTGACATATCTATCAGTTCTGATACAATATCACTTGAAGATAAATGATAATGATTATTAATTTCAACTAAGGTTTGCGTGGGGATTTTTAATCGGATTTTAATTATACTAGGAGGAATCAACTTGAAGAAAAAAAGAGTGTTTGGATTAATTACAGGAATTATAATTTGTGCTAGTTTGTTTGCAGGTTGTTCAAGCAATACAGAAAAGGCTAAAAAGGAGAGCAGTACGAAGATAGTTAGCACAATAAAGGGAAATGTAAGTATACCAACTAACCCTAAACGTATTGTGGATATATCGGGAGTTACTGAAGACCTATTAATTTTAAAGCACACTCCAATAGGTACAGCCAATGCTGATTCATATAAAACTACTGAAAAGCCAAGTTATCTTAAAGATGAATTGCGTACATCAAAACTTGTAGGTTTTTCCATGATGGATACAATGGATATGGAGGCTATACTAAAATTAAATCCAGACCTAATTATAATGAGCGAAAGACAAGCAAAGATATATGATCAATTAAAAGCTATAGCACCAGTCGTTATGTTGAAAGATTATGCTAATGATTGGAGATCTCAATTAACTGATGTTTCAAAATTATTTGGACAAGAAAAGGATGCTAAAAAGTGGTTAGCTGATTATGATAAAAAAGCTATTAGTATAGGAAAAGAGATAGAGAAAAAAAATGGGAAACAAACATATCTAACCATATTAGCTAGTTCAGGTAAGTTCTATATTTTTAGCGATGCAGCTATTGGTTCAATTTTATTATCAGACATGAAACTTCCACAACCATCTAACATGCCAAAACAGGAAGGCATAAGTTTACCAGTAGTAACTATGGAAGGATTGGCATCCATTGATGCAGACCATATTATTGCTATAACAACTGATGCAGATAAAAAAGATTTAGAGAACAGTGAAGTTTGGAAGAGTATGAGGGCTGTAAAAGATGGAAATGTTACAATGCTTAATAGTAGTCCATATTTTGCTCAAGGGTATGCGCCAATAGGAAGAGAATTATTACTTGATTTGGTAAAAGGAAAATTTGTGAAGTAATACATAAAAAAATTGTGGTGATAAAAAAGAAAATTTTTAGTCTTTTTATCACCTTTTTACCTTAAGCAAATTGGAGGCGTAAGATTTTAATGGTAAACATAATAGTTAAAAAAAATAAAACAAAGCCAACTAGACTTATTATAAGCTCATTATTAATTATAACTGGACTTATAATTTTGTTTTTTGGTATAATTTTGTCTTCATCATTGGGAGCAAAACACATAAGTTTAGATGTTGTAGTTAATAGTATTACATCATACCATGGAGATATAAATTCAAATATAATTAGAGATATAAGACTTCCAAGGGCAATTTCAGCGGCATTGGTTGGAGCTTTTCTGGCTGCCTCTGGTGCTATAATGCAAGGAATAACAAGAAATCCCATAGCAGATCCTTCAATAATGGGAATTACGCAAGGTGCAACATTTAGTATATCTATAGCTTTTGCAATGAAAGCCAGTATAGGAGGTTCTGGATTGATGCTTTTTGCTTTTGCTGGAGCTAGCCTAAGCGGTTTATTAGTTTACTTGTTAAGTTCAAGATCCATTAAAGGGGTTAGTCCCATTAAACTTGTTTTGGCAGGAACTGCACTAGGAACCCTTTTAATATCACTAGCAACAGGTGTGGCAATGTATTTTAATTTATCTCAGCAGTTAAGTTTTTGGATTTCAGGAGGTCTTGTTACTGCAAAGTGGCAGGGAGTTAGATTACTAGCTTCTGTTGGTGTATTTGGGGTGATAGCTGCAATAATTATTTCTCCTAAAATAACAATTTTAAGCCTAGGGGAAGAAATCGCTATAGGGCTTGGACAAAAAACAAATATTATAAGATTCATTGGTATAGTAATAGTAATATTATTGAGTGGTAGTTCAGTAGCAGTAGCAGGAAATATTGCATTTATTGGACTTATTGTACCACAAATTGTAAGAAGTTTAGTTGGGCCTGATTATAGATTTATAATTCCATGTTCACTAGTATTAGGTGCAGTATTATTGGTTTATAGTGATATAGCTTCTAGGATGATAAATCAACCTTATGAAACACCTATTGGTGCATTAACAGTATTACTTGGAGTACCCTTCTTTATATATATTGTGAGAAAGGAGGCAAAACCATTATAAAGCGTAGCTATGAGAAAATAAAAAAAAATGTTTTGATCCTAGGATTTTTAATCATTTTACTACTTTCTATATTTGTAATTAGCTTTAATATAGGAACATTTGCTATAACACCAATTGACGTAATTAAAACTTTGCTAGGACAAGGAAACGAAAAGCAGGAATTAGTGCTTTTTACCATGAGGCTTCCAAGGATAATAATAGCAATATTGGTAGGAAGTGCACTAGCTATATCAGCAACGGTACTTCAAGGAATAACTAAAAATGATTTAGCTGACCCTGGTATAGTAGGTATAAGCTCTGGAGCAGCGGTGGCTGTTGTTATTTATATTTATTTTATGAATAGGGGGGGATCATCTGATATAAGTAAATTAACTGTATTTACTATGCCATTAGTAGCTTTGTTTGGAGCTGGTTTTGGAGCTTTGTTAATTTACACATTGGCATTTAAAAAGGGGCTAGAGCCTACCAGATTTATTTTGATGGGTATAGGTATAAATTCAGCTTTTAACGCTATATTAATTATATTTCAACTTAGGTTTACAACCCAAGAATTTAATAAAGTAATGGTTTGGACCTCAGGAAGTATTTGGGGAACAAGTTGGACTTATGTTTTTGCAACAGTACCTTGGGTATTTATTTTTACTGGACTAATAATTTATAAAGCAAGATATCTAGATGTATTAAGTTTAGGAGATGAGATGTCATTGGGCCTAGGCGTAAATGTAGAGAGGGAAAGAAGAGTATTATTGATATACGCTGTGGCACTGGCCGGTGTTGCCACAGCAGTAGCGGGAACCATATCATTTTTGGGACTGGTTTCTCCACATATAGCTAGGAGACTAGTTGGACCAAGACATAAACTATTAATACCAACTTCAGCAATCGTGAGTTCAATAATTTTACTTTTATCCGATACTATAGCAAAAAATATTTTAGCCCCTCTTGAGGTGCCAGTTGGAATAATTGTTTCAATTATTGGAGTACCATATTTTATATTTTTGCTTTTAAAAGAATAATTTAGGAGGCACATATGGAAAGTATAAAAACTGAAAATTTATCTATAGCATATGGGAGTTTTGAGATAGTAACAGATCTAGATTTAAATATACCTAAGGGTAAGATCACTACCATAATAGGTCCAAATGGATGTGGAAAATCAACTATATTAAAGACTATAGCTAGAATATTACAAAGTAAAAGTGGGAGTGTTTATATAAATGGTGTTGATATACAAGGATTAAGTTCAAAAGCAATAGCAAAAGAAATGGCGGTTTTGCCTCAAAGTCCGCAGGCACCAAGTGGATTAACTGTGGGTGAGTTAGTGGCCTATGGAAGATTTCCACATCAAAGTGGGTTTGGAAAACTGAATAAAGTGGACAGAGAGAAAATAAATTGGGCTTTAAATATAATTGATATGAAACAATTTAAACATAGACCTATAGAATCATTATCAGGAGGACAAAGACAAAGAGTTTGGATAGCTATGGCTTTGGTACAAGATACTGAAATATTGTTATTAGATGAACCAACAACATATTTGGATTTGGCACACCAACTTGAAATCCTGCAGTTATTAGATAAATTAAACAAAGAACAGGGACGAACAATAGTTATGGTTATTCACGAGCTAAATAATGCCGCAAGATTTGCAGATTATATGGTGGGTATTAAAGATGGAAATATAGTATGTAAAGGTACACCAGACGAGATAATGACTAAAGATAATTTAAGAAAAATATTTAATATAGAAGCTGAAATAGTTAAAGAACCTATAAATAATAAACCGGTTTGCATAACATATAATTTAGGATAGAACATTAAAGCTTGTGTAAAAAAAGAAAAAAATCCTCTTTAATCTAAAGATCAACAAATAAAATGCATATTTTTACATTTGAAATTTGATGAATTTTCTGATATAATATAAAAATAGGAATCCACTTTGTTAAATGTTTTCACTGAATTTAACGAAGTGGTGCTTTTTTTTATGCTTTTTATAAATTTCCTGTAAAAAGTTAGATGCTTATATAAATTAGTGAATTAATCACAAAATAAAAATAGGTATTACTATTGTTCTGCAAAGGAGAAACGTATTGAATATTAATAAAATTTGGCAAGGAAAGACTATAAAACAGGTGCGTGGAAAATGTGAAAATACCATTTCACATTTTCAAAGTAAAATTCAAAATACATATAACACCAAAAATGCCCGTATAACTAAGGAGACTAAGGATACAATACAAGAATGTAAGGAGTTTCAACAACAATCTGAAAAGAAATTTGAGGATTATTATAAACGAAAAAAATTTATAGATTATATTGTATATGTAGATTTAGCAATTTCAAATATACTTTTAGTAGTTTTATGTTATTTTATGTTTATAAAGTGAAACTTGTATCTAATAGATAATTAAGAATCATCAGTACTGTTTTTACAAAGGAGGATCATTATGAATATTAAAGATATATGGAAAACAAAATCACTGAAACAGGTACTTCATTCTGCAGAGAAATCAGATCTTAAAAAGAATCTTACATCAACAGATCTAGCGGCACTTGGAATAGGTGCAGTACTTGGTACTGGGATTTTTGTTTCAACAGGGGTTGGTGCTCATATGGCAGGACCAGCGGTAGTTCTATCATTTATTGTAGCTGCAATAACTAGCGGACTTTGTGCACTTACTTATGCAGAACTTGCTACTATGTTTCCAGTTGCAGGGAGTACGTATACATATTCATATATTGCTTTTGGTGAAGTTATAGCTTGGATTATAGGATGGGATCTAATGCTTGAGTATTTAGTTTCCTCAGCAGCAGTTGCATCTGGCTGGTCTGGAACTTTCGTAGGGCTATTAAAATCTGCTGGACTTAATTTACCTACAGTGATAACCCATGGACCAACGGAAGGTGGATTTGTTGATTTACCATCTGTCCTTATAGTGGGGCTTGTAACATGTATATTGTTTGTAGGTATAAAAGAAAGTGCGAAACTTAACAATGCAATAGTTTTAATAAAAATTGCTGTAATTGTTTTGTTTATAGTGCTTGGAGTATTTCATATTAGTGTAGCTAACTATAAGCCATTTGCTCCTTTTGGATGGAAAGGTGTTATGGCAGGTGCTTCAATAATGTTCTTTGCTTATATTGGATTTGATGCAGTTTCTACTGCGGCAGAAGAAACTATAAATCCAAAGAGGGATGTACCTAGAGGACTTGCAATTTGTCTTGGAGTGGTAATTATACTTTACGTTACAGTAGCAGTTGTTATAACTGGTATGGTTCCATTTAAAGCAATAAGTCAAAATAATGCTATCCCAGATGCATTAACAAAGTTTGGAATCAATTGGGGTGCGGCCCTGGTTGGAACCGGTGCAGTTATAGGTATGATTTCAACATTACTTGTAATGCTTTATGGACAGATAAGGGTATTTATGGTTATGTCTCGAGATGGTTTATTACCTAAGGTGTTCTCAAAAGTACACCCAGTTCATAAAACACCTACCCTTTGCACAGTAATTACTGGGGTTTTAGCTGCGGCAATATCAGGATTTTTACCATTGCAGGAAATAATAAAATTATGTAATATAGGAACATTATTTGCCTTTGTTCTTGTTTCTGTAGGGGTTATTGTACTTAGAAAAACTATGCCCAATGCTGAAAGAAAATTCAGATGTCCTTGGGTACCGTTTTTACCAATACTTACTATAATAGCTTGTGGTTACTTAATGTCGGCTTTACCTTTAGAAACATGGATTAGATTTGTAATCTGGTTATTATTGGGACTAATAATATATTTCGCTTATGGTAGAAAGCATAGTGAACTCCAAAAAGCCAATGCTCCTATATACACTAAAATGTTAACTTGGGTTAATGAGCATCATATTAAATTTCCAAGACATAAAGAAAAAAAATAAAAGTTTCCAAAGTTAAGTAGACTACCATATGGTAGTCTATTTTGGTATAATGTAAAGATGTAAGTAGATTTATGTAAGCAAAACTACTTACATTCTTTTTTTCATTAATAATGGATTAAGATTAAATAGTTTAAAAAATATATATAATATACATAATATATATCATGAGGGAGTGAAGCTACTTGAATGATGTTTTAACAAATCAAGATCTTAAAGAATTATTGGTATATAGTAGCACAGAACAGCTGGAACAATATCTGGAGGATATACATCCAGCTGATATACTAGAGGTCTTAAGAGATAGTGATATTGATAAATTAAAAATAATGGAAAAATTACCTGTATGGCTTATAGCTAATGTTTTCGAGGAAATGGAAGAGGAAGAAAAAGAGGATTTTTTAAACCTGTTCTCAGAACTTGAACAATATAAAATTGTTAATGAAATGACTTCAGATGAGATAGCAGATTTACTGGCAAACCTAGAACCAGAAAGAATAATTAGATTTTTAGGACATTTAGGAAAAGAAGAGGCTGAAGATGTAAAAGAACTTTTAAACTATGAAGATGATACTGCTGGTGGACTTATGGCTTCAGAATTTTTGGCCATTAAGGAAACTATGACTGTAAAAGAAACTTTGAAATATCTTCAAACGGCAGGTATTGATGCGGAAACGGCCTATTACCTTTATGTATTAGATGAAAATGATATTTTAAAAGGAATAATATCACTTAGAGAGTTAGTTATTTCAACCTTTCATACGAAAATAGGAGAAATAATGCATGAAAAAGTAAAAAGTCTTCCAGTAGAAATGGATCAAGAAGAGGTTGCAACTATATTTGAAAAATATGGATTTCAAGCAATGCCTGTTACGGATGAAAAGGGTGAGATGCTTGGTGTAATTACTGTGGATGACATTATTGAGGTAGTAAGAGAGGAAGCAACTGAAGATATCTTACGTCTTGGTGGAGTTAATGAGGGTGAAATAATTGATGGACCAACATTCTCTTCGGTAAAGAGCAGATTGCCATGGCTTTATGTTAATCTAGTAACAGCAATACTTGCAGGAGCCACTGTAGGTGTTTTTAGTAACACCATTGATAAAGTAGTTATACTTGCAGCTTTTAATCCTATAATAGCGGGGATGGGAGGAAATGCAGGAACTCAAAGCTTAACACTAATTGTAAGAGGTATAGCATTAGGAGAATTTACAAAAGAAAACGCAAAAAAAATATTTCGAAAAGAAATATTAGTTGGATTAATTAATGGAGCGGCTATTGGCGTTGTAATAGCAATAATTGGAATGGTGTGGTCTCGTAAACCTGTATTTGGAATAGTGGTTGGAGTATCTATGATTGGTAACATGTGTGTTGCAACTATTGTAGGATATCTAGTTCCTGTAATATTAAAAAAACTAAAGGTAGATCCTGCATTAGCTTCAGCTGTTTTTGTAACTACATTTACTGATGTGTGTGGTTTCTTTTTCTTTCTTGGTCTAGCTACATTGCTTTTAAAATACCTAATATAAGTAGTGACAAGTGCCAAGATTTTTAACGGAACATAGTATGAATAATGATTATAAAAGCGCAAAAAATAAAACGCATGATATTGGTATTAATAGTTGACATAAAATCATATGCATGATATTGTTTGTTAGTACATAACTTCGATTGGAATACTAGGAGGGATCATTATGAAAAAAATATCTTTATTAATTACTGCATTAATAACTGTAGCTATTGTTAGTACAGGATGCGGAGTAAGCAATAGTAGTAGCACACAACAATCAAATAGTTTATCAAAAATAAAAAGTGATGGTGTAATAAAAATTGGTACAGAGGGAACATACGCGCCATTTACATTTCATGATAGTAACGGGAATTTGACAGGGTTTGATGTTGATATAGCTAAAGAAGTTGCAAAACGTCTTGGCGTTAAGACTAAATTTGTTGAAACAAAGTGGGATGGAATGTTCGCAGGACTTGATGCTAAAAGATTTGATATTGTTGTAAACGAAGTGGGAGTGAATGCTGACAGACAAAAAAAATATGACTTTTCAAATCCATATATTGTGTCAAAAGCAGTCCTTGTTGTTAACAGTGATAATAACAGCATAAAAAGTTTTGAAGATTTAAAAGGTAAAAAGTCAGCACAAAGCCTAACAAGTAACTTTGCTAAAATAGCTACAAAGTACGGTGCTGAACTTGTACAAGATGATGGATTTAACGCATCAATTGATTTATTAACTTCAAAAAGAGTTGATGCATCAGTTAATGATAGTTTATCTTACTTAGATTTAAAAAAACAAAAGCCTAATGCACCTGTAAAAATAGTTGCAACTTACACAAATGCTGATAAAAGTGCCATATTGTTTAGAAAAGGGAATACAGAATTAATAGCAGCAGTAAATAAAGCTTTAGCTGATATGAAATCAGATGGAACTTATTTGAAAATATCCAATAAATGGTTTGGTACTGATGTATCAAAATAATAGGGTGATGTAATGAAGTTAGACGATTCAACATTAAGAATAATACACATACTCACAAGTTCTTTTTTTCCTTTGTTAAAAGCAGGACTAGAATTTACAGTTCCACTTGCTGTGATATCATTTATACTTGGGCTAATACTTGCATTGTTAACGGCATTAGCACGTATTTCAAATATAAAACCTTTGGTAGCAATAGCAAAGTTTTATGTTTTTATAATTAGGGGAACCCCTTTACTAGTTCAATTATTTATTATCTTTTATGGTCTACCTGCTGCAGGAATCACAATTGGTGCGTTAACTTCTGCCACAATTGGATTTACTTTGAGTGTAGGCGCATATAATTCTGAAATAATAAGAGCATCAATTTTGTCTACAAATAAAGGGCAATGGGAAGCTGCTTATTCCATTGGCATGAGTGATAATCAGGCATTACGACGAGTTATTTTACCACAAGCTGCAAGGGTTGCTATACCGGCACTTGCAAATTCATTTATTAGTCTTGTCAAGGATACATCACTAGCAGCAACAATAACTGTGACGGAACTGTTTCAGGTTGCACAAACAATAACTGCAACAACATATGAGCCACTATATTTATATAGCGAAGCGGCATTTATCTATCTAATATTTTGTGCAGTATTGTCTTTATTTCAGCAAAAGCTAGAAAAAAGACTAGAAAGGTCTGTGGCAATGTAATGGAGGATAATATTATGATTGATATAAAAAATTTGCATAAGAGTTTTGGAAATGATGAGATTTTAAAAGGTGTAAATTTACAAGTAAACAAGGGTGAAACAACAGTAATTATTGGGCCATCTGGTTCAGGGAAAACTACATTGCTACGTTGTATAAATCTACTAGAAACTCCTAGTGAGGGTACAATCAGTGTGGGAACTAGCAAATTAACTTTTGATAAAGATAATAAACCAAGTAAAAAAGAAGTAATAACGCTAAGAAAGAAAACAGGAATGGTATTTCAAGGATTTTATTTATTTCCTCATATGACAGTTATAGAAAATATTATTGAAGGATTAGTTATTGTTCTAAAACGTCCCAAAAATGAAGCTCGTGAAAAGGGACTTAAACTTTTAGAAAAAGTTGGACTTATAGAAAAGTGTGATGATTATCCATATCAATTGTCTGGTGGACAACAGCAAAGAGTTGCTATAGCACGTGCAATGGCCATGGAACCTGATGTGTTACTATTTGATGAACCAACATCTGCACTTGATCCTGAAATTGAGGGAGAAGTGTTAAAAGTAATGAAAAACCTATCACATGAAGGCATGACCATGGTAATTGTAACTCATAAAATGAGCTTTGCAAGAAATACTGCTCATAAAGTAATATTTTTGGATCATGGACTTATTGTGGAAGAGGGCAGCCCAAAGCAAATATTTGAGGAAACAGAAAATCAAAGAATAAAACAGTTTCTAAGTTTGTTTAATGATTAATATTAATATGTTGGTATTTCAGTAAATAAATGAAACGGGGCTGTTGCATTAGCGATTTTTTTAATTGCTATGAACAGCTCTTTTTCTATACTATATTTTAGATTTTAGGATTGAATTTATGTTTTTTGAAATTGAAATGTAAAAAGGGTACAGAAAATAAAGGGTATTTTTACCCATTTTTTTTGAATTTTAAAATTCTAAAGTTTACGCTGCTTTTAATGGAAAAACATAAGAACCACAACGTCCATTTTGTATTTTATTGTGTAACTTATTTACGTTATGTGAAATCCCAAGCAAGATGCATTCTGCCAGTATATTTTGTTGTCCACGACACAAGAAGCGTCTGAATCCCATGTCTTGCTTTACTTCACCTTTTACTGATTTCATAATTTGTAGGCTTAATGAATGCTAGCTGTTGATTATTTTCCAAATACAAATAATTTTCTTCACTTTCATATCCTGAATCTGCAATGATTCTTTTGTAAATTGAATGTACTGATTCTACTGTTTCAATCTTTGGATGTATCTATCAAGCTGGTATAATGTTTTTTGAATTAAACTTTTATACAAAATTTTAATTCAAAAATCTTTTTCAGCTTGTAAAATAAATGCTGGAATTTTATCCATGAGTTTTTTCTGATTTTTAGTAATTTATTTTTTCCAGACGGAAGTGTACTTATTGGCTACACCGCCTCAATCTTTGTACCGTCAATGAACAGATTTTCTAGCGAAAGCTCTCCATTATGTGCCAGAAAATCTGTCATTTGTGATAAAAGTTCTTCGGCAACTGGTGTAAAATGAAGGCTACGAAATCTAGCTATAGTTGAATAGACTGGTGCTGACGCACTTTCTAAAAGATACATGAAATTAATATCTCGCTTGCATGCACTTTCAATTTTGCTAGAAGCGTAGGAATTGTTTTTTTGCAAAAAAAACTGTCACACTAATTTCTTGGCGCAACAGCCCCAATTAACTATTTGTTACTTTCTCCATGCTTACAGTATTATAATGATTTATAAAATCTAGGATATCTTTTTCTATAGATTTTTCATCGATAAAACTATCTAACTTATTAACATCATCAATATATGTATCATAACAATTGCTGCAATATAACTCATTTAAAACAGAAATGTCATATGTACAATTCCATTCATCAAATTTCTCCAAAACTTTATTTGTACATTTATCACAATTTGACGGTAAAGTAGTTGGTCTTGGTGATACTTGACAAGCACCAATTCTAATTTCCCCAAGTTGATATGTCTGCTTAAGAACTTCTAACACGCTCCATAATTTTGGAGGTATATACTTACAATCTTCATATAATAGATTAGTTACCGTGTATGGTTCAACACCAATTGGTTCAAGCGAAACAGCATGCGACCCTGCATTAAAAACATATTTAATTGTTTCTATTGCTTCTTTTATTGCTTGTACCTCATTTAAGAAAGCTGGTTTCAAAATTACATATGTAAGAGATTTCATATTATTTTCATTAATTATTTTAACTGCTGATTCATATTCACTTTTTTTCATATTTTTTAAAAATAATTCATTTCTTACAAAATCATTTACAGATTCCAATCCAATTCCAATTTCTATTGTCATATTACCAGACACAGCTTTTATTTTTGTTAACTTATTCTGATCTATAAATTCTGGTCTACTTTCTATAATTAATTTTTTGACGTTATTTTTTGACATATGCTTAATAATATAAATTAATTCATCTATAGGAACCTCATTAGTATTAAGTATATTACCTTCATTGTAAAGACTAACAACAGGTTGTAACCCATGTAATTTCACTGCATATAGATATTGATTTATATACATATTTGGAATATCAAGTTTAATACCTGCAGTTCCTAGCCTCCAATGTTTACAACAAGCACATCCTCCTGTTTCAGTACCATGCTCACCGCCAACATCAGATCTTAGATATATAATAATTTTATTAAGAGAATTACCTGATATATTTGTAGTACCTATACTAATGTTTTTAGGTCGTGAAAATAAATATTTTTCTGGTTTAACTAAAGGAACATTATCTGTAAGTTCTTTATTGATTTTTTGTAATAAACTGTTACATTTCAATTTTAAACACATCATTTATTAAAGACTAAAATTTTTTTAAATATTACCCTTATCCAGTTTCACTATCAGATAGCATATTTTTTTTATCATGACTACGAAACTGAGATAACAACATACCTGTAAACATAAAAGCACAACCTAAAAAGCCCTTTAATCCTAAATTTTCATTTAAAATTATAGTTCCTCCAATAACTGCAAAAACAGATTCAAAACTTAGAATTATAGCTGCATGTGAAGGATTTGCATTTTTTTGACCAACTATCTGCAATGTATAAGCAATTCCTACTGAAAAAACTCCACCATATAGAATAGGTATTATAGATTTATGAATGCCACTTAAAGATACCTTTTCCATAAATAGAGCCATTGCCATACTAAGAACTGAACATGTTAAAAATTGAAAAAATGCTAATTTCAAAGTATCAACTTTTAATGAAAATCGGTCAATTAGAAGTATATGTATTGCAAATAATAACGATCCTATAAGCTCCAGCAAATCATAATATGAAATAGAAAATCGATCTGTAACACACAGTAAATACAATCCAATCGTAGCAATTATTGCACCAAGCCACCCATTAATACCAATATACTGTTTTAAAATTATTCCTAAAATTGGAACAAGAACAATATATAATCCAGTTATAAAACCAGCTTTACCAGCTGTTGTACCTAAAAGGCCAATCTGTTGTAAAGACGAAGCCGAAAATAGGATTATTCCAGCCAGAATACCGGAGCTTATTGCACGTTTAATACCATGCTTATTAACATAACTATGATGCATATTTTTATTAAATAACATAAGTGGAATTAGAGAAATACTACCAAGTGCAAAACGAATACCATTAAAAGTAAATGGTCCAATATATTTTATTCCCTCTCGTTGTGCAACAAATGCAAATCCCCATATAATTGCAACAAGTAAAAGAATAAGATTTGATTTGATTTTATGTACGCTCATATTCGCCTCCTTATAACGATCATTTTGTCTTTTTGACTTCATCTCTTTACTAATATGTAAATGTTATGAAATATAGTATAAATATTAGCTATTTCTCATATTAATACAAAAGATATAATTTTGCAACTTTTTTTTGAAAAATTATATACATACAACAAAATCAAAGATTTGATAGAACTTAAAATTAAAGCAAAAGTTTTGACTATATTAATCCAATAATATTTTAAAATAAGTACCATAAACGGTGTATTAGCATTATTTTGTACTTCATTTTTTGTAATACTTTTTGAACTGAAAAACACTTATAAATCAGCTATTTATAAGTGTTTTATTTAAGTGCCATAAACGAAGGTTTACAGTATTTATTTCCTTAGCGTAGGTTTCGTTGGCTGACACCCTCATATAACTAATTATAATGTTCTCTATAAATATTTTAGACCCCTTTCGTAAGACTCATATTCTTTTATTAGTTTATAAAAAGTAGTTTTCTTTAAATCTAAAATTTTCATCACATCAATACCTTTTATTTGCCCTTGTTTCATCATTTTATAATACTTGTCCCACTGTTTAGGGTGCGACATTTGAATTTTCCTTTCTGCTTTGCAATAGCTATGCCTTCCATTTCTCTATCCTTTATGTAATCACGTTCAAGTTGTGCTACTGCTCCGTTTTATTTATTTTGGGTATGTAAGGATTACTGAAAGTGTAATATTCATTAATGTAAATTTAATTCTAAATTTAATACTAATATATATATAAAATTAGTAATAATTAAATAGAGTATATTTATTAAAATCGAGGAGATTTTATGATGAAAAACAATTTTTATAAATTTAAAAATAACAAGTTCTATAAATTCAATATTGTTTTAATAATAATTGGTATAGTATTAATAGTAGGGGTGGTTGCATTTTTTCCGCATTTATTTAGAAACACTTATGTAGTAACTATTTCGAATAAACAAATAAAAACGTATAATAATAGTGATATTTATTTAATTTATGCACAAACTGATGATGGTAAAATAATTACATTTAATGATACTGACAGTGCGCTAGAATTAAAATTAAATTCTGAAAATTTATACTGGGAACTTAGGGTTAATAAAAAATATGAAATAAAGACATATGGGCTCAATATACCATTAATATCATCCTATGAAAATATTATATGGGCTAAAGGTGTAAATTAAAAGTATACAAAAAATCTTTTTTTACTTATAATATAGATAAAAGAGATATCTGAATCAAAATAGGCTAGCGTGATTGGTTGTTTTTTGAAGATGCCTTGGATTATAATATTAAGTGAAATGGGAGTATCTATGCAAAACATAATAATTTTTAATTTATCATTATATAACGTTATTCTTTATTTTACTATATATGCATTTATAGGTTGGTGCATAGAAGTTGTATATGCGGCAATTAAGACAGGCGAATTTGTTAATCGAGGATTTTTGAATGGACCAGTTTGCCCTATATATGGGTTTGGAGTTGTTATACTCATAGAATTAATTACACCAATTGGAAATAATTTAATATTGATTTTTATTGTTTCCATTATTGTTACCTCTCTTATTGAATTTATAACTGGATTTATACTTGAAAAGTTGTTTAATAATAGGTGGTGGGATTATTCACAGAGATCATTTAACATAAAAGGGTACATTTGTCTTAGATTTTCATTGATTTGGGGACTAGCAAGTGTTTTTGTTGTTAAAATAATTCATACTGTAATTAGGGATATTACAAAATTAATTCCAATACTTTTAGGCAATATAATGTTGGGTGTAATAATTACTTTATTAATTATAGATATGGTGGCGGCAGTTGAAACTGTATTAAAATTTAACGTAAGATTAAAGAAAATTGATGAAATATCTGCTAGAATAAAAGAAAGTTCAGATACCTTGGCTAAAGAGATATCTAAGGATTCAATTGAGTTCAAAAGAAAACATGAGGATGAGTTAATCGCAATCAAAACAAAATATGATGATGAAGTTGATGGACTTAAACAGAATTATAATAACCTTATAGCAAGAAAAAACATACTTCACAGAAGACTTATTAGAGCATTCCCGAATATTAGGTCTAATAAGTATTTTGAAGCTTTAGAGGAATTAAAAAAGAATGCTACTCGAAGAGGGTAGTGGGATTTATAACGTGAAGAAACAAATATATGCAGTAGGAAATGGGCACTTATATATTTATATAAGTGCCCTATGAATTTTATTTGATAAATCGGATATAACACTGCTAGGAGAAGCTTCGGTTATTACCACATTTATATTTTGAAGTGTGATCAATGAGATGAACTGTATACGATTACTACAATTGATTTTGTTCGAATGCACAATAGAATAGAAAAAAGACAAATCAAATGACCATTGTATATTATAAAGAATTAGTATAAAATAATGGTTATGACACGATGATTGGTGCAAATGAACAAATGAATAAAGTATACTTAGAGAGGAGGCGCACAGATGAAAATTACAAGGCAATTGGCAATTATACTAGGATTTTGTTTTTTAGGTAGTGTCATAAGTACTGTATTAGGACTTAAGATACCAGGAAATGTAGTTGGTATGATATTACTTGTTATTTTTTTATGCTCTGGAATTTTAAAAGTAGAATCAGTGGAAGAGGTAAGCAATTTTTTATTAGAGCATTTACCATTTTTCTTTGTTCCGGCAGGTGTTGGACTTATTGCAAGCATAGGGAGTATAAGAAATTGTTGGCCATATTTAATTATTATAATTTTTATATCTACGGTTGTTGCTATGGTTATCACTGGGATAACGGTGCAGATACTTAAAAGGAGCTGAATGTTTTGCATGACTTAATTTCTTCACCATTATTTTTCATAATGATTTCGTTAATGGCTTTCGAAATCGCATGTTACATAAATAAAAAAATAAAACTCGCTATTTTAAATCCACTTTTAGTAAGTATAATTTTGCTTATAGCATTCCTAAAATGTTTTAACATAAGCACAACGGAATATAATACTGGTGGACAGTTTATAACATTGTTATTAGCACCAGCGACAGTGGTTTTAGCCGTTCCATTATATAAAAAAATAAGACTGTTCAAAGAAAATGCACTTCCTATATTTTTGGGCATTTCACTAGGAACAGTGGGTGGTATTACTAGCGTAATCCTTTTGTGTAATTTATTTGGAATTTCAAAACAACTTAGTTTATCAATGATTCCTAAATCTATAACTACGCCAATTGGTATGGAGGTTTCTAAGCAAATTGGTGGGATACCATCAATAACAGTTGCAGCTATTATAATTACGGGAATAACAGGTGCTGTAATTGGACCTACTATTTTTAAAATTTTTCGTATAAATGATAGAGTAGCAAGAGGAATATCACTGGGTTGTTCTTCTCATGCTGTTGGTACATCTAAAGCAATTGAATTAGGTGAAGTCGAGGGTGCTATGAGTAGTCTTGCTATAGGAATTACAGGTCTAATAACAGTAATAATCGCTCCAATACTTGCGAAAATATTTCATAGTTTATTATGAATTGTAGCTTTATATAAACTACAGATAGGGGTATATTATTATGAAATTGTCTAAGCCGCTGGCACAGAAAATTGTGTATATGATTATGAAGGTTATTCCATATAATGTTATTATTGCTGACGAACAGGGCGTAATAATAGGCAGTGGAGATATACATAGAATTAATCAGGTTCATACTGGAGCAAAACAAGTATTGAAATTTAAAAAAATAGTTGAAATATATGATGATTCTTATGAAGGTGTTAAAAGAGGCGTGAATTCACCGATTTTTTTTGCAGGAAAACTTGTTGGTGTTATTGGAATTTCAGGAGAGCCTAGTATTGTTAAATCTTTTAGTGAATTGGCACGGGTAACAGTGGAGCTTTTAATAAATCAGGAGTATACCTTGAATGAAAAAAATGTTAAGGAACAACGGATAGAAAAATTTCTTTGTGATTTGTCATATATAACAGACGATTATTCAGAAAATTTTATTGAAAGAGGGCTCTCTCTAGGAATAAATTTAAATATTTTACATACAGCAGTGGTAATAAGCTTTAATGAAGAAACTTCAAAAAAAATAAAAAGTAAATTAAATGAAATTTTAGGTAAAAACGAATATTTTTATATGCTTAATTCTTATACAATAGTACTTTTTATGAATTCTGATGAAACAATCATAAAGAGATTGTCAGCATGTTTTGATAATGAATATAGTAATGTGAATTTTGGAATAGGACTCAATGAAATAATTATAGCAAAATCAGTAAAACAGGCGCTTACAGCGTTAAATATAGGCAAAAAACTTGAGAATAATAAAAATGTTTTTTTATTTAAAGACTTGCATTTTATTTCAATGCTCGCAAAATTTAAAGGTGATTCAGAGCTAAGTAATATTATTGAAAAATTAAAGAAGGAGGCAAAGCAAATAGATCTTTTAAAGACATTAGTAGCCTATGTGTATAACAACGAAGAGATTAATATTACTTCGGAAAAATTACATATACATAGAAACACTTTAAATTATAGGTTAGAAAAGATACATGAGATATCTGGAAAGAACCCAAGAAATGTAATAGAACTTTTTGAACTTTTTACGGCATATCTTATTTCAATATTATAGTATTGATGTTAAAATATTAATGGAGATGATAAAAATGGATATAGATAAATTTTTCTTGACTGAATTTGTAAAAAATGCATTTTATGATAGTTGTGAGGTAGAGTTCCCTGATGGAACCTCTGAAAAATTTGGAGAAGGCCAATCTAAATTTAAGCTGTTAGTAAATGATCAAATATCTAAAAAAGATGCACTAAAAGACCCTTTTTTAACCTTTGGTGAAGCATATATGGATAATGTCATAGATTTTCAAGGTAATATTCAAGAAATTATTGAGTCAATATATAAAAATAAAGATAGTTTCTTACATAAAGCAGCTATATTTCAAAAATTAAATAAATTTAAAACAAATTCAATTAAAAAGAGCAAAAATGATATACAATATCATTATGATTTAGGAAATGATTTTTTCAAACTGTGGTTAGATGATACTATGAGTTATTCATGTGCTTATTTTCAGAATGAAAAAGACACATTATATGAGGCTCAGTTAAATAAAGTTGACCATATTCTAAAAAAATTAAACCTAAAAGAAGGACAAAAAATTCTAGATATTGGTTGTGGTTGGGGCGAACTGATAATTACAGCAGCTAAAAAATACAAAGTACACGCATTGGGTGTTACGCTAAGTAATGAGCAGTTTGACAAAGTTAATGAAAGAATTAAGGCGAACAAACTTGAGGATTTGGTAGAGGTTAGATTGCTTGATTATAGAGAACTAACTAAATCAGGTGAAATGTTTGACAGAGTAGTAAGTGTAGGTATGGTAGAGCATGTTGGCAGAAAAAATTTGCCTATATACATGGAAACAGTAGATAAATTACTAAAAGAACATGGTATTTCACTTTTGCACTGTATTACAGCTCAAACTGAAGGTGAAGTTAATGAATGGATACGAAGATACATATTTCCAGGAGGATATATACCATCTACTAGGGAACTTATAGGACTCATGCCAGATTATGATTTTCATTTAATAGATGTTGAAAGTTTAAGATTACATTATGCAAAAACGCTAGAGTGTTGGGCAAGTAATTTTGAAGAAGCAATAGACGAGGTTAGAAAAATAAAAGATGAAAGATTTATAAGAATGTGGAGACTTTATTTAAATGCTTGTGCAGCATCATTTCATTATGGAGTTATGGATATCAATCAATTTTTATTTACTAAAGGTCTTAATAATGAAATACCTATTACTAGGACGTATATGTATAAAGAATGATACCTTAATATGTAAATCAATTAAAAGTTAACCTTTGTAGGTATTGTTTCTTAACAATTAAATAATAATATATATATGACTTCTTAAAGAAATTACAAATCACTTTATTTGATATTTTTTTCAGATGACTAAATATTAATTATGAAAGTTGGAAATTATATGCGAAGTATAACCTATGGAAATGTTGATTTTGACAAGATGTTTCAAATCATAAAAAAATTTGTTGGTAAATCGCCTGAGGAAACATATCATATTGCTGTTGGGACAGATAGCCAAAATTTTGATTTAACCAAAGTTGTACTGGTAGTTTCAATACATCGAATGGGGCATGGTGGGATATTTTTCTATGATATAAAAAGGGTAAAAAAGCTAAATAATATTCATGAAAAGTTATTTTATGAAACAAGTATGAGCCTTGAAATTGCCATGAAGCTTTCAAAAAAATTCCAAAACGAAAATTTCAATTACGGAATAGGTATTCATGTGGATGCTGGTGAAGGTGGACCTACATCAAGTATTATACCTGAAATAACTAGGTGGGTAAGGTCCTATGGGTTTGACTGTAAAACTAAACCAGATTCTTATGCAGCATCAACAATAGCAGACAGATATTCAAAATAAAAGTTAACTAACACTTTGCGGGAGGTATGTTTTAAGCCACTGCTGAGTGTTAGTTTGATTAATGGTAACAATGTATTAGAACAAGCATTAGCACTTATAAATACATAGTTTTATAAATATACTGTAAAGGTTTTACTTTAGGTAGGCACAAAACAATGTAAGCTGATGATTCAGTTATATTAGAAAGTAAAAGAAAAATAAAATGTTTGCATATATAAAGTAGTATAATATAAATAATTATTTAATTGGGGGGACAGTATGCAGTTATTAAATGAAACATTAAAAAATATTATGCCTTCAAATAAAATACAAATGAAAAAGGCATGGAAGGTTATAGATAATCTATCAAAACCTATAGGAAGTATGGGATTGCTAGAAGAAATTGCTGCCAAGGTAGCAGGAATTCAAGGGAATTTAGCTATTAAAGAGTATAAAAAAAATATAATTATTATGTGTGGGGATAATGGAGTAGTGGAAGAAGGAATTAGTACATGCCCACAAAATATAACCTCAGTTGTAATGAATAATTTTACCAAAGGAACCACAGGAGTTTGTGTATTAGCTAAAAAGGAGAAAGCAGATTTGACAATCGTGGATGTTGGTGTAAATGCAGATTTTAATAATCCACAAATAATAAATAAAAAAATAGCATATGGAACAAAAAACATAGCAAAAGAGCCTGCTATGACTAGGGAGCAGACTATAAGGGCAATAGAAATAGGCATTGAAACTGTAGATGAATTATGTAATGAAGGTTATAATTTATTTGGAACTGGTGAAATGGGAGTTGGAAATACAACAACATCTGCAGCTGTATTAAGTGTATTACTAGGAATTGATGTGGATATGGCTGTGGGTAAAGGTTCGGGTCTTACAGAGGAGCAATTAAAAAATAAAAAAATAGTGGTAAAGCGATCAATTGAGGTAAATGTGCCTGATAAAAATGATATAGTGGACGTTATTTCTAAAATAGGCGGATTTGACATTGCTGGAATTTGTGGGTGCTTTTTAGGAGCTGCAAGGAATAGGGTTCCTATAGTTATTGATGGATTGATTTCTTCAGTGGCAGCATTATGTGCATATAGGTTAAATAGTAATGTTAAAGATTATATTTTCCCATCTCATTTATCCGCCGAGCCAGGTATGATATTTATAATGAACGAAATTGGACTTGAACCTATGTTTAATCTAAAAATGCGTTTAGGTGAAGGTTCGGGATGTCCACTAGCTTTTAATTTAATAGAAACCGCTTTATATGCAATAAACAATATGGTTTGTTTTGAAGAATCAGGACTTGATAAAAATAATTATGTGGATATAAGAACTGATAAAAACAGTTAAAAATTAAGGAAGCTATTTTTGATAGTATACAATAAATATAAAATGAGGATGTAAGTAGGTTTGCATAAACAAATCTACTTACATCCTCATTTTGTTATAAATAATTAAATCAAGTTTTAATGTTATTAATGTATAGGTTAATAACAATAAATGAATATTTTATTAATATGTTAAACAAAACTAGAGTTCTATTGATAAATCGATAAAAAACTATTGAAATCTTGAAACAATACATATATAATATAATTATAGTAAAAGTAATCTAAGGAAAGAGGTTAATAGTTATGACTATAGTGTTTTTTTTAACTCCTAAAAAAGAAGTAATATATGGTAAATTAACTTCTACAGTGAGGCAAATTTTAGAAAAGATGAAATATCATAATTGCATTCAAATTCCTATATTAGATAACCATGGAATATATGTTGGAACTGTTACAAAAGATGATTTAGTCCGTAAGATAAAAAATTCCCCTGAAGTAGAATTTAAGGATTTTAATAAAGTGGGAATATTAGATATAGTAAGACAAATGGTAATTAGACCTGTGCATATAGATTGTAAGGTTGAGGATTTACCCAATGATATGATAAATCAAGGTTTTACTCCAGTTGTTGATGATAACAATATATTTATAGGAATAATCAAAAAAAGTGATTTGATAAATTCTGATAAATATGCTTCAATGAATAACATGAGGGTTAGATGTATGTAGTAAGTTATAAGGTAATAAGAATTTTTCAGTAAAGTAGAAAAAATAATAAATAGATATACCAATATAGTGAAAAAATAATAAAAGAGGCTGTTTCAAGCAGTTAGAAATTGCTAAGTAATTTCTAACTTTGAAACAGCTTCTTTCTTTTTTATAATAACACAACTATTTGCTTATTTTACTTTCGTAATCCTGAACCATTTTTTTAACCATTTGGCCACCAACAGAACCATTTTGTTTTGAAGTAAGATCTCCATTGTATCCTTCTGATAAAGGAGTACCTACCTCATGAGCTGCTTCCAACTTAAATTTATTTAACGCTTCCTTTGCTTCAGGTACTAAAACTCTATTTCCTCTACTTGCCATTAGTAAACATCTCCTTATAAATAATAATTTGTTTGTGTTACGTTAGTATATTGTGTAGTTTCTAAAATCATATCCTATGTAATTTAAGGTGCTTTTGGGATTAATTCAAAAGAGATGAGAAACAAAGGAAAACTACTTGTTGATAAAATTAAAATTAAATGTTACTCTTATCAAATGGGAATTATAATTATTTTAGAGAAAAGGTGATATTTTAATAATGAATAAACTTAAAAGATTTTTTGCGTATTACAAACCATATAAAAATTTATTTGCGGCAGATATGTTCTGCGCACTCATATTATCAGCAGTGGATTTAGCTTTTCCTATAATTGTACAATTTTTGCTCAATCATGTGTATATATTAAAAGACAAAAATGTTATATTGAGATATGTTTTAATACTTGGCGGGGCATTATTAGTTATGTATATAATAAGGTATTTTTGCCAATATTTCATAACTTCTTGGGGCCATATAATGGGAGCTAAGATGGAAACAAATATGAGGAGAGACCTTTTTGAACATTATCAAAAACTTTCTTTTTCATATTATGATAATAATAACACTGGAACGCTTATGTCAAGAATAGTAAATGATTTGTTTGACATATCAGAACTAGCACACCATGGGCCAGAAGATTTGTTCATTTCACTAATAAAGATAATAGGATCTTTTGCTATTCTTTTTAGTATAAATGTTCCAATAACATTTTTATTAGTATTTTTCACATTAGTAATGCTTTATTTTTCATTATATTACAATAAAAAAATGGAAGTAGTATTTATGAGTAATAGAGTGAAGATTGCAGATGTAAATGCAGTAGTTCAAGATACCCTTTCAGGTATAAGAGTTGTTAAATCATTTGCAAACGAAAAAGTAGAAGCGGCTAAATTTCGAAAAGGTAACTTGGAATTTCTAAAAACTAAGGAAAAAAGTTATTTTATAATGGGTAAATATTATAGTGGAAATAGTTTTTTTCAAGGAATGTTATATCTTTCTGTAATTTTACTTGGTGGAATATTTATAAGTAGTGGAAGTTTTAATGTTTCTGATCTTGTAATATATATATTGTATATAAATATATTTTTAAATCCTGTAGATAAACTTGTGAATTTCACAGAACAATTTCAACGAGGATTAACTGGATTTACCAGGCTATTACAAATACTTGATACAAATCCTGATATTGTTGATAAAAAAGGTGCGGTTAATCTTAATGATACTAAAGGTAATATTGAATTTAAAAATGTAACGTTTAGATATGGTGAAGGTTCAACAATACTTGATAACATAAATATAAAAATAGTTGCAGGCAAAAAGATAGCTATAGTTGGTCCTTCTGGTGGTGGAAAAACTACATTTTGTAGCCTTATTCCACGATTTTATGAAACTTCTGAAGGAAGTATAACTATAGATGGAATAGATGTAAGAGATATAAAACTAAACTCACTTAGAAACTCAATAGGTATTGTACAGCAAGAGGTGTATTTGTTTGGTGGATCTATAAAAGAAAATATTGCTTATGGTAAGGAAGAAGCCACGGATGAAGAAATACTAGAGGCTGCAAAGAGAGCTAATATACATGATTATATTATGGAACTTGAAGATGGTTATGATACCTTTGTAGGTGAGAGAGGAGTTAAACTTTCTGGTGGGCAAAAGCAGAGAATATCTATCGCTAGAGTATTTCTTAAAAATCCACCAATACTAATTTTGGATGAAGCAACTTCCGCTCTTGATAATGCCAGTGAAAAATTTATTCAAAATTCCCTGGAGGAACTTTCAAAGAATAGAACGACTATAGTCATTGCACATAGGCTTAGTACCATAAGAAATGCAGATGAAATTTTAGTTCTAACAGAGGAAGGAATTATAGAAAGAGGAAATCATGATATGCTTATGGAGAATGAGGGTATGTACGCTTCTCTTTATAATATGCAATTTGAAGTAATGGAGCAACGTTAAGAGTTAAGGGGATTTTGTCTTAACGAAAAATAAAAAAATATATAAAAGTAAGGCAGATGAGTTTACACATCTGCCTTACTTTTATAATCTATTATTCTGCATTAGCAGAAAATATTCATGAACTTGTAACTTTTAATTACTTACAGTGTTTTCTTTTGCTTTTTCCGAGTAATTATTTTATACACTATAAATCCAACAATTATTAGTACAACAGCTATATCTAAGTAATGATAATATGAACGAATAGTTTCCCAATTTTTCCCCATAGCAAAACCTAAATATACCAGAAGTGAGCTCCAGATTGCAGAACCAATAATAGTGTAAATGGTGAATTTAGCAAAATTCATCTTTGCAATTCCCGCAGGCAGGGAAATGAAGGTTCTAATAATAGGGAGAAGTCTTGATATAAATATTATTTTATCACCATACTTATTAAATAAGGCATCACTACTATCAATCTTTTCCTTTGAAAGGTGTAGTTTATCAGCATACTTTTCCACTAGAGGTCTTCCGCCCTTCGCTCCTATGTAATATGCGAATATGGAACCAGCAGTTCCTCCAGCAGTACCAAAGATTATGACAAGTATTAAATTTAATTGACCTGTAAAGCTGAGATAACCACCCAAAGGTAAAGTAATTTCGCTTGGTATTGGGATACATGCACTTTCAAAGAACATTCCAAAAAAAGTTCCGAAGTATCCAAGTTTTCCTAGTATTAAAATTAACAAGTTTATAATATGATTAACCAAATTAACACAATCCTTTCAGAACACGAGTAAAATTATTTTATTTATACACCATATTCATTTTAATGGTTAGAGAAACATTTTTCCACATAAATTTACGGAAAAGTAGGCGTTGTTATAAAAAATTTACAAAATGGATGTTGTTTAGACATTGTAGCATAAGTGAAATTATAGGATATTGGGGTGCATTGACAATAAATTATGGGTATGATAATATAATAATCGAATTGATTAGCCTTTAAGTTCAGTTCAGAGAGACTGGGAAGGTAGAACAGGAATAAATGAGTATTGATATCATTATGCCTTCCTTTAGGGGAAGGCATTTTTTGCACCTTTAAATTTAGTACAGAGAGACTAAGAAGGAGGATGAATATGTTAAAAGGAAGAAGTTTAATTGATCCTATGGATCTAAGCATTGAAGAATTAGACGAAATATTTAAATTAGCAGATAATATAATGGAAAAACCAGAGGACTATGAAAAAATAGCTTTTGGTAAAATATTGGCTACACTTTTTTATGAACCAAGTACTAGAACAAGATTTAGCTTTGAAACTGCCATGTTAAGGCTTGGCGGTCAAGTTGTTGGCTTTTCAGAACCAAATTCAACCTCAGTGTCCAAGGGAGAAACTGTAGCAGATACTATAAGGGTTGTAGGGTGTTACGCTGATATAGTTGCTATGAGGCATCCCAAGGAAGGTGCTCCTAAAATTGCGGCTATGTACTCAGAAGTACCTATAATAAATGCAGGAGACGGAGGTCATCAACATCCAACTCAAACATTAACTGATCTTCTTACAATCAAAAATATTAAAGGTAAACTAACTGATTCAACAATCGGTATATGTGGTGATCTTAAGTTCGGAAGAACAGTTCACTCACTTATTAAGGCCCTTTCACGATATAAAAACAATAAATTTATTTTAATCTCACCTAATGAATTAAAGATCCCAGATTATATAAAAAAAGAAATATTACAGAAAAATAATATTGAATTTGTAGAAGCCCATAAGTTAGAAAAAGTAATAGGGGACTTAGATATCCTCTATATGACTAGAGTTCAGAAAGAAAGGTTTTTTAATGAAGAGGATTATATAAGACTAAAAGATAGTTATATCCTAGACAAAGAAAAGCTAGAACTGGCTAAAAAAGATATGATAATTCTACATCCGTTACCAAGGGTAAATGAAATAGCCTATGAAGTAGATGATGATCCAAGGGCATGCTATTTTAAGCAGGCTAAATTTGGAATGTTTGTAAGAATGGCATTAATGGCAAAACTTTTGGGGGTGGCTTAATGATTACTATAAATAGCATAATTAATGGTATAGTTATAGACCATATTCAAGCAGGTCACGGCATTAAGATATATAATTATTTGAATCTTGAGGATGCAGATTTTCCTACTGCATTAATTATGAATGTAAGTAGTACTAAAAATAAGAAAAAAGATATAATTAAAATTGAAAATGATATAGATTTAGATTTTAAAATGCTAGGTCTTTTAGATCACAATATTACAGTAAATATAATTGAAAATGAAATAATCAAGGAAAAAATTAAACTTAGCCTCCCAAAAAAAGTTGAAAATGTATTGAAATGCAAAAACCCACGATGTATTACTTCTGTTGAGAAATATGTAACTCATGTATTTAATTTAGTAGATGAAGAAAAAGGAGAATATAGATGTGAGTATTGTGACGAAATTGTTACAATATAAAGAATTTAAAACAAAATAAACTGGTATACTTATTGTTTTATTGAAAGGATACCTAGGGAGGAATTTGTTTGGAACTTTTAATTAAGAATGGAAGAATAGTTGATTTTTCTCATGATGTTTTTGGCGATATATATATAAAAGATGGAGTGATCAAGGAAATAGGTCAGGGTTTAAAAAAGGATTGTGAAACAATAAGCGCAAAAGGGAAAGTGGTAATGCCCGCTTTTACAGATTTGCACAGTCATTTTAGGGATCCAGGGTTTACATATAAAGAGGATATTGAAAGTGGAAGCATGGCTGCGGTAAAAGGCGGATATACAGCAGTTAATCTCATGGGAAATACAAAACCTGTATGTAGCACTATGAAAACGGTAAATTATGTACTTGATAGGGCTAAGAAAATTGGACTTGTAGATATTAATCAAACAGTTAGTATAACAAGGGATTTAGAGGGAAAAGATATGACTCACCTTAAAGAACTTGAAAATAATATCAAATCTATATCTGATGATGGTAAAGGAGTATGTAGCAGTGAAATCATGCTTCAAGCTATGAAAATAGCAAAAAAGAAAGATTGGGTTGTTATGTCTCACGCAGAGGATATGGAAGTTACTCATGAAAGTACAAGACTTTCGGAAAATCTTATGACAATAAGAGATATAGAACTTGCTAGATTTACCGGAGCACATCTTCACCTTTGCCATGTAAGTACAAAAGAGGCAATGAAAGAAATTAAAAGAGCAAAAAAACAGGGATTTAATGTAACATGCGAAGTAACGCCTCATCATATAGCACTGACAGGGGAAGACAGGTATAAAGTAAATCCTCCACTTAGAGAAGAAGAGGACAGACAATATATTATAAAGGCTATAAAAGAAGGATATGTGGATGCAATAGGAACGGATCATGCACCACATACAAAAGAGGACAAAGAAAATGGGGCATGTGGTATATCAGGAATAGAAACTTCCTTTTCAATATGCTATACGGAACTTGTTAAAAACAACAATATAAGTTTAAATAAACTTTCAGAAATAATGTCTAAAAATCCTTCTGAAATATTAAAGTTTAATAAAGGTAGAATAGAGCTAGGATATGATGGGGATCTTGTAATTGTAGATTTAGAGAAAAAATATACGGTTGATTCAAAATCTTTTTTATCAAAGGGTAAAAATACTTGTTTTAATGGAATGCAATTATATGGTGTTGTATTAAGAACTATAAAAAGCGGGATAACTGTTTATAATATATAGAGGGAGTTTTTAAATATGATTATAGATAAATTATATGAAAGTGTTGAAAAAAAAGGACATGTTTGTTTAGGATTAGATACAGATCTTAGTTATTTGCCAGAAGATTTTTTAAAAAAATATGAGAATATTGAGGATGCATTATTCAATTTCAATAAAAAAATAATAGATGCTACTATTGACGTAGTAGCATGTTACAAGGTGCAGATAGCATATTACGAAGCCTATGGATTAAAAGGACTGAGTGCATATAAAAAGACTTTGGAATATTTGAAAAGTGAAAAAGTAATATCAATAGCAGATATTAAAAGAGGAGATATATCAAGGACAGCAGAAATGTATGCCAAGGCTCATTTTCAAGGGGATTTTGAAAGCGATATTATAACACTAAATCCTTATATGGGGTTTGATAGTATAGAGCCTTATCTTCCATATATAAAAGACAATGAAAAAGCCATCTTTGTTCTGCTGAGGACTTCAAACAAAGGTTCAAAGGATATTCAATACATAAGTAATTGTGAAAATAAGAGAGTTTATGATTTTGTTGGGGAAAAGTTAAGTGAAATGGGAAAGGATTACTTAGGTGAGTCTGGTTACAGTTCTATTGGAGCTGTAGTTGGTTGTACCACGGGTTTTGAAGGTAAAGAAATGAGAAATAAATTTGGCTCAACTTTCTTTTTAATACCAGGATATGGAGCTCAAGGTGGAACAGCAAAGGAAGTTTCAAATTATTTATCTCATGGAAATGGTGGTATAGTTAATTCTTCAAGAGGAATACTACTTGCTTATAAGAAAGATGATAATGGGGAAAAGAACTTTGAAGAATCTGCGAGAAATGCCTCTATAACTATGAGGGATGATATTTTAAGCCAATTGAAATAATTCAAAATAACAAATAGTTATTTTGACTATGACAATGCATTGTATTTAAATTTATGGAGGAAATCTATGAGTGAAAAGTATTTAGTAGAAAAAGTATATAGTAATAAAAAAATAGATGAAGATATTTATGAAATAAGCATTAAGGGAAAATTCGAAGGTTTGCCTGGTCAGTTTTATATGCTTAGAGGTTGGGACAGGGAACCTACGCTTTCACGGCCAATAAGTATTAATAATATTGATGAAGATAAAATAACTTTTCTTTATAGGGTTTTTGGACGAGGAACAGAAATTTTATCAAAACTAAAAGTAGATGATGAAATAAAAATAACGGGACCTTTGGGCAACGGCTTTGACATTGAAAAAATAAAGGGAAATATAGCAATAGTTGCTGGCGGAATAGGTATAGCTCCAATGAGGTATCTTATTAATAAATTAGAAGGTTGCAACATAGATTTGCACGTGGGATTTAGAAATAAGAGTAGAACTGTGGACAATGTGGAAAAAAATGTTAATAACTTCTATTTATCCACAGAAAATGGTGATGCTGGTCACAAAGGGTATGTTACAGATTTATTAAAAGTTGAGAATTACGATATGGTTTTATGTTGTGGACCTGAGATAATGATGACAAAAGTTGTTGAAATGTGCCGAGATAAAAAAGTTACTGTTTATGTATCTATGGAAAATAGAATGGCATGTGGCATTGGGGCGTGTCTTGTATGTACATGCAAAACTAAGAGTGGAAGAAAAAGATCATGTAAAGAAGGACCGGTTTTTTTAGGAGAGGAGCTTGTGATAAATGGCTAAAGTTAATATTTCAGGCATTGAGTTTAAAAATCCAGTAATTGCAGCTTCGGGTACATTTGGTTTTGGTAATGATTATAACAATTATTTCGATGTGGGAAGGCTTGGAGGAATATCTTCAAAGGGACTAACTTTAAACCCTAAGGAAGGTAATGATGGCATAAGGATATATGAAGTAGACGGTGGTATTATGAATAGCGTTGGTCTTCAGAATCCAGGAGTAAAAGCTTTTATAAAAGAAGAGTTACCAAAGATGAAAAAATTCGGGAATATAGTTATAGCAAATTTGGGAGGCTCTTGCAAGGAAGATTATGAAATTGGGATGGAGCTTCTAGACAAAACTAATGTGGATATAATTGAACTAAATATATCATGTCCTAACGTTAAGAGTGGTGGCATGGCTTTTGGAATAAAATCCAAGGTTGCCTATGATATTGTTAGTAGTGCTAGAAAATATTCTAAAAAACCACTTATGGTAAAACTGTCACCAAATGCTGAAGATATAGTTGATATGGCAGTGAAATGCACAGAAGCAGGAGCAGATTCTATATCCCTTGTGAATACTTTTAAGGCAATGGCAATCGATATAAATAGGAGAAAACCTGTATTTAATAATATTACAGCTGGTCTTTCAGGAGCAGGTATAAAACCATTGGCACTTAGAATGGTATATGAAGTGTCAAAGGCAGTAGAAATACCTGTAATTGGTATGGGTGGGATAATAACCAGCAGTGACGCTATAGAATTCATTATGGCAGGAGCTACTGCCATTCAAGTTGGTACAGCAAATTTCATTAAACCGGATATATGTTTAGACATAATAGAAGGAATAGAAGCATTTATGGAAAAAGAAGGCATAAAAGATTTATCAGAAATTACAGGAATTATATAAAATAAATTTTTTTAATAATAGGAGAGTGCGAAGCTATGGAGCAATATAAAAAGGATTTTATAGATTTTATGGTAGACTGTGGAGTACTTACTTTTGGAGATTTCACAACTAAAAGCGGTAGAAAAACTCCCTTCTTTGTTAATACTGGAAACTATACAACAGGCAAACAACTTAGTAAACTTGGAGAATTTTATGCCCAGGCTATTAAAGAAAATTTTGGCAGCCATTTTAATATATTATTTGGACCAGCATATAAAGGAATTCCACTTAGTGTAACTACTTCTATTTCATTAAACAATCTATATGATATCAATGTAGGTTACTGTTCAAATAGGAAAGAGGTAAAGGATCATGGTGATACAGGTATACTTCTTGGAAGTAAGATTAAATCAGGAGATAAAGTAGTTATAATTGAAGATGTAACTACGGCTGGTACTTCGATACATGAAACTATGCCAATTATAAAAGCTCAAGGCGATGTAGATGTGATTGGTTTAATAATTTCTGTAGACAGAATGGAAAAAGGAAAAGGTGCAAAGTCAGCACTAACTGAAATTAAAGAAGAATTTAGTATGAAAACTTGTTCCATAGTTACTATTGAGGACGTAGTATCCCATCTTTATAATAAAGGAATTGACGGCAAAATTTTAATTAATGATGAAATGAAAAAGAAAATATCCGAATATTATGATATTTATGGAGCAGAGTAAAAACTTTTCTCATTGATCAGGGGTTCTTATAAAGAGAATATAAATATTATTTATTCAATTACAAATTGTGATAATTTGAACCAAACTATTGATATTAATGTAGAATTAGTGTATGATGTAAAAGATAAAATGAAAATTAAATATAACCTTTAATTTTGGTCCTGTGAGGCTGAGAAGGTGAAATTGTATATATAAGTGGCATAACATAACTTTATGCATAACTTTGTTTTTGTACGCAAGAGCCTTCCTAATCAGGATATGGCTCTATTTTTATGTAAAAAATCAGGGTGTACAGTGTAAAATATGGGTTGACAGTAAAACTAGCAATATGATAATCTATGTATAAATATAAATTTGAGTGTATAAATATAAAATAATGTGGTTTTAATATAATAAAAGAGGTGTATTTTATGAAGGGCATACTATATTTAGAAGATGGAACAACATACGTTGGAAATGGTTTTGGAAAAGTAGGGACATCAGTTGGTGAACTTGTTTTTAATACTTGTATGACCGGGTATCAAGAAATACTCACGGACCCTTCCTATGCAGGTCAAATAATTAATATGACATATCCTTTGATAGGTAATTATGGTGTGAACAGCAATGAAAATGAATCTGAAGGAGTTTATGCAAAAGGGTTTATTGTAAAAACTGTTTGCACAGATCCATCTAATTATATGAGTGAGGGTAGCATAGATGGAATGCTCAAAGACAGGAATGTAGTTGGTTTATGCGGTGTGGACACAAGGGCTATTACAAAAAAAATAAGGAATACTGGTTCAATGAAATGTGTAATATCAAACCAAGAGTTTAATATTGAAAAACTCAAAAATATTATGGATGAAAAAGATATTAGTGAAAATTATGTAAAAATGGTTAGTACAAAAGAGAGTAAACACATTAAGGGTAGTGGCTTTAAAGTAGCAGTTATGGATTTTGGTGCCAAGGGTAATATTATTGAAAATTTAAAACAAAGGAATTGCGACATAACTATATTTCCATATGACACTAATTGCAATGAGGTTATGAGTATTAAACCAGATGGAGTTTTTCTTACAAATGGACCTGGAGATCCAAAGCAACTTAAAGGTGTTATAAATTCAGTGAAGAGTATAATAAATTCTGTACCAACCTTTGGAATATGTCTCGGACATCAAATCATAGCATTAGCAGTTGGTGGAGATACTTATAAACTTAAATTCGGACATAGGGGTGGGAATCATGGTGTCTATGATATAGAAAGGGATAAAGCATATATAACATCTCAAAACCATGGATATGCGGTGGATAAAAAAAGTGTTGAAAATAAAGGTATGATAATTACCCATAAAAATCTTAATGATGATACTGTGGAGGGTATGAAACATAACTCTTTACCAGTATTTTCAGTACAGTTTCATCCAGAAGGAGCTCCAGGACCAACTGATACAGCGTATCTATTTGATAAGTTCATTGCTATAATGGATAAAAACGTGAAAGAGGAAGCAATATAACTTAGGTATCTTCAAAAAAATAACAGGCAAGTATGCTAGTATATTTGATTTGTTGTTTTCTTTCAGATGCTTTAAACTTAAAAATATTGGAGGAAATAAATATGCCTTTAGATAAAACTATAAAAAAAGCTCTCATTATTGGTTCTGGTCCTATAATTATAGGTCAGGCAGCGGAATTTGATTATTCAGGTACTGAGGCTGCTAAAGCTATAAGGGAAGAAGGAATTGAGACTATACTTGTAAATAGTAATCCTGCAACAATAATGACAGATTATCATATTGCAGATAAAGTTTATATTGAGCCTCTTACAGTGGAAGCATTAGAAAAAATAATAGCAAATGAAGGACCTGATGGAATACTTGCAGGTTTTGGGGGACAGACAGCGCTTAATCTTGCAATGAATCTTAAGGATAAAGGCATTTTAGAAAAATACAATGTAAGGCTTTTAGGCGTAAACAGTGAAGCAATAAAGAAAGCAGAGGATAGAGAAGAATTCAAAAACCTAATGAAGGAGATTGGAGAACCAGTTCCTGAAAGTATAATTGCCACTGAGGTTGGCCAATGCATTAGATTTGTGAATAAATTTGGATTTCCAGTTATAATAAGACCTGCATATACCATGGGTGGAACCGGTGGTGGTATTGCTGAAAACATGGAACAATTGCAGAAGATTTGCAGTATGGGAATAGAAATGAGTCCAATTGGTCAAATACTTTTGGAGCAAAGCGTGGCAGGATGGAAAGAAATTGAATATGAAGTTATTAGAGATGGAAAAGACAATTGTATAATTATTTGCAATATGGAAAATCTTGATCCAGTTGGAATACATACCGGGGATAGCATTGTAGTTGTACCATCGCAAACACTTAGAGACACAGAATATCAAATGCTTAGAAAAGCTGCTATAAAGATTATAAGAAACCTTAAAATAGAAGGTGGCTGTAATATTCAATATGCCCTTGATCCTAAAAGTAATAATTATATTGTTATTGAGGTAAATCCAAGAGTTAGTAGATCAAGTGCGCTTGCATCTAAGGCAGCAGGATATCCAATAGCAAAGATTGCATCAAAAATAGCAATTGGTTATAGTTTGGATGAACTGAAAAATTATGTCACTAAAAATTCAAGTGCTTGTTTTGAACCAACACTTGATTATTGTGTTGTAAAAATCCCCAAATGGCCTTTCAACAAATTTGACACAGCATTTAGAACCCTAGGTACTCAAATGAAAGCTACTGGAGAGGTAATGTCCATTGATAGAACGTTTATTAATGCACTGTTAAAAGCGGTTACGTCCTTAGAAGAAAAAATAATTGGCTTAAGGCTTGATTACCTTGAAGAATTTACTACTGAGGAACTGGTTGAAAAAATAAAACTTCAAGATGACGAGAGAATATTTGCTATAGCTGAAGCTATGAGAAAGGGACTAACAATAGATAAAATTCATAATATAACAAAAATAGATTGCTGGTTTTTAAGTAACATTAAATCAATAATAGACATGGAAGTAGTTCTGAAGAAAAATAATTCAGAAGACAATATCATAGAAGCAAAAAAAATGGGTTTCACTGTAAAAGAAATAAGCAGAATTACTGGAAAAGATGAAGCATTTATAAGAAATATATTAAAAGATAATAATATATTGCCAGTTTATAAAATGGTCGATACGTGTGGTGGTGAGTTTGATGCAGATACACCGTATTTTTACTCATGTTATGAAGATGAAGATGAAGACGTCATTGACAACGATAAAAAGATAATAGTTATTGGATCAGGGCCAATAAGGATAGGACAGGGAATTGAATTTGACTATTGTTGTGTCCATGGAGTTTGGGGAATAAAAGAAGCTGGTTATAAATCAATAATAATAAATAACAATCCTGAAACAGTAAGCACGGATTTTGATACAGCGGATAAACTGTATTTTGAATCTTTATACATAGATAATGTGTTAGATATTATTGAAAAGGAAAAGCCATATGGCATTATTGTTCAGTTTGGTGGTCAAACAGCAATTAATCTAGCAGAAGTAATAAGCAAAAGGAATATTAATATACTTGGAACTTCCTTTGAGTCCATAGATCTTGCTGAAGATAGAGAAAAATTTAGTAAACTTTTAAATGATATAGAGATACCTCTTCCAGAAGGAGTGTCAGTTACAGATATGGATGGTGCATATAAAGCAATAGAAATTTTAGGATATCCTGTAATAGTAAGACCTTCTTATGTTATAGGTGGTAGGGCAATGCAAGTTGTCCACGACAATAAGACACTTGAAAAGTACATGACTGATGCGGTTAATTTATCATCAGATCATCCTGTACTTATTGATAGATATGTTAAAGGTACTGAAATAGAAGTGGATGCAATTTCAGATGGCATAGATATATTGATACCTGGAATTATGGAACATGTGGAAAGAACGGGTATACATTCTGGAGATAGTATAACCATGTATCCTACAAGAACTCTTTCAAATGAGGTACTTAAAACACTTGAAAGTTATACAAAACGAATTGCTAAAGCTTTAAATATAAAAGGATTATTTAATATACAATATGTGTATGATGGAAAGGATGTTTATGTAATTGAGGTTAACCCAAGAGCTTCAAGGACGGTTCCAATTTTAAGTAAGGTAACTGGAATCCAAATGGTAAAGCTCGCTGTTGAAATAATGCTAGGCAGTAAAGTTAAAGACCTCGGCTATGGGTGTGGACTTATTAAAGATAACAAACTTTATGCTATTAAAGTACCAGTTTTCTCCAATGAAAAACTTGTGGATGTTGATACATATCTTGGACCAGAGATGAAATCCACAGGTGAGGTATTAGGGGTTGGCAATGATTTTGAATCTGCAGTATATAAAGGTTTCTGCGGGGCAAATTATATTATACCTTCTGAAGGAAATATATATGTTGCTTTAAAAGATTTAGATAAAGAAGAGGGAATAGACATAATAAAAAATTATGTGAAAATAGGGTTTAATATCTACGCATCTTCAGAAACTGGAGATTATTTAAATAAAAATGGTGTTAAATGTAATTTATTAGAATTACAAGATGCAATTGATAGTTTGGGCAATATGAATTTTAAATTTATAATAAATTCACCTACTAAAGGAAATATGTTAGAAACTTTGGGATTTAAGCTTAGAAGAAAGGCTACAGAACATAGAATACCAGTATTTACTTGTATTGATACAGCCGATGTATTCTTGACGGCAATTAAATATAAGCTTTCAAATAATGAAGTTGAATATAGTCCCATGAGTAAATATTTTGTAAACAAGCAGTAAAATGCTTTTAAATTTATTGAAAAATTGATATAATTAATTTAATTATTAATACAGAATCTTATAGAGTGGAGTTGTCCACTCTGTTTTTTTATTATGAAAAAATTATTAAAATCATTAACAATGAGTTATAATAAGTGGTGATAAGTAATAAGTTAAGGAGGGTTCAAAGTGGGAAAACCAAGTATTTTTAGCAGTGAATATCAAAAAAGAATGAGAAGAAGAAAAAAGAAAACCATTATTGGTATTATTTCTATTATAGTAGTTTTTGCAATAGTAATGATTGTATCTAAGACTAATCTAAGTGGCATAGGCAAAACTTTGGGGAATATTACAAAGAGTGGTAGCAATAAGACTACCAAACAAGAGAGTAATCCAAAAACCGTAGTAAAAAAAGAAAAAATAGTAAAGAAGAATAATGTGCCAACTAAAAAAGTTGATACAGGAAGTTTTGTAGTTACTATGCCAAGTGGAAAACAAGCAAAAATTGTATATGATAATACTACAGTGGCAAAAGTTATTAAGAGTGTTGATAATAGCGATTCAGACTTAGATTATAATATAAATCCATCAAGTTCAGCAGTAATTTTGTTTCAAAAAAGCACCCAGGATGTTATACTTGCAAATTCAGATGGAACATCATCAAATATAACGAATTTGTCCTATGTTTCTGGAGGCGGACAAAGTTTTGATAAGGCTACCGTGTTAAAAAACAATCCAACATATATATGGGTTCAATCACCTAAATTTATAGATGACAGTAATATAGCATACATAACACAACTTCCTTGGTTTAATAAGAATGATAAATATATTTGGAAGTTTAATGTTCAGAATAAAACTAATATGAATACTAACATTACTGGATTAAATGTGCAGATAAACAATGTTACTGCACAGGGACTGGAGATTGTAACTGATAATAAAACACAATATTTAAAGGGAGACGGCTCTTTAACTAATTAAAGGAGGTGACCAGTATGAATATAGGGTTGTCTTCAGCTGTATTTTATCCAAAGGTAGAGACGGAGGATAGCATTGAAATAATATCAAGTCTAGGTTTTAAATGTGCGGAAATTTTTTTAAACACACCATTGGAATTTGAAAATAATTTTATAGAAGTACTTAAAGATAAAAAGGATAAATATGGGTTGAAGATAAATAGTGTGCATAGTTTTTCACCTTTGTATGAACCATATCTCTTTGACTCATACAAAAGAAGAAGAACAGACATGCTGAAGTATTTTCAGAAGGTTTGCAAGGCTGCAAGTGTTTTAGGAGCTAGTTGCTATACTTTCCATGGCATGAGAAGAACAGATATAGATGAAATTGATTTTAAATTAATATACGATGTGTATGATACACTTACATATATTGCTGGAGAGAATGGTATTAAACTGGCACAAGAAAACGTGGATTGGTGCATGTCAAGTAATTTAGAATATTTGGATATGATAAAAACACATACAAAATATCCATTGTATTTTACATTTGATATAAAGCAAGCTTACAAAACTAAAATACATCCTTTTAAATATCTAGATATAATGGATGAAAATCTTATTAATTTTCATGTAAATGATAGGGATAAGGATCATATTTGTTTATTGCCAGGAAAGGGAACTGTTGATTTTATATCTATATTTGATAAAATAAAGGCACATAAGTATTCAGGAAATGTTATAATAGAAGTATATGGAAACAATTACAATTCATATAGTCAGCTTACAGAAGCTAAAGATTTTTTAGTTAAATATATATAGCAATGTATTTAAGAATTAATTGTAGGCGTAAAGATAATTTAAAACATATGAAGTTATAATTGTAAACCTAAGCTTTTTTGTTATATAATATATGAAAGATTCATTGATGAAAGGCTTACAATTAATGTTTGTAAATACATAATAATGTGTTATAATGTTAAAGTTAATAAGCTTTCACTTGATTAGGAGGAATTTACGTATGAATGCAAAATTAGAGAAATTGGAAAATAACGTCGTTAAATTTGAAATTACAGTTGAGTCAGCGAAATTTAATGAGGCTGTTAAAAAAGCATATAAGAAAAATAGTAAAAAGTATGATGTACCAGGTTTTAGAAAGGGTAAAGCACCTTTGTCTATAATTGAACAGTATTTTGGAGCAGGTGTATTTTATGAAGATGCAGTGAATTTTTGCTGTGATGATACATATCCAGCTGCACTAGAGGAAAATAATATAAAACCAGTTGATTATCCTGAAATTGATATAGTTGAAATCGGAGAAGGAAAAGATCTTGTTTATACTGCTAAAGTTACAGTAGTTCCAGAAGTAGAACTTGGAGAATACAAAGGCGTAGAAGTTAAAACGGTTAAATATCCAGTAACTGAAGAAGATATAGATAATGAATTAAAAGCTATGCAGCAGAAAAATGCTAGAATTGAGACAAAGGAAGCTGAAAGTGTTGTTGAAAATACTAACATTGCAGTAATAGATTTTAAAGGATTTATTGATGGAACACCTTTCGAAGGCGGCGAGGGTACTGACTATTCATTAGAAATAGGTAGTGGAGCTTTCATAGGAAACTTTGAAGAACAGCTTATAGGACTTAAAAAAGGCGATACAAAAGATGTAGAAGTAAGCTTTCCAGAAGAATATGGTAAAGAAGAATTTAATGGCAAAAAGGCTTTATTTAATGTAACAATAAAAGAAATTAAAGTCAAAGAATTACCAGCACTTGATGATGAATTTGCAAAGGATGTTTCAGAATTTGATACATTAGAAGAATTAAGAAATGATTCTAAGAGTAAATTTGAAGAAACAAACAGCAAAAAAGAAAAAGATGAATATGAAGACGCTGTTATATCAGCTGTATGTGATAATGCAAAGGTTGATGTACCAGAAGTTATGATAAAGAGTGAAGTTGATCAAATGGTTAAGGAATTAGAAAGTAAATTGAGTTATCAAGGGTTAGATCTTAAATCATATTATGAATTCACAAATAGTTCGGAAGAAAAAGTTAGAGAATTCATGGGAGAAACTGCTGAAAAGAGAGTAAAAACAAGATTGGTACTTGAAGAAATAGTGAAAAAAGAAGATATTAAAGTAACAGAAGAAGAACTTCTTGTTAAGGCAACAGAACTAGCTAAGCAGTATTCAGAAAAAGACGATGAAAAGATGGCTAAGATGCTTCTTGATGCTCAAAGAAATATTTTAGAACATGATGTTGCAAATGAAAAAGTTATTGATTTACTAGTTAATAGTAGTAAAACTGTAGAATAATAAAAAGTAAAAAGGTATTGATTATTTACTGTATTATGTTAGCATAATATAAAGAGGTTAAATATTAGATGATTTAGGCAATATTTTAAATTGTCATCTTGTCATATGGGAGGGATTTTTATGAGTTTGGTACCTATGGTAGTAGAACAAACAAACAAAGGAGAAAGGTCTTATGACATTTATTCTAGACTTCTAAAAGATAGAATTGTATTTTTAGGAGAAGAAGTAAATGATGTAACAGCTAGCTTAGTAATAGCACAGCTATTGTTTTTAGAAAGTGAAGACCCAGATAAGGATATCAACCTATACATAAATAGTCCAGGTGGATCAATAACCGCTGGTATGGGTATTTATGATACAATGCAATATATAAAAGCAGATGTTTCAACAATCTGTGTTGGCATGGCAGCATCAATGGGTGCATTTTTATTATGTGCTGGTGCAAAGGGAAAAAGATTTGCACTTCCTAATAGTGAAATAATGATTCATCAACCTCTTGGAGGATTCCAAGGTCAAGCAACCGATATTGGAATACATGCTGAAAGAATTCTCAAAATAAAAAAGAAATTAAACACGATTTTTAGTGAAAGAACAGGCCAGCCTCTAGAACTTATCGAAAAGGATACAGAAAGAGATAATTTTTTAGATGCTGATGAAGCTAAAGCTTATGGATTGATAGATGAAATATTTACAACAAAAAAGAAATAACCTTTAAGTGAGGTGTAAAGATGGCAAAATTCGATGATAAAAAACAGTTAAGATGTTCTTTTTGTGGCAAAAGTCAAGATCAAGTTCGAAGACTTATTGCAGGACCTGGAGTCTATATTTGTGATGAGTGCATAGAGTTATGTTCCGAAATAATAACTGATGAATTTGAAGATACATCTTCAGTAGAAGTGGGATCATTACCAAAGCCAATTGAGATAAAGAATTATTTAGATCAATATGTAATTGGTCAAGAAGATGCTAAAAAATCATTAGCTGTTGCTGTATATAACCATTATAAAAGAATTAATTCTAATGTAAGTGGTGAAGAAGTTGAATTACAGAAAAGTAATATACTTTTACTCGGACCAACAGGATCTGGTAAGACTCTTTTAGCACAAACTTTAGCTAAATTTTTAAATGTACCTTTTGCTATAGCTGATGCTACAACACTAACAGAAGCTGGATATGTGGGAGAAGATGTAGAAAATATACTTCTTAAACTAATTCAAAATGCTGATTATGATGTGGAAAAAGCTGAAAAAGGTATTATATACATTGATGAAATTGATAAAATAGCTAGAAAATCAGAAAATCCATCAATTACTAGAGATGTTTCAGGTGAGGGTGTCCAACAGGCATTATTAAAGATTTTAGAAGGAACTACAGCTTCTGTGCCACCTCAAGGGGGAAGAAAACATCCTCATCAAGAATTTATACAAATCAATACTACTAATATATTGTTTATATGTGGTGGTGCATTTGATGGGGTTGATAAGATAATAGAAAACAGAACAAGAAAAAGTTCTTTGGGTTTTGGTGCGGAAATCATGTCAAAGAAGGAAAAAGACGTAAGTGTACTTCTAAAAGACCTTATGCCAGGAGATCTTCTGAAATTTGGATTAATACCTGAATTTGTAGGAAGACTTCCAATACTTGTTACGTTGGATGCATTGGATGAAGGAGCATTGATTGAAATATTGAGCAAACCTAAAAATGCTTTAGTAAAACAATACAAAAAATTATTCAAGATGGATAATGTTGAACTTGAATTTGACAAGGAATCACTTATTGCAATAGCAAAAGAAGCAATAAAAAGAAATACTGGTGCAAGAGGATTGAGGGCAATAATAGAAGATATGATGAAAAACATCATGTTTGATATTCCTTCAAGGAAAGATGTAAAAAAAGTGTTAGTAAAAGAAGACACTATAAGTACCAAACAGCCTGAACTGGAATTGGATGAAAGTGTAGTTGTGGTTCCAGAACCTGTAAATAAAACTGAAGATATAACTAAGAAAAAAGGACCAGAAACAGCTTAGTTGTTAAATTATTAGAGGAGAGTAATTATTACTCTCCTCTTTTTGTGGAATATATTGCTATGAAAGTGTAAATAATAATAACAAATAGAAAATTATGAAGGGAGGAGGAAATTGTCTCAAAACAAGAAAAATATATGCTTATTCTGGTGAAATTAATTGTTTTGAGAGTATTTCCAAATTAATATGATGATACTATTGTTGGTAGCAGAATTATTTTTCACACTAGTCATAGGGATATATTTTTTTAATCTACTCAAAAGTCAGCGGACATCTAAAATTGTAATAAATAAAGAAAGCAAAAATGAAATGGATAATTTGAATGCACTAAGGAAAATTAAATTGACAGTCCCACTTACTGAAAAGAGCAGACCCAAAAACTTTGATGAGATTATAGGTCAAGAAAAAGGAATAAAAGCGTTAAGGGCAGCTATATGTGGTCCTAATCCTCAAAATATAATAATATATGGACCTCCGGGCATAGGTAAAACAGCAGCAGCAAGGCTTGTTCTAGAAGATGCAAAAGGGATATACTATTCACCATTTAATAAAGATGCAAAATTTGTTGAAATTGATGCGACTACGGTTAGATTTGATGATAGAGGAATAGCAGACCCACTTATAGGTTCGGTTCATGACCCTATATATCAAGGAGCAGGAGCACTAGGCGTTGCTGGAATACCACAGCCTAAACCAGGAGCCGTAACTAAGGCACATGGGGGTATATTGTTTATTGATGAGATAGGTGAACTTCACCCAACTGAAATGAATAAACTGCTTAAGGTTTTAGAAGATAGGAAAGTTTTTTTTGACAGTTCCTATTATAATTCAAATGATAAAAATATGCCAAATTACATAAAGGAAGTATTTGAAAATGGATTGCCAGCAGATTTTAGGCTTATAGGTGCAACAACACGTAGGCCTGAAGAACTATGCCCTGCATTAAGATCCAGGTGTGTAGAGATATTTTTCAAACCATTACAATCAGAAGAAATAAAAAAAATAGCGCTAAACTCAGTAAATAAGGTTGGTACAAAGATTGAAAAAAAAGCATTAGAAATGGTGAGTATGTACTCTAATAATGGCAGGGATGCTGTTAATTTAATACAATTAGCATTTGGGATAGCACTTAACGAAAAAAGAGATAAGATAACAATACAAGATATTGAATGGGTTATTGAGAATGGTGAATATTCACCGAAAATTGATAAAAAAATAAATGCAACACCACAGATCGGATATGTAAATGGCCTTGCTGTGTATGGACCTAATATGGGTGCTGTTATGGAAATAGAAGCAAGTGCGATTAGAGTATTAAATAAAAAAGGTAACATTAAGGTAACAGGTATAGTAGATGAAGAGGAAATTAAAAGTGCTAATGGCAAAATTATTAGAAAAAGCAATGCTAGATGTTCTGTGGAAAATGTAATGACAATGTTACAAAAAAAATTCAATTTAGCATGTGATGATTATGATATACACGTGAATTTCCCGGGTGGGATACCAGTAGATGGTCCATCGGCTGGTATTAGTATTGCTACAGCTATATTTAGTGCAATTAAAGAAATGTATGTAGATAATAAAATAGCAATGACAGGAGAAATATCGTTATATGGAAAAGTAAGACCAATAGGAGGAGTTAAGGCCAAAATAGATGCTGCTATAAAAGCAGGAGCAAATACAATAATAATTCCTAAGGAAAATTGGCAGGAAAATTTCAAAAAAATTAAGGGTGCAAAAATTCTTCCCGTATCTAGTATTAATGAAGTTTTCAATTTTGCATTTGTAAATAACAAGCAAACAGAAAAAATACTAATTGGAACACAGGCTGAGGTTTTATTGGCTGACAATGAAAAAACCTCAAATAAAAATTATAATCAAGTTTATAGTTGAAATCAAATTTACACAATTGAAAAAAGTTGATTTTAAATGTATAATGTATTAGACTATCTACACAATTAGTATAGCAATTGAAAGTGAGGGGAGAAAAATGAGTGATGATGTTAAAGTTCTTCCTCTAATACCACTGAGAGGTATAATTATATTTCCTTATATGGTAATGCATTTTGATGTTGGAAGAGAAAAATCTATTCTTGCTCTAGAAGATGCAATGGTGAATAAGCAGGAGGTTTTTTTAGCTGCACAAAGAAATGCAAAAACCGAATCACCTGAAGCAAGTGACATATATTCAACAGGTACTATATGTACAATCAAACAAATATTAAAATTACCTGGTGATACAGTAAGAGTTTTAGTTGAAGGGGAAAAACGAGGAAAAATTAATGCTTATGTTGAAAACGAACATTTCATGAAGGTTGAAATAGAAGAAATTGAAGATAATAATTCTATTAAAGATAATGAGAGTATAGCATTAACTAGAATGGTAAAAGAAAGTTTTAGTTCTTATATAAAACTTTCAGGAGCAGCACCAAATGATACATTGATTTCTCTAGATGAAGAAGAGGATTTAGGAAGATTTGCAGATACAATATGTTCCTACTTAGTTGTAAAACAAGAAAAAAAGCAAGAAATATTAGAAGCAACAGAACCAATAAAAAGATTGAATATAATTTTAGAGGTTCTAAACAGTGAAATAGATATTCTTGAAGTGGAAAAAGAGATAGGAAATAAAGTTAAAGATAAGATAGAAAAAGGTCAAAAAGAGTATTACCTAAGAGAACAAATTAAAGTAATGCAAGAAGAATTAGGGGAAGATGACGAAGATATAAAGGAACAAAAAAAATATAAAAGTAGAATAACTAAAGCAAAGCTTCCTAAGGGTATAAAGGCCAAGGCAATATATGAACTAAGTAGACTTAAAAATGCTGGTAGCTTTTCATCAGAAGGTGGAGTCATTAGGAATTATCTTGATTGGATATTGGATTTACCTTGGAATATTAAAACTGAGGATCATATTGATATAAAAGAAACTAGAAATATACTAAACAAAGAACATTATGGTATTAAAGAAGTTAAAGATAGGATAATTGAATATCTTGCAGTTAAGCAGATGAGTAATTCAATAAAAGGGCCAATTTTATGCCTTGTTGGTCCACCAGGAGTAGGTAAAACATCTATAGCAAAGTCAATAGCACATGCTTTAAATAAAAATTTTGTGAGAATGTCTCTTGGTGGAGTAAGTGATGAAGCAGATATAAGAGGTCACAGGAGAACATACGTAGGAGCAATTCCAGGTAGAATCATTTATAGTATGAAAGAAGCAAAGTCAATGAATCCGCTATTTTTATTAGATGAAATTGATAAAATGGGTGATGGATATAAAGGGGACCCTGCATCGGCTCTTTTAGAGGTATTGGATTCAGAGCAAAATTATAGTTTTCGAGATCATTTTATGGAACTAGATTTCGATTTGTCTGATGTTATGTTTGTGACTACTGCTAATAATTTGGATACAATTCCTATTCCACTTTTGGATAGAATGGAAATAATAGAGCTTTCTGGATATACTTCAGAAGAAAAATTTAACATTGCAAAAAATCATTTAGTGCAGAAGGAATTGGAAGAACACTCTTTAGATAATGGGGAAATCATATTTACTGATAATTCATTAAGTTGTATTATTGATAACTATACTAGAGAATCAGGGGTTAGAAATCTTGAAAGGAAAATAGCAGCTGTTATCAGAAAATCTATTGCTGAAATGGTAGAAAAAGATAAAAAATCTGCAACAATTACCACTGCACTTGTTAAAAAATATTTAGGATCAGATATGTATACTTATGATAAAATTGATAAAGAAGATAAGATAGGGGTAGTAACAGGAATGGCATGGACTGGCTATGGTGGAGATACATTACCAGTAGAAGTTGCAGTTATGCCTGGGACTGGTAAGCTTTCGATTACAGGACAAATTGGAGATGTAATGAAAGAATCTGCAGAAGCTGGATTTAGCTACGTACGAACTAATGCTAAGAGATATAGCATAGATGAAAAATTTTATAAAGAAAAAGATATTCATATTCACGTCCCTGAAGGAGCAGTTCCAAAGGATGGTCCTTCAGCGGGAGTTACAATTATAACTGCTTTAGTTTCAGCGTTAAGCAATCGAAAAGTCAAACATAACGTTGCAATGACTGGAGAGATAACCCTTACAGGAAGGGTGCTTCCAATAGGTGGACTTAAGGAAAAATCTTTAGCTGCCCATAGAGCTGGAATTGATACTATAATAATTCCAAAGGAGAATGAAAAAGATTTGAAAAATATACCCAAAACAGTTACAAATAAAGTTAATTTTATACTAGCAGAAAAAGTCGAGGATGTTATAAATAACGCATTGGTTGGTGAAGATAATAATGGAAATTAAACAAGCTGAATTTATAATTTCAGCTGTAAAATTCGAACAATTTCCTGTAGACGGATTACCAGAAGTCGCATTTATAGGAAGATCAAATGTAGGAAAATCTTCTATAATTAATGCAATTACCAATAGAAGAAAATTAGTTAAAGTGAGCTCAACACCAGGAAAAACAAGACTTATTAATTATTTTATGATAAATAATAACTCATATTTAGTTGATTTGCCAGGGTATGGATATGCGAAAATATCCAAGGAAGAGAAAAAAAGTTGGGGTAGCATGATAGGCATCTACCTTACAGGAAGACCAGAACTTAAGAAGGTAGTCCTATTGGTGGATTGTAGAAGAAAGCCCAATGCTGATGATTTGTTAATGTATAATTGGGTTAAGCATTATGGATACAAATGCATGATTGTTTCAACTAAAAGTGATAAGCTCACCAAAAGTGATCTTCAAAAAAGTGAAAAGGTAATAAGGGAAACATTTGGACTTGGAAAAAATGAAGAAATTTATTTTTATTCTTCACTAAAAAAGGTTGGAACAGAGGATTTACTAGATCATATTTATAATGACGTTTTATAAATCAAATATTTTAGAAAATTATTATTAAAATATTTATAATGTTGAATAAAAAACTAAAATAAGGGCATCATAATAAATGTAATTGGAGATAATATCTCCATTAGCGTGAGATAAAGGTAAAACTTTTGTCTTATGCTAAACCCCCCATCCCCCTTGGGACCGTAAAACGGTCCCTTTTTTATTTTTTATGAATTTTTTTCACTTTAGCTGAAAACAGTCCGTAAATTTTAAGTTGAAAAAGGTTATGGAAGATATAAAGCAGATGAATTATCTTGAGTTATAAAGTCAGCATAGAAAATTTTGAAGTAATAACTGCTATTTGTATCACCAGACGGCTTCAAAATTAAGTTTAGAGTGTAGTTTTTAACAATTTTAGTATCTGAATTAGAAATGCCTTTGAAATTTAAAATCCATTTCATACTGGTTATAACCCCATCTTTGTCACAACCATTATCTATAAAAAAACCATCTTGAAAATAATATGTTGCATTGAAACTAGAAAGTGTATCTACTGTTTTTGTAATGCTATTAGCTGCTTCTGGATAAAATACTTCTCTCGGACTATATAAAATGTTGTAAGGCAGACTATCAATATACTTAATAAATTCTAGAATAGAATCTTTACCTAAAAAATTAGAATTATAATTCGAGGGATATTTAATCAAATTATTTTTAGAAATTATATAATTTGACAATTCAGCAGTTTTATTATTAAGGTTTCCTAAAATAATTTTAGGGGTTTTATTATTGTGGTAATCTATAAAACCAAGTAGATTATTCGAATTATTTATTATGTTTTGAAATTTGTTATTCTTCCACATAAATACATTTTGTATTGGAGATCCATCTTTGGAGGCCTGTACAAAAATTTCAGGAAGTTTATCCCTAGAAGCATCTAAAAGCGTAAGACGTAGTGGCCAATAAGTATAGTGATTACCCAAATTATTTAGTTCGTTTTTGGATTTTAAAATGTAATTTTTTTCTTTTGAAGTCACATTAATTTCATATTGGTTTTTATTATTTAGTATGTAAATGGAATCTTTTAAACCATCACCTGTTAAATCATAATTTTGAATACTTTTTTTATCATTGGAAGTTGAAAAAATGTAGGATGTATTTTTAGATAATAAAAATAAAATTAGTAAAACAAATATTAATATTAAGAGAGTGCCATAATATATATAGCGCTTTCTTAAGAATAAAACGTTTAGCTTCATATAAATCACCTCATGGAAAATATATGATGAAAAGCTTTTTTTTATTATATATTATTTTATTATGGTTTATATTAACATAAAAAAAATAATGGCTTGCAATTAAAGCATGCCATTATTAAAGATTAATTGCTTTCTACAGCAACTACTTTTTCCTTGCAAGATTTACAAATTCCGTAGAAGTAAATTTTATTAGTCAAAACTTCGTATTCAGTAAATTCTTTTACTCTGATATTTAAATCTGAAAAAGTCACGTTATCAATATCTTCAACTTTACCACATGAAATACACTGTATATGCGGATGAGCAGTGACATTACTGTCATATCTAAAGTTACCTTCTCCAACATTTAATTCTTCTACCAAATTCACGTCTGCAAGTGTTTTTAAGGCCTTATAAACCGTAGCTAAACTCATAGTTGGATAGTCTTCTTGTAAAGCTTTGTAAATTATTTCAGCGGATGGATGTTTTTTTGTAGACTGTAAATATTTGTACACTGCGATACGCTGAGGTGTCAATTTTAATCGTTTTTCTTTAAAAATACTAGTTATGCTGTTCATAAGCACCATCCTTATTGTTTAATTAATTATATTATATAATAAATACTATCAATTGTCAAAAGAAATACTATGGAAATCATGAGTATTAGTACATTTAATTTAATTTAAACGTTTTAAGACTTGCTTTTAATGTAATAAAAAGGTTATAATATAAAAGATTTCAGAAAATTATTCTGGAATTTTTTATGTTGAAATAAAATTCAGATATTTGATATTATATTAAATAACAAATCGTTTACAAAAAAGACATAAATTATAAACGAAAAGTTTTTTATATTGATGTAAAATATAACCTATGCGTAATATGAAAATTATGAGGTAATAATATGAGTAATGATAGACAACACAGTAAAACACGGTACACTAAAAAAAATGTTAAAAAAATTAAAACATGGAAGCTATTAATGTACTTTTTAGTATTTCAATTACTTTTTGGAATAGCCACAGCTCCAATAATTGTTTACTATTCACCGTTTTTCACTAATCTTAGAAAAAATATAGTTGGAACAGCCATGGCTACAAATAGCCATCAGTTTATTGCTACTTTATTTTTGTCTGATAATAAAATACAGTCGATAATAAAAGGTACTGATACAGGTGGCATTGGATCAGCGGTAGTTCAAGATTTAAGCAAGATAAATATAGGCGGTCATGATAATAGAGTTGAAATAAGTAAAGTTGATGGAGGACATAAATTTAGTGGCTTTCTTGTTACAGTACATGATTCTAGTAGGGTTAAAGTTGGATATACAAAGAATATAGGAAAGTCAGGTCAGAAAACTAGTGATATTGCCAAAGAAAATAATGCTTTAGCAGCTATAAATGGTGGCGGGTTTGATGATAAAGGGAGTAATTCTACAGCCACATGGACCGGTACGGGTGGCATACCTACTGGAATTATTATTTCCGATGGAAAACTAATTTTTCCATATTCAGGTAATGCTGATACGAAGCAAACATACACAGGAGTTGTCGGTATTAAAAAAGGTGGAGTCATGGTTGTTGGTGATTACTCTATTGACGAATTATTGAATATGAATGTTACTGATGCTTTATGTTTTGGACCAACACTAATTGAAAATTCAGTTGTAAAATCTGGAATTTCAAGCCAAGGAGCAAATCCGAGGACAGCTATTGGACAAAAGCATGATGGATCTATCTTGCTACTAACATTGGATGGAAGACAAGGGTTAGAAGCAGGTGCTTCAATAGAGGATGTACAGGAGGTAATGAAAAAGGCAGGCGCTGTTAATGCAGTAAACCTTGATGGTGGTGCATCTACAACTATGTACTATAATGGCAAGGTGCAAAATACTCCAAGTGATACAAAATTTGGTGAGAGACCGGTGCCTACAGCTGTATATGTAAAGAAATAGGAGGAATGGGCAGTGAAAGCTTCAAAGAGGATAATGATTTGGATTATAATTTCACTGATTCTACAGTGTACATTATATGTATTTTTAGATAAATATTATTATGCTTCAGCTGGAAGTATAAAAATAACAGATATAACAGCAGAAGAGCAAGTTAAAAAAATTGTTCCTAATGTAGCATTAGGTAGTACAGCAAAGAATGTAACCTTATCAGATGATTTAGCATACACTGCGACTTTAGAAGATGGTTTGGTGAAAGTAGTAGATACTAGTACTGGAAAAACAAAAGCAAATTTAACATATTCGAGTGGAGTAAAATGTCTTGCTTATATGTGGGTTCCGGGAACAGACATTATGGATATTGTTGAAAAAGTAAATAATACTACAATAAAATTTTACTCTTATGATGCAGATAAGGAAATTAAAACTGAAATAGATGATAGCACAACGCACAAAGCACTTTTTGCAAGTGCTGGGCAGAGTGCTGAAATGAAAATGTCAGTTTTAACAGGAGTGCTGTACATAAAAATTGGACACAGTAATGATTCATTTTATATGTATAGAATAGACAGAAATGAACAACTTAAAAGAGTTTTAACTTTAACTAATAATATAGGCACTTTTGCAGTAGCATCTTCTGATGATCAACTTATTTACAATGATATTTATGGACGAATAAAAGTATATAACTATGCAGAAAAGTCGAGTATAATTATACCAGGTGTTTTAAAACCATCTATTATCGGAACTGATGATAATGACAATTTTTATGTGGGAAATGGTAGTTTACAGTCAAATGCAATCTATTATGGAAAACTTTCAGACAATATTTCTTCATGGAAAAAAATAGTATTGGGCACAATGATTGATAATAAAAATATAGTTGTATTACCAAATGGAGGCATTTACACTTTGGATAGGCAAAATAGTATAGTTACCGATGTAAAGGGGAATAAAACCTATAATTATCAAGGCACTTTTTTACAAATAAATAACGGTAATATTATTTATAACAATGGTGGTAAACTTAAGTTCAAGCCATTATAAAATGCAAATATGGCTTAATGAAATTAATAAATACCTTTAAACAGCAAAATATCCTTGTAGCATATTATGAAAGGAAAGGTAAATTGATGTCTATTTTTAAAAATAAGATAAAATCAGAAAACAATAACATAGGTGGTAAGAAAATTTCAAAACTTAAATATTCAGGTCTATTTTTATTGTTTCAGATTTTATTTACGTCAGTGTCGTTAACTTTGCTAGTGTTTTACGGACCGTTCATAAATGTCAAAAAAAATGTAGTTAGTATGTTTATTAATTCCGGAAGGCATCAATATGTGGCTAGATGGTTTTTATCAGATTCAGAAATAAATAATTTGACTAACTACAGTACTGCCAAAAGTGGCGAGTTAACAACTTCAGAAAAAACCAATACAAGTGAAATTCAAGTACAACATTTAAATGATACAGGAATTGATTTGGAAAATGTTGCGTCTGCAACCGGAAAATTTAAAGGATATTTCTTAGTTATTAAAGATCCTACAAGAGTAAAAGTTGGCTATACAAAGAACCTTGGTAAAGAAGGTCAAATTACCAGTGTTATGGCACAAAGATATGATGCTGTTGCAGCAATAAATGGTGGAGACTTTTCTGATGAGGCAACTGCTGGAAGTGCTAAATATACAGGAACTGGAGGTATACCTATAGGTAATCTGATTTCCAATGGAAAAATCATTAGTAGTTTTGATAGTGATAGCAATAAAAAAATACAGAGCTTTGGTCTTACCTCTGCGGGGAAAATGATTGTGGGTAATTACAGTGCTAATGATTTATTAGCTGCAAATGCTAATGATGCAATTTCATGTGAAGCTATTCTTGTAGTAAATGGTAAGCCAGAGGTTATCGGTCAAGAGTCAGGACTTGCACCTAGGACTGCAATAGGACAAATGCAAGATGGTAGCATATTGTTTCTAACCATTGATGGAAGGTCTGTTGGAAGCATGGGGGCATCCTATGAGGACGTTAGAAACTTAATGCTCAAATATGGTGCGCTGAATGCTGTAGCATTAGATGGAGGTTCCTCATCCACAATGTACTACAATGGAGATATAATAAACAATCCAAGTGATGCAGTGGGTGAAAGATATGTACCTTCCATTGTTTATGCCAAATAGTAGGGGGAGAACTTATGATAAAGGTCTTTAAACACTTAAGTATATGGATAATAATATCCTTAGTAATACAATTTGCTGGACTATATTATATTAATGAGACTTATTTAAAACCAGAAAATTCATTTATAATAAATAAAGTTGTAGCTAAAGCACCTAAAAAACAGCAGATTTCCATTGATATTCCTAGTGATGCTATAAATATTAATGCTTCATATGATGGAAGATTTGTATCATATTGTGAGAATGGAACGCTAAAAACTGTTGATACTTCTAATGGTCAACTTAAAGAAGTATTACCTGAAAAAGGGAATGAAATATCTTTTTACAATTGGGTTTCAGATAGACACAGACTTATAATTGCAGAAAAACCTATTACTGGGAACGGAAAAATTCAATTAAATTCATATGATGCCAGTAAATCTATCAAAAACACCATAAATTCAGATGTTACATGGTCAGATAGTTCATCAAAAGTTTCAGATATTCAAATTTCCCCAGTAACAAATTTAATATATGTGAAAGTAAGTAGAAATTCATATAAATCACAAATTTATTTAAATAATGCTATGGATGACGTAAGCCAGGTGGATACTTCTTCAGTGAAAATTGGGAATATAAAGATTCTGCCGGATAAAGCTGAACTTGTTTATGAGGATTTAAGTTCACATAAAATTATATCTACAAATGATAAAGCTAACATGAATTTTATTAATGTTTCTAGCCCAATAATATTAGGCTCTGATTCTGAGAATAACATTTATGTTGGAAATTTGGTAAATGGATTAATAACAAATATATACTATGGAAATACTGAAGTTCCAGTTACAAACTGGAAAACTATAAATGTTACTAAGCAGTTTGACCCAAAAGATTTATTTATAACAGAAAATGGTAATATATATGTAAATAATAATCTTAAAGGACAAGTTTCCTCACTGAAATCAAATCAAATCACTTCTTATAACGGAAGTTTAATTAAAATGACAGATAAAGGAATTGTATCTGAGAATAATGGCAAACTTGCAGATATACCATATAAATAGAAGGTTTGCAGAGATTAGTCTGCAAATTTTTTATTTATAAATTGCTTATAACCTAATTTTAGATTTGATATAATAAAGTAAAAGAAATAGAAATTCATAGGAGGAATTGATATGGAGAATATAAGTAGCCAGATTTACAATATCGTTATAATTATACCTGCAATCTTAATAGCATTTACTTTTCATGAGTATGCCCATGCTTTAGTTGCAGATAAATTAGGAGATAAAACCCCTAGATTTCAAGGTAGATTAACTTTGAACCCCATTGCACATATAGACCCATTAGGTTTTATTTTTATTTTGATTGTTCATTTTGGTTGGGCAAAACCAGTGGAAACAAATCCAAGTGCCTTTAAAAATTACAATAGAGATGATTTAAAAGTATCTATTGCAGGACCTTTAGCAAATGTTGTTGTTGCTTTTGTTTTTGCTTTTATAACAATTGCTTTATTCAAGGTTTTACCATCAAGTAATTTAGGTAATATAATATTACAAATAGCGAATCAAGTTGTATTTTTAAATTGTACTTTTTCGCTTTTAAATCTAATACCTATTCCAGGGTTTGATGGTTTTCATATATTGGTAGATTTATTCCCAAAGGGCTTTTACAATATATCAGATTCTTTGTACAGGTATCAACTAATCATTTTTTTTGTATTAGCCGTGCCTATATTTAGCAACAATTCAATACTTGGTCTAATGATAGGTATACCAGGTACTGCAATGTATCACCTATTTATGAACATAGCACAGATAATTATAAGATAATCAGATATTTCCTCGGAAATATCTAAAATAGAGAAAAGGCATCTTTAAAAATTTTCAGTTAATATACTAGCATATTTTGATAAGATGTCTTAGGACAAAAGGGCGGAGGAAATACAATGAGACTTAGGAAAAAATGGTGGGCAAGACCTGAACTGGAAAAAAGTCCTTTGGTTATAATTCAGCCAAAAGATTTTAAAGGTAAATGGAATGAAGTTTTTGGAAATAATAATGAAATATATCTTGAACTGGGATGTGGAAGAGGAGAATTCACAACAAGAAATGCAGTGGAAAATCCAGATAAGAACTACATAGCAATTGATTTAAAAGATGAAGTTTTAGTGTGCACACTGAGAAATGTTGAAAAAGCAGAAATTTCAAATGTAAGGATAATCCCACTTGAAATAGCATTTATAAGCGAGATATTTGATGAAAGTGAAATAAGCAGGATATATATAAATTTCTGTAATCCTTGGCCTAAAGACAGACATAATAAAAGAAGACTTACTCACCCTAAATTTTTAATAAAATATAAACAATTTATAAGAGCAAACACAGAAATATGGTTCAAAACTGATAATTTTGATTTATTTGAAGCGTCAATGGAATATTTAGCTTCAAACAATTTTGAAATTAACTATTATACCTATGATCTTCATAATAGCAATTTCGCAGAAAACATTCCTACTGAGTATGAAAATAAATTTGTGAAATTAGGTATGAAAATAATGTTTGTAAAAGCAACTCTCAAATAATAAATTGCGCATAAAGTTTTGCCTACTGGAGAAAATAGTTTCATAACCACGGGAGGTAGAATTATGACATTTGGATTTAAAAATTCACATGTAATAAAAAAAGTAGTGACAAACAATAATGGTGATACAATTGCTTATGGACTTGAAAATGGTGATATAATTATGAAAGAAGAAGCATTAAGTATGGTATACCAAGGGACAATTAGTGGTGTTCGTCTGGAAAAAGACTCGGACGGCAACGAATATTTAACAACTAATGATACAAATGATGATAACTTCACCAGCATCCCTAATGTGAACCACACTAATAATTTAAACTAACAATGAAGATTTATAGTGGACTAAAATCAGCTGCATAGAGAGAATCATGAATCATTGTTATTGATGGTTTTCTCTATATTCATAATTTGTGAATATAGAATTGACATTGTATACAATAATTTCATGATTTATTATAAGACAAGTGTTATAATTTAGATGTATAATTTTATTGATATATGTTTGTAATATAAATAGATGAAGTTGCTATGATTAGTAGCACTAGGAATACAGGAGGTTTAACACTTGAAAAAATGGGTTATCGATAAAAAATTGTTCAAGCAGATTGACTTTAGTTTACTTATTGCAGTTCTGCTTATATCAATTTTTGGAGCATTAAATGTTTATAGTGCATCACGTTCCACAAGTTTGTTTGTATCTCAGTTTGTTGGTATAGGAATAGGGTTAATATTAGTATATCTAGTATTACTAGTAGATTATAGTGTACTAACTGGTTATTCAACTGTTTTATATTGGCTAGGGATTATTTCGCTAGTGTATACTCTGTTTTTCACCACACCAATAAATGGTGCTAATTCTTGGATACAAATAGGATCTCAGCAACTTGAACCTGCTGGTTTTTTTGAAGTTATTTTAACATTATTTATTGCAAAACAAATAAATGATATGGATAGTGAGGTTAATAAACTTAAAAATATCGGCATTATAGTAGTTTATACAATAATACCAGTTGTATTGATTTTTAAACAACCTAATATTGGTATGGCTGTAATTTGTCTTTGTATTACCTTAGGGATAATATTTATATGCGGAATTAATTTAAAAATAATTTATGGAGCAATAATAACCAGTGTTCCATTATGTTGGCTTGTTTGGAATAGTAGTATTTTGCAACAGCACCAAAGATCTAGGATTACATCTTTATTTGAACAATCAAGCTATCAGCTTGCAAATTCTAAAGTTGGAATAGGCTCTGGAGGATTACTTGGTAAAGGTTTTTTAAAAGGAACTCAAGTAGCTGGACAATATGTACCGGAAAATCACACAGACTTTATTTTTTCTGTAGTTGGTGAAGAATGGGGACTAATAGGAGCTATAGTTTTGTTATTACTATATGCGTTTATATTGTACAAAATATTAAAAATTGGTAGACAATCTAAGGACATTGTTGGACAGATGATTTGTGCTGGTACTTTTACAGGATTGATGTTTTCGATTTTTTGGAATATTGGTATGACAGTTGGAATAGTACCTATTTCCGGAATTCCACTACCGTTTATGAGTCATGGTAATAGTTTCATTTTCTCCAATTATATAATTATTGCTTTGGTTATGAACATTGGAATGAGAAAGAAAAAAATAAATTTTTAGAAATTCACTTTCCATATGGGAAGGTGTTTTTTTTTATCATATATGCTAGGATCTTTGAACATAACTAAGAGGATTGGTGATATTTAATGAATGAGATTTTAAAGGGAAAAGTGGTATTGGTTACAGGTTCCTCACGGGGAATCGGAAGAAGCATAGCTATTGAAATGGCGAAATCAGGAGCTATGGTAGCCATTAACTATATGTTAGATGAGGTTGGGGCAGAAGAAACATTAAATGATATTAAAAACATGGGGGCTTATTCAAGAAAATATAAAGCAGATGTGAGAAATTTTAAGGACTCAGAAGAGATGATTGGAAATATCGTGAAGGATTTTGGTAAAATTGATGTTTTAGTGAATAATGCAGGCATATCAAGTATAGGTCTGTTTATAGATAACACTGAAGATGATTATGAGCACGTATTGAATTCCAATTTCAAATCGGTATATAATTGCACTCATGCTGTTTTAAAAAACATGATAGAAAGAAAGAGTGGAGTAATAATAAACATCTCTTCCATATGGGGTAATGTAGGAGCATCATGTGAGGTATTATATTCGGCTTCAAAAGGCGCAATAAATTCATTTACAAAAGCACTTGGAAAGGAACTAGCGCCATCAAATATAAGAGTAAATGCTATAGCTCCAGGGGTAATTGATACAAACATGAACAGATATTTTAGTGACGAGGAAACAAAAGCGCTAAAAGAAGAAATACCAATGGAACGTTTTGGCAAGGGAGAGGAAGTTGGCAAACTTGCAGTTTTTCTTGCAAGTGAAGATTCAAGCTATATCACCTCAAAAATAATTACTATTGATGGTGGACTTCTGTAGAATAATTCACAATGAATATTTAGTGAGTAATATGTCAATATTTTTAATAGATAACTTGAGAGGATGATATCTATGGAAATATTATTATTGATAATAGGGCTTGCTTTTGTACTCTATTTTTTAACTATGGGAATATGTGCAGTAGTAAAAAAGAGTAAAAATATAAAATTTTATATAATAGGATTTGCCATTGCTATATTAGTTACATTCATAGGATATATACAAATACCAATCTATAGAGCGGGCTCTGCAGGTGCAGAAAATAAAGAAAATGGTTCTAGTGGAGTTAAAACCACAGAATCACAAAATATTTCTAGTGATATTGCAGAAAAAATATTGAAGGTAAATTTTATTGATAATGGATATAATGGTTGCATACTTATTCAAAATGGAACACAAAACACCCTCATTGATTCTGGAAAAAAAGAAAATGTTAAGGCAATAGAAAAATCACTTAAAGTACATTCCATAAAAAGGATATACTCAATAATTATAACTAGTGGGGACGATACTACTATGGGAGCAGCAGCTAGCATAATAAAAGATTATAATGTGGAGGATGCTAGATATGTGGATGATTCAGTTAAGGGAAATAGCTATTTTAGTGAAATACAATCTGCTATAAATGCAAATGGGGGAGAATTTAATAAAATAAATCTTACTTACAAAAGTGACGGAGTCAGTGTTACTGGAAGTTGCTCGGTAAGTGGAACTAAATTAAACTTTCAGATACAAAAGAATCAAAGCAAACTTAGTGCTATGACCTTTGTTAAGGATGAGTTTGATAAAAAATTAAATACTGCAGGTATCCAGCATAGTGTTGATACAAATTGTGATTCAGAAGGGAATTTTAACGTTGAAATATCCACATATAAAAATTAAGTTCTAATTGTGATGTGGGATAAATTTTTCAGTAAATATGAAACAGTATCATAGTGTTTTTAACAATTAGTACATAGACAATTAATTATATGGTATAATAAAAAAACAACATTCTTGAAATTAAGTATCAAATAATAATGAATGTTAATTTGTTATAGAATCGGAGTGGTTTTGTGTTAAAATTTAAGAGAATTGATTTAAACGATAAGAAGTTATTAGATGCTTATTTGAATGACTTTGAATACAAAAGTTGTGAATATTCGTTTACTACACTTTATATATGGAAAGACGCCTGCGAAATAGAGTATGCTATATACGACAATGTATTAATTATTAAAAAGAAGGATTTTGATGGTGAAACTCATTTTATGCAACCTGTAGGTTATAAAATTGAACAACTTAGAGAAATAGTTGAAATGCTGAAGGAGTGCAAAATTCAGCTTGAAATGCAGTGTTTGTTCAAAGATATAGAAGAGAATTTTGTAGAAGATTTAAAAAAAACATATGGCGAAGATATAGAGATTGTAGAAGATAGAGATAATTTTGATTATATTTATGATAGTGAAAAGTTGATATCCCTTTCAGGAAAAAAACTTCATGCTAAAAAGAATCATTACAATCAATTTATAAAAAATTATTCTTATGTTATTAAAGATATAAGAGAAGTTTCTATTGAAGAGTGTATTAAAGCACTTAACTATTGGTTAGAGCAAAAAGAGGACAAGAGTGAATATTTATGTTACGAGATTAAAGGGGTGGAAAGCCTGTTAAGAAACATAGATAAATTTAATTTCCAGGGTATGGTTGTATTTGTGGAAGATAAAATAGTAGCACTTACAATTGGAGAAAAGATAAGTGATGAAACAGCAGTAATACATATTGAAAAAGCAGATCCAGAAATAAAGGGATTATACACTTTTATAAATAAAATTTTTGTTGAAACTTGTTTTAGTAGTATACCAAAAATAAACAGAGAGCAAGATTTAGGTATACCGGGGTTAAGAAAAGCAAAAGAATCATATAAATTGTTTGAATTTGTTAAAAAGTATGTAGTAGAATAAAAAAATAATCTGAAGAAAACCAAATTAATGTTAAGAATGATTTTCTGTTGAAGTAGAAAATAAGGGAGTAGATTTTGTTCATATAAAATCTACTCCCTTATTTTATTTATTAGTTGATTCAAGGCTAGTGGAAAGACCTGATAATATGTTTACGTGAGATTTATCTTGATTTAACATTGAATTTACTAAATTTTTACTATCGTTATCAAGATCGCCTTTAATCATTTCATCCACTAATTTAATTCCTTGATTTTCACCATTTAATGCTTTTTTAATATAACTACTTGGTTTACTTTTAGTGATATCTGCTATATCAGAAATAGTTTCAGCAACTTTTCCAATCACACCTATATTTTTGGTTGGGATTCCTCCAAGATTTTGTACTCTTTCTGCTAAAGATATAGCTTGAGTCTTATGCTCTTTTTGTATTTTTTGAAGTTCGGATTTTGCATTTGCATCAGATATATTATCTATATATTTTTCATAGGAGTCTATTGCCATGTATTCACCTTTTAATATAGTATTTAATTCACTTATGGAAGTCTTTTTAAGCTTTTCTGTGAAAGTAGAAGGATCAAGGGTGGCATTTTCAGCCTTATTTTTTATTGGATTATTTTTTTTAATTTTAGATTTACCTTTAGTCATGCACAACACTCCTTTCTAAATATAGTATGCACATGTGACGCTATTTTATGTAAATATTATTTTTCCAGGTGTGTATATAAAAAATAATTATAAAAATATTGTATTTACACACAATAATATTAAAATATATTTGGAGATGAGATTATTATGTCGGCTTATTCTAAAATTTATATGATTGGTAAGGAAAGTAAGGATGGTTTAGAAGATATATATGTTGAAATTTTACAAGGAGAAGGAGAAAAACGATGGTATGAAGCAAAGTATGATGAAGAAAAACTCCAAAGACTTGGAAATATACATGCTGTTATTCCAGAAAACAGAGATGATAAAAATGCAATTTTAGATATTTGTTTAGCTTTTGCACCTAAATTATTTGAAAATTGTAAAAGTTTAGCTAATGTAAAAATGAACCTTGGAAATACAAATACATTAGATTTTTCTACTGGACTTCATGTACCAAAGGAGTGGGAGAGCTTAAGACAAGAGGCAGAAGGTGAATTTAATTTAATACATGTATATGAGGCAGATATAAAGAAACACAGACAACAGTAGGTTTGTGAAAACAAATCTACTGTTGTCTGTAAAAATACTAAATGAGACTAATATGAAGCTAAGAAACTTATATTGTTCTAGTCTGATCCACATAAGTTTTACATCTGGACTATCTGTTAGTAGTTTTCTCTAAATCATTATAAAGCATTTTGGTTTTAGAGGCATCATCATAATTCATAATAATAAAATTATTTTTAGTAATGATATATAAATATGGACCATTTGAAGACTGTATAAATACTTCCCCAGTTCCATATCCATTTACATTGAATTTACCTCTTTTTACAGAACCAATGCCTGTACCAACAATCTTACTCATACTAGGAACCGTATCTTTTAAGTATACGTTTTTTATTTCATTTGTATTAGTGGAGTAGCTTTCAAGACCTGCTTTTATAGAAAAATCATTAATTCCAAGAGAAACTTTAGTGCTTGAAGTCATCTCAATGCCTAGAATTGCAGCTACAACTCCTAGGGTAATAACTGTAATGCCAATTGAAACAAACATTCTCATGTTAGTCTTTTTTACTTTGAATTTACCAAATTTAAAAGGAGAAGATGAATAATCTTTTCCACCTAAAATTTTGCTACCATTGTAAAGACAAATTCTTACGCCACCAAAACACAAAAGAGAAAATATAAGTAGCATAGATATAAATGAAAAAAATAAATCCAATTTCGCTATGCTAATAAGTGCAACTATTATTATTAATAAAACAATAGTTGGAAACATCAATATCAATGGATTTAAATTTTGTTTTACTGCCTTAGCTTCATTATCCCAATCAAGATTTGGAATTTTTAAATCTATGAATACACCAAAGAGTGAACATGTTATTATTCCAATGGTTGATATAATAACTATGAGTAAAATCATTATAAATGTTATTTTAAATAAATATATTCCGATAATAAGTGTTATTATAGCGGTAAAACTGCTAATTATAAATCCAGATAATACCTTAGATAAAATTTGTGATTCATAAGGCACTGGAATATACTTCATAACGTAATAATTGGATCCTTCCCTTGAAATGGACGTTGGGCAAATCATATTAAATGAAGATGCAGCAATGAGTATGGCAGAAGCTATTGCTAAAAAACTGCCGTTCATTGTTAGTTTAGGAAGATCCGATAATCCACCTTTACCTAAAATTAAAACAAAAAACATAGCTATTGGGAATATAACGCCACCAAGTATGCAGTTCTGAAAATAAGCCGGAGTTCTAAATAGTAGCTTTAGCTCCTTCATTGTGTAGGATTTTATATATGAGTTTTTAATGGAAGCTTTATTAAACTGATTATCAGATAGCTTTTTATTGGTAGAATTTGTTGCAGACATTCCTAGAGCACCTTTTAAAAAGAGACCTTGTGCTGCCATAATAAATATTATTAGAGCAGCAATGGAAATAACTAAAAATGATAGTATGTTTAATAATCCACTTAGTGAACTTGCATTTACTAAGCCGTAAGAGGCAAGTTTCGCAGTTGGAAAAACATTAGTAGCATTTTCAAGTACGTGGGTATTTTGTTTTAATGTTCCTGCAAGAGAATTACCACTTCTACTACTTCCATTAAATCTATTTATCACAAATTGAAAAAGTATGGCAAATGCCACACCAACCACGGCAGATAAAGTTTTGAAAAGATCTTTGTTTTTAGCAGCCTTACTAAAAGACATTATTACCATTATAACTAACGAACAAAGGATGATTGGTAGCAGAGGTAAAATCAAAAATATAATTATTGAGTAAATAATAAATGCAAGGCTTCCAGCTTTATAACAAAAACCTATAAGTATTGGCAAAAGTGTGACAAATTCAGTAAAATATTCAAATATAACAATTATTATTAATTTTGATGTCAAAATTTGATAAGGATATAGCGGTAAACACAGAAGCGTTTCAATATCGTTGCTAAAATAGAATAAGCTCATTATGTAGAAAAAACCAAAAAAAATCATTATAATGCAATCTAAAGAGAAAATAGATGCCAACAATAAAGTTTGAAGATGATAGGATGCAAGAAGATCGTATGAGGAGATAGTAGAAAAAGTGAGAACAAGTGCTAAAGGGAGAAAACATAAAATTAGAATCAGTAATAGCCCTATGGTTTTTTTATTAAAACTAATTTTGTCATTTTTTAGCAAGGTTTTCGTCAATATAAATATTTTACTCATTTGCAGTCATCTCCAAAAACATCTCTTCTAGGGATTCATTTGTTTTAAAATGTTCTCTCATCCCATTTATAGTCCCACAAAATAATATCTTGCCTTTATTTATGATTGCAACCCTATCACATAATTTTTCTGCAACTTCAAGTACATGAGTTGAAAAAAATACTGTTTTACCACTATCAGCATGTTCTCTCATCATTTGTTTTAAAGTGTAGGAGGATTTGGGATCAAGGCCAGTCATAGGTTCATCTAAAATCCAAATGGAAGGACTATGAATAAGTACACCTATTATTACGATTTTTTGTCTCATTCCATGTGAGTAACTTTGTATTTTATCATTAAGTGCAGTAGCCATTTCAAATCTTTCACTTAATGATTTTATTCTGTCTTTTCTTGTTTCACTGTCTATATCGTACATGTCTGCCATAAAATTTAAATATTCTATGCCCTTGAGCCTTAGAAACATGTCTGGACTATCTGGTACATAACCAAATTGTTTTTTTGCATCCATTGGTTCATGAGTTATGTCTATTCCATTTATTCCTATGTAGCCTGAATCTTTATTTAATATACCAGTTAGCATTTTTATGGTTGTTGTTTTGCCAGCACCATTATGTCCAATAAAACCAAATATTTCGCCATCATTGATTGTGAGATTTAGACTGTCCACGGCTTTGGATTTACCATTATAACTTTTGTTTACATTTACTATTTCAATCATTATTTAGCCCTCCATTATTTAAACTCTATAGTTATAAAATATAGCAAAAGGGTTCAATAGTCAAATATTAATATTAGTAGTAAAACTTAGGTAATATGCAATAAACTTAAAAATTTAAAGATAGATAAATAGCTGCTATTGTAATAATACAAAAAACATAAATGTTTCAGCAATTAGATTCCTGCTATAATTGATTTTATGTTAATATATTAAGTAGATTTAAGTTTTAGGCATGGGGGTGTTAAAATTGTCATTAATCCAAACACTTTTTAGTAATTATGGATATTGGGTATTACTAGGTGCATTAACACTGGAACTTTTGGCATTTCCACTTCCTGGGGAAACGTTAATGAGTTATTGTGGCTATTTAGTATATAAAGGTAAGTTAAACTATGGGATAAGTTTATTTGTGGCATTTTTAGGAATAAGTATAGGGGTAACTATTTCATATTTTATTGGTAAAACTTTAGGAATAGGGTTTTTCAAAAAATACGGGAAATACGTTCATCTTGGTCCAGAAAAACTTGAGAAAGTGTCAAAGTGGTTTGATTCATATGGGAATAAACTTTTAGTGGTTACCTTTTTTATTCCAGGAGTAAGGCATATAACTGGTTATACCGCAGGAATCACAAATGTATCCATAAAAAAATTTATAATTCACTCTTATTTAGGCGCATTTATATGGTCATTTACATTTATATCCCTGGGAAAAGTATTAGGTGGAAAATGGGATAAATTGCATGGATACGCTGGACAGTTTGCAGTAATAATTTGTATAATATTGGCTCTTATTGTGGCTACTATTATTATATTAAAATACTATAAAACTCGGATAAAAGATTATACTTACAAATTTATAAGTAAAATAATTATCACATATAACTCACTGGGAAAAATTAAGTTTGCATTTATACTTACACAATTTGTACTTTTGGTCATGGTTGTTGTAATTTTAATTGTTATAGATAAGATTATGGACAATGAATTTATTAAATTTAATATTACTACATCCTACGTAATAAGAAGTATTTTTAATTTTAGTACACCAAAATTCATGAATGTATTCTTGATTATAGAAAACAATGTTGTAGTTTTATGTTTGACTTTGTGTTTAGTGGCATTTATTATATTTAAGAGTAAAAATAAGAAGTCAGATATAATTGGAATTATAGCAAATGTTTTGGGTGGTGAAGTTGTATTTATTTTGCTTAAAACTATATTATTAATGGTGGGCATAGGAAAAAACAGTATAATTAATAATTTTCCCTGTGATGTAGCATTTATTTCTATAATGTTTTATGGGTTTATTGCCTTTATAATTATGGAGTATCAAAAAAAGTATTGGATAAAGACATTAGTTATGATAACTTCAATTGCAGTGTGTATTTTAGCAGGAACAGCAGCTATACTTTTAAGAGAAGCAACTGCCAGTAGTGTTTTAGCAGGTTATGTTTTTGGTTTAACTTGGGTAATGATTAACATAAGTATAAATCAAATATTTAAAATTATAAAAGAACTTAATCAAAAACCAAGCCTTAGCTAAATGAGAGGGAGTAACCAGGATTTGCAAATATATCCTAGCTACTCCCTTTATATTTGAAAAATCATGTAAGTATTTTAACATAGCACGTAGATTTTATATGGTTTTAGTTTTTTAATGTAACTTGATTAAACTTCTTGTATTTTCATCATATTTGTTGTACCAGACTGGCCAACAGGTATGCCGGCTGCAATTATAACAACCTCACCCTTTTTTATGTATCCAGCAGTTAAACACTTTTCTACTGCATCGGCCATTAATTCATCAGTAGAAGTTAATTTTTTTGAAATTATAGTTTGCAATCCAAAATTAATGGATAAACTTCTTGCAACTTGTCTGCTAGGTGTTACAGCAATAATTGGGCAACTTGGTCTATATTTTGATACCATTCTAGCAGTAAGACCACTTTGAGTTGCTGTAATTATTGCAGATACCTTTAATTCATCCGCAGTGGTACATGTAGCAAGACTTATAGCATTTGATATGTTATTTACAGCTTTATCTTTTCTTTCATTTAAACTGGCCCTATAGTCAATATTTGATTCGGCTTCAATGGCAATATTGGACATTGTTAAAGCAGCTTCTAGTGGATAGTCTCCATTAGCACTCTCACCACTAAGCATAATTGCATCAGTACCATCAAAAATTGCATTTGCTACGTCAGAAGCTTCCGCTCTAGTTGGTCTTGGATTTCTAATCATAGAATCTAACATCTGAGTTGCAGTAATAACTGGTTTACCAACTCTGTTACATTTATGTATTATCATTTTTTGAACTATAGGAACTTTTTGAATTGGGATTTCTACACCCATATCACCTCTAGCAACCATAATACCATCAGAAACTGCAAGTATAGCATCTATGTTATCTACACCTTCTTGAGTTTCGATTTTTGATATTATTTGAATATGCTGGCCACCATTTGCATTGAGGATATTTCTAACATCTAATACATCATCGGCTTTTCTTATGAAAGAAGCTGCAACAATATCAACACCTTGCTCACATCCAAAGATTAAATCAGATTTGTCCTTTTCAGTTACGGCGGGAAGCCCGATAGATACGTTAGGAACATTTATTCCTTTATGATTTCCTATATAACCAGAATTTAAGGCTATGCAGTTTATTTCAGTACCTTCAATTGAACTTATTTTGAATTCAAGCAGACCATCATCAACTAGAATTGTACCATTTTCTTTTAAATCATGATAAAGTGCTTCATAAGTAACAGAACATCCGTTTTTATTACCAAGTATTTCTTTGCCACAACTAAAGGTGAACTTTTGTCCCTTGTCAATTAAAACTTTATCACCATTAAAATCATGAGTTCTAATTTTAGGACCTTTAATATCAAGCATTATGGCAACTGATTTATTAAGCTTTTTTCTAAGATCCTTTATAAGATCAATTTTTATTTTGTGATCCTCATGTGTACCATGTGAAAAGTTAAGTCTAGTGACATTCATTCCTATGTTCATGAGTTTTGTCAATATTTCTTCGCTATCACTAGCAGGACCAATTGTAAAAACCATTTTTGTTTTTTGCATAATTAATATCCCCTTTACTGTTTAATATAGTTATTCCATTTACTAACATGTTTTTGAAAATACCTAATAAGCATATTAGTATATTTTTATCTTACTGTATTATTACATAATAAAGCATTATGTATATATATTCAACAATGTAATATACAAAATTTTATAGATATTTGTTGTAAAGATATCCGAATTTAAAATATAGCAATGTTAATATGGTATAATATATAAACATAAGAATTAGGAGGGATAACATGTTTATTAATGAAACAAGGCTTAAAGTTAGATATGTTGAAACTGATAAAATGGGAATCGTACACCATTCAAAATATTATGTGTGGTTTGAAGTTGCTAGAGATGAATTTATAGCAAAGCTCAATATTACATATAAAGACATGGAAGATATGGGAATAATGATGCCTATAATTGAAACTCACTGTAAATATATACAAGGTGCTAAGTACGGTGATGAAGTTATAATTAAAACAAATATTGAAGAAATAACTGGGGTAAAAGTGATTTTTCAATATGAAGTGTTTAGAGCAATAGATGGGAAGATATTAGCTAAAGGAAGCACAGTTCAAGCATTTGTAAGTAGTAAGGAATTTAGGATAATAAATTTAAAACGAAAATATCCAGAACTTTGGGAAAAAATAAAGGTTGTATAGATGATGTTCTAATCATTTATACAACCTTTATTTTATAATTCGATTTTTAAGGAAATACTAAAATCTAATTTATCATTTGGTTTAACATAAATCAGATCTTGTTTTGTGGAAAGTGAACTGTTTTTCGCAGACCAAGGTTCCACACATACAAAATCAGAATCAATTACCGACCATAGAACTATATACTTGAAAAGTTTGTCATATGTAAATGTGAAAGTTCTATTCAAATCATTTAATTTAAAAGTGAATGATTTTCCAGTATGATTTAATAATATTTTGGATTCAACACTTTTTGATATGTTTATATTTTCTTTTGAAACAGGTTTTATTTTCATATCATTATTATCTAAAAATTCTGTGGCATTTGTATCATAAAAGATATCATCTTTGCTTTCAGCTTTAAAGTAGGGATGATATCCTATTGACATAGGCATATCAATATTTGATTTATTTTCGAATTGTTGAGATATAGTAAGCTCATTACCTTTTAATGTGTACTTGAATATGACCTGAAAATCAAAGGGAAATGATTTTTTAGTAAGCTCATCACTTTGGAATTTTATTGTAATAGATGCATTATCCTTTACTGAAGTATCAATTACTTCCCACTTATTTATTCTAGCAAGACCATGGTTTTTCATTGAATACTGAGTTCCATTAAGTTCATATTTACCATTAGGTAATTGGCCACATAGTGGAAATAAAACAGGTATTCCACCTCGTATATTTGAAGAAGAATCATAAAAAGTTTTTTTGTCAAGGTAAAGAGTCTCGGTTTCATTAACTCCAAAACCTATTATTATTCCTCCTCTTTCTGGACATATTTTTATGTAGGATTTTTTTTCACTGTCAATCAGTTCATATATTTTATACTTATCTTCATAGTTTTTTACATCAAACATAATAATCCTCCTAAAACAAATTTTGATTATATTATACCATATAGAGAAATTAATTTTATATACAGGTAATATTCTCAAGTTGTATTAGTTGAAGTTATACTAATTATCATATATAATAAAGTGAAATTTTATTCGTTATGAAAGAAGTGATAAAGATGAAGAAGGCAGTTGTATTATTATCTGGAGGATTGGATTCAAGTACGGCATTATATTTAGCTAAATCTGAAGGTTATGAAGTTTATGCAATATCGTTTAATTATGGTCAAAGACATAAAAAAGAGCTGGATTTTGCAAAAAAAATTGCAAATGGAGCAAAGATTAAAGAACATATTATTGTAAATACTAATATGAATGCTTGGGGTGGGTCAGCACTTACAGATTCACATATTGATGTTCCTAACGGTGATGCAGAAAGGAAAGATATTCCTGTAACCTATGTACCTGCTAGAAATATGATATTTTTATCCTATGCTGCGTCTTTCGCTGAGGCAATTGGATCTCAGGATATATTTATAGGTGTAAGCCAAGTAGATTATTCAGGATATGTTGATTGCAGAAAAGAATTTATAGATGCCATGGAAAATGCTATCAACCAAGGTACTGTTTGTGCAGTAAAAGATAATAAAAAAATAAAGATACATGCACCATTTATGAATAAGACAAAGGCAGAAGAAATAAGACTAGGAATTAAGCTTGGAGTAGATTATGGATCAACTTGGACATGTTACAATGGATATGAAAAAGCGTGTGGAGAGTGTGACAGTTGTTTACTAAGATTAAAAGCTTTTGAAGAAGCTGGATATAAAGACCCAGTTGAATATATGACTCCAAAATAGCAGTTGAAGGTGTGAGGAAAATGGAAGATATACAAAACCAAAAAGGAAATTTTGAGTTTAATATAAATAAAGTGGGGGTTGAAAATATAGAATATCCGCTTAGAATAGGGAAAAAAGATGGTGAAATAATTTCAACCATAGGAAACTTTTCTATGGCAGTTAGTCTTGAAAAAAATTTAAAGGGCATAAATATGAGTAGGCTACCTATAATATTATCACAATTGTATAATGATAAATTTTATATAAAAAATTACAAAGATGATATAAAATTTGTGTTAGATGAAATATGTGAAAGACTTCAGTCAAAAGATTCATATTTAGATATAGATTTTAAATATTTTTTAACAAAGACCGCTCCAGTATCTAAATTTCAAGGATTAATGCCATATAAATGCAAAATAAAATCTAAATTTAATAAAATAACAGATGAATTTGATTTAATACTTTATGTAGAGGTACCAGTAACAACTCTTTGTCCTTGTTCAAAAGCCATAAGTGAATATTCAGCTCATAATCAAAGAGGTTATGTTATTGTAGAAATTAGATATAATGAGGAAGTTTTTATTGAGGATATAATTTCTATAGTTGAAGCATCGGCTAGTTGTGAACTGTATCCAATACTTAAAAGAGTTGATGAAAAATATGTTACTGAGAAGGCATATGAAAATCCTAGATTCGTTGAGGATATAGTAAGACTTACAGCTAAAGAACTGAATGAGAATCATAAAATTATATGGTTTAAAGTAAGCTCTCATAATCAAGAATCAATTCATCCCCACGACGCTTTTGCCACAATTGAAGTAACAAAAATACCTAAGGCATAATCAAAGTAACAAGAGACAAGTTAAAATTATTAATAACTTGTCCCTTGTTATTTTGTTAGCTTTCATATATTTCTATGGGCAAATCATCCGGGTCACTAAAAAAAGTAAACTTTTTATCTGTGAATTCATCAATCCTTATAGGCTCAACCTTTATGTTATGTTCTTTTAAATAGGTAGCACAAGTTTCAATATCATCAACTTGAAAAGCAATATGCCTAAGTCCGCAGGATTCTGGATAACTTGGTCTTGTAGGCGAATTAGGGAAGGAAAAAAGTTCTAATCTATCATTATCACCAACTCTAAGATCCAACTTATATGAATCTCTTTCAGTTCTATAAACTTCATTTATTATGGAAAAACCTAGAATTTCTGTGTAAAATATTTTTGATATGTTGTAATCTGAACAAATTATTGCAATATGATGTATTTTATTAAATTTCATAATAACACTCCTCAAATCTTAAATTATATCCTAGATTATAGCACATATTCAAATCTACTTCCATGATTCGACATTATATGATATATTGATTAGAATATATGTTAATGATACAATAACTATATGTACATGTGACAATTTATGTGGAATATTGTATACGATTAAATTAGAGTTTTTTTGAAGTTATGGATAAAAAATATGATATATTTTATCCGGTTCTTTATGTGGGGGTGAACATATGGGCAAAGAGACATTTTTATTAGATGATACTGAAGAAATGATTTTTTTAGTTAGCAATGAAATGATAATCTTGTATGCAAATAAAGCTTCAGTGGACAAATATGGGTACGATGTAGAAAATTTGACCGCTATGAAAATCACAGATTTAATGACCGATGACGTTGTAGAAGAATTAGCTGGAAAAATTAAAAACATACAATATTCAGATACTATTTACGAAACAGTTCATAAAACAAAAGATGACAGATTATTTCCAGTAGAGGTTAGTCTAAAAAAACTGAAGAATGACAATACATTTTTAATTGAGGTAAGAGATATATCTAAGAGAACGGAAGTCCAAGGAATTTTCGCGAAAATTTCAGGACAACTTTTAAGTGAAAATGATTATAGCATCAATGTTGATTCTGTATTAGAAATAATAGGTGAATTTTCGGGAGTAGATAGAGTAGGAATATATATGTATAAGGATGATAATAAATATATAGATAATGTTAGGAATTGGTTTAGTGAAGCTACAATTAGTAAAAAATATTCTTTTAAAAATACTTATTCTAGCAATTGTTTTCAAGGTATAGATCAGGTATTAAAAATAAATGATATTACTAAGAATGAAAAATATAAGTATATACCATCTATAGAACAATCAGAGTCCATTTTAGTACTACCTATAGAAATTGGAAAACATATTGAAGGTTTTGTGGAATTTGATAGTTTACAAAAACGAGAAATGTGGCAAAAAGAAGAGATTGCATTTTTGCAAATATGCTGTGAACTTTTAGCCCTTTCCTATGTAGGAAATAGAGCAGAAAATGGATTGCTTAAGAGTAATATTGAACTTAAAGAAACATTGGAAACGCTAAAAAATACACAAAGTCAGTTAATACAAAATGAAAAAATGGCCAGCATTGGATATTTAGCATCAGGTGTTGCGCATGAAATAAATAATCCACTTGGATTTGTATCTAGTAATTTTGAGACATTAAAAAAATATGTTAATTCATTAAAAAAAATTATTGAGCAATACAAAGATTTATACCAAAATTTTAATATGGAAATATATAAAAAATTGGTTGATCATATAAATGATATAGATGAATCAGAAAACTTGACATTCATATTTGAAGATTTAGAAGATTTATATGATGATACAAATCAGGGAATTAAAAGAATAAGTGCAATTGTAAAAGGGCTTAGGAATTTTTCACATAAAGCTAATCAAGAAGATTTTGAACAATATGATTTAAATTCAGGAATAAAAGATACACTTATAATATCAAAAAATGAAATTAAATATTCGGCAGAAATTTCAGAGAATTTACAGAACATACCTATTATTCAGGCTATACCAGGCCATATAAATCAAGTTATTTTAAATATAATTATTAATGCAACTCAGGCAATAAAATCAAAAGGACAGTCTGAACTTGGAGAAATAAAAATTACAACTAGAGCGGATGAAGAATATGTATATTGCATTATTGAGGATAGTGGTATAGGTATAGCTAAAGAAAATTTGAGTAAAATATTTGCTCCATTTTTCACAACTAAGCCAGTTGGGATGGGCACGGGACTGGGGCTGAGCATTTCTTACGATATAATTAAAAACAAGCATCATGGAGAAATTATAGTGAATAGTGAAGTTGGGAAAGGTACATCATTTACTATAAAGTTGCCTATTAAGAACAGCTAAATTTAAAAAGTTGAAAAAGAATACATCCCTTATTGTAGCTATACTGTACACAATAATTTTGAATAATGAGAGGTAATATCATGAAAATACTTATAGTTGATGATTCAAAATTAAATTTACAACATGCCAAAGATGTTATAAAGAAAAACAATATCAATTGTGATGTAGAGACAAGTAACTCACCAGTAGAGGCTATGGAAATAATTAAAGAAGGTTCCATAGATATAGTTCTATTAGATATAATTATGCCGGTTATGACAGGTCTGGAAGTTTTACAAGAAATACGATCACATCCGGAATTTAAGGATTTAATCGTGCTTATGTTCACTTCATTAAATGATAAAACTAATTTACAAAAAAGTTTTGAACTGGGAGCAAATGATTATATAACTAAACCTATTGAGGAGATAGAGTTTATTTCAAGGGTTAAAGCTGCTATTAGAATCAAGGCAAATCAAAATACTGTAATCGAAGCTTTAAAAATGCTTGAAAAACAGAATGATAGGCTTAAGAGAACCACTATACAGTTAAGAGAAACACAATATCAGCTTATTCAAAAGGAAAAATTATCAGCTATTGGATCTTTGGCCGCAGGGATAGCACATGAAATTAATAACCCATTAGGATATTTGTCAAGTAATTATGAATCCCTAAATAAATACATAATGGTATATAAAGCAGTAGTAAAAAGTTATAAAGAGCTTATAGTGGAACAGAAAATTGATACAAATGAAGTAATAGTTGCCCATAGTATAACTAAGCCCATAAGTCTTAAAGATGATTTTGAAAAATTAGAATTTATCGATGAGGATATTGAAGAACTGTTAATAGATTCTAGAGATGGTATTGATAAAGTAAGTAAAATAATAAAGAGTTTACTTACTTTTTCAAGCACAGATCTAAGTTCAGAGGCTACTTGCAACAGCATTGAAGATATTATCGATGAGGTAATTATAGTACTTGGAAATGATTATAAAAAATATACGGATATCGAAAAAAAAATTGAAACTAGTAGAGAGTATTTGTGTAGTAGAGGAGAATTAAGTCAAGTATTTTTCAATATAATTCTTAATGCCATCCAGGGAATTAAATCTAGATATAGGGATGGAAGAGGACAGATTTTAATTAGGATATATGAAGAAAGTGGATATATTAATTGTAAAATTACTGACAATGGTCCAGGTATAAAACCTGAAATAGTAAAGGATATTTTTAATCCTTTTTTCACAACTAAGGATGTTGGAGAAGGAACTGGACTTGGGTTAAGTGTTTGCTATGATCTTATTGTAAACAAATATAATGGAGAAATAAATGTTGAAAGTGAAATTAACAAAGGAAGTGCATTTACAGTAAAACTACCATTTTAACTTCTACAAAAAGGATGAGGGTGATACCAGTGAAAAAAAATATATTGTTTGTGGATGATGAGAAGCAAATTCTTAGAGCTATTAAAAGGTTATTTATGGACTATGATTATAATATTTTTTTAGCTGAAAGTGGTAATGAAGCTTTGGAAATATTAAAAAATAATAGTATTAATATAATGGTAACGGATATGAGAATGCCAAACATGAACGGATACAGCTTGCTAGAAGCAGCAAAAGCCCTCTATCCTAATACGCTTAGATTAATATTAAGTGGTTATACAGATGAAAAGCAAATTTTTGATGCTATTCAGAATAATTTAGCCAAGGTTTATATATTTAAGCCTTGGGACAACAATAATTTTGTGAATTTAATCAATCAAATAAGTGAATTTGAGGATATTCGTAAAGAAAAAAGAGTACTTGATATAATTGACAAAATTGATGTGCTTCCAACTCTGCCATATATGTACAGCAGATTATGTTCTTTAATAAATGAAGATGCAACCTTGGAGAAAATCACAGAATGTATTACAGAAGATCCATCTGTGTCAGCACAAATACTCCATATTGCCAATTCAGCATTCTACTCCATAAATGTTGGATCAATAAAACAAGCAATATCATTTTTGGGATTTAATAATATTAAAAATATAGTACTAGTAAGTAATGTGTTTGATATAAAAGGTGATATGGGAAAACTTAAAATTGATGTATTATGGAGTCATGCTGTTATGACCAATAAGATACTGCATCTAATTTATCGAGAACTACTTAACAAAAAAATACCGGAGTACTGCTCTACAGCGGGGCTTTTACATGATATAGGAAAAATTTTAGAAATTCAGTATTTTAAGAAGGAATGTTTTGAAATATTGGATCTTATAGAACAAAATCCAAATGAATCGCCATTAGATTTTGAGAGACAGGTATTAAATGTTACACATGCTGAATTGGGTGGGTATTTATTAGATTGGTGGGGAGTTCCACATTCTATAATAGAAGTTGCAATGTTTCACCATGAACCTTTAGACGAAAGAGTTGTTAACAAGGAACTAGTATGTGCTGCTCATATAGCAAATTATTATTCATGGAAACTATTAAAAATAAAAACTTTTATGGATTTTAATGTAGGCACTTTAGACTACTTAGGAATAACTGAAAAAGCATGTGAGGATTTAATAGGTAAAATTCATGAGTAATAAAAAGGAAGTGGGGAAATGGATAATACAAAGGTTCTATTTGTTGACGATGAAGTAAAAATACTGCATTCTATACGTAGAGGAATACTTGGAGAAAAGTTTATTGGTTTATATGCAGAATCGGGGAAAGATGCTTTGAAAATAATGAATGAAAATGACATATCAGTAATAGTTACAGATATGAGAATGCCAGAAATGAATGGGCTTGAATTACTTCAAATTGTAAAAGAAAAATATCCAAACACATTAAGGATTGTCTTGTCAGGATATGCTCAAATTTCACAGGTACTAGCAACTGTAAATAAAGTTGGAGTTTTTAAATATATAGCAAAACCTTGGGACCTTGAAGAGGACTTCCTTGTTGGCATAAGACAGGCTGTTGATTATTACAATCTACAAAAAATTAATAAGGAACTAAGAAAGGCTTTGGAAACTAAAAATATATTGTATAAGAATATGATAAAATCCTTTGAGGATAAGACTGTAGGAATGAAAATAAGTCTAGAAAAATTTGTAGAACTTAATGATTATTTTATTAGAAGTATATCATTATTGGAGTCTAAAATAGGCAAGGATAGCATTATAATTAATAATTATCGTAATGCAGTAAAAGACTTTTATAGTTACTATATTGATTCTGTATTGGGTGTACACGTTAACTTTAATGTTAAAAGAATAGAGGAAGATTTGGGTAATTATATTATTAAAACACATGAGCAAAAAATGATAAATGTTAAGTTCCAAGCAATCAATGAATTTACTATTAATGGGGATTATAAACTTTTATTTGCTGTACTTGCATCTATAGTAAATTCAATAATACAAAATTTTTATAAAGAGAATAGGATAGAACTGCAATTTATGTTTTCAACTGAGGAACTAAAAGAAAAAAATGTTTTGTCAGTTGTAATAAGGTTACAAACTGCTCATTCAGAAAACATAAATATTACCCATTTAAATGTGTTATCTGCCTTTTTAAATGAAATCCTTAAAAAAACAAATGGATATATTAATTGTTCAGGAAATAGCCATGAAAATTTGGAAATTACAGTAAAAAACAGATACTAAAGTTAATTTATTTATGGAAATTATAAAATTCTATTTGAAAGCATAGTGTATGGTGGTATAATTATTAAAAAATTATTAATGTATAGTTTACATAAGGAAGTGATGTCATATGGATTATAAATATGTTTCGGAAAATACCTTTGAAAATATTGGTTTGCATGATTGTGAAATAAAGGACGCTACTATGGATAATCAAGTTTTAGAATTTAGATTTGATCATATAGATATATTAAAAGATCATCCACTTAATGAATTTCAAATTCCTAAAAGTACGGGACAAGCAAAACTTGTATTTGAAAATTTCAAAATCATAAATTCATTTGTATATGATAAGTCTAATATTAAAAAGCAAGGATCATCAATAGCAGTTGTAAGAATGGTTGATTTTAATAAAATTGTAGAGGGCATGTCAGTACTGAGTGTGGAAACTGAAGACGCAGATGATAATAATTTTTTTTGTAAAATTACTGGGGATAATAACGGATTTTCTGAATTCTGGTTTACATTTGAAAGAGTCACTATATGCTGGAATGAATTTCAGAAAGATGCTTGGTTTGCGCATTGGAACAATAAAATTTAACGAAACAAAGTGAGGTGGGAAATTAGTGTGAGCTATTATTAGTAAGGGTTAACACTAAAATAATTATGCTTAAAGATAAGATATTAAATAAAGAACCAGGGATTTTAATTTATGGAATAACGCCACCTAAAAAGGGCACTGAACAAGAGAAGGTAAAAGAAATTTCTCAGAAACAAATGGAGAGAATAAAAGATACAGATATTGATGGACTTATTTTATATGACATTCAAGATGAAGAAGATAGAATAACAGAAGAAAGACCATTTCCTTTTTTAGAAACCATAGACCCTCAGATTTATAGTGAAAAATATTTGGAGGATTTAGAGATTCCAAAAATAATTTATCGTTGCGTTGGTAAGTACGGAGAAACAGAATTATCCAATTGGCTTCAATCAGATTTGGACAAGGATAGATTTTCAGTATTCGTGGGTGCGTCGGCTAAAACTCAGAAGGTTAGATTAAATTTAAAAGATGCTTATAGTTTGAGCAGAAAATTAAATTCAAAACTAAATTTTGGAGGGGTAATTATACCTGAACGGCACACAAAATATGATGATGAACATCTTAGAATAATAAGTAAAATTCAAAATGGTTGTAAATTTTTTGTTTCTCAGGCAGTTTATGATGTAGAACCAGCAAAAAATTTCTTGTCTGACTATTATTATTATTGTAGAAATAATAACATAGAGATGGTACCAATAATAATAAATCTTACACCTTGTGGATCAATAAAAACTTTGGAGTTTATGAAATGGTTAGGTATTAATATACCAAAATGGCTTGAGAATGATTTAATGAATTCCAATGATATACTTCAGAAATCATTAGATCTTTCAATAAATACATTTGAACAATTATTGGATTTTGGACTTGAAAAAGGAATACCAATAGGTTGTAGCATAGAAAGTGTATCAAATAGAAAAATTGAAATAGAAGCCTCCATTCAGCTTACAAAAGATATAAAAGCTATTATGAATAGAAAAATTAAATGAAATGGATGTGTTAAATAGAATGAAAAAAGTTAATACAGATGAAATGGTAGTAAAAGTGGAAATGAAATTTAAGGATTTATTGGCTTATACTGCGAATAATTATTATAGAAAAGTAGGAACAAAAATATGGATGGGAATATCTGTTGCAAGTTTAGTTATATTATCCTATACATTGTTATCTTATTATAATAAATATGGAAAATTAAATAATAATTTTCTAAATACATGTACAGGAATATTTATTTTATTTGTAGTAGGACCACCAATATTTATTTGCTATAATTGCAAAAGTTTAATTGATAAGGATGAGCTGATTAAAAAAGAATACGTGTATACATTTTCAGATAGAGGAATAAAAATCACCTCTGATGTTTCTAAAAATATGATAAAATGGAGTAGTATTAGTAGAGTAATAGGGAATAAACGAATCATTGAAATTTATGCATCTAGAAATCAGGGACTTATAATACCCATAAGATTTTTAGATAGAGAAAATAATGAACCTGAGATTTTAAAAGAAATTTTAAAAAAGTATGTACATGAAGAAAAACTTAAATTAAAGTAGGAAATTTTAAAGATTTAAGGTTCAAAGATAAGTTTTAAAATACATAAATTAGAATATTTATTCACTTTCCATGCCAAAAAAACAAGGGTTTTTGTTAGCACAAATCCACTTGTTTTTTTGTTTTTATGAATTAAGTTAGAAGCATTTTTTGAAGCTTAACTTTTTATATAAAGTTTTTCATAGTATTCTGTAAGCATTCTTTCAACCCCGAAATATTCAGAGCAACTTTTAATGCTTTGGTGCATCATTTCTTGCCATTTAACTTTATTGTCATAGTAGGTTGGTAATACTTTATTCAGTAGTACGTTATATAAGGCATCACAGTCATGCTTGTCAAGTTTTGCTAGGTCTTCGTCACTTTCGTTACCGTCAACGATACCAACTCCATCACCAAATTGCCATCCATTGATGCCGTCATTGCATGCTTCTGGCCACCATCCATCAAGTATAGAACAGTTAAGTACACCATTCATTGCAGCTTTCATTCCTGAAGTACCACTCGCCTCTAAAGGCCTTCTTGGGTTGTTAAGCCAAATATCTGATCCCCTAGTTAGCATTCTACCTATATTCATATCATAATTTTCTAAAAAAACTACTGCGTTTGGATATTTTTTCATCATAACAACTAAATTGGCAACTATTTCTTTTCCAATATCGTCTAAAGGATGAGCTTTCCCAGAAAATACTATTTGTATTTTACCTTGCTTTAATAATGGATCTATTATTTCAGGTTTTCTGAATATAAGATCACTTCTTTTGTATGGGGCAGCTCTTCTTGAAAAACCAATTAAAAGTTTATCTTTGTCTAGAGTAGAATTTGTCCTTTCATTTATAAATGTGATTAGTTCTTTTTTTATTTCATTATGAGTAGATAAAAGGTCTCCATGTTCATTAAAAGTTTTTGTGATTCTTGGATCTACCCAGGTACCTTTGTGTATAGCATTTGTTATTCCAATTATCGTGCATTTGTTAGCAACGTCTTTCCACATTTTATTAGCAGTTTCAGCATGAAGCTGAGCTACTGCATTTGATTTTCTTGATAGTCTTAATCCTGCAACGGTCATATTGAAAGGATCTCCGCCAATCTGTATCATTTGATTTTTTGTTAGACCATTAAAAGCACCCATAAATTCAAGTTTATCAATTGGATGAGATTCATTACCTTGAACAATAGGTGTATGGGTTGTGAAAACAACTTCATCCCTTGTTTTTTCTAAGGCATTTTCGAAGGTAGACCCTGAAGCCATTTTCTCTCTGATTAATTCTATAGCTGCAAGATCCGCATGTCCTTCATTAAAGTGGTAAACATCAACTGGGATTCCAAGTGCTCTTAAAGCTTTAATTCCACCAATGCCTAATACCATTTCCTGAGCAATTCGTTCTTCACCAAACCAACCATAAAGTTGTCCAGTTATCCAAGTTTCAGAGTTTTCTGGAATGTCTGTATCAAGAAGATAAATTGGATTATTACCAAAGTTTTCGCATTTCCACACCTTGCAGAAAACATCAACGTTTCTGATTTTTACTGACACTTTTATACCCGTATCAACTAAAAAATCGTGTTTATAATTATGGTAGGCATCATAAGGCAAACCATCTTTTCCTATTACCTGTTCTCCATAACCTTGTTTCCATCTAATACCTATACCTATTAAAGGTAATTTCATGTCTTTTGCACCTTTTAGGTAGTCACCTGCAAGTATGCCAAGACCTCCAGCATAGGTTTTAAAGTCAGAATATAATGCATATTCCATACAAAAATATGCAATTTTCGGAAGTGATTTTATGTCCATAGTATCCTCCTTAAATTAAAAAAATATGTTTACAATAATGATTATATATTATTATCAACACTTACGCAATCGTTTGCACAAATAATTTTATCTTAGAATAGAAAGATCCCTACTTTATTATATGAGAATTATATGATTGTTAAAAAATAAATTCAATTAATGCAATATTTTTCATATTTATGAGGAGATATTATTGACAAATAATGAATAAGATAGTAATGTCATGTAAATATAGTAAACATATATGTTTAGCTAAGATATAAAAAGTATATTTATGATTTAAGCAATATGATAAATGTTATTATATTAATAAAAATATTTATCAATTAATGTTTAATTAATGGCAAGGATGCTGTGGACACTAGCATTCCATAGTTAAAGTAAATAAATTAAAATTATTTACAGTTACATTGTATCTCATATATACAATTCGAGTATTATACATAAATCAGCATATAATTTGCTTATTTAGCATAAGTATAATAACAATATCTATAATATGTTAATGCGATCCTTTAAAATATATTAAATTGATAAAATAAAACTAAAATATAGTATACAATTGATAAATTATCAATTTAAAGAGGATTATTTTAACACATTCAACAAAATCGATTGACTATGTAAATTTATTATGATATTATGATATTATAATATAAATTAATTTAACATTATATGTAACTTATCATAAAAACAAGGATTATCTATGTTTATATGTTTTTATTGAAAAAAATTGATTATTTTACATTAGCTACATCATATATAGTTTAGGCTTATTTTAAGAACTATATAAAAATATAGATACATAATTTTAAGGGGGAAAATCTATGAAAAGTAAAAAATTATTGACAGTATTACTTTCAGCAGCAGTTATTTCAACAGTGGCATTATCAGGATGTGGTAGTACTTCTAGTTCTAGCGACACTTCATCAACTACACTTGATAAGGATCAACACTTAAACCTCTCACTTCCAGTATCGGATGTTAAAACACTTGATTCTTCTAAAGGAACGGACATGTATTCAGCTTATGTTCTTCAAGAAACTCAGGAGGCTCTTGGAAGGGATGAACTTAAAAATGGTAAAGAAACAGTTGTTCCTGCGGGTGCTACAAGTTGGAAATCATCGTCAGATGGGCTTACTTGGACATTTAAATTAAGAAAAAGTAATTGGTCAGATGGAAAACCTGTTACAGCTGATCAATATGTATATGCATTAAGAAGAGCACTTGATCCAAATACGGCATCAGAATATGCTTATTTACTTCAGGGTGCCGGAATAAAAAATGCTGATGATGTAAATAGTGGAAAACTACCGCTTGATCAATTAGGTGTAAGTGCATCAGATGATAGTACACTTGTAATAACATTATCGCACCCTTGTGCCTACTTTGAAAAATTATTAAATTTTAAGTTCTTTATACCTCTAAGAAAGGATATAGTCGAAAAAGCAGGAGCAAAATATGGTTCTACGGCTGATTCATTAGTATATAATGGACCTTTCAAAATTACAAGTATGGTAAGTGGAAGCAAACTTGAATTAGTTAAAAATAATAGTTATTGGGATAAAAACAATGTAAAACTAGACAAAATCACTTTTGACTTTATGAATGACAATAGTGCTCAGATGAATGCACTTCAAAGTGGTGAAATTGATTCAGTAGCTGTTATTTCAAAAGAATGGAATGAAAAATTTTCTAAAAACAACAAAGTAGTTCATAAAAGCTCACTATTACCTACAACAGGATACCTTGCATTTAATTTTAAAGATAAAAATAAATTAATGACAAATGATAAAATAAGAAAAGCAATCGCATTATCACTAAATAGAACAGATTACCTTAATATTGTTGGTGGTGGAATTGGAACACCTGCTAATGAATACATACCAACAGATATACAAATCGGTAGCAGCTTCTATAGAGATAAAGTTAAATCACCATTAAGCCAATTAACTGGTGATCCAAAAGCATTATTCAGCCAAGGTTTAAAAGAATTGGGAATGGATCCAGACCCAACAAAAACTACAATTGTTGACACAGAAGCGGGTGTTGATGCTGTAGCTAAAAAAGAAGGAGACCTTTTAATATCAGAACTTAAGAATAAAATAGGTGTAAATGTTAAGGTTAATTACGAAGAATGGAAACAATTTTTACAAGATCAGAGCACTTTAAATTTCCAAATGCAAAGTGGAGAGTTTTGGTCTGCTGATTATAATGACCCTATGACATTCTTAGATATGTGGGAAACAAGTGCAACAGCTCAAACTAATGCATATTCAAATAAAGATTATGATGCGTTGATAGAAGATGCTAAAACTCAAAATAATCAATCAAAAAGACTTGAAGATTTCCAAAAAGCAGAGAAAATACTTCTAGTTACTGATGTACCTTTTGCTACAACATATCATCAATCATCAAGTAGCTTCACTTATAATTACGTAAAGGGAACACAAAGGTTGCCATTTGCCGCTGGTTCAGAATTAAAATATGCATATATTTCTGGAAAAGCAAGTAAATAGTTTTGGGATAATTATAATTATGCGGCAGAGTTTTCTCTGCCGTAATAATATTTTAATATACTTTTGGAGGGATAATAATGCTGAGATTTGTGCTAAAAAGATTTGCATATATGATAATAACAATATTTATTGTTACTACAGCAACCTTTTTTATGATGCACTCTATACCGGGTAATCCATTTGCCAGTCCTAAAAAATTACCAGCACAGACAGTAAAAAATATAAATAAGAAATATGGTTTAGATAAGCCATTAGCAACTCAATATGCACTGTTTATGGAAAACTTAGTTCTTCATGGAGATTTAGGTGAATCATATCAATACCCAGGTCTTACTGTAAATAGTATAATAGCACAAAAAGCTCCCATTTCGGGTGAACTTGGTGGAGAAGCTTTGATTATTGGGTTTTCATTAGGAATTATATTGGGGATTATAGCTGCTTTTAAAAAGAATAAATGGCAAGACTATACTGTTATGTTTATAGCAATTTTAGGGATAGCAATACCATCATTTGTTCTAGCCGCTATATTACAATATTTTTTCACGGTTAAATTCGAACTATTTCCAACATCAGGGTGGGGTGGATTCAAATTCACAGTATTACCAGCATTATCAATGGCATTGGGTACAATAGCTGTTTATGCTAGATTTATGAGAAGTAACTGTATAGATGTGATTGGACAAGATTATGTTATGACTGCCAGAGCAAAAGGTGTTTCAAAGGTAGCCTTAGTTTATAAACATGTGTTAAGAAATGCAATTATGCCATCAATTACAATGCTTGGACCACAAATAGCAATGATATTTACTGGTACATTTGTTATTGAGGTCATTTTTTCAATACCGGGAATAGGAAGATATTTTGTAAGTAGCATTTCAGATAGAGATTATCCAGTGATATTGGGAACAACAATCTTTGTTGCAATATTATACATAATATCTGTATTTGTTGTAGATGTGCTCTATGGATTTATTGATCCTAGAATAAGATTGAGTAACAACAAGAAATAGGGGGAGAAAAATGGCTGAACTTTCAAAGGAAAAATTTAAGACTATTGGATGTGAAAATAACAATTCTGACGAAATAGTTAGAAAAAACATCACCTATGGTGAAGATGCGTGGAGAAGACTAAAGGAAAATAAGGTAGCAATGTTTTCTTTAGTTCTTCTTGTAATAATAGCATTTATGTCTATAATTGCACCATATCTAAGGTCTTTTGGAGTTAATGGAGTGAATCCATTAACAACTAACATTAGTCCTAATGGCACACATTGGTTTGGAACGGATGACCTGGGAAGAGATGTTTGGGTTAGGACTTGGGCGGGAACTAGAACTTCAATAATAATAGGAGTTGTAGGTGCAATGATAGAACTCGTTGTAGGCGCACTGTATGGTGGTGTATCTGGTTATATTGGTGGAGCTGTGGATGATATATTAATGAGAATAGTTGAAATATTAAATAGTATTCCATATTTAATATTAGTGCTTATAATAATTATTGTTATGCAAAGCAATGGAATTATACCGCTTATTATTGGAATGACATTAACAGGCTGGACGGGAATGGCAAGAATGGTTAGAGGGCAAGTACTTTCTATAAAGGAACAAGAATATGTTATGGCAGCCCAGGCTCTAGGGGCTAATTCTCCTAGAATTATACTAAAACATTTAATGCCAAATGTAATTGGAATTATGATCGTTGATGTAACTCTTGCTGTTCCAAGTTATATATTTGCGGAGGCATTTTTAAGTTATATTGGTTTAGGTATTAAATCTCCCAATATTAGTCTAGGTGCATTATGTTCAAATGCTACACCAAATATGATGTTTTATCCTTATCAATTGTTTTGGCCATCACTTGTGATAAGTTTAATAATGCTTACATTTAATTTATTAGGTGATGGGTTATCTGATGCACTTGATCCAAAACAACGTCAGTAAGGAGGAAGATTAAAATGGGAAAAATACTGGAAGTAAAAAAATTAAAAGTTTCATATCATACTTACGCGGGAGAGGTTCAATCAGTTAGAGGTATAAGTTTTGATTTAAATGAAAATGAGACACTTGCTGTAGTTGGGGAGTCTGGGTGTGGAAAATCGGTTACAGCAAAATCAATAATGAGGCTTATACAAACACCTCCTGGTGAAATAAAACAAGGGTCAGAAATATTATTTAATGGTAAGGACATTCTAAAAATGCAAGATGAGGAGCTTAGAAAATTAAGAGGCGGGCAAATTAGCATGATTTTTCAAGATCCCATGACATCTTTAAATCCTACTATGAAAATAGGCAAACAAATAGCTGAAAGTATTATGATTCATAGAGGGTTAAATGCAAAGGATGCTTTTGCAGAAGCAGTTAAGATGCTAGAAACTGTTAACATACCAAATTCAGACAAACGAGCAAATCAGTATCCTCATCAATTTTCCGGTGGTATGAGGCAAAGAGCAATGATTGCAATAGCGCTTGCTTGTGATCCAAAGATATTAATTGCTGATGAACCTACCACGGCACTTGATGTTACAATACAGGCACAAATTATGGATCTTATGAAAGATTTACAGGATAAGCTTGGTACAGCTATAATTCTAATTACTCATGATCTTGGAATTGTTGCTAGTGTGGCACATAGAATTCAAGTAATGTATTCAGGATTAATTATTGAAAGAGGAAAAACAGAGGAGATTTTCAAAAATCCTCAGCATCCATATACATGGGGACTTTTACTTTCAGTTCCAAGACTTGATGCGGTAAATAAAGATGTGCTGTACTCATTGAATGGAACACCACCGGATTTATTAAAGCCACCAGTGGGATGTCCTTTTGCAGCAAGATGTGAATATGCCATGGCAATCTGCAATGAAAGTATGCCTGAAGAAACTAAATTATCCGAAACACATTCAGTTTCATGTTGGCTTCAACATCCTATGGCACCTAAGGTAAAATCACCATTAAATGTAGGAGGTGCAGAGTAATGCCAGAAGATAATTCAAAAGATATTTTAATTGAAGTTAAAAATCTGAAAAAATATTTCAATGTTGGAGCGGGAGCAGTACTTAAGGCTGTTGATGATGTGAGTTTTGTCATAAGAAAAGGTGAAACACTAGGGCTTGTTGGAGAATCAGGTTGTGGTAAGACGACTTGTGGTAGAACGGTACTTGGATTATATGGAGCTACAGATGGGCATGTAATCTATGAAGGTGTTGATATTCAAGGGTTAAAAGGCAAAGCTAAAAAAGATTTTACAAAGAAAGCCCAAATAATATTTCAGGATCCCTATGCTTCATTAAATCCAAGAATGACTGTTGGTGATATAATTGCAGAAGGAATTGATATTCATGGTATGTATAGAGGGGCGGCAAGAACAAAAAAAATATATGAAATGCTTGACCATGTTGGATTAAACAGGGAGCATGCTTCAAGATTTCCACATGAGTTTTCTGGTGGACAGAGACAGAGGATTGGTATAGCTAGAGCATTAGCTATAGAACCAGAGTTCATAGTGTGTGACGAGCCAATTTCAGCGCTTGATGTATCCATACAGGCACAGATTGTAAACTTATTAATAAAATTGCAAAAGGAAATGGGTCTTACATATTTATTTATAGCTCATGACCTATCAATGGTTAAACATATTTCGGATAGAGTTGGAGTTATGTATTTGGGAAATATGATGGAATTTGCAAGTAGTCACGATTTATATGAAAAACCTTTGCATCCGTATACTCAAGCATTATTATCAGCTATACCAGTACCAGATCCTGAGATTGAGAAAAATAGGGAAAGAATTAAACTTGAAGGTGAGGTACCAAGTCCTATCAATCCCAAACCTGGATGCAGGTTTTCAGCAAGATGCAAATATGCAAAGCAGATTTGTTTCCAAGAAAGACCGCAATTTAAAGAGGTAGAGAAACAACATTTCGTTAGTTGCCATCTTTTTTAAAATGGATGTTTATACATCCATTTTTTTGATTAATTATACGTCAGTTTTTCTACATTGTCATATTAGTTGACCTTTTTCACCATGATCACATTAATACCAAAATTATAAATATTATATTATAATTATCAAACAATGTTATTACAAGCGATTAACAGAACAACTTTATTTTTTTAGAATATGCTGCTTAAAGCTTTATAAAAATTCATAAAGATGTAATAAACATAAATTGTAAACATGTGGTATAATTGTAGGTAATGTTTGTACAAGCTTCTATAATAAGATGAAAATATTTATAATTTGTGAGGTGAATAACTTTGAAAAAACCAAAGATATCAGAAGTAACAGCCTACTTTAATTCCAATGTTGAATCAGTCTGGAATGCGGTTACTAATAATATTGATTATAAATGGCGTAGCGATATTGAAAAAATTGAAATTGTTAATGCTGGAAAAGAATTTATTGAATATACTCATAGGGGAAATACAACAAAATTTGTTATTACTAAAAATAAAAAGTATAGTGAATATGAATTTAATATGGGAAATAAAATGTTCACTGGTTTTTGGACTGGACATTTTTCAAAAACAGAGATAGGTGGAACCAAAGTGATTTTCAATGAAAATATATTTGTTAGAAATCCTATCATTAATGCACTGTGGTATTTTTTTGTGGATTTAAAAAAAATTCAGAATACATACATTTTAGATTTGAAAAAAAAATTAGGTGAGAAATTATAACTATATCATTAAATAAAAAGCTTTCCACATTTATAAAATACATTCAAGTTTTTCATAAATAATTTACAAACGAAAAACAAAAATAAATTTTTTTATATTTGTTTGTAGAAAGCACCTTTTTATTATATTTTATAGCTGATTTTTATAAGTTTCATATACAAAGCAACTTTATCCATCAATAAATCTTGTCAATTCTTTGTTGAACTTATCTTTCTGATCATAGAATAACCCGTGACCGCTGAATTCAAAAGGTATAAGTTTAGAATTTCTAATACCTTTTTTTTGTGCCTCGGCCAGTGGGAACAGGCATACTTTATCGTGAATACCGTGAAGAATTAAAGTTGGAACGTTTATTTTTGAAAGATCAGAAAATAAATCTTCTTCGTCAAGCCAAGAAGTTGCAGTTTTTGCAGTTGCCCATCCGGATGCTTGAAGTCCTAATTGGAAAAACCAATCTGAAAATGAAGATGTAATATATTGGAAGAAAAATATATCTCCAAAACCACGAAGCATTTGAGGACGGTCATTATATGTTCCTTGAATGATCTGAGTAACAACTTCCTTTTGTACTCCATAAGGAAAATTTGGGCGCTGAATAACACTAGGAGCAGCAGCAGCAAAAAGAGCAAGTTTGGATACACCGTATCCATTGTGTCGTGCCATATATCTAATAGCAATGGCTCCACCTGTAGAATGACCTCCTAGAGTGAAATCTTTTAATTTCAGTGCATCTACTACGCCACGGACATCATCTGATAATCGATTGTAGTCATAACCTGTGAATGGCTTATCCGATTGACCAAATCCTCGCTGGTCTATGCCAATACACCTGTATCCAAGTTTTGGTAGCTCGTCAAATTGATATTCAAATAAATTATGGCTTCCAGGCCAACCGTGTAAAAACAAGATTGTCTTCTTGCCTTCTGGATTAAGATCCTCCACATATATTTTTACATTTGGTTCAACTCTAACATAATATCCCAAATAAATACCCCCAGTAATAAAATATATTTATTATTATTGTATTCTGCTGTTAATAAATATATTTATTAATCTGAGTTTTTAGAAGAAGTTATATGTGATTTTTTAATTATCGCTAGTAATTACAGCTTGAGCCACAATTACATCTTGTCCATTGAATGTACATGAAGGAGAGCCATATAAGATATAGCCTTGATCAAGCAATTCGGAGATTCTCTTACAAAAATTCGCATCATCTTTTCCAGTAATTAAGCGATATTTAAGTTTGCTTTCCATAATGTATACCTCCCTTTTATTAATTATAAATAGTAACGCTACATTAATTTATAAATTATATATATGTTTAAATATTATAGCTAGCTCGAATTTTATCTTAAGTACATAAATGTATTATATACTAAATTTTAAAATTTATACATTAACATACCACCCATTTATGCATGAATTTAGTAAAAAAACTAGACTAGCCACAGTGACTTAGTCCAGTTTTAATGTATTTAGGTTTACAACAATATAAACCAGAATATTGAATTGGAATTTTCTGATTATGCATTAGCAATGCTTAATATGTGTAGGTATAATTATCTCCCCAATTATTATCCCAATATTCAATTCCATTTTCTTCATAGCAAACTGCAAACTGAATTTTTGTTGTTGAAGGAGATATGGCTTGATTTACGTTCCAATATTCATATGAAGCATCAGAAGAAGATAAAGATGCGTCCACATCTTTATAGGTGGCCCAGTTATCAGTAGAATAACGCAATTTAACAGTATTAGAGTTGGATGATTTTTTCGATTTTATTAATGCACTAATGTATTTATTATCATTTTTGCTGTAGCCACTAAAATTATCCACATATAATGAGCTTAAGCCAAGAGCATCATCAAAGTAATTTTGACCATTGTTATTATCCCAATAAGTTTGTCCATTTACTTCATACTTAATCGCATACTGTATATTATCTGGACCGGCGCCTTCATAACAAGTAGGTGTTTGGAAAGACCATATTTCATAACCATCTGATGGATTAGTTTTCACATAACTTGCAGGGATGTCATTCCATGTATTACCCATACTATTAGAATTGTAATGTACAGTAACTTTTTGATTGTATCCAAGGTTTTTTACTGCAATATATCCAACATAATAGCTGGTTTCTGAGTTATCATATAATTTGTTGGTATAGTACAAGTGAACAGGAAGGTCATCTGCAAATGCCTTTGAAGAAAAGACACTTGTAAATGCAAATACAGTAGTTAAAACAACAAAAGACATTATAAAACTAAATATTTTTCTTGAAATTTTCATTTTATCACTCCTTTTAAATTTGTAATGACATGTCATTAATTGAATTATAAAAGTATTTGCATCTAATATCAAAAACAATATGTTGCATCATTAGCCATGTAAGCGCATACATAAACTAATATCATTATATTACTTGAAATTTTGACTATATTTTACATATATACAATAAACTAAACGAACTACATATGGGTTACATGTCTTCATTACTTATGTATATAAATTTATAGCTAATACTATTGACAATTACATGAATTAATATTATATTACGACTAATGAGTCATATGACTTGTGAGTCATGAAAGAGGTGAAAAATGCCAAAAGAAACTTTTTTTAATTTAGATGAACAAAAACAAAAAAAAATTATAAATAAGACTATGAAAGAATTTGCAGAAAAAGGTTATAAAAATGGAAATATAGGAACTATTGCAAAAAATGCAGGAGTTTCAAAGGGAAGTATGTATCAATATTTTGATGATAAAAAAGAATTATGTTTATACTGCGTCAAATTGGCTTGTGATATATCATTTAAATATGTGGATAACAAGATAAAAGATTGTTATGACATGAGTGTTTTCGATTATATATATTTTGGGTATAAAAATGCTTGGACACTTTTTAAAGATGAAAGGGAGGTATATGTTTTTTTGCAAAACATATCTTTAGATATTAAAAGCGACATAAGTGAAGATGTATTTAATATTATAGGAAAGGAATCTCAATTATATTTTAAGCAAATTATGGAAATGATTGAAAACAACAAAAAGCAGGGTTTAATGCGTAGAGATATAAGCACAGCAAATATTTGGATCTATATTTCAGCAGTATCGGGTAAATTTAAAGAAGGAATGCTTGTTATTGCAAAAGAAAAGGGCAAGGAGATTTATGACATGTCCTTTGAGGATTTTGAACCATTTATAAAAGATATGATTTCCCTTATGAAAAATGGAATTGGACAAAATAATGGAGGCTAAATAATCCCAATGATTATTTAGGGCAGTATGATAAATACAAGGAGGTAGTTTAAAATGAACGTTATTGAAATCAAAAATCTTACAAAGACATATGGTAAATCAAGAGGTATTACGGACATAAGTTTTAATGTAGAGCAAGGTGAAGTATTTGGGTTTATCGGACCCAATGGAGCTGGAAAGTCAACAACTATAAGAACTATGTTATCACTTATTTATCCCACCAGTGGTAGCATTAGTATTTTTGGAAAAGATAGTATTAAATATTCTGAGGAGATTAAAAAGGAAATTGGATACTTACCTTCGGAAGTGTTTTATTATGAAAATATGAAGGTAATAGATCTTCTTAAATATTCCGCAAGTTTTTATAAAAAAGACTGTAATAAAAGAATAAAGGAACTAGCCGAGATAATGAATTTGGACTTAAATAAAAAAATTGATGATTTATCCTTTGGAAACAAAAAAAAGGTAGGTATAGTTCAAGGTTTGCTTCATGAGCCAAAGCTTATTATTTTAGATGAACCGACTAGTGGACTAGACCCCCTAATGCAACAAAAATTTTTTGAATTGCTAAAAGAAGAGAATAAAAAAGGAGCCACAATTTTATTTTCATCACATATTTTAAGTGAAGTTCAAAAGATGTGTGATAGGGTTGCAATTATTAAAGACGGCCGACTTATAAAACTACAACAAATCAGTACATTAAAAGATAATAATCATAAAAGGTTCAAAGTTGAAACTAAAAATCCTATTGATAAGGATTATTTTAATTTGGAAGGGGTTAGTAATTTAGAAATAAAATCAAATATGGTAAGTTTTTTGTTTAGAGGAAATATTAATGAAGTTATAAAAAAACTTGAGCACATAGACATAGGAAACTTATGGATAGAAGAACCGGATCTTGAAGAGATATTTATGCACTATTATGAGAAGGAGGTATAAGTCAATGAATATATTCATTCATGAACTTAAAGCCTATAGAAAGTCTACTATAATATGGTCTGTATCACTGGTGACAATAGCTGTAATAATGCTTTCTATGTTTCCAGCAATTAATAAAGATGCGGAAGGTTTTAAAAAGTTACTTGGAGCATATCCACCTGCATTTACAAAAGCAATGGGTCTTTCTATAGATAGCATAACTTCATTTTTAGGATTCTATTCATCTTTGACACTTTTGTATGTATTGCTTTGCGGGGCTATTCAAGCAATGAATCTTGGAACATCAATTTTATCAAAAGAAATTCGTGAAAAAACAGCTGATTTTCTTCTTACAAAACCGGTAAAAAGGGTGACTATAATTACAGCTAAAGTATTAGCAGCAGTGGTTTCATTGATATATAGTAATATTATTTATATTACTTGTGCCAGTATTATGGCTGAAATTATAAAAAATACATCATTTGATTACAAAATATTTTTTATGATTTCATTAACACTGTTTTTTGTACAACTTATGTTTTTGTCGCTGGGAATTATAGTATCAGTAATTGTTCCCAAAATAAAATCAGTACTTACAGTATCACTAAGTACTGTGTTCGGATTTTTTATTATTGGTATGTTTAGTTCAGTTATAGGAGTAGATAAAACAAGATATATCACTCCTTTTAAATATTATGATTCAGCCTATATTATTAAAAACTCAATCTATGAAAGCAAATTTATTATAATTGAAATAATATTTATTATTGTAACTTTAGCAGTTAGCTATTTTATATATTCAAAAAAAGATATTCATGTTGCATGAAAGGTGGGGATTTTATGAATATATTTATTAGAGAAATGAAAGCAAATGGCAAAGCACTGATAATATGGTGTATATCAATGATATTTTTAGTTATAGCTGGGATGGCTAAATTTAGTACAGCAGGTAATAATGGAGTATCATATAACCAGCTTATGTCGCAATTACCAAGCTCTATTAAAGCACTTTTTGGTTTAGGTACTTTTGATTTATCAAAAGTAAGCGGATATTATGGTGTACTTTTTGTATATATACTTTTAATGTCTGGAATTCATTCAATAACCCTTGGTGCAAATATTATTTCTAAAGAAGAAAGGGATAAAACAGCGGAATTTTTATTAGCAAAGCCAGTTTCAAGGAATAGAATAATCACAGAAAAAGTAGCAGCATCCATAGTGAATATAGTTATTTTAAATCTGATAACACTTGTAAGTTCTCTTGCCATAGTAAAAAATTCAAATACTGTGGAAGCGGTAAATAAAGATATTATAATGTTAATGATTGGTATGTTTATTTTGCAAATTATATTTTTCACCCTAGGAACAGCCACAGCAGCTATAGTGAAAAAACCTAATTCAGCAGCGAATTATGCTACAATTATAATTACAGTTATGTATCTATTATCTGTAATTATTGAAATAAACAACAAACTCACCTTTTTAAAGATTCTAACTCCATTTAAATATTTTGATTCTAAAGATTTGATGTATGGAAGTGGTTTTGACCATGGATTTTTAATATTATCTATAATAATAATATTTATAGCATTGAGTTCTACCTATATTTTTTATAAAAAGAGAGATCTAAATGTATGAAATAGGGTGGAATGGATACAATATTAATGTTCATACCATTCTCTTATGTTAATTAGTCGTAGAATTAGATTTATGACTGGGCGGAAACTGTGCTACTAAAATTATGAATTACATAGTTTTAATAGCACAGTTTTTCCATTTAACTTGAAATGCACAATTTTCTACAATAAGGATTTATTTTTATCTCTAATTAAGATAAAAATGCCATATATCAATGTTAATCCTGCTGCTATATAAGGTACATATGCAATAATAAGCTTTGGTAATAAATCAAACAATAATCTATCATGAAGCATCATATCAAAAGCAGTATGAGCAAGAATAGCAGCACCAATGTAAATAACAATTGGGTATTTTTTCATAATTCTAGCCACATAAACGCTACCAAAGAAAATAAGTGGAATATTTATTAAAAGTCCAAAAACTATCAAGGATATGTTGCCGTGAGCGCTCCCGGCTATAGCAAGTACATTATCAAGACTCATAGTTAAATCAGCAAATACAATACTAAGAATAGCACGACTTAATTTGGGGGTAGATTTACCTTTTGATATTTGTGTTTCTTCACCAGGTTTAATCAAACTCCATGTTATTACTACAAGAATTGCACCACCTACAAGTTTTATAGGAAGCCACTGAATCATTAATATATATGTAACTAAACATGTAAATATTATTCTAAGAGATATGGCAGCAATTACGCCAATTAAGGACGCTTTTTTAGCAAGTTTTGTTGGTAAGTCCTTTGTGGCAAGGGCAATGACCCCTATATTGTCACCACTTAAAACAATATCTAGCATTGTAATTTGAAGTACTCCAGTAATCATTATAATCAAATTTTCCATTTTTTCCTCCGTAAGTAATAAAGTATAGATGAAATTTAGTGTTTATGGTTAGGTTTATTAAAAGTATACTACAAAGTAAGAAATTTTACTATAAGTAATATTATATACAGCTTAACCCCTCTCATAAATAGCTAAGTTTTTTTTATTTAGAAGGTGCTCAAATATTTATTGGAATGATCAGACTATAGTGGTAAAATATATATAATTGTACAAAAGACATTAGGAATTTTCAAAATAATCGTAATTAACAACACATAATTCACTTGATATACCTTACTGTAAAAAAATCATTATACAAGGAGGGATACGACATGACCGATGATTATATAATAAGATTAACTGAATCCATTGGGCAAGCATTGGCAAAAATTATTTTTAATAAACAACAAAATGAATTTGAAAATATAAGCATAGAGTCCATGACGGGAAAAGATATACTTCCAATTTTATTAAAACGATTTGTCCTTCAAGGAAAATATAATGAAGCAGAAAATATTTTGTTTGAAGAAATTGATAAAAATCCATGCAATGATTTAGTTAATATTGGAATGAACTTTTATAATGGTTTACTTGAAAAAAATGATGAAGAGCTTGCTAAAGGAAATTTTTCAAGGGAAGAGATATACCAGGGAATAGAGGAAATTGAAAATATCAAATAATATTCTTAAATATAGTCACATATATAAAACAAAAGGCATGTTACGAGTAAAAAGGCATGTCTTTTGTTTTGTCCATTATGAGTGTGCGGTGAAAGTGAGAAAAGTATTCTGAATTCTACCCTACGTAATATAATCTCATGATTATGCTAAAAATTGTTTAGTGCAATTAACTTATTGCCAAAATGGTCAAAAGTGTTATACTTTACTTAAAAGTGAAAATTACAAAAGGCCCTTAAAAGAATTAAGTTAATTAATTTGAAAAATAAATTTAAAGATAAAAGATAATAATAGAGTAATAATAAATGTAATAGGGGATGATATAATGGTATTAGTGGCTTTTCAAATTCTTGTTTTATCAGTAATAGCAGGTATTTTTGGATCTATTCTTGGGCTTGGAGGTGGGATAATAATAACACCTGCATTAACGCTATTATTTGGTATCGATATAAGGTATGCAATTGGAGCAAGTATAATTTCTGTAATTGCTACGTCTAGTGGTGCCGCTGTTGCCTATGTAAGAGATAAAATAACAAATATGAGAATTGGTATGTTTCTTGAAATAGCAACTACTATTGGTGCAATAACAGGAGCATTTATAAGTGGATTAATAGACACTAAATATCTTTATGTTATTTTTGGTATACTTTTACTATATTCGGCGCTTGCAATGCTAAAAAAGAAAAGTCAAGAATCACCAGAAGGTGTTGTAGCTCATCCAATTGCTAACAAATTAAAACTCAATGGTGAATATCACGATAAAGTATTAAATAAGGATATTACCTATAATGTTACTGGAGTTTATGGCGGTTTTGGAATGATGTATGTAGCTGGGGTAATATCAGGGCTTCTAGGAATAGGGAGTGGAATGTTTAAAGTTATGGCTATGGACTTATTTATGAAACTTCCATTAAAGGTCTCCAGTGCCACCAGTAATTTCATGATTGGGGTTACGGCAGCTGCAAGTGCAGGAGTATATTTATTAAGAGGAGATATTGATCCTAAAATATCAGCTCCAGTTGCATTAGGGGTATTAATTGGTGCCACAATTGGAGCAAAAATAATGGAAAACCTAAGGAGTAAAACAATAAGAATGATTTTTATTCCCGTACTTGCATTCGTGTCAATTCAGATGATTATAAAAGGATTGGGGGTTAAGTTATAATGATAAAATCCAATAAAATAGAAGAGATGGAGATAACAATAAGTAACGTTCTTAAACTGGGTGTTTTATTGAGTGCAGCTATTATATTTATTGGACTTAGTATGTTCCTAATAACAGGTAAAAGTGGATATAGTGGAAATTATTATCCTACAAGTCCTTTAGAAATACTAAAGGGATTAATATTATTTAAATCCTATTCAATAATACTAACTGGACTTTTAATTCTTATTCTTACACCAGTTTTTCGCGTAGGGGTATCAATAATAGTTTTTTTTCAGGAGAAAGATTTTTTATATGTAAAGATCACTTCATTGGTATTTATTATACTTTTAATTAGTTTTATATTAGGGAAAATCGAATAACAATTATCTAGTTACTGAATGAAATAAGTATAAACATAAGATTTGCATCAAGTCGGTTATCATCATCTATAAAGCAATGACTAATATGTCACTGCTTTTTTTATTGCCCAATATGAATAAATATAAAAATAAAGGATAAAAATATAAATTAGATAAAGTTATGACTGAAAAATTTATTTTAAACATAATTGGGTTGATTAGATGCCCATAACGGAGGGAAACTACATGAAAATTGTTGGTTTTAAGGTATTTAAGGGAAGAAATATATACTCCCATAAGAAGTGTATAAGGCTTAACTTAGACTTAGAAGGGTATAGTGAGATTCCTAGTAAAAAAATTTATAAGTTTAATGAAAGCTTAGTTAAAATGTTGCCAGAGCTTAATAAGCATAGATGTGGAATAGACGAGGAAAGGGGATTTATTAAGAGACTTGAAGAGGGAACTTACTTGGCACATATATCCGAACATATAATAATAGCACTACAGAATATGATTGGTGTGGAAATAAGTTATGGAAAAGCCAGAGAAATATCTGGGGATAATTACTATATTATTTACCAATATGAATATAGAAATGCAGGCTTAGAGGCTGGAAATATAGCAGTTGATATGATTAATTCATTGATTAATAAAAAAACATTTGATTTAGATTCAAGATTGAATAGATTAAAAGAAGTATTATTGAGTGAACAACTTGGAGTAAGTACGCTAAATATTTGTAATGAGGCAAAAAAAAGGGGTATTCCTATATTAAGAATAGGTGAAAACAGCATGTTTCAATTAGGATATGGTAAATATTCAAAGATGATACAAGCGACTTTAGGCAATGATACAAGTGCCATAGGGGTAGATATTGCCCAGGATAAACTGCTGACTAAGGAATTATTGAGTTTACATTGCATACCTGTAGCAAGTGGAATGAAGGTAAAGAATAAGGCAGATGCAATTTCAGGTGCAAAGAACATTGATTACCCAGTGGTACTTAAACCTCAGTTTGGAAATCAAGGTAAGGGAGTTATTACTAATATAAAAGATGATAAGGGATTAGTAAATGCATATGAACTTTTATCTAAGAAATATGAAGATATAATAATAGAGGAGTACATAACTGGAAGGGACTATAGAGTATGTTGTGTTTATGGTGATATCGTTGCAGTAGCACAAAGAATACCACCATATATTTTAGGAGATGGAGTAAGCTCTATAGAGACGCTTGTAAATAATATTAATGAGGATTCTAGAAGAGGGGAAGGTCACGAAAAGGAATTAACTAAGATTAAAATAGACGACACTCTTAGAGCATATTTAAAGCAAAAGAATTATTCACTAAATACTATTCTCCCTAAAAAAGAAAAGATTAATTTAAAAGATAATGCAAATTTATCTACAGGTGGTTTTGCAATAGATTGTACAGAATTAATATGTGAGGAAAACATAGAAATATGCAAAAGGGCTGCAAGTGCTATCGGACTAGATATTTGTGGTATAGATTTAATATGTGAAGATATAAGTAAACCTTTAAATGAAGGAGGAAGAATTATAGAAATAAATGCCGCACCTGGCATAAGGATGCATCATAATCCATATATTGGAGCAAAACGTAATGTGGCGGGTTATATAGTTGATAAATTATTCAAGGATACACCAAAACACATTCCGCTTGTGGCGGTCACTGGTACAAATGGAAAAACAACCACTACAAGACTTATTTCTCATATACTTTCAATTGCAGGATATGCTGTTGGAATGACAACAACTGGCGGAATTTATATTGATGGAAAATGTATATTTAAAGGTGACACAACAGGTCCTAGAAGTGCTTTAGCCGTACTTACAAATAAAAGTGTAGAGGCGGCGGTACTAGAAACTGCAAGAGGAGGAATAATAAGAGAAGGATTGGCATATGACCTTGCAGATGTTGGAGTTATTACAAATATAACAGAAGATCATATTGGTATAGATGAAGTGGAAACTATAGAGGACTTGGCGAAAGTTAAAGCTTTAGTTGGTGAAGCAGTTAAAAAAGATGGTTATGTTGTTATTAATGGTGATGATAGGATGAGTATAAGCATTTTACACAGGCTAAAGAGTAATCTTATTATTTTTTCTAATGATAAGGATAACGAAATTATGCGAAGTAACATTAATAGCGGCGGATATGGAATATATGTGGATGCAGGTAATATAATGATACAAAAAAGTACCAATTGTGAAAAATTAATAGAGATAAAAAGCATAGGTATAACAATGAAAGGTATATTAAAATATAACACAGAGAATGCCATGGCAGCCTGTGCCGCTGCAATAGGGCTAGGTATAGATTATAAAACTATTAGACAGGGTTTAATGTCATTTTATTGTAGTCAAAACCAGAATCCTGGAAGGTTTAACATATATTCTGTTAATGATGTGAGAATAATATTAGACTATGGACACAACATAGAAGGATATAGGCGTGTACTTGAGGGGGTTAAGTGTATAGCAAAGAATAAGCTTATTGGTATTATTGGAGTACCAGGGGATAGATTAGACAGTGACATATTGAGAGTAGGTAAATGTGCAGGAGATAATTTTGATTATATTTTTATAAAAGAAGATAAGGACAGAAGAGGAAGGTATAAAGGTGAAGTAGCAAATCTTTTAGAAAAAGGAATTTTACAATCTAAGTTTAACAGCAAAAATTTAGAAAAAGTTTTAAATGAGACTGAAGCTTTTAAAATGGCATTAGACTTAGCAGAACCCAAAGACACGGTTATCATATTTTTTGACGAATATGAACCTCTTATAAATATAATGAAGAACAAAGTTAATGAGATTAACTCAGAAATAAAACTATTGGTGAAAAACTAAAAACAAATATAAGTATTTTTATAGGGTGGTGAGTTTATTTGTGATTACAATGCAAGAGGGTTTAATTATAATAGGAGGAGCAGAAGATAAGAAGGGTGACAAGAAGATACTTAATGATGTATGCCAGCATATTGACAAGGAAAGTCAACTGCTTGTTATAGCAACTGTGGCAACAGAAAAGCCAATAGAAGTAGGTAATGAATACAGTGGTATTTTTCATAATATGGGCATTAAGAATGTGGGTGTTCTTGATGTAGAAAATAGAGAAGATGCATTAAAAATTGAAAATGTGGAACTAATTGAAAAAGCTTCATTAATATTTTTTACAGGAGGCGATCAGCTTAGAATAACAAGTATTCTTGGAGGAACTCCTTTATATACTAGCATAAAACGGAAATATACAGAAGGTTGTGTATTTGTAGGAACTTCAGCTGGAGCATCAGTAATGAGCGATACTATGATAGTAAAAGGAATGGATGATGAATCACCAAGAAAATGTACACTAAAGATGGCTCCAGGTCTAGGATTAATTAATGGTGTTATAATAGACCAGCATTTTGCGCAGAGGGGGAGAGTAGGAAGATTATTAGTTGGGGTAGCAGAAAATCCACAGGTTTTAGGAATTGGAATTGATGAGGATACTTCAATTATTGTAAATAAAGAAAATGTTTTTAGAGTACTAGGTTCTGGAGCAGTTTATATTATAGATGGAAGTAATATAAGTGATACAAATGTTTCAGAACAATATCAGGATAATATATTGTCAATTTTTGATGTTAAAATGCATGTGTTAAAAACCGGGGATAAATATGATTTGAACACTAAAAGACCTATAGTATAATTATAGGAAGTAAAGGGATGAAATCAGTAACATTTAAGTTAGGTAAAAATGTTGAAGTTAGGAGGAGTGAATTCTAAAAATGGATACATATAATGTTAAAAAGCAAGAAATAGAAAAAGTTTATGGGAAAATTAGTCCTTTTGAATTTAAAAATAAGCTGATTAGCCTTGCAGAAGATAAAAACCAAAAAAGTACACGGACTTTGCTTGATGCAGGAAGAGGTAATCCTAACTGGACAGCAGTAGCACCACGTGAAGCTTTTTTCACTTTTGGGCAATTTGCTGTTTTGGAAACCCGTAGAGTATGGAGTGAAGGTGATTTAGCTGGAATGCCTGAAAAGGAAGGAATCTCAAAACGTTTTTCTGCCTATGTTCATAAGTACTATGATGCCCCAGGAATAGAACTTCTAAAGAAAATCTATGAGTATGGTATAACAGTTGAAGGATTTTCGCCAGATGATTGGGTTTACGAACTAACAGATGGAATTATTGGAGATAACTATCCAGCACCGGACCGTATGTTACCTCATATCGAAAAAGTTGTCCACGATTATCTTATTAAGGAAATGTGTTACGATAAGCCACTTTTGGGTAAATTTAATTTATTTGCAGTGGAAGGTGCTACGGCAGCTATGTGTTATATATTTGACTCTCTAATAGCCAATGAATTATTAGCTATTGGGGATAAGGTTGCACTGATGACACCTATTTTCACACCCTACCTTGAAATTCCTATTCTCCCTCGTTATAATTTTAAGGTTGTGGCAGTAAGTGCTACGGAAATTGGAATAGATGGAGAACATACCTGGCAATATCCTAAATCAGAATTGGATAAGCTAAGAGACCCAGCAATTAAGGCATTATTTTTTGTGAACCCGAGTAATCCACCATCAGTGGCAATGAAACCTGAATGCATAACCCAGTTAGTTGAAATTGTAAATAACCATAATCCTAATTTAATGATTATTTCTGATGATGTATACGGTACTTTTGTGGACAATTTTCATTCTCTAGTAGCGTACTTGCCTTTTAATTCAATTGGTGTATATTCTTTTTCAAAATATTTTGGTGTTACTGGTTGGAGACTTGGAACAATTGCTATTCATGAAAAAAATGTGTTTGATAAATTAATAAGAGAATTATCATTTAATAAAAAACAAGAGCTTAAACAGCGGTATGAAGCTTTGTCCACTGACCCAGAAGATATGAGATTTATTGATAGAATTGTAGCCGATAGTCGCCAAGTAGCACTTAATCATACTTCTGGGTTATCAACACCTCAGCAAGTTCAAATGTCATTTTTTGCAGTATTTGCTTTACTTGATAAGGAAAATAATTATAAACAGTTAACGCAGGATATTTGTCACCGCCGTCAAAAGCTTTTATTTAAGGGTCTTGAACTTAAATTTACAAAAAAACCTTATGATGCGGCTTACTATACACAATTTGATATGTTGGAGTGGGCAAATTATCATTATGGTAAAGAATTTGGAGAATACTTGCAGAAAAAATACAAACCTGTTGATATTCTTTTCCGTTTGGCTGAGGAATCATCTATAGTATTATTAGGAGTTGGCGGATTCCATGGACCAGAATGGGCTGTTCGAATATCACTTGCAAATTTAAATGATGAATCTTATTCAAAAATTGGAGAAGTGCTTCATAAAATATTAAATGAGTATGTGGCTTCTTTCAAATTAGAAAAAGCACACAAAAAAATTAAACTTTAAAGTTTTTTGTAATTTCAATTATATACTATGATTTTCAAAATTACCAAATATAATAGGAGTGTAATTATAAACCATAAGTTTACCTTTACATATAACAGAATGAATTTTCAAATTTTTATCTAAAAGAATTATATCGGAACTCGAACCTTCACTTAGGACGCCTTTCCCATTTAACCTAAGCAATTTAGCAGGGGAAGAAGTAAATGGTATAAGAGCTATCTCAACAGGTATTCCAGCATTAATAATGTTTTGCAGAATTTCAATATTTGAACTTGGTGACCCAATACCAAATTTTATTAGGTTTCCACTATTATCAAATATAGGAGAACTACCACCAGAATCTGAACTCATTGTAATTTGGTATGGGGAAACATTATGTTTTAATAATTCCTGAAATGCAACTACAGGGTCCACAACATCATCATCTCCTTCGGGTCTTATACTTGTAGTAATATCCACAAAACCACCATCAACTGCATACTCAATTGCCTGTTTGAAAAGTAAACCATTTCTATTTATGTGGGTAGGTAAGATATTACTAAAAGGAATTTCTGAATTTTTTCTAATATAAAATAATGGATTTATTCCATTTTTACCGTCACCAACATGAACATGAAGTATTCCACATTTACCAGATAGCATACCGCCTAGACGTGCCTCTGTAGCTAAATGAATTAAATCGTCATTAGAAGGATGACTTGATCTGTGATCTGAAATTGCAATTTCACCTATGCCTATTATTTTATCCACAAGTATAATATCACCCCTAGCACTATCAGTAATTGTTCTTGTGGGTACCTTGTAGGAACCAGTCCAAACATAAGTATTTAATCCTTCAATTTCTAAACTTCGTGCTTTGGCAATAAGATTACCCATATTTCGTGTTGTACCATCAGTTCCTAGTAGACCTACACAAGTCGTAATACCATTTGTAGTAAGTTGTGTAAGCATTAGTTCTGGTGCTCTACTAGTAAAGCCCGCTTCTCCACCTCCTCCAATAATATGAACATGCAAATCGATAATTCCTGGAATAGCCATGAGATTTGATCCATCGATAATTTCAGATTTAGGGAAATTACTCAGCGGTAAATTAATTTTTTCTGAAATATATGCGATTTTATCAAAGCTTGTGAGAATATCTTTTCTACCAATATGTTTTGGTTTATATGTATCTATATTTTTAATCAAAATCATTAAAATCACCTCTTGAAAATTTTTTATAGTAACTATAAAATTGAAATTACTTATAGGTTTATTCTTTCTTTATAGTTGATTTTTATGCTACAAAATATTGACCGAAATAAAATATATAGGTATAATTCATTTGTACCCATATAGGGTATGGGAGGTGTACCAATGGATTCAGAAATTAATAGTTCGGAAAATAAAAAAGACATTCTTAGACGTCTAAATAAAATTGAAGGCCAAATAAAGGGAATTCAGAAAATGGTTGAATCTGAAAAACAATGCGGAGAGGTATTAATTCAGATATCAGCTGTTCGGGCAGCTACTACTAAAGTTGGAATGCTATTGCTAGAAAAATACTCCAAAGATTGTATACTGAATTCCACTAGTGCAGAAGACAAAGAAAAAGCTATAGAAAATCTTCTAGATACAGTTAAAAAATTTTTGAAGTTTACTAATTAGCTTTTCTTGAAAAAGGGGGAGAATACCTATGATAAAACTAATAGCAACGGATATGGATGGTACATTATTAAGTGATGATGGAAGTATTAATGAAAATTTTTTTGATTTAATACATGATCTTAATAAAAAAAATATAAACTTTGCAGCTGCCAGTGGAAGATTTTATTCTCAACTGAAAAAAAATTTTGAAAAGGTAGGCACTGACATGATATTCATCGCTCATAATGGTGCCCTTATTAAGTATAATAACAAGGGTAAAACATTGTATTCAAACAGTATTCATAAAAAAGAAATAGAACATGTAATAAATTTAATGCCACAATTAGGAGAAGAATTGTTTTTAGCTGGAGAAAATGAGGCATATATAATAAATCCAACAGAAAAAATGTTGGATGAATTTACTCGTGTTCATGTTCCTGTGGTAATATTAAAATCTTTTAGTGAAACAAAAAATGCTATATATAAAATTACTTATTATATGGCCAAGGGAGTAAAACCCAATATAATAAAATTTTTAGAGGAAAATTTAGATGATACATTAGAATTTGTTGTATCAGGCGACAAATGGATAGACATAATGAATAAAGGTATAAGTAAAGGAACAGCTATAAAAATACTTCAAGAAAAATTTGAAATAGATCAAAGGAATACAATGGCTTTTGGGGATTATTATAATGATTTGACTATGTTTAAAGTAGCGTGCTATAGTTATGCCATGAAAAATGCTCCAGAAGATGTAAAAAAACATGCTAACTTTATTGCTGGGAGTAATAATGAAGATGGCGTCTATAATGAAATAACTTCAGCTTTAAATATAAGTGGTGGTAATAAAGTAGTATGTAGGCAAAATGACAATTCCTGTCACATAAAATGCAATAAACGTGAAATAGAATAAGGAGAGGTGTTAAAATGGACATTAAAAATAATGAAAATAATCATAATGAGAAGCATGTCCATAGTCATGATGTTTCCAGCATTAAAGGCGGGAATTTTATTATAACGGTACTACTGAATTTTGCAATCACAGCAGTAGAAATTATTGGAGGTTTATATTCTGGGAGTTTATCTTTAATTTCAGATGCCTTACATAATCTCAGTGATGCCATAGGAATTATTATAAGCTATATTGCAATTAAAATCTCCAAAAAAGAAAATGATAAAAATAGGACTTTTGGATATAAACGATCTGGAATATTAGCAGCAGTAATTAACTCTTCTGTGTTAATTATAATATCTGTTTTTTTATTCAAAGAAGCATATACAAAATTTATGAATACAACATCAATAAATGGACTTATTGTTATTTGGGTTGCTTTAATTGGAATAGTGGCAAACACACTAGGAGCTTATTTACTACATGGAGGGTCTCATGAAGATATGAATGTTAAAGCAACCTACATACATCTATTTAGTGACGCATTAGCTTCACTAGGTGTAGTAATTGGAGGAATTTTAATTTATTTTTTCAAGATATATTGGGTAGACTCAGTTTTATCTGTGCTTATAGGATTATATGTATTAAAAGAAAGTTTTGAAATATTGAAAGATGCAGTGAATATTTTAATGCAAGGAGTACCTGAAAATATTGAAATAGATAAGGTTGCTGGTGTTATAACAAGTATTCAAGGAGTTGAAGATGTACATCATGTACACTTGTGGAGTTTAGATGAAAAAAATATTAATTTTGAAGCTCATGTTAATGTTAAGGATATGATGGTAAGTGAAACAAAAGAAATCTATGAAAAAATCCAAAAAGAACTTCATGAGCATTTTGGAATAACCCATGTGACAATTCAATTTGAATGTAATTGCTGTAGTGGAGTAGGAATAATAAAAAAGAATTAACTTTACAAAGTAATTTGACGATTATTTATTAATATTGCTGCGTGTTTCTAGTTTTAGAGCAAATAATGTTGCGAGTTTTGATAGGTTTTTCTCATGAATTAAATAGGAGAAATATCTATTATATTTTGTTTTAGTAGGTATTATTTTAAGTTCCTTGTTATTAGCTGCAGTAGTTACTACTAATGATGAAATAAAAGTAACACCTAGGTTGTTTTTAACAGCTTCTTTAATAGCGTAGTTGCTTCCAAGTATAATTAAATTTTTTGGTGCTATACCTTCTGTATTTAGAAAAATATTCAGATTTTCACCAGTTCCAGAGCCCTCTTCTCTGTGTATCCAAGTTTGATTTGATAAACAAGATTTAAGTCCCATATTTTTATTATAGGTAAAAATAGTTGGAGTCACAATTACCATTGTATCTCGATAAAAATTTTTAGCTACACAGTTATGCACAGGAACAGTTCCCTCCGTTAATGCAATATCAATATCATAGTTTTTAAATTTCTCATAAATATTGTGTGTATTTTCAATACAAACATCCAATTTTATGTCTGGAAACTCTTTTATAAACTCACCTAGAATTGAAGGCAATAAATATTCACCTATTGTCATGCTTGCCCCAATCTTTAAAGTACCAGAAGTGGCATTATTATAATTATCCAGTTCATCTTTTGTTTCATCTAGAAGGGATATTATTTGTTTAGCTTTTTTATATAACATTTCTCCAGTTTGTGTAATTAATATACTTCTCTGTTTATTTGATCTTTCTATTAGTCTTGTATTAAAATACTTTTCTAAAATCACAATGTGTAAACTTACACTAGGCTGAGATATGTTAATGCTATTTGCCGCTTTTGTGAAGCTCTTTTTATCAACTACTGCAATAAAAGTTTTTAATTCTTCAATCATAATTACCACCCTACCTATTAGAAATATTAATAAGTATTATAAAAAACATGTATTATACTTATTGGTTAAAGAACAGTATACTAGAGCTGTAATAATGTTGCAATAGGAAAGGATTGATATATATGAATACACTAAACCATATTCTTCTTAGTGAAGTTGAAGGATTTAGGGCCATTGGACATAAATTTTTAAGTGGTGAAATAAGCAAAATGGAGTTTAAAGGAATTTCCGGTGGTATGGGTGTATATGCTCAGGGCAGCGGCAAGGAATTTGTGATAAGATTTAGAATACCATCAGGAATAGCATCAATAAAGGATCTTAAATTAGTTTATAATTTTGCACAGAGGTATAAATTAGAAACTGTACATTTAACTACCCGTCAAGCAATACAATTACATGGAATAAGTATTGACGAAGCTTGTGATGCTATGGAGGAAGGCATAAAAAAAGGTCTATACTCAAGGGGAGCAGGTGGCAATTTTCCTAGAAATGTTGCTCTTTCACCTTTGTCTGGAGTAGATAAGAAAGAGGCTTTTGATGCATCACCTTATGCAAAAGAGGTAGTGCAATATATTTTAAATAAGGTGTATACATATAAGCTTCCAAGAAAATTAAAAGTTGCTTTTTCCAGTAGTGAAGAGGATGATTCACATGTAACCGCTGTTGACCTAGGGTTTTTGGCAGTTAATGAAAATAGTAAGCAATATTTCAAAGTATATCTAGGTGGAGGAATGGGAAGAAATTCAAAATTATCTGCAAATACAGAGCAGTTAATTAAGCCGGAAGATATTTTATATCATGTTCAGGCAATGACAGAACTTTTCATTAATGAAGGTGACTATGTGAATAAAGGAAGAGCTCGCATAAGATATATTATGGAAAGAATGGGCCAAGAAAAATTTGAAAAATGTTATAAGAATTATTTGGAAAAAGTTAAAAAAACAGAAAATTTAATGATCAGCGTTGAAAGTAAGGTTTATGATAAACAAGGGATTGAAACTTTTACAAAAAATACAAGACTGTTTTCTCAAAAACAAAATGGGTTATACAGTGTTTATGTTCATCCAATAGGGGGCATATTAAAAATTCAGCATTTAAAACTAATAATGAATAAAATAGAAGCCATGGCAGATGTAGAAATAAGATTAGCTATGACAGAAGGATTTTACATTAGAAATCTCAATGGAAATGAAGCTGAAATAATTATTAAGCTAACAGAATCTATGGGAGGAAACACTGCTTTAGAAAGTTCCATTTGCTGTATTGGGGTTCCCACTTGTCAGATGGGAATTTTAGAAAGTCAGCGTACTTTAAGAAATATATTAAGTTATTTTAAGGATAATAATTTAACAGAGGATATCCTGCCACAACTTCATATATCAGGGTGTCCAAATTCTTGTTCTGTGCACGAAATAGGAATAATTGGGTTTTGTGGTAAAAAGAAAAAAGTTCAAGATAAAATTATAAATGTATTTGAATTACATTTTGATGGGGTACTTGGCATAGGTAAAACTAAGCTTGCTAAAAATTATGGAGATATAAAGGAAGAGGAAGTGCCTAGATTTTTATTTGAACTTGCAAGTGCTGTACATAATTCTAATAAAGAGTTCAATAGTTGGAAGGATGAAAACGAAGAAGAATTAAATAAAATTATAAACACGTATCTTGTATAGTCTGATTCTTTGAGAATAAATAAAAGTTAATGAAAATTATAGGTTTAGGCTTAAAAATCTAGAAATAAAAAGGGAAAGTAGTAAGATTTGTGTAAATAAATCTTACTACTTTTTCTTTTATTTGTATGACTATGTAAGTCTCTAAATTGCGACTTAATTAGCGATAATTTGTAAATTGTATAGAAATATCGTAGTCATTTCCTTTTACTAGTGAAATAACCTTTTGAAGTTCATCTTTGTCTTTAGCTGTAACCCTTAGTACGTCATCTAGTATTTGTGTTTTAACTTTTAATTCGCTACCTTTTATGTCCGCATTTATAAGTTTTGATTTTTCTTTTGATATTCCCTTTACGATCTTAACAGTTTGTTTTGCAGATCCTAAAGTTTCACCTTTTTTTTCTTCAAACTCAAGACATTTAGGAGAAATTCCTCTTTTCACAAATTTTCCTTTAAGAACTTCTACTACCGCATTCATTTTAAAGTCATCATCAGCAGTAATTTTAATTTCATCTTTAACTAGCTCGATTTCTATTGTACTGTTTTTAAAGTCGTACCTTTGAGAAATCTCCTTTTTAGACTGATTTATAGCGTTATCTACTTCTTGCATATCCACATCTGATACTATATCAAATGAATAAGAACTTGCCATTAAAAAAACCTCCTTAAAGTTTACCTAATATAATAACATTATATCAGACAATTGTATTATTTGTAAGGAAGTATGGTTCAAAACATACAAGTATAATGAGTATGTGTTTTTTTATTACGCCGAGGTCCAATATAACTGTTAAGTGCATATATACAAATTAAATAACATTATATATTTACACTGAACGTATGTTCGTATATAATATAATTACGATATTTAACAAATATTAGGGGTGAGAAAATTGGAATTAGGTGAGCTTATAAAAAGTGCTAAACTAGGAGATGAAAAAGCAAAAGAAGAAATTTTGAATAGATTTACACCGCTTATCATTAAATATTCTAGATCAACCTATATATGTGGATACCAAGAAGATGACTTAATACAAATTGGATATAATAGTATACTTGATGCATTAAAAGTAATAGATATAAATAGGAATAATAGTTTTGTTGCATATATCTCAGCAGCTGTGATACATAATTATTATTGTCTTATAAGAAGTAAGTGCAGATGTAATGCAGAGACAAGCCTTAATAAACCTATAGGTGAAGGTATTGAACTAATGGATGAATTAGAAGCAAAAGGCAATATTGAAGAAACGTTATTGCAAAATGAGGACTTAGGGGAACTTAATGAAAAACTAAATATGCTTTCGTCCATGGAATTAGAACTCATAGATTTTATATACTTTAAAGAAAGGACACTTAAAGAGTACAGTAAAGTGAAGGGGATAAGTTACAGCGCATGTGCAAAGAGGAAGGAGAGAATCATAAAAAAATTAAGAAAAGCCTTGTTAGGGCATAATCTTAATCAAACAACATAAAGCTTTTTATTGAAAATGGTTTTAAAACTTTCAGCGGCAGAGAGCGCATCCTTTATTTCAATGTAGGCGGAATCTTTTGAAATTGTGGTTATTATTACGCTCTCTGCGTGAATGTCACAAGATATATCAGAGACTTTATAGGTCATACTTTTATCAAGACTTTCTGATAGCCTTAAAAGTATACCTAGTTTTTTTATTAATTCTAAATCGTCCTTATCTAGTATCATTTTATATTCCTGGTAGTTAACGGCAATGTTATCATCTCTGTGATTTGCTGCTATACAAGCACTCATAACTAATTCACGATGAGTTAATCCATAAATTTGAGAATTAAGTATCATGTAAAGAGAATGTTTGTGATGAAAATAATAGGTTATATTAGATCCAATATCATGAAGCATTGCTGAAGCTTTTATTATATTATTTATGTTATATTTATTATCTAAAAGATTTTCAAGTTTAGTGCAAAGGGAATTAAAAAGATAATATATATGCTCTGAATGTTTTTTGTCTGAATTTTGATTAATTAATATATTGTTAATAGATGAACACAGAATGTCATCAGTTGGCTTTTGGTTTTTATAGAGATAGCTGTAGAGTAAACCCTCACGAATTCCATTCCTACTAATTTGAATTTTTTTCATTGCACATAATTCCATCAACGTTTTAACTAAAGCAGCAGCTCCAACAAAAATGTCAGCTCTATCAGATGAGAGACCTTTTATCTTTTTCCTTTGTGTGTTATTTTTGGTTCTAACAGAATTATAAATAGATATTATGTCATCACTGGTCATTCCATAATTATGAATTAAATTCAAAGGGTAATCCACAGATTTTTTGTGTATTTTAGCAATGGTTCTTATACTACCACCTATTCCAATAAGAGGTAAACCATTAGCCTCATCTAACCATTCTAATGAATTTAGTTTTTTCTTAAGAAAGTTAATCAAATCTTTTTCTTTCTCGTCTTCTAGACTATCATTTATGTGAAAATGCTGGGTAAGAGTAATTGCTCCAAAAGGTAAGCTTACGCTTTTTATAAGGTCTCTATTTTTAACAAGGATAAGTTCTGTACTTGCCCCACCAATATCCATAATAAGAGCATTATCAACGTTTATACTGTTAATGGTACTAAAATAGTCATAATAAGCTTCTTCATTACCCGAAAGTATTTTTATATCTAGACCTATATTTTTAGTTCTATCTAAAAAATCAGTCTTATTTTTTGCTCTTCTCACAGCTTCAGTAGCCACGGCAATTATATGTGATACCTGAAAAGAATCACAAATATTTTTATATGTGGAGAGTGTTTTCATAGCTAAATCCATTTTTTCGTCACTTAATAGATCGTCATCATCAAGTCCATCGCCAAGTCTTACGTATTCTTTCAACTCATTAATTACTCTAAAAGACTTTTCATTACCAATTTCTGCAAGCAAAAGTCGTACGGAGTTAGAGCCTATATCAATTATTCCTACTTTTTTATTCATACTTACACCTCAACTATTAAAAAATTATTATATGGTAATGTTAAAATTATGTGTTTTTTAAGGAGTTATCAACAATATGTTGCTATAATATATAGTATTTCATATATTAATTTTATTCAATACAAATTTTAATATTATATTTTAATTGAAAGAATGGTAAAATGAAATTATAGCAATAAATAGTAGCATGATGGGGGATTATAGAAAAGATTGGGGGAGACTTATATGGGTAATATTCAAAGAGAAACTGTAGCTGCATTAGATCTCGGAGCTAATTTTTTCAGAATGATAATAGCTGAAATAGGAAGTGACGGAGAAATTAACGTATTAGATGAATTACAAAAAAATACGTCAATTGGAAAAGACACCTTTTCAAAAAAAAGGATTGGGCCTGATGCAATTTATGAAGCATGTAGTATTTTGAATGGATTTGTAAGACTTATGAAAGATTACGGGGTGAAATTTTATTGGTCAGTTTCCACTAGTGGTATTAGGGAAGCGGACAATAGAGAGTATGTGCTTGAACAGATAAGGGTTAGAACTGGTATAGAAATTCAAGTTATAAACACCGCGCAGGAAAGATATTTGGTGTTTAAAGCACTTAGAGATAGATTGGAAAATTCTGAAAAAATATATAATGATGGTGCGATGATTGTAAATATTGGTTCTGGTGGAGTGGAAATCTCTTTGTATAATGAGGGAAATTTGAAATTCACAGAATATATAAAAATAGGTTCATTAAGACTTAGGGAGGTATTAGGTCCTCTTGAAAATTCTACATTAAATTTTCCACAGGTGATAGGTGAATTTGTAGAGAGTAAAATTTATACACTTAGGAACTACTTGGAAAGTTATAAAATTAAAAATTTTATAGGACTAGGTGGAGGACTTAAATTACTACTTAAGCTTTATGAAAATGATGTTAGCTTTATAACAAAAGATTCTCTTTTAGATTTTTCTAAAAAGATAAAAGACATGAGTACAGAAAAAATAAGGGAAACCTTTGGCATAAATTATACTGAAGCTAAACTTTTGCTACCGTCATCTATTATAATAGAAATATTTTTCAATATGACTGAGGCAGAAGGAATTTATGTACCTCATGTTTCTCTTAGACATGGAATGCTCATAGATATGCTAAGTAACAGGCTTAGTCCAGATAAGAGAAAAGTATTTGAAAATGATGTTATAAGCACTGTTTGGCATATGGGTGAAAAATATTCCATTGACAAGGAACATGCACAAATAGTGAAAAGATTAGCTTTAAAAATATTTGACTGTACGAAGAAAGTTCATAGACTTGGAAATGAGGAGAGGCTACTTTTAGAAATATCAGCTATCTTACATGATATAGGTAAATTTGTAAATTTAAATGAACATGGATACTTTTGTTACAGCCTTATTCACAATGAAGAAATTTTGGGACTTTCTGATAAAAATTTAAACATAGTGGCCAATATAGTAAGATATCATGATGAAGAGATTCCTACTGCTGCTCACGAAAATTATAAGAGGCTAACTTATTCAGATAAGCTGACGGTTTCAAAATTAGCTTCTATTTTAAAATTATCAGAAGCTCTAAATATATCTAAGAAAGATAAATTTAAAGAATTTGATATAAGAATGGATGATAAAAAAGTCTACTTTACAGTAGAGGCATATAACGATATAACTTTGGAAATTTGGAGTTTTGATAATAAAGCAGAATTTTTTGAAGAGGTTATGGGTATAAAACCAGTAATGAATATAATAAATTAGATTTGTTAAACTAAAAACAGGTGGTGCAAAATATGGAAAACAAGTACGAAAATTTTATTAATAGGGAACTAAGTTGGCTTGAATTTAATGAAAGAGTATTAGAGGAAGCAGGTGATAAGACAAATCCTCTACTGGAAAGACTGAATTTTTTATCTATTGTAAGCTCAAATTTGGATGAATTTTTTATGATCAGGGTTGCTTCCCTTATAGAACAGGTCCAAGCAAATTTTGATAAGGTCGATTTTTCTGGATTAAGTGCAACTGAGCAGGTTAAAATGATAACCTCTAAGGTACATGAAATGGTCCATGAAAAATACGATACATATAAAGACTTAAACGTCCATTTAAAAGAAGAAAAAATAGTAATAATTAAACCAAAAGATCTAAATCAAAGCCAAGTGGATTTTTTACATATTTATTTTCATAAAAATGTATATCCGGTATTAACTCCAATGGTAGTGGATAGTAGCAGGCCCTTTCCACTGATAATGAATAAAAGCTTAAATATAGCGCTTTTTATTGATGGAATGGATGAAAAAGAAAATATATTTGCTACTGTTCAGGTTCCATCAGTGTTAGACAGAATTATAGAAATGCCAGTGACTGAAGGCGAAGAAAAATGTTATATATTACTTGAAGATATAATTAAATTAAATATAAATGATGTATTTAGAGGGCATAACATTAAGGATATGGCCTGCTATAGAATTACTAGAAATGCAGATCTTAGCATAGATGAAGAAGGTGCTGAAGATTTACTTGAAGCAATTGAGCAGTCCGTGAAAAATAGAAAATGGGGTGAAGCCATAAGGATTGAAATAGAGGATGACATGAGTGAAGAGTTAATAGAAGTTCTAAAAGATGAACTAGAGGGATCATTTGGTGAATTTTATAGAATAAAAGGACCTATAGATTTGACTTTTTTATCAAAACTTAAATCCATGGTGAACTGCGAAAAGTTAAAATATGCGGCTCATAAACCAGTATCAGTGTCAGAGTTTATATCGGATTCAAATATGTTTGATATCATTTCAAATGAAGATATTTTAGTTCATCATCCGTATCAAAGTTTTGGTTGCGTTGTGGATTTAGTAGAAAATGCAGCAAAAGATCCCAAGGTTTTAGCAATTAAACAGACACTTTATAGAGTTAGTGGAAACTCACCTATAGTAAAGGCACTAATGGAAGCAGCAGAAAATGGAAAGCAAGTAACCGTTCTTGTGGAACTTAAAGCAAGGTTTGATGAAGAAAATAATATAATATGGGCTAAAAAACTTGAAAAAGCAGGATGCCATGTGATATATGGACTACTAGGCCTTAAAATACACGGGAAAATATTATTAGTAGTGAGAAATGAGGCTGATGGGATAAAAAGGTACGTCCATATGGCTACAGGAAATTATAATGATGTAACAGCTAATTTCTACACTGATATTGGTCTATTTACATCAAATCCGTATATAGGGGAGGATGCTTCAGCACTCTTTAATATGCTTTCGGGCTATTCAACTATAGATGAAATGAATAAGTTATATATAGCACCAACGGGACTTAGAAAAAAATTCATTTCACTTATAAGAAGAGAAGAGGAGAATGCTTCTAAAGGAAAAAAATCTCATATAATTATAAAGATAAATTCTCTTGTAGATAAAGAAACAATAGAAGCTTTATATAAGGCTTCCAAAGCAGGGGTTAAGATTCAGTGTATAGTAAGGGGAATATGTTGCTTAAGACCTGGAATTGAAGGAGTAAGCGAAAATATTACCGTAAGAAGCATAGTTGGAAGGTTTTTAGAACATAGTAGGATATTCTATTTTTATAACGATGGAGAAGAAGATATATATTTGTCCAGCGCAGATATCATGAATAGAAATTTAGATAAGAGAGTGGAAATACTATTTCCTATAGAGGCTGAGCATAATAAACATAAGATAAAAAATTATTTGGAGGTGTACCTTTCAGATAATGTAAAGGCTAGAATTCTCTGCAGTGATGGCAGGTATAATAGGGTTACGTTTAAGGAGGAGGATGAAAGAATTAATAGCCAAAATTACTTTGCAAAAAAAGCTATGAAGCAAATAAAAAAGGCTAAAAAACAAGAGAAAGAACAAAAGTTTATTCCAATAACAGCTTATTAAGGCACAATCAAGAAAATAGACTAGCATATAATTTAATTTATTCTTGACATAACCATGAGTGAAATATTATAATTTATATTAAGTTAGTTATATGCAAATTTATCGAAGAGGAAAGTAACCAGTATAAAACTCGTAGCGAGCTGGAAGGTTGGTGAAAGTTCAGCAGTTTTTATTGAAAATGTGTTAAAGACCATAGCACATTTTATTTTATAATGTGAAAAGAGCCTTGGAAAAGCTTCAAAGGGCAAGATAGCCTGATGAAAGACGTGCACTGCGTTAAAGTGTTGAGTGGATTTAAGGTAGCTAAAATCTTAAATTAACCAGAGTGGTACCGCGGAAATTTTCCGTCTCTGCATATTTTGCAGGGGCGTTTTTTTGTTTACAAAAACTATATGTTTTACAGGAGGAAATTTAATGGATTATAAAAAAATAATTGCTGATAAAATTAGAGAAAATTTGGTGGTGGATGTAGAGTCAATTGAAAAATTGATTGAAATACCACCAAAATCAGATATGGGAGATTATGCTTTCCCATGCTTTAGTTTAGCAAAAGCCCTTAGAAAAGCTCCTAATTTAATAGCTGAAGAACTTGCATCTAAGATAAGCAAAGAAGGTTTTGAAAAAATAGATAATTTAGGACCATATCTAAATTTTTTTGTAGACAAAGGTGCCTTTAGTGAAAATACTCTAGAAAAAATATTAAAGGAAAAAGATGAGTATGGTGCTTCAAAGGTTGGAAATGGTAAAAATATAACTATAGATTTTTCATCACCTAATATTGCAAAGCCATTTCACGTAGGTCATTTGTTTGGTACATCTATAGGGAATTCGCTATACAAAATGTTGAGCTTTGAAGGGTATAATTGTATAGGTATAAATCATCTTGGAGACTGGGGCACTCAGTTTGGTAAACTTATTTCAGCCTATAAAAGATGGTGTGACATAGATGCTTTGGAAAAAGAACCAATAAAAGAACTTCTAAGAATATATGTGAAATTTCATGCTGAAGCAGAAAAAGATCCATCTCTTGAGGACGAAGGGAGATTATATTTTAAAAAATTAGAAGATGGTGAAGAGGAAGAAGTTCAGCTTTGGAAAAAGTTTAGAGAATTAAGTCTAAAGGAATTTGAAGTTGTATATAAATTGCTTAATGTAAAATTTGATGCATATACAGGCGAAAGTTTCTATAATGATAAGATGGATGCTATAGTTGAGGAAATAGATAAAAAGGGCATTCTGGTTACAAGTAATGGGGCTAAGGTAGTAATGCTTGAGGATTATAACATGCCGCCTTGTATTATTAAAAAATCGGACGGTGCTACGATTTATGCAACTCGAGATCTGGCAGCAGCGGAGTACAGAAAAAAGACTTATGACTTTTATAAAAGCATTTATGTAGTTGGAAGTGATCAAAAACTTCATTTCAAGCAACTATTTAAGACGTTAGAATTAATGGGCCATGACTGGGCTGAGGATTGTAAGCATGTTAGTTATGGTATGGTGAGATTTACGGACAGAAAGTTCTCAACAAGAAAGGGAGATGTTATATTTCTTGATGAACTTTTAAATGAGGCTGTAGAAAAAACTCTTCAGGTAATTAATGAAAAAAACCCTGAGCTTAAAAATAAAGAGACAGTTTCAAAAACAGTAGGAATAGGAGCTATAGTGTTTACTTTTCTTAAAAACACAAGAGAGAAGGACATTGTGTTTGACTGGCAGGAAATGCTTAGCTTTGACGGAGAAACAGGTCCATACGTTCAATACACTTATGCAAGAGGGAGTAGCATACTAAGAAAACTTGGTACTTCACAAGGGAAAATCGATTACTCCAAATTAGCTACACCTGAAGACTTTGATCTTATAAAACTTTTAGAAAGCTTCCAAAGTGCTATTCTTAGCGCCATAGATAAATTAGAACCATCAACGCTTACAAGACATATTATTGAAATCGCAAAAGCTTTTAACAAATTTTATAATAGCAATAGAATAAGTACAGAAGAAGATGAAGCTGTTAGAAATGCAAGGCTTAAACTTACAGAGGCAACAACACAGGTAATAAAAAATGGATTAAAATTATTAGGAATAGGCGTAGTAGAAGAAATGTAGTATAATTTTGTGGGAGTGATAAAAATGGAAGCAACAGTGAGTATGATATTAAAAGTAGTTGTTTTTTCAGTAATAGCTATAGTATTGTATAATGTATTAAAGGTATTTATACTAAGTAAGGTAAAAGTAAATTTGCCAATTAAAATTGGATCTACCATTCTGTCCGTGGTTCTATTAGTACTTAGTGCTTTTTTATCAACTAGATACAAGGAAGGTAGCTGGGAATATTATATAGGAACAGCTGTAGTTTTATTGTCAATTTTAACAACAGCAGATTTTTGGGTTGGGGATAAGAATAAAAAGATTAAAGCTGACAAAAAAGTTGATGAGTCATCAATGAAACCAAGACCAAAAGCAAAACCAAATAGAGTAAAAAACAGAAATAAATAATGTATTAAACTAGCACTTAAGCGGGGTTAAAATATAAAACCTGCTGAGGTGCTAGTTTTGATTTTTATGAAAAGTGGCAGTTATGTACAAAAATTATAATCAGATGCCAATATAAAAATATTTAGAATTATATCTTTAGATAAAAGTTATACTGCGTAAATTAACAGGAGGATTCGCACTTTCACTCTGTACTTTGAACAAATACTGTTTATGTATATAAAAGATTTGAGGGGAGCGACAAACCATGAAATTTAATTTAAACGAGTTTTTACTAGCAGTATCATTTGCACTAGATTTTGTAGAAATAGATATAGCAGGAAGAAGGACAAACCATGGTAAAAGGGTTGCTTACATTACACTTAGAATAGCTAAAAAACTGGGATTTAAGGATGAAGACTTGTATGATATTGTTTCACTTGCAATTTTGCATGACAATGGAATATGTGAAGCTAATAATGATGTTATTCATGATAAAATAAATGATAAAGAACACGCAATGGAACATTGTATAACGGGTGAGCGTAATGTAGAAAACTACCCATTTTTAAGAAAACGGAAAAATATTATAAAATATCATCATGAAAAACATGATGGTTCAGGGTTCTATAAATTAATGGGACACGAAATACCACTTATGTCTGAAATAATTTGTTTCGCTGATTTTATGGAAAATGGATTTACTCTTGATAAGATGTGTGACGAAAACAAAAGGAAAATAGAACAGTTTGTAAATCAGCAGAGTGGAAAGATTTTTAAAACTGAAATATGTGAAGCATTTTTGGAAATAGCGGGGAGTACAAGTTTTAGATTGGATCTGGGAGATAATTTTATCAATGCAGCATTAGACCAATACACCCCACAATACACAGTGGAACTAAGCCTTATAGATATAGTGAAAATGACAGACGTGTTTTCACAAATAATTGACTCAAAGTCAAAGTTTACTAGGAAACATTCCAAGGGAATTGCAGAGAAAGCGGCTATAATGTCAGATTACTATAATTATGGATTTGATGAGAAAACAAGACTAGTTATTGCGGCAAATCTTCATGATTTAGGGAAATTGGCAGTTCCTAACAGCATTTTGGATAAATCGGATAAACTTACTGAAGATGAGTTTGATATAATAAAATCACATACATATTACACGAGAGTTGCATTATCAAAAATCAGTGGTTTTGAGGATATAACAGAATGGGCTGCCAATCATCATGAAAAATTGAATGGTTTTGGGTATCCTTATGGTAAAAATGCAAGTGAACTGGATTTTAATTCTAGACTTATGGGGTGCATTGACATTTATCAGGCATTAACTGAGGAAAGGCCTTATAGAAGGCCACTTCCACATGATAAGGTTATAGGCATAATGCAAGGAATGGCTGATGAAGGGTTTATTGATAAGGATAGAGTTAGGGATGTTGATAAAGTGTTTCAATTGAATAACTGAGGAAGTGACAAGTTATTTTAGAGTAAAAAACCATCTGTGCTAAGGTACAGATGGTTTTTTAATAAAATAATCAAGTGACACCTAAAATTATACATTAACAAAAATATATAATTTAGTATATACTTTATATGACGAAAAAAATCTCTGAAAGAGCAAAAGGAGAGTTTGCAATGGAAAAAGGCTATAGAGTTAGAGATTTTATAAGAAAATATTTAGTTTGGATTTTGATTTGCCCAGTTATATTAATATCGGTGTTGAGTTTAATTGTGAAGTGGGGGGCTATAAATGTCAATACAAGTGGATTAATTATTGATATTGCTACACCAATAAAGCTTGGTGATTATGTGTATTATTATATTTCAGTTGTTGGTATTGAAGTAACTGGATTATTGTCCTATGCTATTTGGAGAGCAAGCATGGAAAGTAATAAACTTTGGAAGGATATTAGTAATAAAGAGGAAAATAAAGATAAAGAAATCATTAGGGAGAGCGCATTAATAGTGTACTACGACCTGGTTTCAAATATAAGTATTCTTAAAATGTTATATTCAACACAAATGCTAAAAACAAAAGCAGTGGAAACAAATAAATTAAATATTATATCAGATTGGGTTAAAAATATAGGAAATTTAAGAGATATATTAACAGGAAAAGAAATAGAAATATTATTTAATTTATATAATAGTTTTTCTTTACTTAGTGAACTTGAGCGCAATCCAAATGATGAAAGTAATGAGTTAAAAACATTAGTGAAACAACTTTCAAAAAAAATATTTATTTCAGTTTTATTAGATCATTTATGGATGGATTTTAACGGAGCAACTGAATCAATTTTGAACAATAAATATTATCCTATTTTAAGAAAAATTCAATTGGCATCAAAAATTAATCTGGATAATAATGAATATAGTTATAATAGTGAAGACGGAGAGTTATGCGTCAATCAAAACAATGAAATGGTAAAATACAGAGGAGAATTTATCAATGGTATCATACATAATGGTACGGATGAATGGCATTTAGATGATGGTACACTTTTATATTCTTTAAAATGTGAAAATGGTAAAATTATTAGTGGGGAATATACCAATAAATTTAGAGAAGAAAGTGAATTGATTTTTAACTGCAAATTTAACGGTGAAGGTAAGCAGACAGAAGGATATACAACTACTTTTTATTCACCAAATATAATGAAATATCAAGGCCTAATTATTGATGGAAAATATTCGGGACAAGGCAAGTATTATGCTAATAAGAACTCACTAAAATTGATGTTTTCTGGAACATTTGAAAAAGGTAAAATGCTTAAGGGTAAATATTTAAATAAATCTTCCAAAAAAATAATTTATTTTAAGGGGGAATACTTTAACAAAATGCCTTATTCTGGAAATATCGAATGCTCTGAGTTCTTTGAACTTGATGGTACCTATGGATTTAAGGGAATGATTAAGGAAGGTAAACCAATAGATGGAAGTGGGTATAAGTTCGCCCAGGAAATAATTGATAACGAGTATGTGAATGAAGATTATAATGGTGACACGCAAGTGGATGGCAGTGACGATTATAATGACCAATATGAAAATATTCCAGAAGAAATGCAACAAGAGCTGAATGAAAATTACGAAAGAGAAAAAAATCAAAATACCTTCGATGATTTGAAGCAAAATTATGGACATGTAGTTGAATTAATAAAGGCAGATTGGAATCATGGTGACTGCACAGTGTACGATGATGATATTATCAACAAGAAGCATTTTGCCTATTCTAATTGGAAGAAAAAAGAAGTCTGAATAATAGTTGGGTAGTTATGAAATATAAATTCAGCTAAGATGCAGTAGTATTTGAAGTTAATTGGGGGAAATTGGTCTTGGTCATCATTCATAATATATTGGATACTGAATCCTTTCATGAAACCCCCTCTTTAAATACTTACTGCATTTTTCAATGATCTAAACTCTTTTTTATCCTTTAGTTTTTCATAGGGCAAATTATATATTAAACTTCCATTTTCCATAAATAAAATGCTATCAAATCTGTCTAAATTTTCACCTATATCATGAGTTATCATCACAACTGTTTTATTCAAAGACAAAGTTTTATCAAATAAATCTTGTTTTTTGCTTTCATCAATTGCCGAAAAAGGTTCATCTAGTAATACAATAGGAGTATTTTCATTAAATAATCTCACTAATCCTATTAACTTCTTTTCACCTCCACTTAATAGTCTACAGTTATTAGATCCCTTTAGCTTTTCTGCATCATTAGTAAATACATTATTATTTATATTTTTATAACTATTAAAAATAGTAACATTGTCATCATAGTTTTGAGAAAACATATATTCATCTTGATTCATAACACCAAATAAATAGCTTGGCTCAATTTCACTAATATCCCTGCCATCAATTTTGAATTCTCCAGAGTAGTCATTAATATGTGAAGATAAAATGTTAAACAATGTACTTTTCCCCGAACCATTTAACCCGACTAATGCATATTTTTTATTCTTCTCTAAATTTAAGTTTATATTTTTCAAGCTAAACTCAGAGAAATTTTTATTTAGATTGTTAATATTAACTTCGGTAAAGTCCTTAATATGAATACTTTTATGCGCCTCATTATCAGCTCTAATAAAATCTAGAAACGATTTAACCAAACCTTTTGAAGAATTAATCATACTCATGTCATACAGTATTTCTTGCACTGGTTCCATAAAACTTTGGGCATATTGAAAAGTGGCTACTGCAAAGCCGGTTGTAACACTTCCTTTAAAGGTTAAATACCCTAAATATAGAAATATAATATAATTTAGACTTTCAGACCCTAGCCCGTTTAGTACCCACATAAAACTATTGGCTTTTCCGTACTTATATCTTTCATCTAAAACTTTCTTTAAATTTTTCCTGTGATCTCCTTCAATGTTGCTTCTAGTTCTAAAGTTAATAACTTTAAATCCATTAAAAAATTCTTCAATCTTGGAATAATATTTCTTTTGATAATTTAAGTAATTGTTCCTTCTTTTAGCAGTTTCAGTACCTAGAGATTTAGGAAGTAATACTCCAAGAAGCGATACACCAAGCAATATTAAACTGACCTTAATATCTAAGGTTATAATTATAACTACAAAATATGTAATTAGTCTAATGCTTTGAGTAATAATTGCCATTAAAGGTCCTAGATAATCATTGCCTATTTCAGTGATATCATTAACTTGAAACGATATATACTCTCCAACTTTTTTCTTTGAGAATTCTTCATAATTCAAGCTAACAACTTTATTAAAATAATCTTCTTTTAAAATCTGGTCAAACTTTAGTTTATATTTGGTTTGGGTTATATTGCAAAAATAACATAAAACGATGAATAAAATAAGACATGCAGTATACCCAATTATTGCTTCCTTATATTGTCCTTCAAAAAGAATTTTTAAAAAGTATGGGTTTAACGAATTTACGACATATGAAAGAAAAGTTAATATTATGAACATTATTAATTCTTTTTGTATTTTTCTAAAGTACTTTTTCATTTTAATCTCCTATAAAATTTATGAATTATTTTCAACTAAACACATAAGAACTTAGATATTTAATGATTGTATTTACTTTTTTTGCAAGGTATAGTATCCTTAATTCAATTATAAACTTGTATATTGATGATAAGTATGTTGCTACTATCCTTTTATACTAATATGTTACTATATTTATATTTAATTGTAAATAAGGGTATAGAATAAGGCGATATGCAGGGGTCGTATTTAATATATTACTATAATGAACAGATAGAAATTTAGGAGGAGTAACGTTATGGCATATAAATTAAATGAAATTACAATAACAACGAACAATTCCAAAGAAGGAATGAAAAATATTGGTGATATTTGGAATGATATTATAAGTGGAAAACTACCTATTCGTTTTGATAGTGAACATGTATTTCAGCAGGGTATTTCTCCAGTTTCAAAATACAGTAATTATTCTAGTGATGAAAATGGAGACTATGACTTAACTATAATGGCTGTGACAGCGGATTTTTTTAAAATGATGGATGCAGAAGTAAGCAAAGGTTTTTATAAAAAATATGATGAAAAAGATGAAAATGGAGAAATAAGTGCTTGTACTAGAAAGGCGTGGGAAAAGGTATGGTCTGAGCAAAAAACGGGACATATACATAGAACATTCACAGCAGATTTTGAGAGCACTGTCCCAGGTGAATATACGAAAGATGGGAAAGTACATTGTTATTTATATATTGCAATTCAGATGGTGTAATGAATGTTAGAGGATTATATTGAAACTATAATCAATTATTATAGTTATGTGGAGTTGAAGTTATGAATATTAGAAAGGCAGTAATTGAAGATGCTATTGGCATTGCGAAAGTCCATATTAAGGCATGGCAAGAGACATATAAGGGATTGATTTGTGAGGAATATTTGAATTCCATATCATTGGGCGAAAAGACTAAAAAGTGGAAAGATATTATTCAGGAGAATAGAAAAGCCGAAAGAACACTTGTTATTGAAAATGAATTAAGAGATATAGTTGGATTCGCTTTTTATGGGATTAATAATGAAAAAAAGTATGAATACGATGGGGATTTACATGCTATATATATCCTAAAAGCGTATCAAAATTGTGGATGTGGGAGTAAAATCATAAAAACAGCAGTTAAAGAACTAGTAGATTTAGGGTGCAATTCATTAATGATTTGGGCACTAAAGGATAATCCATATTGCAGGTTTTATGAAAAAATAGGTGGGATTAAAGTAGGGGAGAGACAACATACATATGGAAATCAAGAAGTTAAATTGGCTGGATATGGCTGGAAAGATATTCGTTCTAATAGACTTTTCCATACTGTATGACAAGGATATAAACGATTTTGAAGAAATAAAAATTGCATGTGGTATCACTGATACAATTAAAATAGATAATATTGATACTATAAATATAAATAAAGCACCTATAACTCTTCAATTTAAACTATAAAGGAAGGCAGAAATTTATATGAGTCGGACTATATTAAAGTTTGTGACTTTATAGAATATGTAATAAGAAATTATGGTGATAAAAAGTATTATTTGGATCAATTTGAAAAAGACTATTTTGAAAGTATTAAGTAAAAAACTCTGAGAATGATATCTTGGAGTTTTTATTTACAATTAAATTGTGTATGTAGAAAATAAACATATCCTTTCTTCCTATTATTATACATTTATGCTATGATTTTATTATGCGATATAAATGTAGCTAAGATGCAGTAGTATTTAAAGTTACTTCGGAAGAGTAAGTAAAGACGAAGTAAAGATTATTTACAAAAGATGCAGACAAATAGTAATTTGAAGGGGGAACAATTTATGGAGATAGTAAAGTTTAATTTAAAAGATAAAAATGAATTATTAGAGTTAGATAAAGAATGTTTTGAAGTAGATTACTGGGGAAATGAATTATGGCAAGAAATTTTGGGGGATTTAGAACATAATATTATTTATTTAGTGAAACAAAATAATGAATTAATTGCATACTTGATGATATTCAATTGGGGAAAAGAAAAAAATTACGTTAAAATTACTAATATAGGAATTAAAAGTTGTTTTAGAGGACAAAAATTAGCTCATAAATTATTTGAAACAATGCTAAATGAGATGAAAAAAGAAGGAATGAAAGAGTTTAGAGGAGAGACAAGAGTTACAAACTATCCAATGCAAAAAGTATTTAGTGATTTTGATTTCAGAAATGTAGAAACTTTTAAAGGGTATTATGATAATCCTACTGAAGATGCATTCAGATATCATTTAAGTATATAAATATGTTGATAAATTCCAATTTGTAGATTTGAATTAACATAATTTTAGACTCAGTTGTTTCGCATTTTTCAATTCTTGTGTAACAACAGTAAATTTATAAACACTAATTTGAAGTGAGAAGTATTTAGATAATGGTGGGAGCAAAATTATGGCATATAAATTAAATAAAATTACAATAACAACGAATAATTCTAAAGAAGGAATAAGAAATATCGGTGATAATTGGAATGATGTTATAAGTGGAAATTTACCTATTGTTTTTGATAGTGAACATGTATTTCAACAGGGTATTTCTCCAGTTTCAAAATACAGTAATTATTCCAGTGATGAAATGAGTTATGGGGTAATATGGAGGGGTAAAATATGATTTGGACATTAAAAAAAATATATTACAGAACAGTTCAGTCAGTAGTTAGAACTGGAGCTAAACTAGTACACTTTAAAGAACCAAAATTAATCACTGGGGCAGGTAGTGTAAATAAATTACCAGATATAATGAAGAAGGAGCATATTGATAAAGCTCTAATTATAGTAAGCAAAACCATAATGAAATCAGGATTATTAGACAATGTTTTAGGAAAGCTAAAAGAAAATAATATAGGCTATGAGATTTATGATAGTGTAAAACCTAATCCTACTATAGAAAATATTGAGGAGTGCCTAAAAGTTTATCAAAATACAAATTGTAATGCTATAGCCGCAATTGGAGGAGGTTCTCCAATAGATTGTGCAAAGGTAGTAGCAGCAAGAGCTACTAATAGTAATTTACAAATTAAAGATTTAAGGGGGTTTTTAAAAGTAAAAAAGTCTATCCCACCTTTTTTCGCAGTGCCAACTACTGCTGGGAGTGGATCGGAAGCTACTGTAGCAGCTGTAGTAACGGATTCCACTACACATGAGAAATATGCAATTGCAGATCTTAAACTTATACCAGATTTTGCGATATTAGACCCAGAATTAACTGTTGGGGTTCCAAAACAACTGACAGCATCAACTGGAATGGATGCATTAACCCATGCTATTGAAGCTTACGTAGGGAAAAATGGAACAAATTATACAAATCATAAAGCATTAAAAGCTACAAAAATGATTATAGATAATTTAGAAATTGTATATAAAGACGGAACCAATATAGAAGGGCGTAACTCAATGTTACTAGCGTCAAATTATGCAGGAGAGGCTTTTACTAGGGCTTATGTTGGATATGTACATGCAATAGCACATAGTATTGGTGGTTTGTATGGGGTGGCTCATGGCCAGGCTAATGCTATAATACTTCCTAAGGTATTGGAGTACTATGGAGAATCAGTATATAAAAAGTTATCTGAAATTGCTATTTACATAAATTTAGGAAATAAAAATGAATCACAAAAGGATTTAGCTCTAAAATTCATAGCAAAGATAAAGGATATGAACAAAAATATGAATATTCCTTTAGGCATTAAAGAACTAAGGGAAGAGGATATACATTTAATTGCACAAAGAGCTACTAAAGAAGGAAACCCAGGTTATCCAGTTCCTAAAATAATAAGTATTAATGAGTGTGAAGAACTTGTAAAAAATTTGATTGTAAAATTGTGATACAATATAATTGCTAAGAATCTCAGTAAATGACAAGGAGCAGTTATGAAACCTTATAGCATATTAAACAATTTAGTATTTTTAGATATAAAAACTACAGGCAATGATCCTAAAAATGATAAAATAATAAAAATAAGTGCCATTAAGATAAAAGAAAAAAAAGTCACTAAATTTGATGCTTTAGTTAATCCCAATAGATCAGTCCCACTAAACATTTTGGGGCTTTGCAAAGGAATTACTCAAGAAAAACTCAGTAGCGCCTCGGAGTTTAAAGAGGTTATGAAAAAACTAAAGGTTTTCTTTGAAGACCTTCCTTTGGTATGTCATGATTTAGAGAACCAAAAAAGTTTTCTTAATGTAAATAATAAGTTTTTAGATTCATTAGAGCTTGTTGCTATACTTTTTCCTGAACTTCCAGAGTTTAATCTTAAATATTTAATAAAAAAATTTATCCCTGATTCTAAAAATGGAAAACATAGAGAACTTAGTTATGTTGAAGAGATAATAGAGGTACTCAATTTTTGTTTAAGTCGGTTTTATAGTGAAAATGGGTACACTTTATCTATGAGTCTCATAGACCTTGAGGGGTGGGATTGGTACACGTATATTTCAAATGTGAACATGGATGATGTGAAATATTTTTTAGATAATAATGAAGCTATTAAACTGGGAAATAAGGAGAGAAAACCATATCCGGTTTTCGCTCTTAAGGATTATGAAAAACTTTTTGAAAATAAAAAAATTTGGAAAAGGGGTGGCAGAAGCTATACTTTAAGACCGGAGCAAAGGGATGCATCAAAATTTGTACGAGAAGGTCTACAAAATGAAAAAATAACAATAATGGAAGCGCCAACAGGCCTAGGCAAAAGTATGGCTTATCTACTTCCAGCAATTATACATACACATCTTAAGCAAGAAAAAATCATTATATCTACTAATACTAAGGGACTACAAAATCAACTTGTAAATAAGGACATTCCAAATCTTTTAGAAGCATTAGATTTAAAAAGAGATATAAAATATACAATAATAAAAGGGAAAAATAATTATCTATGTATTGATGGATTTCAGGATATAGAGTTTCCAAAGGACATGAAAACCCTTATTGGTTATGTGTATTTAAAAAGACTTATAACAGAAAAGGGAATTGGAGATATAGAAGATATAAGTGATGATATAAAAGAAAAGTTCAATTTAAAGGAATTACTAGAAAAATGCATATGTGATACTGAACTTTGCGATTCAGAAAAATGCAAATATAAAGATAGATGTTATTATGCTTTAAGGGTTGAAGATTTAAAAGAGTCACAACTTATTGTAGTAAATCACTCACTATTGTTAAGGTGGTCTTATCAAAGCATTGCTCCACTTGATAATATTGTGGTGGATGAAGCTCATAATTTATCTAAAGAAGTATATGAAGCCTATGAAGAAAATTTGATTTCCTACGAATTTGAAAAATTTTTAAAGGATATATATAATAGCTCACAAAAGAGTGGTTACCTGTATTATTTGTCAACAAGAACCAAAAAGGATATTTTGCCTTTAAGCGATGTAGAATCGGATATAGAAAAGTGTAGCGATGAAATTAAAAATATTAGAGGCGCTTTTGAAAACTATGTGAAAGATAGCAAAATAAGCAGGGAATACAATATTAAAGAACATTTAAATAAAAGTAATTCTAACATAGCAAAGATAATAAAATATTTAGGATGTCTTAAAGAAGACATGGCTAGACTTAACATAAATTTAGACAAAGCGATTACGGTTCTCAAAAATATAGCTAACCTTGAAAAAGATAAGAGCCTTAAGATATTAATAGAAAAAGTGGAAGTTATAAATGATTATATTAGGTTTTCAGAAGATATAGCGAACCAAAGCATAGAGGATTATTGCTTTTACTTTGAAGTGGATAAAAATTTTAACTGGTGGAAGATAGCTAGTATTCCATTAGATGTATCAGGGGTATTTTATGAAAAAGTTCTAAAGGGTGCTAAAAGCTGTCTATTTTTATCTGCCACTTTAAGTACTGATAACAGCTACAATAATTTAAAAAACACCTTAGGCATTAATATTGCAAAGTCTCAAAACAAAGAAATAGTAGAAGTAATGCCTATAAAACCGATCTTTCAATATAGAGATAAAAGTGTCATTTATGCTATAGAAAATATAGATCCAAATGATGCTCAAACTTTTTCACAGCAAATGAAAAAATTTGTTGTGGAGCTATCAACTAATGTTGAAGGTAATATTATTGTACTTTTTACAAGTAGAAAAAGACTTAATGCATTTAAAAACGAAGCTACAGAAGAACTTAATACTCTAGGAATCACCGTTGTGGAAGGTAAAAAAGATATTGAAAAACTTAAATCCAGGGAAGTAAGATACATTCTTCTAGGTTCAAAGGGATTTTTTGAAGGAATAGATATTCCAGGTGATGCTATGGCAACAGTAGTTTTAGACAAATTACCGAATATAAACAGCAATGAACCTTTTTATAAGTCATTAATAGAAAAAAATATTGAAAAAGGTGCCAGCTATTGGAATGCCTATTCAAAGGTTAATTTCCCAATTGTATCCATAGATTTGAAGCAAATTTATGGAAGACTTATACGAACTGAATATGATTACGGCTCACTATTTATTATGAGTAAATTCGATGGCAATAACCAAGCAGTGAAAAAACTTGAAAATCAGCTTTATGGTGTTCCTATTATAAGAAAAAGCAAAGATTTGATTTTTCAAGATTTAAATTTAAGGAGAGTAAGGTGGAAACAAATTAACCTTTACAAGATAATGAAGGAAGTAAAAAGTTCTTTAAAAAAATCTATTTTAGTAAAAAACAGTAATAATAAAATCAAATCAATTAAAGAAACAGAGGATTTCATAAATTTATTTTTGTCCTTAGAGTATAAGAAAAGAAATTTAAAATATGATGTAAATATTTCTTTAGAGGGAGAATTAGCAATTTATATTGGTGATAAAGAAGTGAAATTAGGAAGAAACACTGAGAATATAAAACAGTATTTTAAGGAGGTTGTATCGTGATGAAATTAATACCAAATTTTATATCATTTAGTAGAATAATTCTTTCTCTAATTTTAATTTTTGTCAAGCCATTAAGCATAATTTTTTACGTTATATATCTTATTTGTGGATTCAGTGATATTATGGATGGATTTATTGCTAGAAGCACAGGGACAGCAAGTGTACTTGGTGCAAAGATTGATTCAGCGGCTGATATGGCAATGGTAGGCGTGTTATTAATTGTGCTTTATCCAATTATAAATCCTGATAGAAAAATCGTCATTTGGATAATTACAATAGCTATTATAAGATTTGCAGCAATGGCAATAGCAATTAAAAAATATAAAACCTTTGCTAGTATTCACACTTATGGAAATAAAATCACAGGAATTGTTCTGTTTATGGTTCCTATATTGCTTCACTATATCTTTGCAATTGAGCTAATGTATATAATTTGCGCAATGGCAAGCCTATCAGCAATTGAGGAACTAGTTATTCAAATTGTGTCAAGTGAGCTTCAAGTGAACAAAAAAAGTATATTTGCAAAATGAGCAAAAGTAAAAATAATTGGGGGCTAGTTATGATTGATATTTACCAAGTTGATTCTTTTACTTCAGAACGCTTCAAGGGTAATCCAGCAGGAGTATGTATTTTAGAGGAATTTGCTAATGATAAAAGTATGCTTAATATGGCTAGAGAAATGAACTTATCTGAGACTGCTTTTGTGGTTAGAAATAAAGATGAATTTATGCTTAGGTGGTTCACTACTACATTTGAGATAGATTTATGTGGGCATGCCACATTAGCTACTGCTCATATATTATGGACAGAAGGATTTTGGGACAAAGATAAACCTATCATATTTAATACGCGTAGTGGAAAACTTATTGTTAATCTAAAAGATAATCTGCTCGAGATGAATTTTCCTTCACTAGAGTGTTCAGAGGTAAGTGCATTACCAAATTCACTAATTGAGGCTTTAGGAGGAATAAAGCCTATTTTTCTTGGTAAATCAGGAGAAAACTATCTAATTGAAGTGGCAACTGAAGAAGAAGTCAGAGGTATGCAGATTAATGTTTCTAAACTATTAGAATGTAAGATGAAGGGAGTTATAGTTACAGCTAAGGGTGCTGGCAAATATGACTTTGTATCAAGATTTTTCGCACCAGAAGTTGGGGTTTCAGAAGATCCAGTAACAGGCTCAGCACATTGCGTTTTAGCAACATTTTGGAGTGAAAGATTAGGCAAGGCAAAATTTAGTGCCTACCAATGTTCAAAGAGGGGTGGGGAAGTTAATCTGGAACTTTTAGGAGATAGGGTATTATTGCGAGGAAATGCAGTGACAATTTTCAAAGGTAAGCTTTTGGAAGAATTATAAGCTAATAATGTGGCGGACTTTATTAACGGTATCATCCACTGCTATAACGATATAAACTCTTATGCTAAAATGTGGGTAGGAGTACTTTTCTTTTGCTGGGAGGATGTATATGAAGGAGATTTATAATATTGGAGAGATAGTTAAGGAATTAAAGATAAATGCAGAATATAGAGTGTTGTGATGATATGGAAACTTATTTAAAAAACTATTCCTTGACCGTGTAGCATAGTACATGGTTTATAATACCATTAACAACTTAGAAATATTTATAATGGGACGTGTCATCTTTAATAGAATAAGGGAAATAAAGGATGGTAGTCATCGGATAAATAGAATTTAGCCAAAAAGGAGAGGGGTTAATGGTAATAGAAAAGGATACTATATTATATTTTTCAGGAACGGGGAATAGCTTGCAAGTTGCAAAGGACATAAGTGGTGAGCTAGGTGGAGTTCAGTTATGCAAATTAGCATCACTTATAGATGAAAACAAGGTAGAAGTAAAATCTAAAATTCTAGGAATAGTTTTTCCAGTATATTATGCATGGTTACCATTAGTGGTGGAGAGTGTATTGAAGAAAATAGAAATTGATAAAGATACATATGTTTTTGCCATAGCAACCTTTGCTGGAAGTCCCGCGGAAGTATTAAATAAGCTTAGCAATACATTACAAAGTAATGGTAAAACACTTAACTCTGGTTTTCTAATTCGTATGCCAGGGAACAATATATATTATTTTGGTGCTATGTCTTTGAAAAGACAAAATAAGGATTTTAAAAGAGAAAAAGAGAAAGTGAGGGAAATATCATACATAATTAAACTAAGGAAAAATTGCAAATATGAATTAAGCAAATTACTTATAGATATACCAATTGATAGGATTTTTATTAAATCTACAAACAAAATAATGGAAAATTTCCATATAAGAGATAAGAAATTTTGGGTCAATGAAAATTGTAATGGTTGTGGAGTATGTAAAAGTATTTGTCCAGCAAATAATATAGAGATTATTGAAAATAAACCAAAATGGAAACATAATTGTGAGCAATGTACGGCCTGCATCCAATATTGTCCTAATGAGGCTATTCAATGGGGAATAAAAACTGTTAAAAGAAAGAGATATAGAAATCCCAATGTAAATATAAATGAGCTAAAAACAAAAGAAACCAGTTAATTCTGGTTTCTTTTGTTTTTAGCCATATTTTCGCCAATATTAAAGGCCTTTTCACAATCTAGTGGAAATTGAATGTCTCTCTGTTTAGCTTTATCTTCCTCTGAAAAAAGATCTGACTTATATTTTGAATAATCATCAAATTGGTATGTATTATTCGAATACATTGATTCTGGTTTTGAAAATATGGCTTGAATATAGGATTCAATTTGATTAAAGGTATTTACATAACCACTTTTTTTCATTTGTTCTTCTGTTACATTCATTGTGTAAATAATAGCAGTTGGCATTTTTTTCGGGGCGAGAGAAGTATGTTTATCGTCATAGGTAAGGTAAGGGAATAACAATCTTTCTAAAAATGATTTTAATTCACCGGTTATATTTTGAAAAAAGATAGGAGAACCAAAAATAATACCATCGGCTTGGGACACATTTTCTATAATTTCAGAAATATCATCCCTTAATGCACACTTGCCATAACTTTTGCCATCAATTTTTTTACATGCAAAACAGCTTTTACAACCAGTAAAATTATAGTCGTATAAATTTATAATGTCAGTTTGGACTTCTTCATCTTTTATTGAATATTTTACGCCCTCAAGCGCCTTTTTAAGTAACGTGGCTGTATTTTTATTTTTCCTTGGACTTCCATTAATAGCATAAATCTTCATGATAAAACACTCCTTTGCTTTTATATTGGAATATGATAAATTTTTCTGTTATAATCAATATATCACAAAGACATAAATGCACAAGTATGCAGTTATTTCTGTTTAAGTATGAAAAACATACTAATTAGGATTATAAGGAGTTGTACGAATAATATTATGGATAATGAAGAAGTAACTAATGAAAATATATATGAAACAAAATGTCCTATAATATACGCTCTTGATATTGTTGGACAAAAGTGGAAATTACCCATTATGTGGTATCTCTTTGACAATCAGGTCATTAGATATAATGAATTAAAACGTAGTATAAATGGTATCACTAGTATGATGCTTACAAAATCTTTAAAAGAACTGGAGGGTAATAAACTTATAACTCGCAGACAATATAACGAAATTCCACCTAGGGTTGAATATTCATTAACAGAAAGAGGAAAAGGATTAATCCCTGCTTTGAATGAATTATATATATGGGGTGAGCAGCAAATTGATTTTGATAAATAGGGGGCGGTAAATAATGAAAAAAGAATTAAATTTTGAAATGAAAACAAGGACACTAGGGAACAGTGATTTAGTGGTTTCATCTATTGGTCTTGGATTAATGGGTATGTCACCTGGGATTTATGGTGAAACAAATGATAATGAATCCATTGCCACTATTCACCATGCAATGGATCTAGGTGTTACATTTTTTGATACCGCAGATGTTTATGGTAATGGGCATAATGAGAGGCTTCTTGGACAAGCACTTAAAGGACGTAGACATAGTGCTATTATCGCCACAAAGTTTTCATTAGGACCAAATTTTCAAGGTGTAAACGGACGTCCTGATTATGTGAAGAAAGCCATTGATAATAGTCTTCTTAGATTAGGAGTAGATTATATAGATCTTTATTATCAACATCGTGTTGATCCAAAGATTCCTATTGAGGAAACTGTAGGAGCAATGTCTGATCTTGTTAAAGCAGGAAAGGTACGATATCTTGGATTATCAGAAGCATCAGCGGGAACTATACGGCGTGCTAGTGCAGTTCATCCAATTACTGCTTTAGAGACTGAATACTCTCTTTGGAGTAGAGAAATGGAGGATGAAATATTGCCTACGGTGAGGGAACTAGGAATTACTCACGTGGCTTACAGTCCACTAAGTAGAGGTTTTATATCTGGTGAACTAAAGAGTTTTGATTGTTTGGCTGAAGATGATTTTAGACGACTTATGCCACGATTCCAAGGAGATAACTTCAAAAAAAATATAGAACTAGTTGAGAAAATTCGTGAAATTGCAAAGGAGAAAAACTGCACTACATCACAACTTGCAATAGCTTGGACAATATCAAATGGAGCATTACCAATTCCAGGAACAAAACATCAAAATTATTTGGAAGAAAATATTGGTGCTCTTGAAATAGAATTAACTAGAGAAGATTTAGCACGCATTGATGTCATTAGTCCCAAAAATGTCGCTAAGGGTAATCGTTATAGCGACTTCGGCATTAAAACTGTGAATTTATAATGTATTAAAATTAAAGTATATAGGTTAATATGTGCCTTAAACTGATTTTAAAAATCAGTTTAAGGCACATATTTTATCAAATGGATTTATGAAATTTGCTAGTTTTTTATATCCTGACATCTTTCACCATAACCTCCAGCCATAATAAAATGAAGAATTTCTTCTGTAAAATTGCAAGGTACAGTTAATGGGTATTTCTTCCTCAGGCTATATATAGCACCACAAATAGAACAAGATATCATTGTAGCTAATAAATATATGCTTAGCTTTTCATTATCAGTGGAACTAACCTTATTTGTAAGTAAAGTTATTATAATATTTTGTAATAGTTCCTTCACTTTTATTTGAGCTATTGGGCCAAAAGATTTATAACCAGATTTACATGAATTACATAAACTATCACAATAATCCAGCACTGAAAGAATTAAGCTTCTCATGGTTTCTTCCGTGGCCATAGGTTGTGGGGAAACTCTTTTGGATACGAAAGTCATGAAGCTATCAGAAATAATAGATTCTATTAGTACATATTTATCGCTGTAGTGGGCGTAGAAGGTAGCTCTATTTATTGTAGCTCTCTCAGTAATATCCCTAACCGTTATAGTATCAAAATCTTTCTCTTTTGATAAGAAAACGAAAGCATCTTGTATTAATCGACGAGTCCGTATAACCCTCGGGTCAGTTTTATTCATTGGCACTGACATATGTATTTCTCCTTAATTAAATTATTGATAATCTATTTTTTATAATTATATTGGCAACACTATTGATAATATGTTGATTAAACAACAATAAGACTTATTTGTTGGTTGCAATAATATTTATTACATATTATTATGATTATTGTAACATACATTAGTAGCTTAAACAACTCATGTTGTTTAAATTGTCATTGTTTTAAAAAGAAGAAAAATAGTTTAAAATAGATGAAGTAATATCTATTTTAGATTTAGTTAAAATCACTTGAAATATGGAGGCGTTAAATTTATGAACACAAAAACAAAGGAAAAAGCACCAGAAAAATCTGTGGTAGGTCCAATAATAGCCATTATTGTAGGAATGTTTATGGTAAGTCTAGATAGTTCTGTTTTGAACGTTGCCATTCCTGGAATAGTTAAATATTTTGGAAGTAATCTTTCAACTATACAATGGACAATAACTGGATATGCGCTAGCGCTTGCTGCGGTTATTCCACTAGCAGGCTGGATGACCGACCGTTTTGGTACAAAACGAATTTTTATTATCGTTATTTCGTTATTTACATTAGGATCAGCGTTATGTTCCATGGCCACTTCACCTTCTCAATTAATTTTATTTAGAGTTATTCAAGGTATTGGTGGTGGTATGGTTATGCCTATAGGCATAGCTACAATTTTTAGAATAGCACCTAAAGATAAATTAGGTTCATTTATGGGTTTACTTGGTATGCCAATACTACTTGCTCCAACACTCGGACCTGTGGTTTCAGGTTATATTTTAGAATATTCCTCATGGCATTGGATATTCCGTATTAATATACCAATAGGAATTATCGCAATTATTGTAACGTATCTTTTTTTACCTGAATTCGAACGTAAAGAGGTACCATCTCTTGATATTTTTGGAATGATTTTGGCACCTATTGCATTTGCAATGTTAGTTTATGGTGTTAATGAAGGAAGTAAAAGCTGGACTTCAATAAATACAATTGTTGGATTAGTTGTGGGCGGCATTGCCTTAATTATATTTATCTATGTAGAGTTGTCTCAAAAGGAACCATTAATTGAACTTAAGGTGTTTGGATCTTTAGAATTTTTAAGTGGAATTGCAGTTTTATCCATTTTCCAAATCACACTATTTTCAGTAATGATACTTGCTCCATTATATTTACAAAGTGTTAAGGGATTTACCACACTTCACACTGGATTTATTCTTTTACCGCAGGCTCTTTCAGCAGGTATTATGATGCCTATATCTGGGAAACTATTTGACAAAATAGGAGCGAAACCTTTGGCAATTACAGGAGTATCAATATCAGCTGTTGTTTTATTTATGCTATCAAAGGTATCTGCCACTACTAGCGTTACCTACATTGTATTATGTCTTGTAGCAATGGGACTAGGATCAGGGCTTGTTATGATGCCAATTAACTCTCATATGCTTCAAGCAGCACCCAAAAAATTGATAAGTAGAGTAACTCCACTAACTGGAGCTTTTCAGCAAGTTATTTTTTCTTTTGCAATTGCAGGAATGACAGGATTTTTAACTTCAAGAATAACTTATCATATGGCTAACACTAAAAATCCATTAACTGCAGCTATAAGTTCTTATGATGATACATTTTTACTTTGTGCATGCATAGCTATTGTAGGAATTGTACTAAGTATTATTATTAAAAAGCCGAAAAATAAAGAGGAGATAGATGAGGACACAAAAATATCCAGCATGATTGGATAAAGAGTTAATCTCATAGAATAACAAATATATATATAAAGACATCATCTAACGTATAGGTGGTGTCTTTATATATATAAATTATACATTTATCTGTACATTTTCATACTCATATAAAACCGATAATATCATATCAATAATTACTAGCACTAGGTTATTCAATTTGTAAATTAGCTGTAACAGAAGCTCCATCATAAATAATATATATTGCAATATATGTCTATTGTGGTAATATGAATTTATAATGAGGTTCTTATATAGTGAGACTGAAAAGATGATTTTATTTTAATCTATCATTGAGTAAATTAGTGTTTAATATAAATGATAAAATTAATAATTGGACGTCAGAACTCAATGAATAATACTTTTGGAGGATAATAAAAAATGATAGATTTATTTAGGGAATTTGTTACAACAGAAGATTTTTTTTATGATGGGGCATTTATTGCTAAAGTAAAGTATAAGCGGTTTAAGGAAAAAACAAGTGTGGAAACTTATAAAAATGAAATTGTAAAAAGTAATAGAAGGCTTTGCATAATAAATTGTAATGGATATATTGAAAATGAAATTGCGGAAACTTTAACAGTATATTTGATGATGAATGTAACAGTTAAGTAATCTATTAAAACAGAAACTATTGAAGAACAGGGCACTTTGTGGAGAAGTTTTTCAAAAGAAGAAATATCAGCTTTTAGTCATGAAACAGGTGATACAAATTTTATACATCTTACAGAAAATCCTGTTGTACAAGGATTGTTTATTTTGAAAGAGCTTTTTGATGCAACTAAAACTAATGAGATAGAAGTAAAATACATTCATCCTATTTATGGGGATAACCAAGTTTATTTAAAACATGAAGAAAATAATATCAAAGGATTTAGTGATGGTATATTATGTTTTCAAGCAAGCCTATCTTAAATTTTTTTGAAAATACATATAGTTAGTATAAAAAAATCATAGGAGAAAGATGAAAATATTATGGATAGTATTGCCTATAGTATTCTCAGACCTAAAATCTTTAATCAATCATTTATGCTTGTTGCTAATGGTACTTCTGAATTAAATAAAGTTATTATCAATAAGGACATTAAACTCGGGTTAGGGTTTGGTGCCCTTATTATATTTTCAAATGAATTATATAAATAAAACAAATATGGAATTATAGTTTAATTCTTATGTAAAATGTACGTAAAGTATGAGATATAATGTCGAAAATTATTGTATAATAAGGAATAACAATGGTTACAAAAATATTCACTATGTTGTAGCATTAAAGAAAACTTATTTAAACTAGACATATTCAGTATAAGAGGGGGGATAGTTTTGAAATCATTTAAGTCTATTAAGAGTCTGACACTAGCAATATTATTACCGGTGACTATTTTAGCAACTGTAGCGTTGACATCAATAAGCTATATAAACTCAAAGAGTGCCATTGAGAAAGAGGTACAAGCAAAAATGGATAATCAATTATCATTTACTATAAGTAATCTTGATACCCATTTACATGAACATGAGATGATTGTTTCAACTCTAGCAAAATCAGTAGAATCATCATACAGTGTATTGACAAAAGATAACTTTGTCTCACTTGTGTCAAAAGTTCCAACATCTAATACGGATACATTTGGCACTGGTGTTTGGTTTGAACCAAATTTATATAAAAATGGGGTAAAATATTTTGGACCTTATGCTTATAAAACAACCGCAGGGATCACTTATACTGACGAATATTCAGATCCAAAATATGATTATTTGAGTCAGGATTGGTACACATCAACGCAAAAAGCTAATAAGGTTGTATGGTCTGAGCCTTACTTTGATGATGCAACAAAAGTAACAATGATAACAACATCTGTGCCTATGTATTCTGCAACTAATAAATTCATTGGAGTTACTACAGGGGATATTAATTTGTCACAATTACAAAAAATAGTTAACAGTATGAAGGTAGGAACAAAAGGCAAGGCAATATTATTAACAAAGGATGGCAAGTATTTAGCTGGAGCGGATACAGCTAAAATAATGAAAGTTAAGATATCTTCTGATGATAATAAATCCTTAGCAACTGCAGGAAAAAATTTACTATCCCAAAATAAAGGTGTAGCAACATTTACTGATAACAATGGGGTAAACAAAGTTTATTACTCAACTGAAAGTGAACTTGGATGGAAAATATGCTTAATAATACCACAATCTGAATTAAACGCATCTTCAGCTAATTTATTAATTATCTCCTTAATAGTAATAGCAATAACATTATTTTTACTCGTAATAGTAATATTATTATATAGCGGTTATCTAACTAATAGATTAAAACCTGTAAATTTACTATCCAAGAATATAGCATTAGGTAACTTAGCTACTGATAGTTTAGTAGTTAAAGGTGATGATGAGATAAGCCAAATGAGTGAAAATTTAAACACAATGGTTGAAAATTTAAGAAATATTGTTCAAGAAGTTTCATCAACACTTGAGAATGTTGTAGCTACTTCAGAAGAGTTATCATCTAATACTGAACAAACACAATTGGCCTCAGAACAAATAGCCAAAGCATTACAGGATGTAGCTGGTGGTGGTGAAACTCAGACTATACTTACAAATAAGGCGGTAGTTGTTACAGATGATATATTTAACCAAATTAAGAGCATACTTTCTAATGTAAATAAAGCAAATATCGCTTCAAAAAAAGCTTATTCTAAAGCAAAGACTGGTGATATTGTTGTTTTAGCCGCGCTCGCTAAGATGAGCAAAATAGAGACTAAGGTTGGTGTGTCCTCAACTATTATTGACACTCTAGGACAGAAGTCTGGTGAAATAAGCAACATAATTTCATTAATAACTAGTATAGCGGAGCAAACAAATTTACTGGCATTAAATGCTGCAATAGAGGCAGCAAGAGCAGGAGAGCACGGTAAGGGATTTGCAGTAGTCGCAGATGAGGTTAGAAAACTTGCGGAGCAATCACAAGTTGCGTCTAACCACATAAGTACTTTGGTTAGTGAGATTCAGAAGGACGTAAAAAGTGCAGTGGATTCTATGAAAGATGGCACTGAATCTGTTAAAGAAGGGATTGAAGCAGTCCAAGATGTAGGGAAAACTTTCAACACAATATTAGTTGAGGTTGATAGCGTATCTGTACAGACACAGGAGATAGAAAATAGAGCAGATAAAGTTTATGAAGGTACTGAATCATTAGTTGTTTCAATTGCAAGCATAAATAAGATCACATCAGAATCAAATGATTCAACCCAAACAATAGCTGCATCTACAGAAGAACAGACTGCTTCAATGAAAGAAGTAGCAAATGTAGCGGAAGCTTTAGCAACTATGTCTTCCGACTTAGAATTAGTAGTAGCAAAGGTTAAACTATAGCAACGTAATTAAATATGATGTATGTTATTACTAGTTTGTGGTGATAATATGCATCATATTTATTTAATTTTTTATGTTGGAAATTTCCATGTGATAATTATACCAAATACTCAGTAATTTTTTTACAGAAGCAATAACAGGCACAGCAATAAGCATCCCTATAAGTCCACCTACATTTCCTCCTATTATAATTGCCAGCATTGTAAATACAGGATGTAGTCCAACACTGTTTCCAACAATTTTAGGTGCTAAAAAGTTATTATCAATTTGTTGAACTACAAGCATTCCAATAGTTGCCCATACCGCTGTAATAGGTTCACCACTTAATAGTGCCATAATAACAGCCAAAATAGTTCCAACAACAGGACCAATATAAGGTACCATATTACAAATACCTGCAATAAGGCCTATTACTATAGCATAATCTATACCGATAAAATACAGTACTATGCTAGATAAAATACCTACGATGCAAGCTTCTAGTAATTGTCCTCTTATATAGTTAAAAAATGTTTCATTTATAATATGCAATATTTTTTTGAATTTATTTCCTGTGTTAGTTTTTCTAAATATAAGATTAAAAATTTTATTCCATAAGTTTATAAAATACTCGGAATCTTGTATCAAATAGATACTTAATATTATTGCTATAAAAAATGTAGCTATATTACTGCCTATAGATAAAATAGAATTTGTAAAGCCCCCTATACTGGAAGAAAAATATTTTTGGACATAACTTACGATTTTAGCAATCTCGGCATTTAGATTTGTAGGTATAGCAATATTTAAACTAGTCAACTTTTTACTAATTGAAGTAACTGACAATGTTGAGTTATTTAAATAATTAGATAGATATGCTGACATATTGGCTAGTGTTATGTTATTTGAAAGTTTTCCTCCAATCATAATATATATGCCACTTATAATACCAATAAAAACGGCTACTACTAGTGAGTATATTACTAAAATCCCTACAGCTCTTCTTGCAGTTACTTTTTTGAATATCTTTTTCTTTCCTAAGAAATTTTCAATAGTTAGCACACCTGGTCTCAGTAAGTATGCTATAACTAATGCAATAAGCAGTGGTTTTACAATTCCAATACATGCTAATAAAATATTGGATAATGAAGAAAATATACTACTTATATTGTTAAAAATAGTTATACCCATGTAAATTAGCAGCACAGTTGCAACCGCATATAAACAGTATTTTAATAGATTTTTATCTAATTTCATCCTTTATGCTCCTTTATAACTTGCGTTTATGTAATTAAGTATATAGTACCATAATATAATGAAATCGTCTCATTTGATATATAATTATATAATGGGAAGGATAATTTCAGCAAGTATTATTGTTTGATGGAGTTGTAGGGTTATTCAAAAGAAATGGGGGTAACACTATGAAGCCTTTCGACTAAATTAATAACCATTATTTAATAAAATTGTTTTGAAAATCGGCGGCAGGCATTGGTCTACCAATTAAATATCCTTGAATATAGTCACAGCGGAACTCCTTTAGCATAGCAAATTCTGTTTCTGTTTCAATTCCCTCAGCAATAACTTTAATATTTAAACTACTAGCAACGGATAATATGGATTTAATTATAACTACAAATTTAGATTTGCTATCTAAATCCATTATAAGTGATCTATCTATTTTAATTGTATCAATCGGAAGATTGCTTAGTAAGCTAACTGAAGAATATCCTGTACCAAAATCATCCATTGAAATTCTGATACCATTAGATTTTAGTTCTAACAGCACTTTTATTATTAAATCAATATCCTCCATGGTCTCATCCTCAGTAATCTCAAGACTTAAATACCTGGGGTCTAGTGAGCAGTCCTGAAGTATATTTATCACTAACTGAACGAAATTTAATTGAATCAACTGCTTATATGATGTATTCACAGAGATGCTGAAATTTTCTAAACCCAACCTTTGCCATTGTTTACACTGCTGACAAGCATTATAAAGCATCCAATTATCAATTTCAACCATTTTACCTATCTTCTTTGCAATTGCAATAAATTCTACAGGTTGTATAAGGGTTTTACCTCTTTTCCATCTTATAAGAGACTCAGCACTTGATACTTTCATTGATTCTAAATCTATTATTGGTTGATAGTAGACTACAAATTCGTTATTATCTAGAGCATTATTTAAGTTTTTTTCTGTTTCTAACATATGTACATTGATATCATTCAAGATCTTGTTATATAGAAGATAACCATGGCCACCGTTCTTTTTCACTTCATACATGGCTAAATCAGCATTTTTTATTAATGCATCAATATCAGTTCCATGTTCAGGGAATAAGCTAATACCTATACTTGCACCAATATATAAAAGATTATTATTATAAATAAAAGCAGTATTTAATACTTTTACTAATTTTTCTGCAATTTTAGTAATACTTTTTGAAGAATTTAAATCTCTTATAATTAAAATGAATTCATCACCACCATTTCTGCTGACGATATCAGTTGATTCTATATTATCATTTAATCTATCAGCTACTTTTGCGAGAATTATATCTCCCACATCATGACCAAAACTATCATTTATAACCTTAAATTTATCTAAATCTATAAATAAAAAAGCTAGATTTTTATTTCTATTTTTTAGTAAGTCACCAACAGTTTCTAATAAATTTTTCCTGTTTGCAAGACCGGTAAGTGCATCATAATATACAAAATGACGTAGTTGCTCTTCAACAATAAGTTTTTCTGCAATCTCATTTTTAAGGTCCTCATTAGCAGCAATTAATTCAGTTAAGAGTGTTTCCTTCTCATGATTTTGAAAGGCAAGTTCCTTGTTGGCAATAATTAATTCTGCAGCCCGCTTACCTTTTTCACCGCTTTGAAAAACAAGTTCTTTATTAGCAATAACTAATTCTGCGGCACGGTCAGCTTTCTCACCGCTTTGAAAAGCAAGTTCTTTATTAGCAATAATTAATTCTGCACCCAATTCTGCATTCTCTTCACATTGAAAGGCATACTCCTTATTGGATACAATTAACTTTACTATCCTTTCCGATCTATCTTCATCCACCATTGCATTTTACCCACCTTCGATTTTTAAACATATGGTACTATTAATTATTGGGTTTTACATTCTGCTTCATACTATATACCAATGGATTTATATTAAAAACAATCTATTAGCATACACATAAAATTGGCTAATAGCAAAATGTAGATTCTTAATTCATAAAAAATTGCCATAATCCATATATAAGAATACCCAAAATCAATAAGGGAATACTATTATTAGAGAAGTAAATTTAGATACTTCTTAGAATATAAGGTAAACCTAAGGAGGTTGATTATAACGAAGCAGATAAATAAAAAACAGGACCCAAGTCAATTAAGTTCAATGAACAGCCAACAAGATATGAAGACTGCTAAAGAAACTATTGGAAAACATACTGGCGTAACAGGAGTCATAGGTGAAAATGCTGTTAGAGATGAACAGACTAAAGATGGTGCTGATGCTTTTGAAAGAGATAAGATGTATAAAACTAGTTATGGAACTCCAGTAGATGAAGATAAGTAGAGGTAACAATTATAAAATTATACCTTATAGAATTGAAAGTTTTGTCGCTGCATAATATGGCGACAATTTTTTTAAAAAATTTACCATAAAATCGTTTACAAAAATTTCATATTAAGATATAATTTAAATATAACAGGCCTGTTATATTTAAATTAAAAATGTTAACGTTAACGAAAAAATTATTAAAAGGAGTTTTTATTAGTGGAAAAGAAATTAAGTTTAGTTGCTTCTATGGTAATGTCTCTTTCTTTACTTGCACTTCCACAATTAACAAGTAATGTATATGCAGCATCAACACCTATACAGGTAGCAAGCACAGGCACCGACAATGATTCAGCAGCTATTCAGGCAGCAATAAATAAAGCGGTGCCTGGGGATACCATTGTGCTTACTAGTCCATCTTACAAATTAACATCACCTATTGTGTTAAACAAAGATGGAGCTAAAGGAAACACTATAAAATTAAAGTCATCAGGTACGGCAAAAGTTAAACTTGATTTTACTGGTGAAAAAGATGGAGATAGTTCTTATGGAATTAACATTACAAATTCATATTGGGAAATAGACAATATAGAAGTATATGGTGCTGGTGATAATGGTATATTAATGAAAGGGGTTGCATCTAATAACAATACAATTACAAATTGTATAACAGATAACAATAATGATGCAGGTTTACAAATTACAGCTGGTGCTCACGACAATTTAGTACAAGGTTCTGATTCTTTTAACAACTATGATATAGGGACAAAGGGTTCAAATGCAGATGGATTTGCTTGTAAACTTGCTGCAGGAGCAGGAAACAAATTTACAGATTGTAACTCTTACAATAATTCAGATGATGGTTGGGATTTGCTTGGGACTGATGAAGTAGTTACACTAACTAACTGCACAGCTACTAAAAATGGATACTATCATGGTGATTCGCAAAATTCACTTAACAACTCAGGCATGAATGGTGATGGTATTAAACTGGGTGGTAATCAAAAACCTCCAAAAGGCACACACAGATCATTAGGTAATCATGTGGTAATTGGATGTAAGTCCTATGATAATAAAGCATCTGGGTTTGCTCAAAATAATAGTGCAGCATCTTTATCTCTTACTAATTGTGATGCTGATAGAAATGGTGCAGATAACATACTTAATGCTAATCAAAAAACTACTAAAGCTAACTTCAATTTTCCTTACAATCCTGGTAATGAAAATGTATTTACTTTTACAAATTGTACAACAACAGGAAAATGCACTATATATTCCGCTGCAAAAGTTATAGGAGGTACCGTTACGGCAACAGCTCCTAATACTCCATTGCCTGGTATCAACGATTAATTTATAAATCATGATATAACTTAATACAATAAAGAAATCACTATTTGTACTGAAACTATAAATAGTGATTTCTTTTATCTAAATTACTGGACTTTCCAATATATAGACTGATAAGATGAAAGAACTTCAAAAGATTAAAAGTTGATAAATGGATTAATATGTATTATTATATTGTTAAGAAAATGTGATGTTGACAAGAGACTAAGAAAGGGATAATTATGTTATGAGAATTAGTAATTTGAATCTATTTTTAAAAGATGCTTTGAAAAATCTTAGAAGAAATTCTACTAGTAGCATTTCTAGCATTACTACAGTAATGTCAACGTTATTTGTTTTAGGAATATTTTTGCTATTCATATTGAATGTTAAAATGGGCATAATTGGTATTGAAACCCAATCTGAAATAAAGGCCACATTAAAGCATGATATAAAGATTACGGATCAGCAAAATATATATAATAAAATAAAAGGGGAAGATAGTGTAACCTTTTTTACTTTTCACAATGAGCCACCACTATCACCGGCATATATGATTAAAGTGAATGCGCCTAATGATATACCCAAAATAATATCTCAGATTAAAGGATTACAAGGTATAAATAAAATTAACGTTGTACAAAATGTTCAAAGGAACGTTTCATCAATGGCTTCAAAGATTCAATTTATAGGGGTGATACTTTTCCCTATAATTCTGGTGGCTTCATTTTTTTTAATTAAAAATACAATAAAACTTGCTATATATCCAAGGCGTAATGAAATTAGTTTAATGCAATCTGTTGGTGCAACAGATTGGTTTATTAGATGGCCATTTATTTTTGAGGGAATGATAATTGGAGTTTTAGGAGCAGTTTCATCAGTAATAGCAATTTATCTGTTTTATAGTTTTATATATAGATATTTTTTGGTAGCAACCCTTATTAGTTTTATGCATCCGTCATTTATATTCACAACCATGTCATGGATCTTTATACTTATTGGAATAACGCTAGATACTATAGGAAGTCTTTTGGTTGTAAAAAAGTATTTAGTGGCTTAAAAAAACATAACTATGTCTTATAAGTAAATAGTTATGTTTTTATACCTTTCTTATTAACCAAGCGATAGGTGTAATATTTCATAGATTGTACCTAAATCATGAAGCTCCTCAGGGGTTTCTTTAAAAAAATATATTTTACTAAAGCCCCATTTATCCGGAGTATATATACAAGTTTCTCCAAGAATTTCATAGCTAGTTTCTAAATCTACTTGTTGTTTCTTAAAAGTAGTTAAACTAGCACTTTCAGGTATTGAGCCTGTTATTTCAAGAATGTGTGTACTACCAGAAAAATTTGGCTTCATTTTGGTATATAATGGGATGCCGATATTAATTTGTTGCCATCCAAAAGAATCAATAATATTATCATAATACCCGTCAAATAGAAACTTATTCATGCCAACATTATTATTCCAAATATAAAGAGGAGAATAAGAATTGCATATATTTTTATTTTTATTTTTATTTTTTTCAGTAATTAAATAAGCCTTAAATTGTAAATCTAGAAAACCATCTGTCTTATAACCATTATCCTGTACTCTTTTTCTAATGATATTCATATCATAATCTCTGGGTAGTGTAATTTTATATTGCATACCAATCATAATTATCCCTCATTTCTGTTTTATAGCCTTATTTTACGCCTAAGGTATATATAAGTAAAATAACTATAAATTATGTTGTATATCAGTTAAAATGATATACAAGGGGTGATAAGCAATGGAGATAAATGATCTAGTCATATTTACTAAAGTAGCAGAATTAGGTTCTATTTCAAAGGCAGCTAAGGAGCTAGGTTATGTTCAACCGAATGTAACTGCTCGATTAAAGATATTAGAAAGAGAATTAAATAAGTCGCTTTTTACACGAACTAATACAGGGGTAGAGTTACTTTTAGATGGAGAGATATTGCTAGATTACGCAACAAAGATAATAAATTTAATAGATGAAGCAAAGGTAAGAATATCCAATAACAATACTCAAATAAAAATAGGTGCTACACAAACAATTACTAAAAACTATTTATCCAATCTGTTAATAAATAATAATGCTAAGTTTTCCTTATATACGCGACCAACTGAAGAACTGCTATTTTTACTAAAAACATCCCAAATTGATGTGGCAATAATAAATAGAGAATGGCAAGACAGTAAAATAGAATTATTTCATTCTTTTTATGAGAAGATTGGATGGCTAGGATCAAAAGAAATAAAATTAAATGATTTTAAAAATATATCAGTTCTAGTAAATAGAGATAAGGGCTGTCCTTATAGGAAAGCTACACTTAATTTTCTTCTGAAAGTAAAAAACGACTGGAAAGTTATTGAAATAGATTCTATGGACCTAATCCTATCAATGCTTGAATGCAAAAAAGGCATAGCTATTCTTCCCAAAAAAATGTGTACTAAAAAAATTATAGATCATCATGTGAAAGATCTAACGCTAGAGGATGTCAAAATTAATTTGTATAAAAAGAACGACAATAATAAAGTGAAGAATATAGATTTTATAGAATTTTTCCATTGATTCAGATATAGGGTATGAAATATGGTTTTGCTTGTGAAAACTCAAGCTAAGACAAAAGAAATAAAATTTCTTGAACTATAACTATTTAGGGGGGTAAAAATGAATATGCAGACAGGAGGTTTCCATGCTATTGACATACAGAAATGGTCAAGAGCAGAAACATATAATTATTTTACGGAAACAGTAAATCCAATAACCTATTCAATTAATGTAACACTGGATGTCACAATTCTTAGGAATACATTAAAAAAGAAAGGAATTAAATTCTTTCCAGCATATCTATATCTGGTAACTGGAGCTATTGGCAAACAACAGGAATTTCGTATGGCATTTAAGGACGATGTGTTAGGATATTGGGACGCGCTAACGCCTTTTTATCCCATATTTCATGAAGACGATAAAACAATAACATTTCTTTGGACAGAATATGATGAAGGTTTTAAGATATTTTATAAACGCTATATGGAAGATATTGAGCATCACAGAAACAATCATGGTATTATGTCGTCAAAGGGTACACCACCTCCAAACAACTACATCATATCTTGTGTTCCGTGGTTTACTTTTAATAGTTTATCCATGAATCTTCAAGGTGCAAAAAAATATTATGCACCGATTTTTGAAGCCGGCGGATTTGCTAAAAATAATGGCATGACTAAAATGCCTTTATCTATTACGGCTAACCATGCTACGGTGGATGGCTATCAAATAAAGGTATTCTTAGATGAATTACAACGGACAATGAATCATCCTGATGAGTGGGTGTAAAGAGTTTGGTCATGCAAAGAATCTCACATATAGGAGGAGATATGATAATATTATATATTATATGTACAATATTAATATGCTTTATGATTGAGTATGTTGTTCTTTGTAGAGGTTTAAAGAAAGCAAACTATAATAATGGGCAAAAGAAAGATGTGATTATTGTACTTGGTTATCCCGTAAAAAAAGATGGAAGTGTGTCACCAATTCTGCGAGAGCGAATAAATAAAGCAGCGAAACTATATCATGAAGGAATCGCTGAAGTGATTATTTGCACTGGTGCGGCTGTAGCTAATAACTACGTTGAGGCAGATGTTATAGCACAAACTTTGATTGAATTAGGAGTGCCTAATTGCAGTATAATTCGTGAGAAACTTGCAAAGAGTACATATGAAAATTTAGTAAATTCAAAGAAAATCATGAAAGATAGAGGATTGAGAACAGCAGTTATTGTATCCTCACCTTGGCATTTACGAAAAGCCAGTTCGTATGCTTTTACACTTGAAATTAACCATACAGTGGAAAAATCTAAATTCCCATATGAATACCTAATAATAGGGGTTGCAATGATTTATCTTTATTATTACACGCAGATGTTCATAAACATTTTACGTTATCATAAAAGCAAACAATAGAGTCATGGCATAATTTTCTTAAATTATGCCACAATGGTTAAATGTTGTGTAACACCCATAGAATATTATTTAACATATCTATTAGTTGTCATATGAAATATGAAGTTGGATGCTTTCTATAGTTTTCGGTCATTGAAACATTAATTGCATTCAATTATTCAGTTGTCCGAATCTATGCTATAATTATTAACAAAAAGTCAGAGGGATGAATTTATATGCTTAAAATTAGAGGTTTGTATAAAGAGAAAAAGAATAATATCTTGAAAGGTATAGATATTAATATAGATAATGGAAGCTCTGTAAGTATAGAATGTAGTAACGAAATAAGTAATTTGCTGATAGATTTGATATTAGGAAGAGAAATACCAGGAAAAGGTGAGATTTTTATAGAGGGTATTAAAAATTTGGAGTATATTAAGAAAAATATAACTAGAATAGGTGTTGTACTCAGAGAGGAAGCTCTTTATGAAAATATGACCATAGAGGGTTATATGAAGTTTTTTGCTGAAATTTTTGGTAGCAAGGTCGATTACAAAGAAATATTGATGGGGCTAGCTCTTTTGGACATTGCAAATACCCAAATTAAAAAGTTAAGTTATTCACAAAAAAGACGTGTTAGCTTTGCAAGAGAAAGATTAAAGCAGCCTAAATTGTTGATTTTTCAGGAGCCAATTCTTAATATGGACATTGAGGGGACCATGTCTATATTAGAAAATATAGATGATTTATGTTCTGGTGGAACAGCTGTGTTGATTACTTCCGTGCTTTTTAAGGATACGATAATGATTGGCGAAAAAGCGTATCGATTAGATGCAGATGGATTGGTGTTTTTAAACAATAACAGAGAAGAACATGATAGCCCAAAAGCGGAAACGAATAAAGATGGGGTAAGCATCCATTTAGAAGAAATCGTCAGCACAAACAAAATATATAAAATTCAAAAGATACCTGTTAAGATGGGGGAGAAAATTCTGTTGTTTGATCCGATAGAGATTGATTATATTGAGGGTGAACAAGGAATTAGTAATCTATATATCAGCGGAGAACGGTTTCCTTGCACTATTTCCCTTACCGATTTGGAAGAAAGGTTAAAACACTTTGGATTTTTCAGATGTCATAGATCGTATATTGTAAATTTACAAAGAGTTCGTGAAATAATTACTTGGACAAGAAACAGTTACAGTGTGAATTTGGATGATAAAATAAAGAGTTCCGTGCCTTTGTCAAAAGGAAGATTAGACGAATTAAAAACAATACTCAAATTGTAATTCTCAAAATTTGAACTTATTTACCATGTTAATTCATGGTATTATATTCTCCATTGGGCTTAAAAAAGGAGCCACAAAAGCAATTTAATACTCCATTCATAGCTATTTTGTTGTGTCAATATCCAACCTGTAACATAATTGATATAACAACCGGGCAGAAAGGAGCTTGAAAATGGATAATATCATTATGATGGAAAATGTAAAAAAGAATTTTAAGGATAGTATGGCATTAAAGAATTTAACCTTTCATGTGAAGGAAGGTGAAATATTTGGTTTCTTAGGACCGAGTGGAGCCGGAAAAACCACCACGATTAAGTTGTTGACTTCACAATTAATTCAAACAAGTGGTGAAATTAAGGTATTTGGCAAAGAGGTATATGCGAATAAAAAATATATCTTTAGAAACGTTGGAATATTGTCAGATAATAGTGGCGTATACGACAAACTAACAGTTGGGGACAATTTAATGCTATATGCAGACATATATGGAGTTCCCAAGAAAAATGTAGAGGAAATATTAGAGAAGGTAGGAATGAGTGATACTATAAAGAAAGAAGCAATAAAGCTTTCTAAGGGTATGAAGCAAAGAATTATGATAGCCAGAGCGGTACTTCACAAACCAAGCCTATTATTCCTAGATGAACCAACTTCTGCATTGGATCCGGGGACTGCTTTAGAGATTCACAAATTGCTTAGGAAACTTAATCAAGAAGGTACAACTATATTTTTGACTACTCATAACATGGAAGAAGCGGATAAACTTTGTGATAGAGTAGCATTTTTAAACTCGGGTGAAATAGCGGAAATAGGAAAGCCAGAAGCTTTAAAATTAAAATATACCACGGAAGAAATCAAGGTAATCTTAAGAGACAGTGATAGGGTAATTATGCTTAAGAATAGCCCAGAAAGTTCTGTAAAGATTAAAATGTGGATGGATAGCGGAAAGCTTATATCAATTCATTCTATGGAGCCTAGTCTAGAAAAAATATTTTTAAATCTTACAGGGAGGAAACTATAATGGGATTTTCAAGGAGGAAAATTGCTGCATTGTTTAAAAAGGAAGTAAAAGGCTTATCCAAAAATGCAAATGTTTTGTTAATGTGCTTGTTGCCAATTCTATTTAGTTTTATATACACTAAGGCAGTTAGTGGAGTAGGTAAGAATGATGGGTTTGGTAAATTAGAGATATTATCCATGTGTGTAGGTATGAATATTGTACTTATAGCTGGTTTTATGATAGCCATGCTGATTGCAGAAGAGAAAGAAAAAAATACACTTAGAACTCTTATGCTTTCAGGTGTGTCACCTTTGGAGTTTTTAGCAGGAAAAGTTATAATAACTTTTTTGGTATCAGAAATTCTAAATATAGTTATATTTTATATAGTTGGAATGGATTCTGTGCACTTAGGAAAATTTATATTGTTAACGTCTTTAGTAGTTATTAGCATGATAGAAATTGGAGCAGTAGTAGGAATTATTGTTCCGGATCAAATGGCGGCAGGAACAGTAGGAATGCCTATACTTATGTTTTTTTTAATGGTGCCATTACTTTCAAACTTCAGTAAAAAGATAGAACTAATAGCAAGGTTTTTGCCTAATTATAATATGAACCTAATGTTTCAAAAGGTATTTAGTGGGGGAGAGATTGGAACGGGAGAAGCCAAGAATATAGCAGTAATCTTAATCTGGATAATAATCGCTGGAGTTACATTTATATATACTTATAATAAAGTTGGATTGGATAAATAACTCAAGCTGTAACTAATAGCAAATGAAGATAATGGAGGAAAAAGTAGATGAAAAAGGCACTTAAAATAACCCGTATGGTATTACTATGGATTTTGGGGATTATAGTTGGATTATTGATAATCTCAGCAGTAACTCATAATGTCCTGAAATTAATTGAAAAGAACAAATATAAAACCGGTCAAACCATAAATGTGGACGGTAAAAACATGCAAGCTTATGTTACTGGCTCAGGAAAAAAAACAATCGTGTTACTAAGCGGGCTCGGAACAGCATCACCAATAACAGACTTTATGCCGTTGGCAGAAAGATTAGGCTCAGATTATAAAGTCGTAATCCTTGAATATTTTGGATACGGTTTTAGCGACACTACAAAAGAAGAACGTTCTAATGCAAACATTGTAAATGAAATAAGGACAGCACTTAAAGAATTAAAAATTAAGGGACCATATATATTGATGCCCCACTCGATATCGGGAGTATATTCGATGTACTATGCAATAAATTATCCCAGGGAAGTGGAGGCGATTATTGGAATTGACGAATCTACACCTAATCAAACAAAAATCAATAAAGAGGCTAGCATGTCACCCTATTTGACGTTACTTAACACGTTTGGAATTGTACGGGACACTACATACCTTTTGCCAAGTGTTGATGATGGCATGAACAAAAACAATTATTATTCTGCTAAACAAGTTAAAATGAAAAAAATGGCAACAGCTTGGAATAGCGGAAATGTCTCTGTGATAAATGAATTTAATATGGTGAATACAAATACAAAAGAACTATATGACGTGAAATATCCAAATAATTTACCTGTTTTATCATTCATATCAAAAGATTCGGTAGACAGTGATAAAAAGTGGTTGCCACTTCATGAAGAAGTAATTTCAAACTCGGATATTCAAAAGATTCAAGTTCTTAGTGGGGGACACTATTTACATTGGACAAATGCAGATAAAATCGCCAAAATGTCAAAAGAGTTTATTTCTACATACGTAAAATAACGTGTTCATCAAATACACTATATGAGATATTATCATAAATCAAAAAATAACTAAGTGGTATTTAGGCAGTAGTTAATTGTCTTAGAATACCACTTAGTTGTATTTTTATTTAGTAGAGATACAATTATGATGTGTACCAGAATTGTATTTTGTGTATATTTATACAATAGATGAGTAAATGTACGCTTACTCCTGCTAGATCTGAAACCTGTTTCACTGTTCTCATGGCTATATACATCCAATATAATTTTAGAGATGTCAAAACTCACCAAAACTCTGCCGGCTACGAGTTTTATATTGCATCTTCAAGACATATTTTTACATTACACTATGACATCGTGTTAGGCTTGACACTTTTTTAAAAAAATTAATTCTATTTTAGGTCAATACATAATAATAATATTAGTATATTTAAGGGTTAATAGAAAATTATAGGTAAAATTAATAGATGATTATAAAATTTGGAGTATAATGATATTATGGAAAATGAGAATAGTATATTCTTATTTTAAAAACAAATAAAATCCAATTTAAGGTTGATTATTATGAATATTAATTTGAAGGGAAGATTCATTATGGGAGAATTATCAAAACTACCTAATATCGGAAAAGAAGTTGAAAGACAGTTGAATGAAGTAGGTATATTTACTTGTTATGAATTAAAAAATATTGGTGCTGAACAGGCGTGGCTGAAAATACAAGAAATTGATTCTTCTGCATGTATTCATAGATTGTTAGCACTGGAAGGTGCAATTCATGCTGTTAAGAAAACAGAGTTACCACAGGAACGTAAAGCAGAACTAAAAGATTTTTATAATTGGCATAAAGGTAAATAGTAATTGGTGTTTGGTGTTACTTTGGAGGTTAATCATGAAAAAATGGTATGATGAGGAGTACAAATTTGAAATTGAGGTAACTGGGTTTCTTCGCAGTGACCATACAGAACGGTACTGCCGAAACGGCGAGGAAGTGGGGGATAAGTATACCTACACCTATGGATGTCCCACAAATTCAGATGGACAGGGAAGTAATTCGAAATCTTATTAATTGTTCAACAATCGTAAAAAAATAACGAAATAAAAATAAATTGTATAATGCGGGGCTTATAAATTATGTGGATTAAAAGTAATTGTAATCATAGAAATTTAGCAATTGTAAATTGTTATCAATTTTATATTAGAGCATGTAGTGGAATGAAAGATAAGAAATATGTGTTAATCGGTGTTGCAACTCGCACGTTTTGGGGACGAGATGCTCATCAATTAGCATATTTTTCTTCAGAACAAGATGCTATAACTGCACTAAATGAAATCTTTTCTTTTTTGAAAATAAATCCTAATGGAGTATTTGAATTTACAAAATAAAGTATTTTTTGAAAATTAAATTATGTAAAATTCTAATCTTGCGTCACAATGGTAACTTATTACGTCACAATTATTAAATATAAAAAGGTTAAATTAATATGAGGTATTATCCGGATGACCACATGGAATGGTAGGAAGTAGTTATAAATTAAAGATATAGAAGGTGGGATAAAATGAATGCAGTTTTGACAGTAATACCAATTATACTTATTAGGTATGGGCTTTTAAGTATAGTAAACAAAGAAGCACTTAAACGTGCGGGTTTATTTGCTCCAGTAATCGGAAGAGAAAAAGTAGCATATTGGGTTTATCAAATTTCAACTACCCTTATTTTACTATATTTGGTATTACTTAAAATCAGGGCAGACTCTGAGTGGTTTTACATAGGTCTAATAATCTATAGTTTAGGAATTATTTTATATGCGGTATCTATAATAAATTATGCTAAGCCTAAAATGAGCGGAATAAATTTAAATGGGTTATATCGAGTATCCCGAAATCCTATGTACATTGCATATTTTATTTATTTCTTAGGGTGTGTAATTCTAACTCAATCATGGATATTGCTTGTGCTATTAATATGTTTTCAAATATCAGCGCATTGGATTATTCTTTCAGAAGAAAGATGGTGTATTAAGGAATTTGGAGAAGTGTATATAAAATATATGAATAAGGTGAAACGTTACATTTAGATAGATTCCTATATTATTATAAAGAGAGGAGAATTGGAATGAAACCAGATGTATATTATTTTACAGGTACAGGAAATTCGTTGACAGTAGCTAAAGATATTGCAAAAAAAATAGAGGGTGATCTTATTTCTATTCCCTATGTACTAGGGAAGGGTATTATTAAAACTAATGCAAAAGTTGTAGTAATAATATTTCCAGTTTATATGTGGGGGATACCTCTCATTATTGAAAGATTCATCAAAAACTTTGAAGATCTTAATGATAAATACGTTTATGCAATTGCTACACATGGTGGTATGCCTGGTGTTGCGATCAACATACTTGAAAAAGTAATAGAAAGTTGTAAAGGAAAGCTTTCGGCAGGATTTACCGTAAATATGCCTGGTAATTACGTGCCAAAATATGGAGCATTTCTCGAAGAAAAGCAAAAGAAATTGTTTGATAAGTGTGGTGAAAAAGTTAAAGTCATTGCTGAATATATTAAAACTAACAAGCAGGGTAAAAAGGAAAATAACAACATACTTGTAAACTTACTATTTTCAAATTTAATTTACAACCATTCAGCTAAGAATATTGCCAAAATGGATAAGAATTTTTGGGTTGATGAAAAATGTAATAAATGTGGTATATGCCAAAAGATTTGTCCTGTTTGCAATATTGATATGAATAGTGGAAATCCAATATGGAATAATAAATGTGAACAGTGTTTAGCTTGTTTGCAGTGGTGTCCTCAAGAAGCTATTCAATATGGAAAGAAAACACCAACTCGTAAAAGATATCATCACCCTAATGCCAATATTTCAGATATTTTAAATCAGGCTAAGAAATAATAACTCTCCCCATCTAAAACGGTTTTTAATACTAAACGTTATAAATTGAACAACCGATTAGAGTTTTGTGTCGTAACATTCTATTAATACGCAATAAAAAATATCGCAAATCTATTCTTATTTATGAATCGATTTGCGATATTCTAATTTAATATTAAATTTATATATATAATATTCTCCAATGCCCAAAAAATTTAAATTCGTCCAATAATATGTGTGAGTTACTGTAAGAACACTGTATTATAATGAGAAAACAGATTTACTTTTTTTTACTAAGTGCAGGACAATTATGGGTGCCTGTTGAATTATATTTAGATAGAATGTTATAGAAACAGTAATAAATTCAGGTATGAATTATGTATATAATGAAAATTAAGATTATTTATAAACTGGTGGGTGAGCCAAATGGATAGAATACTTATTATTGAAGATAACAAAGATGTGAATCTGATGCTTGCGGAGACATTAAATGGTGAAGGATATCAGATAAAGTCTGCTTATACTGGAATTGAGGGGATTATGGAGGCAAAGACAGAAGAGTTTGATTTGATTCTGCTTGATATTATGCTTCCTTATAAAAGCGGAGATGAGATATTAAAAGAGGTTCGAGTATTTTCAGATGTACCTGTAATCATAATTTCTGCTAAGGATATGGTAGGAACCAAAATTGATTTATTGAAGTTGGGTGCTGATGATTATATTACCAAGCCATTTGATTTGGGAGAAGTTGTAGCCCGCATAGCATCAAATTTGCGACGTTCTCATAAGCAAGAGAAAATGAATAATGTGCTTAAGTATAAGGATATGGTGCTGGACGTTAATGCAAAGAGTCTTATGGTTAACTGTAAAGAATTAGACCTTACAGCAAAAGAATACCTTATTATCGATTTATTAATGAAGAATAAAGGCAAAGTATTCGCTAAGTCAAATATATATGAATCCATATGGAAAGAAGAATATCTTGGAGATGATAATGCAATAAAAACCCATATGAGTAATTTGCGTAACAAGTTAAACAAAGCAAATTCTAGCGAGGAATATATCGAAACGGTATGGGGATTAGGCTATCGGTTATACAAGGATTAATTATCACTTTCCAAACACTTTTATTGAAACTCTTAACCTTTTCTAAACCTTTGGGCTTTATACTAAAGATAGAAAGGATGGTGAACAAAAATGAATAAATATGTTTTGAAAACAAATAGATTGACAAAAAGCTATCACGGCACAAATGTTTTGCATGATGTATCGGTGACGTTAGAAGCTGGCAGAATTTATGGCTTAATAGGACAAAATGGCGCAGGTAAATCTACGCTGATGCGTATTGTTGCTGGACATTCTTTTAAGGAAAGTGGTAGCATTGAGCTTTTCGGCCATGTAGGTGAAAAAGCATTACAGATGGAGCGTAAAAGACTTGGATGTATGATTGAATATCCTAGTTTTATCCCTAATATGACAGCAAAGGAAAATCTGAAGTTTCGTAGAATTATGCTAGGCATTCCAAACAAGGAAATTGAGGATGAATTATTAGAACTGGTGGGACTTTCTCATACAAAGGAAAAGAAAGCAAAAAACTTTTCTCTTGGCATGAAGCAACGGTTAGGTATTGCTATGGCTCTCATTGGAAATCCAGAATTTCTTGTTTTGGATGAGCCCATAAATGGCCTTGATCCATTAGGTGTTGTGGAAATACGTAATTTGTTAAGAAAGTTATGCGAAGAACGGCAAATGACAATTCTAATTTCAAGTCATAACTTACCCGAAATGTATCAAACTGCAACTGATTATATTATTATTAGCAAAGGCGAAATTAAACAGACACTAACTCACGCTGAGCTTGATGAATGTTGCAAACATCATATTCTCATAAGTTGTAATGAGCCGGAAAAGTTGGTAAGTATTTTGGAAATGGAACTGAATACAAGTAATTACAAAGTTATGCCGGATAAAACCATTAAGTTATATGACTATCTAGACGAAAAAGAACGAGTAGCAAGGGCTATCTTTGAAAACAAAATTATGGTTACAAACTTTTCAAATGAGGGTGATACTCTAGAAGATTATTTTATTTCTATTGTTGGAGGTGGCAGAAATGTATAATCTCATTCTGTCCGACTTATTTAAGTTACGTAAATCAATGGCAATTAAGATTCTATTTGGCATAACAACTGTAAGTGCGGTTACAGTTGTAGTAGTTGCATATCTGATACAACATGGTAAGATTGGCGCTGGAACCACCGGAATTTGGTTTTTGTTCTCTGATGCCAATGTGATGAGTATTCTCGGTGCTGTTCTAGCAGGAATTTTTATTTGCGGAGATTTTGATAATAAAGCAATCAATGATGCTATTTCAAATGGTTATGGAAGGGGTACCGTCATAGTTAGTAAAGCAATAGTATTTTTCTGTTCCATAGCGCTAATTTTGCTTCCATATGCAATCATAACTGGTATTGCTCTTAGCACAGGCTCAAAGTTCAGTATGGGGACAGATGCGGTGGGTTTTCTTCATATATTGACTAAAGACGCAGGCATGGTGTTTTCTGCGTCAAAAATAATGAAACTTATTGTTGTAATGCTTACCTTGATGATTGTATATATGGCACAACTCAGTGTGGGTATACCTCTTGCCTTTGTGCTCAAGAAACCAATTCTTGTGGTGCCTGTTTATTATGTGTTTACAATTTTTTGTGTTCAGCTGATTGGATTAAGAGGTAGGTCTCTTATGTTTGATCGCATTTTTGCATGTACACCATTTGGAGGTAACTACACTTTTCTCACATTTAATTCAGCAGTGGAAGACATCTTAAAAGCAATCTCTGTTAGTCTTATATTTATAATTGTAATGCTAGGCGTTACGTACTGCACATTTAGAAAATCAGAAATAAAGTAGCTGAAAGGTTGGTGGTGAGAGTGCTAACAATTGTGCTAGGAATTTTATGTATCATGCTCATAATTTATATTGTGTATATTCAAATGCAACTAAGAAATATAAACCATCAACTCGCCAAGAGGATGCTTGAAAAAACGAAACAACCCATTAGTTTAGAGTTAATTAACCGCCAGTTAAATACCCTCACCGCTAATATTAACAGAAGTTTAGCTGTAGAAGAAAAATTGCGTTTTGATAGTATTAAGAGAGAAAAAAATTTCAAGGAATTGATTGCGAATATTTCCCATGATTTTCGTACGCCTCTTACGGCAATAAAAGGGTATCAGCAACTTATGGAAAATGATGAATTAACCCATAATCAGAAGAAAAAACTTCAAATTGCCCAAAAACATACTGAGGAATTGGGACAGTTAATTGAGCACTTTTTTGAGTATTCTTATCTTATAAACTCAGAACCAGAACTTAATATGGAACGAGTTAATCTTACAAATCTTGTGACAGAGTGTCTTGCAGCATCAGTTCCAACATTAGAAGAAAATAATTTGGTGGTACACATTGAGGAAACTCCAAATATTTTTGTTTTTGCGGATAAAGAAATGGTCATGAGGATTATTCAAAATTTAATTCGGAATTGTGTTCAGCACTGTAATTGTGATGTAGATGTGAGGCTAATGTCTATGGAAAATGCGGTTATATCCTTCAGTAATCCTGTGAAAAATGCTTCGGAAATTGACGTTAACCGGATTTTCGATCGTTTCTATACAGCAGATAAAACAAGGAGTAGCAATACTGGTCTTGGCTTGTCAATCGTAAAACTACTTGCCAAACAGATGGGTGGTAGCGTAGGCGCATCATTGCAAGACGGATTGCTTGATATTAGAGTAAGGCTTCAATTGCTTGAAAATTAATAAAAGAAAATCAAATAGAAGAGAATTGTATATGGATGTTGTATTATCAATACAAAATTCAAACAAGAAATACGACAAATTTGCATTGAAGAATGTTTCATTCTCAATGAATTCGGGGACCATTATGGGTTTTATCGGACGTAATGGTGCAGGCAAGACTACCACATTAAAAGCTTTACTTAATTATGTACATGCAGATAGTGGAACAATTAAATTTTTTGGGGAAGATTTTTCAGATAATGAGTTTTTAATCAAGCAGAAAGTTGGGTTTGTATCCGGAGGAGTAAATTACTACCCCAAGAAAAAATTGAAAACTATAACAGAGGTTACTAAAAGGTTTTATAAAAAATGGGATGATGGGGTTTATGAAGCGTACTTAGATCGATTTCATCTGGATACGGAGAAAAATGCGGATGAGTTATCTGAAGGAATGAAGGTAAAATATCAGTTGGCATTAGCCTTGTCCCATCATGCCAAATTATTGATTTTTGATGAACCCACCAGTGGACTTGATCCTGTCTCAAGAGATGATCTGCTTGATCTATTTATCACACTTGTGGAAGAAGAACAGGTAAGTATTCTGTTTTCTACCCATATCACAACGGATTTGGAAAAATGCGCAAGCGATATTACCTATATAAAAAATGGTGAAATTATTGCAAGCACAGATAAAAAATCATTTTTGGATGCCTACAGGATTGTAAAAGGAAGCCTAGAGCAGCTTACGGGGGCAATGAGTAAAAAACTGATAAGTTTTAAGAAACATGCGGATGGCTTTTGTGGACTAGTTTCTACTGAAAATGTTCCAATTGATGGGGATATAGAAATTTTACCGGCTGATTTGGAATCCATCATGATTTATATTGAGAAGGAGTGACAATAATGAAAGAGTTAATGTATAAAGAGATTAAACTTTCTATGCATCCTGTAGCATATATTTTCTTAAGTTTAAGTGCACTTTTATGTATTCCAAGTTACCCGTATTATATAGTATTTTTCTATAACTGTCTGGGTATTTTTTTTGTATTCCAGGCAAACCGTGAAAATCGTGATATATACTATATGTTTGGCTTGCCAATTCAAAAAAGAGACATGGTAAAAGCAAGATTTTATTTAGTGGTTTGCATTGAACTGGCACAGGTCGTGACATGTATTCCATTTGCTTTTATCAGGGATAAATTCATTTTGATGAATAATCAAGTGGGTATTGAAGCAAATGTAGCATTCATCGGTTTGGCATTTATTATGCTTTGTTTGTTCAATTTTATTTTTCTTACCCAATATTATAAAAGCGGGTATAAAATAGGAGTGCCTTTTGCCAAGGCAAGCACTATAATGCTTTTTTATATGCTGGGAGCTGAGGTAATACTTCGTGTAATCCCGTATATGCGAGATTATTGTGACAGCGTCAGTGTGGAAAACCAGATAAAGCAGCTCCCTGTACTTCTTCTCGGAGTTATCCTATTTATATTAATAGCTTTTCTGGCTTATAAAAAATCAGCTGACAATTTTGATAAATTGGACCTTTTATAGTGAATGATATCTTCGAAAATCGTCCAATTATTTCAATGATTGGACGTAAGGTTTAATTTAGGGAGTGGCAAAATAGTAAAGTATTGAGTTACATCTAATGTATTGAAAGTCCCATCAGGAAACTCTATAAGTTAAAGTATCGTCTATTAATATACTCATGAACCATCTCTCAAACCTTCATTTCACTGACTTCAAGCTCTTTATTATTTATTCTAAGACTTTCCAGCAAAATTGATGTAGATTTAATCCTACAAATTATATAAATAGATATTTTATAATTTTTATTGACAAAACAGACTGTACGGTCTATTATCAAATTAGGCAGTTAAAGGCTATAAAAGAAGATATAGAAAATGGATAAAAATAAAAAAGGGGTGATTAATAAATGTATTCAGCATCATCTCAAATAAAAAATGCAGCGATTAATATGGGTTATGAAAAGTGCGGTATTATTAAAATATCTGATATGTCAGGTTATGAGGAAAAACTTAATGAACGTATTAACCGAGTTCCAGAGGCTAAGCCTTATTATAAAGGATTTTATCGTTTTGCTCGCCTTAAAGAGGAATATCCATGGGCAAAATCCATTGTTATATGTGTAAGGAAATATGGAAAATATCATGTGCCAGAGCATCTAAAAGGTATGATTGCAAAATCCTATTTAGTTGATAGTAGAACAGACGAAAATTCTAAAGATTTTCAAGACAGTTTAAAATTCGAAAAATATATGAAAGGTACTGGACTTAGGGCAGAAACTGAACGAAAATTTGGTCTTACTGCATTGCGCTGGGCAGCGCTGAAAGCTGGACTTGGAGTAATTCGTAAAAATAATTTTTTTTATACAGAAGATGGTTCATGGATGTTTTTAGAAGCATGGTTGATTGATAAGGAATTAGAATCTATAGAAATACCAAATGTGAGAGCTTGTCCTGAAAAATGTGATTTGTGCATTAAAGCTTGTCCTACAGCATCGTTATCACAACCATATACTATGAACATAGTATCGTGTATTTCTAACCTTACCACATTTCGGGGCAGGGACATGCCAAACGAAAAATATAATGATCATATTGGAAATTGGGTTTATGGGTGCGATGTCTGTCAGGATATTTGTCCTATGAATAAAAATTGTTGGAAGGACGCAGAAGAATTCCCTAATTTACATGAATTAGGTCAACATATATCATTAGAAAAAATACTTAAGATGGACTATGAATTTTTAGAAAATACAATACAACCCAAATTTTGGTATATAAAAAAAGAAGATGTCTGGAAATGGAAAGTTAATGCAATAAATGTAATGGTAAATGAGTATAAGCAGCAATATAAGGAATCTATCTTTGATGCATGTAATGACGGTAATGAAAAGGTAAGAGAAATGGCTCAATGGGCAATTAAAAAACTCAACCTACTCCTATAGTGCTTTAAGTAGGTAACATTATTTGCAAGGATAAAAACAATTACATCAAAAAATAACTAAGTGGTATTTAGGCAGTAGTTAATTGTCTTAGAATACCACTTAGTTGTATTTTTATTTTAGTTTTTTCACGTTAATGTATCAACTGCATCCAGTTGTTGTACCACAATCCATACAAACTAGGCAGGTTCCGTTTCGAACCATTCGAGTGGAGGAACAAGTAGTACAAGTAGCATCATACACTCTCTCTGAATCAGAACTTTTTTCGATTTTATCAAGGGAAGTATAATCTGTTTTATCCAGAGTAGCATAATCTGCTGGTTTAACTTGGCAGCTTGAAAAATCGTCCATTTCAATATCTATGATTTTGCTTATAAGATCTGAAATAGATGAAACATGTTTAATATAAGGATGTTTTTGAACAAAACCGTAAGGCTCATACTTCTGTCCTTTTAGCATTCTTGAAATATCCTTTGGTGGAACATGGTATTGTAGCATAACTGAAATAGATTTCGAAAGAGAATTTAAAAGCCCTGTAATTATGGTACCTTCTCTATCTGTAGTTATATATATTTCGTTTATTTTTCCATTTTCATCTCTATTTACTGTAGTGTATATTTTAACATCAGCAATTTGTGCAGGATGTGTTGTGCCATGTCTTATGCCCATTGGCTTTACGCGACTTGGTTTTGGAGCATGTATTTCTAAGCTTTTAACTTTTTCAATTAATGCATTATAGGTCATGTTTTCAAGTTTTACATCAGTATCTTCGTCAAGCGTAGTATTTAATGGTTGACTTGCTTTTGATGAATCTCTATAAAGAGTAATACCTTTAACTCCAAGTTCCCAAGATTTTAAAACAACGGCTTTAAAATCATCTATAGTAGCGTTTTTAGGAAGGTTAACAGTTTTAGATATAGAACCCGATATAAGAGGAACTAGAGCTGCTACCATATGCACATGACCATTAGGCGCAATATATCTTTCACCACTACCACATTTATTAGCACAGTCAAATATAGCAAAGTGTTCTTCTTTAAGATGAGGGGCACCTTCTATTTTTCCATCTATTATCTTTTCATATGAATAGTCGCCTTCTTGCACGGTTTCTTTTCTTAAAATATAGTTCATTATATCTTTTATCTGTTCTTTAGTGTAATTTAAATTTTCTAGAGCAGCAGCTATAATTGGATTTATTATTGTCATGAATCCTCCACCAGATAATTTCTTGTAGATAACATGACTGAAAAATGGTTCTATTGAAGTAGCTCCAGAGTCCATTGCAAATGAAATAGTTCCTGTAGGTGCAATAACTGAAACTTGAGCATTTCTATATCCAAACTTTTTGCCATATTCTATAGCATTTTTAAAGTTTTCTTTTAAAGCTTTACTTAAATCTTCTAAATGTTCACTTTTTAACAGATTATGGTTAACTTTTATTGGTTTGTAATGAAGATTTTCGTAGGGGGAATCAATTGCACCAGCTACTCTTGCGTGGTTTCTTATTACTCTGTTCATGCTGTCTTTATTGATTTCATATTTAGGGAAACTGTGAACTTTTTCTGCCATTAAGGCTGATACATAATATGCACGACCTGTTAGTATTCCAACTAGTGAAGCTCCCAAAGTTCTAGCTTTCTCGGAATCGTAAGGATAACCTTTAACCATTAAAAGCGATGCTAAATTACATATACCAAGACCTGTAGTTCTAAATAAATGGGTCCTTCTTGCCACATCTTCAGTTGGAAATTGACCCCAGTGAATGGATGCTTCTAGCAGTAATTGTGCTAGACCAATTATATGCTGATAACCTTCTAAATCAAAATGTTTAGTTGTATTATCATAAAATTTGTACACATTGATAGAAGCAAGATTACAGGATGTATCATCTAAAAATGCATATTCTCCGCAAGGATTTGTGGAGTTTATTTTATTATAAGTAGCGTTATATTTACCATCTTCACCATTAGGACAAGTATGCCAATCGTTTAAGGTGTCCCCAAAAAGAGGTGCAGGGTCAGCACATTCCCAAGCTGATTTGTTAAATGTATCCCAAAGGTCTTTAACCTTTACAACTTTATTTACTGAAGTATCAAGTCTTCCTTTTAGCTCAATAGTTTCATCAGGATTTTTATGAAGATTTTTAACCTTAGTCATGAATTCATTTGAAAACATAACCGAGTTGTTTCCGTTTTGACCTGATACAGTTTCATAAGCTTCACCTTCAAAACCTATGTCATATCCCATTTTACCTAGTGCACGAACTTTATCTTCTTCTTTAGCTTTCCAAGTTATATAGTCAAATATTTCAGGATGATCTATGTCAAGACAAAGCATTTTAGCAGCACGTCTTGTGGTACCACCTGATTTTATGGCACCAGCATTCCTATCAAAACCTCTTAAGAAGCTCATGAGACCGGAAGAATACCCACCACCAGATAATTTTTCACCCTTTGCTCTTATGGTTGAAAAATTTGTACCTGTTCCTGAACCACCTTTAAATAGCTTTGTTTCGGTAACGTATTGATTAGATATAGAATGATTGCCTAAAAGTTTATCTTCAATTGAGATGATAAAGCAAGCAGAGGCTTGAGTTCTAGTATAATTGTCATCCGAGAGAACTACTTTTTTTTCTTTTTCATCATAATAGTAGTTACCTTGCTTTTTTCCTTTTATATTGTAGCTTTGGGCAAGACCTGTATTAAACCATTGAGGGGAGTTTGGAGCGTACATTTGATTTAAAAATGCAAAAACCAATTCATCGTAAAATATTTTGCTCTCCTCTTCTGTTTCAATGAGACCTTCATCTTTTAGAGCTTCACGCCAAAAATTCACTAATCTATGAGCTACAAGCCTTAGGCTATTTTCATAATGCGGCGCTTCGGGAATGCCAGCTTTTCTAAAATATTTTGAAGCAATTATATCACAGGAATTTTGAGAATAATGTTCGGGAAATTCCAAATCTTTCATATCAATTAAGACTTTGCCTGTTTTAAAATCCTTCATAAATACGTCTACCTTTTTCCAATTAAATAGATCGTATACTGTTTTATCTCCTTGTAAATCTAACTCTTTAGTAAAAACTCTTTTGAATAAATCTTTTATGTTGTTCATTTTGTTCCTCCTTACAGATACAATATGTAGTGCTATTAGCGATAACACATACTACATGTGGTATTATACTATTGATTTTTATATAATTCAAATTCCATAAAAGCAGAAATAAAGCCAAAAAACAGCATGACATTTAAAATATGCCTAAATAGAAGGTATTGCGTTCCATGATAATATTAACATAAAAAAGAATGAAAGAATTATATATTGACAAATAAAATCAATACATATAATATAAAAGTGTACCAAAAAGGTATAGTATTGTAAATAGGCGGGATAAAATGAATATTACTCAAGAAAGTGATTATGCAATAAGAGCAGTATTAATTATGTCCAAAAGTTCTGAGCAGGAGGTTTTAACTGCCAATACAATAAGTGAACTTGGAGGCATACCTATAAGGTTTTTGCTCAAGTTTTTAAGAAAATTAACTCAAGTTGGAATTATAAAATCACATAGAGGAACAAATGGAGGATATTCACTTGAAAAGAGTCCAAAAGAAATAAATTTAAGAATGATTATAGAATCTATAGAAGGACCCATATGGATAAATAGATGTCTTTATGATAAAGCAACATGTTCAGCGGGCAAGGGCGATAATTGCGCAATTCATATGGCACTACATAATGTTCAGTCAAAAATGATTAATGAACTAGAAAGCATAAATTTCGAAGAGCTTAAACAGGGCGCGTGGTAAAGTTAAAAGATAGGGTAATCCTATTTTAGGCATCTTAAAAAATAACTAGTCAGTATGTTATACAATTTTACATATTAGACTTGGAATTTTATATGGGATGTTATATATTAAACTATACTGATTTAGTATAGTTTCTAAATTTAAGGAGGAAAATGTATATGTCATTGTGTGAATCAGCAGATTGTAAATTAACTAACTATCTTGAAACTAAAGGTGACCTCGAAACATCTTTTAACAGAGTAGAAAAGCAAAGCCATAAATGTAAATTTGGAAAGGATGGAGTATGCTGTAAACTCTGTTCCAACGGGCCATGTAGAATTACACCCAAATCCCCCCGTGGTGTATGTGGAGCTGATGCAGATACAATAGTTGCTAGGAATTTTTTGAGGGCTATTGCAGCTGGAACAGCTTGTTATCTTCATGTGGTTGAAAATACTGCTTGGAATTTAAAGAAAATTGGTAGTGGAAGTGGAAATTTAAATATTAAAAGCCCAGAAACTTTAGATATGCTTGCTCACATTTTTGACATTGAGGAAGGAGATATAAATAAAAAAGCAGTAAAGGTTGCAGAGGCTGTTATATCAGATCTTTATAAACCAAGGTTTGAAAAGATGGAACTTGTAAAAAAACTTGCTTATGGACCAAGGTATGAGAACTGGAAAAAGATAGGAATACTTCCAGGAGGCGCAAAGTCAGAAGTTTTTGATGCTATAGTGAAAACTTCTACAAATCTAAGTAGTGATCCAATAGATATGCTGATGAATGCATTAAATCTTGGGGTTTCAACAGGAATTTATGGACTCATGCTTACAAATTTGTTGAATGATGTTATGCTAGGAAAACCAAAGATTAGAGAAGCCAAGGTTGGTTTTAGAGTTATAGATGCAGATTACATTAATATAATGGTTACGGGACATCAACATTCAGATATTGCAGATCTTCAGGATAGACTTATCACAGAACAGGTTAAACTTAGAGCGAAAGAGGCTGGTGCAAAAGGCTTTAGGCTAGTGGGATGTACTTGTGTTGGTCAGGATTTACAATTAAGAGGAGAGCATTATAAGGAAGTATTTGCTGGACATGCGGGAAATAATTATACTAGCGAAGCGGTTCTTGCTACCGGAGGAATTGATCTTGTGGTTTCAGAATTTAATTGCACAATACCGGGTATCGAAACTATAGCAGAAAAATATCAGGTTAAAATGATATGTATAGATGACGTGGCTAAAAAGAAAGATGCAGATTATATTCCATTTGATATGGACAAAGCAGAAGACATAAGTGAAAAGTTAATAGATGAAGCATTAAAAAGTTATAATAGTAGAAGAAAAATCGTAGATATAGACATACCAAAAGATCACGGTTATGATGATGTTATAACTGGAGTAAGCGAAGGTTCGTTAAAGGATTTCTTAGGTGGAAGTTTTGAGCCACTAATAAAATTAATTGCTCAGGGTAAAATAAAAGGAATAGCAGGCGTTGTTGGATGTTCCAATCTTACGGCTAAGGGTCATGATGTATTTACCGTTGAACTTACAAAAGAACTTATTAAAAGAGATATCCTAGTTCTTTCAGCAGGATGTTCTTCAGGTGGACTTGAAAATGTAGGACTTATGTCAATGAGTGCAGCAAATCTTGCTGGTAATAATCTTAAAGAAGTATGTTTAGCCTTAGGGATTCCACCAGTACTTAATTTTGGACCATGTCTTGCTATAGGAAGACTTGAAATGGTGGCAGTAGAACTTGCTAAAGTATTAAACATTGATATTCCACAGCTTCCATTGGTGCTTTCAGCACCACAATGGTTAGAAGAACAGGCACTCGCAGATGCTGCATTTGGACTTACTTTAGGACTTCCACTTCACGTAGCAATTTCACCATTTATTGATGGTAGTGAAGTTGTTACCCAAACACTTACAAAAGACCTGGTTAATATCACAGGCGGAAAACTTATAATTGAAGGTGATGTAGTTAAGGCAGCAGATAAACTTGAAGCAATTATAGAGGAGAGAAGGAAAGGACTAAATATATAAACAAATTTAGATTCTAAAAGAGATCTGAGGTGATACAAATGGAGAATAACGCAAGTAAAGAAGTTATGGACAAATTAACTAAGGTTTGTATTTGTAAAAGCATAACCAGAGCTAAAATTAAAGAGGCTATTGCCGGCGGTGCTAAAACATTAGAAGATGTGCAAAAAATAACAGGAGCAGGTTCGGGTGGATGCGGTGGTAGAAGATGCACACCAAAGATACAGGAATTGTTAGGGAAATAAATTAAAAAATACTTAAAGAAGAGCTATTTCACATGAGTAAAATCATTTTGAAATGGTTCTTCTTTAATTTGATAATGTACATTGGAATAAAAAATATAATTTGATTGAATGTTTTAATACTATTAAAAAATATATATGTGTGATAATATATTCATTAAAGAGATTAATTGAATGACATTTATTGTGAGGTAATAGTTATGGATGAAAACATTTATAAAACTGATAATATAAAAGATAATTATGACACAATGCTATTGATGCTAAAGGGTCAAATAAGTGATGAAATGAACATAATAGCAAACTTAAGCAATGCTTCTGCTATAGTAAAGGCTATGACTAACGATATAAATTGGGCAGGGTTTTATTTAGCAGGTGATAATGAATTAATACTTGGGCCATTTCAAGGGATGCCTGCGTGTAACAGGATTAAGATTGGAAAAGGCGTTTGTGGAACTGCTGCGGCCACTAAAAAGATTATGAGAATCGACAATGTCCATGAATTTAAAGGACATATTGCTTGTGATAGTGCAAGTAACTCTGAAATTGTTCTGCCAATTGTAATTGATGAAAAACTAGTTGGAGTACTGGATATAGATAGCCCGACTGTTGCAAGATTTGGAGAACTGGAAGAAGAATACTTTAAAAAGTTTGTTGAAATATTAGTGCAGTGTGATTGGAAATTAATTTGAGAGGTGAAATTAATGGAGATATCAAGGCTTAAAAGTAGTTCTATGGCACCTATGGAAAAAAAACAGGCTACCATGAAGAAGGACTTTTCACAGAGTTTTAATTTTGCTAGGGAACATAAATCAGAACAGCAACTAAAAGATATGCATGATAAAATTAAAAAAAAAGGTAATAGACTTTCTATTACAAAGTGTTATGTTGATGTAAAGGCATATAAAAATATGATAAAAGAATATCTTACGTCAGTATTAAGCCACATGTATTCAATTAAGAAGGATATAAGTTTTTGGCAGACACAGTATTTTATTACAGTGGATGTAATTGATAGCAAGCTAGAAGATCTTACAAAAATGCTTCTTAGTGAAGAAAGAGAAAAATTGAATGTAGCTTCTACTATAGATGAAATTTCAGGTTTAATCGTCGATATTTACAAGTAAAAAACATTCTCCATAGGGCTAGCCTATAGGGAATGCTTTTTTATGTTTAGAGCCATGAATTATATGAAGCATCAGAGGGCATTCGCCAGTCACCTCTTGGAGAAAGGCTTATTGTTCCTACCTTTGGACCGTCAGGAATTGCAGAACGTTTAAATTGCTGCGTAAAAAATCTTGTAATGAATTTTTTTAGCCATTTCGCAATAGTTTCATCATCATATATAGATTTAAAGGCAATGTTTGCAAGAAAACGTATTTTTTCAGGTGTTGCACCATGTCGCACAAAATAATAAAGAAAAAAATCATGGAGCTCATAAGGTCCAACTAAATCCTCCGTTTTTTGAGCTATATTTCCTTCACTATCCTTTGGTAAAAGTTCTGGGCTAATTGGAGTGTCTAGTATATCTACTAAAAGGTCAGAGATATTTTTATCTGATTCCTTTTGTGAAACATATTTAACTAAAAATTTAACTAATGTTTTTGGAATTGAACAATTTACTGAATACATAGACATATGGTCACCGTTATAGGTACACCAACCTAAAGCCAGTTCTGACAGATCCCCAGTACCAATGACTAGACCTCCTTCCTTATTGGCAATATCCATAAGTATTTGAGTTCTTTCTCTTGCCTGAACATTTTCATAGGTTACGTCATGCTTTTCTACTGGGTGACCAATATCTTTAAAATGTTGCAGACATGCCGCAACTATGTTAATCTCCCTAAAATCAGTATTTAAGTTTTTACAAAGGTTAACAGCATTGTTATAGGTTCTATCTGTAGTTCCAAAACCAGGCATGGTAATAGTTATTATGTTTTTTCTAGGTATTTTTAAAAGATCAAAAGTTTTTACTATTACAAGCAGAGCTAAAGTTGAATCAAGTCCACCAGAAATGCCTACGATGGCCTTTTTTATACCAGTATGTTCCAATCTTTTAGCCAGCGCAGATGTTTGAATATTAAATATTTCTTTGCACCTATAATCTCTAACCTTTTTATCAGAAGGAACAAAAGGATGTTTTTCAATAGTTTTATTAAAAACTCCAATATCCATGTTTTCATATTCAAATTGGATGTTTTTTACTTCATATGGGCAAAATTTCATACTGTCGCTGAAGCTTATATTTTTTGAACGTTCCATATCTAATCTATCTAAATCTATTATAGAAGTAATAACTTGATTTTCTCTTTGAAATCTATGATTTTCATTTATTATAGAACCATTGTCTCCAATCAAAAGATGGCCACTGAAAACTAGGTCAGTGGAAGATTCACCAATACCAGAAGATGAATATACATAAGAGGATATACAACGTCCACTCTGACCTTGCACAAGACTTTTTCTATAATCAGCTTTACTTACAATTTCATTTGAGGCGGAAAGATTTCCAAGTACATTAGCACCGGCAAGACTTAAATAAGAACTTGGAGGTATTGTAACCCAAAGGTCTTCACAGATTTCTAGGCCAAGTTTTAACTTACCGGCTTGAAAAATTAAATTAGTGCCAAAGGGGATATCTTGTTGAAAAGAAAGGCTTATGGTAGTATCTTTTATGCCAATGCCTTCAGTAAACCATCTTTTTTCGTAAAATTCAGTATAATTAGGCAAATAACTTTTAGGAACAATACCTAATATTTTGCCTTTAAATATTATATAAGCGCAATTATACAAGTTGTAATTATTTAATAGAGGTGCTCCGATGCATATGAGTATATCCTTTTGCTTTGAAAAAGAACAAAGTTGTTTTATGGAATCATAAGATTTATCTATTAAAATTTGCTGAGAAAATAGATCAGCACAAGTATAGGAAGTTATACAAAGCTCTGGGAAAATCACAAGTTTTGAGCTATCCTTTAGTGCTTTATTAACACATTCTTCTATGTTATCTAAATTAAAATCAATATCTGCAACTTTAGTTTTAGGACATGCAGCAGATACTTTTATGAAAGAATCTATCATTTTTTTCACTCCAATTTTATATTGTATTGTATATTTTAGTTATAACTAATAGATTATCATAAAGTGCTACTTATATTCAATACACAAATAAGTAAGTATAAAACATAGCTTAACAAAAATATAAATTATAATGATTTAATTAGTAGATAAAATTAGGAAAAACTATGATAAAATAAAGAGATAGAAAAAAATATAAAAATAGGAGTGATGTTTATGCAATTAATTATTATACTAGTTATAGTTGTTATTATTTTATTGATTTTGGTTTCAAGTGTTCGAGTTGTTAGTACAGGTTATTTAGTAGTAGTAGAAAGATTTGGTGAATATAACAGAACTTTAGAGCCAGGATGGCATATTGTTGTTCCAGTTATTGAGTATGTAAGAAAAAGAATCTCCATGAAAATAACTTACATTGATATTGAACCTCAAGCTGTTATAACACTTGACAACGTTAAAATTACTATAGATAATGTCTGTTCTTATGTTGTAAAAAATGCAAGAGATGCAGTTTATAACATAGAAAGCTTTAGAGCGGGTATTATTTATACTGCAACTATTCAAATGAGAAATACCGTTGGTTCAATGACTTTAGATGAAATACTTTCAAAGAGACATGAAATAAATATAGAGATTTTAAAGAATGTTGAAGCTATTACATCAACATTTGGAATAGAAATTATATCAGTAGAAATTAAAAACATAATGCCTCCTGAAGATATTAGAATTAGCATGGAAACTCAGATGAAAGCCGAAAGAGAAAAGAGAGCTAAAATACTTCAAGCAGAAGGTGACAGACAAAGTTCTATCACAAAAGCAGAAGGTGAAAAACAGGCTAAGATACTTCAAGCAGAGGCTGATAAACAATCTAATATAAGGCGCGCTGAAGGCTTAAAGGAATCACAATTACTTGAGGCAGAAGGTAAATCTCGTGCAATAGAGGTAATAGCAATCGCAGAGGCCGGCGCTATTACAAAGGTAAATAGAGCAATTATAGAATCTGGGACAAATGAAACTGTTATAGCATTAAAGCAGATTGAAGCATTAAAGGAAATGGCTAAAAATCCTGCTAACAAGTTGATACTTCCTAACGAAATACTTTCTTCATTTGGAAGTATAGCGGCTATTGGTGAAATGCTTAAAAAATAAGCTCCTTCTGTGCTTAAAGACGAATATTTTATAAAATATAAGTCTTTAAGCTTTTTTATATTTACATATCATGTGTTTTAGCAAATGATATAATACAATTGTACTTTAATAAATAATTAGAGAGGTGGTAAAAAAAATGATAATAAAGCCAAGATTTAGAGACTTCATCTGCGTAACAGCACATCCTGATGGATGTAAAAAGAATGTGGATATGCAGATCGATTATGTGAAAAAAGATAAAATAAGTAATAAATTTAAAAGAGTATTAATAATTGGGGCATCAACTGGATATGGTTTATCATCAAGAATAGTTTCAACCTTTGGATGGGATGCAAGTACAATAGGTGTGGTATTTGAAAAGCCTGGAACAGAAAATCGAACTGCCACAGCAGGATGGTATAATACAGTTGCTTTTGAGAGAAGAGCAATAGAAGAAGGTCACTATGCAAAGACAATAAATGGTGATGCTTTTTCAGAAGCAATTAAGGCAAAAACTATTGAACTAATAAAAAATGATCTTGGGAAGATTGATCTTGTTATTTATAGTATTGCTTCGCCAAGGAGAAAACATCCAATCACTGGAGAGCTATCCTATTCAGCGCTTAAACCTGTAGGCGAATCGTTTAAAAACAAGTCAGTGAATTTTCATACTTTTGAAGTGTCAGATGTGGAAATCCAGCCTGCAAATGATAATGAAATAGAGCAAACCATCAATGTAATGGGTGGTGAAGACCTAGAAATGTGGGTAGACAAGCTTTTAAATGCAGAGGTTCTTGAAAAGGGAGCAAATGTTATTTCATATTCTTATATTGGACCTAAAATAACATACCCTATATATAGAAATGGAACTATTGGAAAGGCAAAAGAGGATTTAGAAAGAGTATCGTCAAAGGTAAATGAGAAGCTTAAGCAAATTGGGGGAAGTGCATATATTTCTATAAACAAAGGACTAGTCACTCAATCAAGTTCCGCTATACCAGTAGTACCTTTATATATTTCATTACTTGGCAAGGTTCTTAAGGAAAAAAACTTGGAAGAGGATTCTGTTCAGCAAATTTATAGGTTATATTCAGAAATTGCCTCTGGAAATGTCATTGTAGATGATAGGGGTAGGTTAAGAATTGATGACAGAGAAATGAGGGCGGATGTTCAAGGAAAAATCGCTGAATTGTGGGATAAAGTTACTACAGAAAACATACAACAGATCACAGATATAAATATATTTAGAAATGACTTTTTTAAATTATTTGGATTCGGTTATGAGGGCATTGATTATGAAAAAGATTCAGAAACCAATATAGAAATATTGAATTTAGTTTAAATTTAAAATATAAACAATTTACTTGTAATTATATATATAATATTATGGAATTATAAAGTTTATATTTTCCTTATGGCTAATATTGTTATTACAACATTGAAAAGGGGCGCTTTTAATGAGGATAGTAATGATTTCTTGGGAATACCCACCTAGGAACGTAGGTGGATTATCTAATCATGTTTATAATTTGTGTAAAGGTTTGACTTTACTTGGTCATGAGGTACATATCATAACCTGTGAAGAAGGAACAGCACCAGTAGAAGAGAACGATAATGGAGTTATTGTACATAGGGTAACTCCATATAGAATAGAAACAGAAGATTTTAGCAAATGGATTATGCAACTTAATTTTTCAATGATTGAAGAATGTATAAGGATTATAAGAAAATTAGGTAGGATAGATATTATTCATGCTCATGATTGGCTCTCTACATATTCAGCAAAAGCCATAAAGTGGGCATTTAACATACCAATGGTTTCAACAATACATGCAACAGAATCAGGAAGAAACAATGGAATAAGAACTGATATGCAGAGGTATATATCCTCCACTGAGTGGCTATTATGTTATGAATCTTGGAAAATAATTGCTTGTAGCGATTATATGAAGAGTCAAATTATAAGTACCTTTAATGTTTTGGAAGAAAAAGTTGAGGTTATTCCAAATGGCGTTAATACTGAAAAATATGATATTGAAACTGATCTATCTTCTTTTAGAAGGCAGTATGCTAAGGATGATGAAAAGATAATATTTTTTATTGGTAGACATGTTTTTGAAAAGGGAATACAGCTATTGATTGATGCTGCACCGCAAATAATGGAAAAACATAATAAGGTTAAATTTGTTTTAGCAGGGCAAGGACCAATGACGGAAGAATTAAAACGTAAGGTTAAAGATATGGGTTATGAAAATAAGATAATTTTTGTTGGGTACATGGATAACTATAACAAAAGTAATCTATATAGGGTGGCTAGTGTTGCAGTGTTTCCATCTCTTTATGAACCATTTGGAATTGTAGCTCTTGAGGCTATGGCGGCAGGATGTCCTGTGGTAGTATCAGATACTGGTGGCCTTGGGGAAATTATTAAGCATAAATATACAGGTATGAAGATGATTAACGGAGATGTTAATAGTCTTGCTTATAATGTTATTGAACTGTTAACGGATAATAAACTTTCGCGTTATGTGAAAAAAAACGCTGAGAAGTTAGTTAAAGAAAAATACACATGGAATGAAGTAGCCAGATTAACTGTTAAAATATATGAATCAACAAAACAAGAGGCATCAGATACAGAATGGGATGTAGATAAAAGAGAATTTGTGGAGAAAAAAATAGACTAAGATACTGGATGGCTATTTTTTTGAAGGCGTATTATATTGATTTTTCGGCCTAAGCCGAAAAATCTTTTTAACTTGAATACTGAATATGTTTATTTGCGTTTTTGTACTGAAAACCCAAACTTACCAATAGGTTGAGTGGTCATGGGATAATATTCACCATGGCAATAGTTTATGAGTTTTGCATTTTCAAAATGTATTTTTCCACTCTTATCAATTAAACTTTCATCTACGTGAACTTTAACAATTTCAGCTAAAAACAAATCATGACTACCTAAGGGGGTTATACTTCTTACTTTACATTCTAAGGATATAGGACAATCTTGAATTATAGGACAATCAATTTCTATCCCAGGGGAAAGAGTGAAGCCCATATCTTTAATTTTATCTGTGATCCTACCAGATTTAACACCGCAATAATCAACTTTTTTTGTTAGCTGCTCTGATGGTAAGTTTACTACAAACTCCATACTTTCTTTTATATATTCATAAGATAATCTTTCTGGTCTTACTGAGATAGTTAGCATAGGTGGTTTAGTGCACGCAGTTCCAGCCCAAGCCACAGTAAAAACATTTGTATCGCCTTTTGAATTTTTAGAGGTAACAAGTACTACGGGTACTGGGTTTAACATAGTTCCACCCTTAAATTGTATCTTTTTCATATATAAATATCTCCTAACAGTTAATAAGACTAAGGTGTATTAAATAAAATAGACTATCTATTTTTCACAAAACGCCCAATACCATTATAATTTATTATTGCTCTATAATACAACATTGTAATTTTTAAATTAATAGAGAGTATTTTTGTTGAATAATATATTATGTTAATTTATTATTAAGATATTGGGTAAATTATAATTGGGGGAATTATATGAAATATAATAGCGAGAATATGAAAATAAATTTATTCTATAAAATATTTAACAGTATTACAAACTTAAAATCCTATACAAATTTTTTAAAAGAAACCTTGGGCAAGGCAATTTTGTATTTATTTTTAATCTCATTGATATTTGGAATTTTGGGTTCTATGAGGGGAGTAATTAATAGCAATTTAGAAATTACAGATTTTAAAAATGTGTATAATCAAAAACTTCGGAATTTTCAGATTAAAGATGGTGAGTTTAAGATTGATAAAAAAATGCCAATTATTATATCAAATAGAAGTAATGATTACTATTTAATAGATACGTCTGGAAAAACCGTGCAATCGGCGCTTAATAAATATGATAGAGGAATACTTATTTTAAAAGATAAACTTATTGAGAAAATTGACAAATATAATATACAAGTTATATATTTCAATTCTTTTGGTAGCAATATTATTAACCAAGATACAATTAATGAATATTTACCATTATTGAGAATGATACCACCATTTATTACTTTGGGAATAATCATAGGATATTTTATTGGAGGGCTACTAATTGCACTTATAGTTTCTATTTTTGTACAAATTTTTTATAGGAGAATTAATATTGATTTTGAGAGTTTGTATAAAATAAGTATATATTCACTAACAGCACCGTTATTTCTTGATACAGTATTGTCTGTTTTTAAAATAGATATTCCATATTGGACATTTCTATATGCAATAATAACATTAATTTATGTTGTTATTGCACTTAAATATGCTGAAAAAAATAACCAGTTAGCAGGATGAGTTACTGGAGAGTTAAAGATTCATAGTAACTTAATTAAATTACTATGAATTATTTTTATTTATGTTGATTAATAGTTTTAATTACATTAGTATTATTAAAGGAGTTATTTTACAGAGGTGAAGAAAATGGATAAAAAAAAGAAAGAAATTATTATTACAGCAATAGTTTTGTTATTGGTGGTAATAATTTTTTGCTTAAAGAATTTTGTAATGGTTAATGGAGAAAATCAACCGATTCATGCTAAAATTATATCGGATAATGTGAACTCTAGTTCTAATTCCAAAGCACAAAACAGTAAAAATGGAATTGCCCATGGCAAAGTTCAAGTTAAAATTTCAACTGGAGATCATAAGGGCGAGACATTGTCTTTAGACAATCTTATTAATGACAAAACATATAGGGAAACCACTGCAACTAAAGGCGATGATGTACTTATAAATATAACTGAAAATCCAAATGGAACTATAAAATCAGCTTATATGTATGAACTTGATAGATATGAACCATTATATTTATTAATATTGATTTTTGTATTACTTTTAGGAATTGTTGGTGGAATAAAAGGGTTAAAAGCAGTGCTAGCATTAATCATAACAGGAATCGTAATATTAAAAGTACTAATACCACTTATTATTGCAGGGTTCAATCCAATAGTTGTATCGGTAATATTAAGTATAGGTATCAGTATATTAAGTTTATTAATTATTAGTGGTAAAAATAAAAAAACAGTGGCGGCAATAATAGGCACCATTGGTGGAGTAATTATAGCGGCTCTTATAGCTGTATATTTTAGTAATAAATTGAATCTTACGGGACTTACGGATGAAGAAATACAGATGATGATATACATATCCCAAAACACTGAATTTAATTTTAGAGGACTTATGTTTGCTGGTATTTTGATGGGTGCTCTAGGGGCAGTTATGGATGTTAGTATGTCTATTGCATCTTCAATTAATGAGGTAAAACAAAATAGACCTAACAGTACAACATCAGAACTTATAATGTCAGGTATGAACATAGGACGTGATATAATGGGAACTATGGCCAATACTTTAATATTAGCCTATGTGGGCGGTTCTATGTACGTTATAATGCTTGTGACTTCCTATAAACTCCCAATGTATAGAATTTTGGACCAAGATGCCATTGCATCAGCAGTATTAAATTCTCTTGCCGGAAGCATTGGGCTAATTTGTACAATTCCAATAACTGCAGTGGCGGCTGCCATACTTTTTAAACGGGATGTATTAAAAACTAATATAGACGACAATAATAAAGAAATAGAAAAGCCATAAAATTTTTTCATGAAACAATTGACAAATAGTGAGATTCATAATATAATCTAGTAAACAAATAGAAATACTAAGTAATATGAGGTGTGCAAATGAAAATTTCTACAAAAGGCAGATACGGACTTAAAGCAATGATAGATTTGGCAATAAATGCAGTTAATGATAGTGTTACGTTAAAGAGTATAAGTGAAAGACAAAAAATATCAGAAGGGTACCTAGAACAGATTTTTGCTTCTCTGAGAAAAAAAGGTCTTATACAAGGTAAAAAGGGTTCCCAAGGTGGTTACATTTTAGGATATTCACCAAGTGATATATCTGTTGGCGATATTTTAAGGGCTCTTGAGGGTGACTTGAACGTTGTTGATGCAAGTGAATTAAAAAATGAAGATAGAATGGAACAATGTGTGAACTACAATGTTTGGAGTAAGATCAATGATAGTATAAATGATATTGTTGACTCAATTACTTTAGAAGATTTAGTGATGAAATATAACAAACTTGCAAATGATGTATTTATGTATTATATTTAAAATATGAGGTGATTTTATGTCAAAAATTTATAAAAATGTTACTGAATTAATAGGAAAAACGCCACTAATTGAACTTACAAAATTCGAGGAGATTAATAAGCTTAGTGCTAGGGTACTGGCAAAAGTAGAGTATTTTAATCCAGCTGGAAGTGTTAAGGATAGAATTGGACTTGCAATGATTGAGGATGCTGAACAAAAGGGTTTAATAAACAAGGATACAGTTATAATTGAGCCAACAAGCGGAAACACAGGTGTTGGCCTTGCACTTGTAGCTGTAGCTAAGGGATATAAATTAATTCTTACAATGCCAGAGACAATGAGTATTGAGAGAAGAAAACTTTTGATAGCTTATGGTGCAGAGCTTGTATTAACACCAGGACCAGATGGTATGAAAGGTGCAATAAATAAAGCTGAGGAATTAGCAAAAGAATATGAAAATGCATTTATCCCACAACAATTTAAAAATCCATCAAATCCTGCTTATCATGAAAAGACTACGGCAGTTGAAATTTGGGATGATACTGATGGAAATGTAGATGTGTTTATAGCTGGAGTTGGTACAGGTGGTACACTTACAGGCGTTGCAAAGGTATTGAAGAAAAATAATCCAAATGTGAAAATAATTGCAGTTGAACCAAGTGATTCACCAGTACTTGAAGGTGGAAAACCAGGACCTCACAAACTTCAAGGCATAGGAGCAGGATTTGTACCAGATGTTTTAAACTTAGATCTAGTTGATGAAATAATATCTGTTTCAAATGAAAATGCTTTTGAGACAACTAGAAATTTGGCAAGAATTGAAGGCCTTTTAGTTGGAATTTCTTCTGGAGCAGCAGCATATGCAGCAATTGAAGTTGCAAAGCGCCCTGAATTTAAAGGTAAGAATATAGTTGTTATACTTCCAGATACAGGACAAAGATATTTATCAACTACAGTATTTGATTGAGGCATTTTTAATAAAATAGGCTAGTATTTTGACTTGATATTCCATTTTAGAAGCCTAAAATAAAAAAATCATGTTGCTTCTTTTTATGAAGCGAGTTATAGTAGATTACGGTGCAAGAATTATTTGCACCGTAATTATTTTTATATAAAAGCTGAGGTAATGAAAAGATGAATAACAAAATAATATATATGGATTATGGAGCGACTACACCTGTAGACAAGGATGTATTTAAAGAAATGGAACCATATTTTTGTTCGTTCTATGGAAATCCTTCTTCAGTGTCCGCTTTTTCTTTAGAGCCTAAAATGGCAATTGATAAAGCAAGAAGTAGGGTAGCTAAGGCAATAAATTGTAAAAGAGAAGAAATATTTTTTACAAGTGGTGGTACTGAAAGTGATAATTGGGCAATAAAAGGTACAGCCTTTGCAAAACGAAAAAGTGGGAATCATATTATAACTAGTGAAATAGAGCACCCAGCAGTATTAAATACGTGCAGATATTTAGAAACTCAAGGGTTTGATGTAACATATGTACCTGTTAAAAAAAATGGTATGGTAGATTTAGATTACCTTGAAAAATCAATAAATAGTAAGACTATTTTAATTTCTATTATGCTAGCAAATAATGAGGTTGGTACGTTAGAGCCTATAGAAGAAATAGGAAAAATATGTACTGAAAAAAATATTGCTTTTCATACAGATGCAGTTCAGGCAATCGGTCATATTAATGTAGATGTCCAAAAATTAAAAGTGGATATGTTATCTATGTCAGCACATAAGTTTTATGGACCTAAAGGAATCGGAGTTCTGTATATTAAAAAGGGCATGAAAGTAGATAATTATTTTCATGGTGGAGAGCAGGAAAGAGCAAGAAGAGCTGGTACGGAAAATACCCCTGCAATTGTGGGACTTGGGAAAGCAATTGAAAAATCTAATTCTAGCATTAGTACTGAAACAGTTAGATTAAAAAGCCTACGGGATAAGTTCTTAAAGGAAGTGTTAGAAATTCATGGAACATCTATAAATGGTGACCTGGTTAATAGAATTCCAGGTAACTCAAATATTTGTTTTCATGGAATAGAGGCAGAGACTTTGCTTATGGCTCTAGACTTACGAGGAATTTGCGCTTCTGTTGGAAGTGCGTGTTCCGCAGGATCGCTTGAGCCGTCTCATGTGCTTATAGCAATGGGACTTAGTGAAGAAAATTCAAGGAGTTCTATGAGATTTAGTTTTGGTAGTTCAACTTCGGAGCAAGAAGTTGAGAATACAGTTAAAGCATTAAAAGAGATAATACGTAATATACAAAATGTTTAGATGAGGTGAACTTATGAATAAAAAAGTTGTAGTAGGTATGAGCGGCGGAGTGGACAGCTCAGTAACTGCATATCTTTTAAAAGAGCAAGGTTATGACGTTATTGGAATAACTATGCAGGTATGGCCAGAGGATGAGGAATTTCAGGACAGAGAGAATGGTTGTTGTTCCCTCTCATCAGTGGAGGATGCTAGAAGAGTGGCATATAAACTCCAAATACCATTCTACGTAATAAATTTTAAAGATATATTCAAGGAAAAGGTAATAGAACCATTTATAGATGAGTATCTAAAAGGGCAAACCCCTAATCCATGTATAGCTTGCAACAAATATATAAAATTTGATGCATTTTTAAAAAAAGCCAAAGAATTAGGTGCTGATTATGTATCAACAGGTCATTATTCAACCATTTATAAAGAGAATGGTAGATATTTAATTAAAAAATCTGAAGATGATAAAAAAGATCAGACCTATGTTTTATATAATATGACTCAATATCAGTTAGAGCATACGTTGATGCCTTGTGGAACTTATAAGAAGGATAGAATAAGAGAAATAGCTAAGGAAATAGGATTGAATGTTCATAATAAGAAGGACAGTGAAGAAATTTGTTTTATTCCTGACAATGATCATGGTTCTTATATAAAAAGAGAAAGACCACAAAGTGTTAAAGAAGGAAATTTTGTGGATGATACTGGAAATATATTAGGAAAACACAAAGGATTAGTTTATTATACTATAGGTCAGAGGAAGGGTCTTGGAATAGCATTTGGAAAGCCTGTATTTGTAAAAGATATAAAAGCATTGACAAATGAAGTGGTTTTAGGAAATGAAGAAGGCATATTTAAAAAAGAACTCATAGCAGGTAATTTGAATTTTATCCCTTTTGATAAAATTGAAGAGCCAATTAAGGTTCAGGCTAAAATAAGATATGCATCCAAACCTACTGAAGCAATGGTGTATCCTCTTGGTGAGGAAAAAGTCAGGGTGGTGTTTGAAAAACCTGTGAGGGCTATTACAAAGGGCCAATCGGTAGTATTCTATAATGACGATTTATTACTTGGAGGGGGAATTATAGAAAATATTTTATAATTTAACATTTAAAGTAAAATATTGGTTATTTATATTGTGTTTTAAAAGGGCGTATGATATAATTTGTTTGTAATCGAGAGATTTAATATCATGAAACTAGCATTCTCCTTTTTTTCCGGGAAGTGTAATTTATGAGCCGTTAGATCCCTAATTCTAAAAAAGGAGGTATGTTTAGATGGCAGATAAGACAGTTGTATGCAAAGATTGTGGTAAAGAATTCATATTCACTGAAGGTGAGCAAGAATTTTATAAAGAAAAAGGTTTCGAAAATGACCCTGTAAGATGTCCTGAATGCAGAAAAGCAAGGAAGGCACAAAGCAACAGAGGTTTCAGAAAATAATTGAATTGTATTTAGATAGCTACTGATATATTCAGTAGCTATTTTTTAAATTTGTAGTAATATTCAGGGGTTGAATCAATAATGGGCTTAATTTCATAGCCACGATTTCTATAACAATCTATAATTTTTGGAAGAGCTTTTATTGTATTTGTATTGTTTGAATTACAGTGCATGAGTAGGATTATCCTATGATCACACACTCTACATTTCTTTGAATTTTTCACCAAATCATCTACAGAAAGATTTGGTTTAACACCATCTTCTAAACTGGAATTCCAGTCAAAGACTCTTAAATTATTTTTATGAATTTTTTCAAGCATGGATCCACTTAAATGTTTGGAACTTCCACCTGGAAATCTAATGAAATTAGAAGAATAACCTGTAACCTCTTTTATTTTTTCTTGAGAGGAAAGCATTTCGTTAATGAAAATATCATCGCTTTTATAAATTTTTTTAAAATTATGAGAATAGGTATGAAGACCGATGCTATGACCTTCATTATATATTCTTTTTAGAACTTTTTCTCTTCCAGGAATTTCTTTTCCAACTACGAAAAAAGTGGCTTTTACGTTGCAACTCTTTAAAGTATCAAGGAGCTTATCAGTTATAATACTGGGACCATCATCAAAGGTCAAATAAACGGTTTTTTTATCATTGTTTTCAATAGTTTCTTTGGCATAAGACTTTGAGGTAAGTACTAACAATAAAAGTATTATAAAAAAAACCATATACAGAATTTTTCTTGATTTTAACAAAACTTGCATTATGTCATCTTCTTTTTATTATTTTCAGTTTTTCTGTCATGAATATATTTATATTATTTGCTTAGTTAATTTAATTATGTATCATATAAGAAAATACAACTTCCAAATTGTGCTAAAAACTCGAGTTAACAATATTTTAATTTTTATATATTTTTATTATGATATAATGAAAATAAGTTAAAATCCTAAGGATATTAAAAGGGGAAACGTTATGGAAGACAGTATATTAATTGTTGAAGACGAAGAAAGAATGAGAAATTTAATTGAAGCATATTTAAGAAAGGAAAAATTTAATACGCTTAAAGCAAAAGATGGTTTAGAAGCAATTAGAACTTTTGATTCTAACAAAATTGGCCTAATAATATTGGATATAATGATGCCTTTTATGGATGGGTTTGATGTATGCAAATATATACGTAAAGAATCAAATGTTCCAATCATAATTTTAACTGCAAAAGCAGAAGAAGATGATAAGTTATTTGGTTATGAATTAGGAGCTGATGATTATGTAACGAAGCCATTTAGTCCTAAAATTTTAGTTGCTAAAACTAAAGCTCTAGTTAAAAGATATTACCCCGATGAAAAATATACAAATTACCCAATTAATATAGAGGGTTTAATAATTGATGAACTAAGCCATGAGGTTCTAATAGAGGATAAGGAAATATACCTCTCACCTAAAGAATATGATTTGTTATTATATTTTGCTAAAAACAAAGGAATATTGCTTACTAGGGACAAAATTTTGGATGGTGTATGGGGAATGGATTATTTTGGAGATTTGCGAACGGTGGATACTCATATTAAAAGGTTAAGAGAAAAATTAAAGCAGAAGGCTTACCTGATAACTACAGTTAGAGGGAGTGGATATAAATTAGAGGTAAAAAAGTGAAAATTAATAGAATTAAAATAAATAGAATTAAAGGAATAAGTGAAATAAACAAAAGCATAGCGAAAAAAATTTTTATTATTACATTAATATTCCTGGCAATATTTACGAGTTGTATATTTATATTTGAAACTCTGTTTTTTCAAAAATTCTATACAAATTGGAAAATGGATACATTGGAGAAAAATGCACAACACCTTGAGGAAAGTTATAACAAGGTTAGTGGGGAAGATGAGATTTTAAAGTTATTAGTTAATTTCCAGGATAGTAATAATAGTAAGGTTGGAATTTTAGATAAAAACGGCTATTTAAAATTTGCTTCAAATAGTGACCCCAGAGAAGAATCTTCAAATGTAAGAGTTATAAGGGCGGCAATGAACGACCTTACTTCAGAACCTGGCGCCTTTGTTGATATGAAGAGAAGTGGCAAGATAAAAACATATATATTTAAGAATAATAATTATGATACTAAGACAATTATAAGTATTGTACCAAATCAAACTAAAAATGAGGTGATTTTTGTAGTATCTTCCTTGCAACCAATCAATGAGGCCTCAGCAGTAATTCAAAAAATATTTATTTATATTTACATAGGGGCTTTTGCACTTACCATATTACTATCAATTATATATTCAAATATGATTGCTAAACCATTAATAAAATTAAATAAAACAGCACTAAAAATGTCAAAGTTAGATTTTTCCGAGAAATACAAAGTGGACAGTCAAGATGAATTAGGTAGTCTCGGAGTTACATTAAACTTTTTGTCAGAAAACTTGGATGGTGCACTTAAATCATTAAAATCGGCTAATTTAAAATTAAAGGGTGATATTGAAAAGGAGAGAAGCCTAGAAAAGATGAGAAGGGAATTTGTTGGTGGAATTTCTCATGAGCTTAAAACTCCTATTAGTCTTATTGAAGGATATGCGGAAGGAATTAAAGATGATGTTTTTCAAGAGAATGATAGGGAGTATTATGTAGATGTTATAATTGATGAAGCTAAAAAGATGGGTGTGCTTGTATCAGATATGTTAGATTTAGCACAGCTTGAAAATGGGAATTTTAAATTAAAGTGGGAAGGTTTTTACATTGATAAACTTATAAATGTAACAGCTAAAAAGTATTATAATATCTTTAATAGCAAAAAAATCGATGTGGAATTGAATTTAGGCAATAATGTACTTGTATATGGGGATACAATGAGAATAGAACAAGTACTTACTAATTTTATTACTAATGCAATTAGACATACGCAAGAAAATGGAAATATTAAAATTGATATGGAGGAAGATTCGGATAAAGTATATGTAGTTGTAAAAAATTCTGGAGAAAATATTGACCAGCCAGATTTGGTTAAGATATGGGATAAGTTTTTTAAAATAGATAAATCTAGAAATAGAAATCTTGGAGGAACGGGGCTAGGTCTTGCTATTACAAAAAACATACTTATTCTTCATAATAGCGATTTTGGTGTAGAAAATTACCCTGGTGGAGTATCATTTTATTTCTGCTTAAATAAAGATAAACACATATGAAATTAAAGTAAAGCTATGGATGAGATTTTCAATTAGTTTATTTTTAAACATGAAAGTAGCCGCAAGAAAATTATCATGTCCCTTGCGGCTATTTTCATGTTTATTTAATTTGCAGTTGCAAGTGTTATAGTAAGGCTTTTATTTACTCCATTTCTGTAAATCTCAACAGCTACCTTATCACCTGCGCTATGTTCTGCTTTTGCATTATTTAAATCATCTGAGCTCTTTACAGTTTTACCACCAAATTTTGTGATGATATCACTGGATTCAAGTCCGGCTTTATCTGCTGAACTACCTGAAGTTACGTTTTTAACTTCAGCTCCTTGTGGTACATTATTAGATTGTGAATCATCTTGAGTTACATCTTCAACTGTGATGCCAAGCATTAACATTGGTTTTGTTAGTGAAGTTATTTTTGGTTTAACAACATCAATAGGAATAGCAAAACCCATTCCCTCTGCAGAAACTCCTTCACCAGTATCTGTTAGTTTGGAACTTGTTATACCAATTACCTGACCTTGTGAATTCACAAGTGGACCACCACTGTTTCCAGGATTTATAGCAGCATCTGTCTGAATTAGAGTTTGTGATTTAGAATTTCCTACTGAAACCTGTCTATTTAAAGCACTAACAACACCTGTAGTTACTGAGCCAAAGAACTCAAGTCCCAATGGATTTCCAATAGCCACAACAGAATCCCCTACTTGTAAAGAACTAGAACTACCTAGCTCAGCAACGCCAGGCATTGTAATCGTACTATCGGAAATTTTAATTACAGCTAAATCCATGGAAGAATCGTAGTTGATTACTTTAGCTTTTGCCGTTTTTTTATTGTTCAGGGTAATGGTGATTGTTTGAGCACCTTGAATAACATGATAATTCGTTAATATATATCCATCTTTATTTATGATAATACCAGATCCTACCCCTTCTGCTTCACTACTACCATTACCTAAACCATAATTATTATCTGAAGAGAGTATCTTGGTTGAAACTCCAACTACTGCTGGACCAACCTCTTTTGCAATTTGTGCCACTGTAAGACTACTACCGCTTGAAACAGTAGGGGAGGCATTAACATTTTTGCTCCCAGAGGAGGCATCTGTATACATGTTTGAATTACTATTAGCATTAGCCAGGTTTTTATATAATGGAGTATTCTTAAAGAAACTTGTCTTAGGAAGAAGATATATAGATGCTACTCCAGAGACAGTACCTCCAAGTAAACTACAAATTAGACCAACTGCTACATAGGACGCAATCCTTTTTCCCATTCCTTTTCCATGCTTTTTTTCATTGTTTTCTAGAGTTTTAACTTCATAATCATAATCAGCGTTATCACTATTACTGCTGGAATCATAGTTTTCAGTATGTGATACATTATACCCAGAGTAATTTGACATTGAAAATTCATCTGCATTATCTGTATTATCTTTTTTATCTTTATCATTACTTTTATCATTAAATTCGCTCATATCGTCTACCTCCCAAATTCATAAATCATATGCTTTAATAATAGACAAAAACTGTGACAATTATATGTCATTTTTGTTAAATGCATATGACAATTATTAATAAAGTATAAATTGGAATTTTCCAAAAGGTATAGTATAATTAGTATTAACAATTTATTCTTATAAATATAATTATAATACAAAAAATTAAATTTATAAAGGGGACTTAAAATGTTACATAATAGTGCATATGAGAAATTAATGCATCATTCATATGAATATAATTATATTTGCATAGATTTAATAAACTTGTAAAAAAATAGGTCTTATGAGGTGGAAATGTTGGATTTTTTGAAAAAGATATTTAGTATGGATTTAGTAAAAAGCTTACTGTTTATAGCGTTTGTTGCATTATTTTTGTATATAATAAAAAGTATACTTAATTTAGTGTTACTAACATTTATACTTACGTATTTGATTAATAGTCTAGAAAATTTAGTGGTGGGTAGTTTAAAAAAATATATTCCCATTAAAAAAGGGATTATCACTTTGATTTTATATATAATTCTATTTACATTTATAATAGTGGCATTATATAACTACGTACCAGTATTAATTAATCAGATTATAAGTATTACAAAGCAAGGAGAAAATTTCTACGAAAATATTGCTATATCGGATCTGCCAAGAGGGTGGGGCAATTATCTTTTTCCAATGCTGAGAAAGATAAATATGAAAAATTATACCCAATCTGGTGTGGATTTTGCTATTCGCGCAGCTACAAATGTAGGCAAATGGAGTAGTAATCTGTTTATTGCATTGATATTAAGCCTGTTTTATATGCTTGAAAAAGATAGAGTTAAAGACTTTGTTAAAAAATTTGAATACAGTAAAGTTTCCGGAATTTATAGATATTTTAAATTTTTTGGAAACAACTTCTTGAATTCTTTTGGTAAAGTTATAAAGGCACAAGTTGTAATAGCTATGTTTAATACTGGAGTTTCAGTAATATTTCTTACTATTTTAGGATTTCCTAAGCTTTTGGCTTTGGGGTTCATGATATTTATATTAAGTCTTATTCCTGTGGCAGGGGTTATAATATCTTTAATTCCACTTGTTTTGATTGGTTTTAAAATAGGAGGACTTATAAAGGTTTTATATGTACTGATTATGATAGCTATTGTTCATATAATGGAAAGCTATATATTAAATCCAAAACTCATGTCCCATAATACTAAATTACCAATATTTTTCACGTTTGTAATACTGATATTTTCAGAACACTTTATGGGGGTTTGGGGTTTATTACTTGGAATTCCTATGTTTATTTTCTTCATTGATATTTTAGGAGTAAATCTTAATGAAGATGTAAAAATATCTAAGGCACCTGAAAAAAAGTAAAATACTTACAGTTTTTAGATACCTAAAAGCTACATCATAATAGATGAGTCACAGAGGAGATAGAATTATGGAAGAAAAAAGATTAGACAGAATATTGACTAGTATGGAAAAATATAAAATTCCACAGCTTATTATAACTTCACCTTCAGCAATTTTTTATTTAACAGGCAAATGGATAGAATCAGGGGAAAGAATGTGCGCTATATTTATAGATCAAAGTGGAGTAAAAAAATTTGTGATAAATGCATTGTTTCCAATAAATGATGATACGGGATTTGATATCATTACTTTTAATGATAGCGAAGACCCTATAGAAAAGTTGACACCATTTATTGATAAAAAGGCTGTTCTAGGTATAGATAAAAACTGGCAATCATCATTTTTAATAAGACTTATGGATAAACTACAAGGAATTTCTGTGGTAAATGGGTCTTTTATAATGGATGAAGTTAGAATAATAAAAGATGATGATGAAATACAATTGCTTAAAGAGGCATCTAAGATTAATGATATGGTGATTGATGAACTCATTAAAAATATAAGTGAAGGTAGCAAAGAAGTTGATTTGGCTAGAAATCTAGTGGATATATACGCAAAACATGGAACAGAACAGTTTTCATTTGAACCATTGATTGCTTTTGGAAAGAATGGTGCAGAACCTCATCACAGTTCTGATAATAGTATTTTGAAAAAAGGAAATAGTATTATAATTGATATAGGTGGAAAAACCAATGGATATTGTTCGGATATGACAAGAACAGTATTTTATGGAGAAATAAGTGAAAGACAAAAGGAAATATACAATCTTGTGCATCAAGCAAATTTGCAAGGCATCAAAGCAGTTAGACCAGGCACGAAATTTTCGGATATAGATAAAGCAGCAAGAGATGTGATTGCTAATGCTGGATATGGTGAATATTTTACTCACAGGACAGGGCATAATGTAGGAATTGATGTTCATGAGCCAACGGATGTTAGCAGTATAAATAATTCAGAAGTTGAAGAAGGAATGGTATTCTCCATTGAGCCAGGAATATATTTGCCAAATGAATTTGGCGTGAGAATTGAAGATTTGGTTTTAGTTACAAAAGATGGTTGTGAGATACTAAATAGTTATGATAAGAATATAAAAATCATATAATACAAAATTAATTAAAGTATGGATATTAGCCTTAAAAGTAACTTACTCTTAAATTGTTGAATATATTTGTATTTTATTAAAATACTATATATATAACTATTAAAAAGTAGGTGAAACTTATGATAGTAATATATCATGATGTAGGTGGTGCTCACTCCGCAGCAACTGCTGCCAATATACATATTAATAAATTACCAATGGATAGAATTCCAAGCAAAAATGAGCTACTTAGTTTGCCAACATTTGATAAAATTAAAAAAGAGCAGCTGGGTCATCTTATTTATATTGGAGAGGATGAAACAAAAACTAAAATTTATACCTTGGCTAGGCAGTATGTACCTAACCTTGTAATACCAGCTATTGCAGACATGTATTGCATTTTTCATGGAAGTACTGATCAGTTATTTATGGCGGATACTAAGCCAGCGGTGAATTTTCTAATGAAGATTGGTGGGTATACGTCAAGAAAACTTAATTGGGTTAGATTTGGTAGACCAATTGTTACCAAAGGAACCCAAGATGCTTATATGGATATAGTAAATATAGTCAAAGGCGTAAAAAGTAATATAAAAAAACAATTATTAGATAACAATTATTAGATAACAATTATTAGAATAAAGAGGATATAGCAAAATAATTAAAAATATTTTGCTATATCCTCTTTGTTTTTAACCACCTAAAGTTATATCTTGCTTATCATACCATTTTATTGCAGCATAAAATTGATTTTCTGTAAAGTCCGGCCACATATTATCAATAACATAAAAATCAGTATATACGCTCTGAACTGGCAAAAATCCACTTAATCGTCTCATTCCGCCCCACCGTATAAGTAAATCAACTCTGCTTATGTCCTTTGATTTAATATTATCATAAATATTCTGCCTTGAATGACAATTAGAATCACTTAAGTTCATAAGGTCCCACTCCCATCCATAGTTTACCAAAAAATTTATTTTAATGCCTCCATAACCAACATCTCTTCGTTTGGTAAATGGTAAAAGTTCTTTGGGAAACATAGGTGAGTCATAATTGCCTATGACTAAAAGAGAAGCATTGTTTTTTGAAAGCATTTTAACAGCTTCAATACAAGCAGTTGTAAAGGCTTTTTTTTGAGAGGGTGGTCTTTTATTATTATCAACAGTAAAACCATAAAATGTTAGCTCTTTAATACCAAGTGTTTCACAGCATTTAAATAGTTTTATCCCTGGTATTAGCCCATGTATATAGCCTGCCTCTTTGGAATATCCATTTTTAACAGCCCAACGTCTGTTACCGTCGGGTATTATTGCCACATGGTTTGGAATTCTCATTTAGGTGCCTCCTTATTGTTTTAAGTCTTTAGATATTTTACTAGTTAAATATAAGTATATATTCTGTAATAGTGTTACCATTTGAGTTGTTAATTATTTGACTTAATATAATAAATAAAGTACAATAGCAGAGCGTACAATAAAATAGATTAGAGTATAGAATTGCTATTTTGTTGATGAAGCGCTTAAAGACAGTTCGAAATCCATCCTGTCTATAAACAAAACCAGGAATCACCAGCATAGTGGTGTTTTTATTGAGGTTATAGAGGCAAAATATGCTTCTTTTTTATTTAGCAATTTGATGAAATAACTATAAAGTATGTTATTTTATTTTAGATGCATTATGTTTATAGAGCAGATTTCTGCTCTATTTTTTTTTGTGTTATTGTCTGGATAATAGATGGATTAAGTACAATAAATAATGAAAGGAGGGTAATATGAAAAAAATAGGTATAACCACAACAGTTCCAATCGAAATTCTCATTGCAGCAGGATATGAGGTGGTGGATCTAAACAATATATTTATAATGTCTAATAAATATGCCGGATTAATTGAAAAGGCTGAAAGGGATGGATTTCCAAGTAGTTCTTGTGCATTTAAAAAAGGAGTTTATGGTGCTGCCATGGACAATGATTTTAAAGAAATAGTGGGGGTTACTGAAGGGGATTGTTCTAATTCAAAAGCATTAGAAGAGGTTTTTAGAATGAAGGGGATAAAAGTATACCCTTTTGCCTATCCTAGCAATCATAAGTTATCAGATTTAAAAAATTCACTGGATCATTTTATGAATATTTTTAAAGTGTCATTGGGTGAAGTTGAGCAAGTGCGGATAAGATTAAATAAAATAAGAAATTTAGTGAAAAAGATAGATGAACTCACTTATATTGATAATAAAGCAACAGCACTTGAAAATCATATTTATCAAATAAGTTGTTCTGATTTTAATGGTAATGATCACAATTTTGAAGATGAATTAAGAAACAAGATAAAAGAGATTAGGAGTAGAAAAACAATAGAAAAAAAGCTTAGATTAGCATATATAGGTACACCTCCCATGACCAGTGATATATATGATTTTGTAGAAAAATTTAATTCTAGAATAGTGTATAACGAAGTACAAAGGGAGTTCGCTTTTCCTAGAGGCATAAATTATAAAAATATTTACGAACAATATTATGATTATACATATCCATACGATATTGAATTCAGAATTCAGGAAATAAAGAAACAAATTAAACAGCGAAAAATAGATGGAGTTATAAATTATACTCAGGCTTTTTGTTATAGACAAATTGAGCACATAATTATTAAGGAATCTCTAGATATACCTATACTAAACGTTGAGGGAGATAAACTTAATGTTTTAGATGCTAGGACAAAATTAAGAATTGAGGCATTTTTAGATATGCTAATTGATAGGAAGTGAGAGATAAGTGATAACATTAGGAATAGATCTTGGCAGTAGGAAAGTGAAAATTATGCTTATGGAGGATAAAAAAATAATCAATAAATTCATGGTAAATACCATGGCTTTTTATAGGGATTATTGTAGTTATGACGGAAAGATAATGGTGGATTTAAAAAAATTAAATATATATAAAGTGGACAAAGCTGTGTCCACTGGTTATGGTAGAAATAATATAGATATTAAACTTTTTAAGCCTATCACAGAGATAAAAGCCCATGTATATGGTGCAATATATAGTACAGGTCTAAAAAATTTTGTGCTTTTAGACGTTGGAGGGCAGGATGTCAAGGTTATTATGGTAGAAAAGGGGATTGTAACAGATTTAGAGCTTAATGAAAAATGTGCTGCATCTTGTGGAAGGTATTTAGAGAATATGGCTAATGTACTTGAAGTACCATTACTAGATATGTTCAATTTTAGTGATGATCCTGTAGAACTTAATTCTACTTGTGCTGTATTTTCAGAATCAGAGCTAATTGGAAAAATAGCAGAAGGTTATTCATTAGAAAAACTGTGTGCAGGAGTTAACTTTTCTTTATATAAAAGGCTTAAGCCACTTCTTTCCAAATTTAAAAGCGAGACCTTGCTATTATCAGGTGGAGCTTCCAAAAATAGTGCATTAATAAGATATCTAAAAAAAGATTATGAGAAAGTAGTAGTAATAGACGATGCTCAATACAACGGGGCTTATGGTTGTTGTATTTATGGAAAAAATTTTTGTCAATAGGAGATAAATATGAAAAATGATTCATCAATAAGAAGGATAACTATATCAGGAATTGTAATTGCAATATATGTAGTGATAATGTATTTTACCCAAGGGTTCGCCTTTGGACAGTATCAAATAAGAATAGCAACATCTTTATATGCGTTAACATCAATATATCCGTTTTTGATTTTACCAATGGGGTTAAGCAATCTTATTAGCAATACCATAATGGGAGGACTAGGACCATTTGATATGATTGGAGGTGCGTTAGTAGGAGTAGTAACCGCATCAGTAGTTTATTTTATAAAAAAACTTAAATTAAACGATTGGTTTATGATTATACCTATAATTTTTATTCCAGGTCTTGTTGTACCAATATGGCTTTCGTATCTTACGCATATTCCATACAAGGCACTAGCTTTGAGTTTATGTATTGGACAAATAATACCAGCTATTTTCGGTGTGATATTGGTAAAACAACTAAAAAATTCAGTTATTAAATAAGTTGTACTATAAAAACTGCAAAGTGAAACACTTTGCGGTTTTTTTATTATCTAAGTAGGAGTTTATAGTTGACAAATATTATAATTATTTCTAGCATTAAAATACTAATTAAAACAATAAGGAGTTTTTTGAAAATTGACATAGAAATCACCTCAGTTAATTGTATGAAGGAAATATAATAAAATTAACTTAAATGCGATATTCGAGGATGACTTTAACGTAATATTAAGTTATAATTATACTAGCCAACCACTATAATAGAGGTGATTATATGATAAGTGATAATAAATTTGCAATAGCTTTATTAGTACAAAATGCCCATAAGGTATTTTGCTATTTTAGTATTTCTCCATTAATGATTAAAGATTTTGAAGATCAAAATGGACAGGATTCTTGGAAAAATTCAAAACCAATATTAAAAGTATTCGAAATAGATAATGGAAATGCAAATGAAGTCAAAGTAGTTTATTTGGATGCATTTGCAAATAACTGGTTTATAAATCTTGATAAATCTGGCATTGATGTTTTTGTCAAGCTTGGAAGAATTTTACCAGATGATACATTTATTCCAGTTGCATTATCAAACACGGTTACCACGCCTAGGTCAGAACAGTCAAATGATTTATCAGTATATTATTTGGATGTTTCACAGCAGGAGTCTACTGAAATTGACAAACTACCAACCACAAAACATAGTCATGAGCCATCCAATATTCATAGGGAACCTAAACCCTATCCTTTTATGGAACAGAAAAAAAAAATGAACCATATCCAAAAATAAATATATATTATAATGTATTTCGTAATGGAGTTATCCAAAAAGACATAGATGATTCTCTAAAAAAATATGGAGATTATCCTAGTTCACCGGTTAAATAAATTTTCATCAATGCTAGCAAAAAGGCATAATGTTGAACTAGCTAAAAAGCAGTGCAGGGGGGATAGATATGAAAAAAGGTTATGTATCTATGATATTACATGGACATATGCCGTTTATAAGGCATCCAGAAGTGAAAGATTCAATGGAAGAACGATGGTTGTTTGAAGCAATGAATGAATGCTATATACCGCTTATAAATGTGTATGATGGATTATTAAGAGATGAAATCAATTTTAAAATAACTATGTCTATAACACCACCACTTATGGCGATGCTTGAAGACGAATACCTAAACAAGAGATACATGGAGTATTTGAATAAATCCATAGAGCTTGCTGAAAAGGAATTAATAAGAACAAAACATAATAGTGAACTAAATAAACTGGCTGTATTTTATAATGATAGATTTAATAATTTGAAGAAAACTTACGAAAAATATGATTCTAGGCTTATGAATGCCTTTAAAAAATTTGATAAATTAGGAAGACTTGAAGTGATAACGTGTTCAGCCACACATGCTCTTTTGCCACTTCTAGCTATTAATCCTGAAGCTATAAAAGCACAACTTGCAACTGGAGTACAATCTTATATAGATGTTATGGGGCATCCACCAACTGGAATCTGGCTTCCTGAATGTGCCTATACATACTCTTTAGATTCTATGCTTAAGGAATATGGAATAAAATATTTTATTGCTGAGAGCAAAGCAGTGCTTTTCGCATCGCCAAGACCACTGCACGGAACGGCAACTCCAATATCTACTCCAAGTGGTGTGTGTGCTTTTGGAAGGGATATGGAATCATCTTATCAGGTGTGGAGCGATTTTATAGGTTATCCGGGAGATTTTAGTTATAGAGAATTTTATAGGGATATAGGATATGAATTGCCAATGGATTACATAGGACCATATATAAATAGTTCAGGTATTAGGCTAGATACTGGTATAAAATATTATAAGATTACAGGGAAAACTGAAAATAAGGAACTTTATAATAGGGAAAAGGCAATGGAAAAAGCAAAAGAACATGGTGCGCATTTTGCATCTTGTAGAAATGAACAAATAAATGCTTTACAAGAACAGATGGAAAAGCCACCTATAATAACATGCCCTTATGATGCAGAATTGTTTGGACACTGGTGGTTTGAGGGACCTGATTTTATAGATGCATTTATAAGGAAAAGTGCTGAAGAACCAACTTGTTATGAGTTAACTACACCAAAAGAATATCTAAGTAAGAATCCTATAGTCCAATGTTCCAGTCCTAACCCATCAAGTTGGGGAGAAAATAGTGACTATTCAGTTTGGATAAATGATTCAAATCAGTGGATATATAAGGATTTGCATAAATGCGAGGAAATAATGATAAGACTTGCAAAAACTTATAAAAAGCCAAATGGAATTCAGAAAAGGGCTTTAAATCAGGCCGCTAGAGAATTAATGCTTGCAGAGTCTTCAGATTGGTCATTTATAATAAAAAACAATACCACTGTGAATTATGCAATTAAAAGAATTAATACACATTTAGAAAGGTTTAATATAATTTGTGAAGAAATTACAAAGAATACTATAAATGTAAAGAATCTTACAAAAATAGAATCTTTGGATAATATCTTCAAGGACATAAACTACAAAATATATGAAAATTAAGACATAATAAAACTACTATGTTAATTCATAGTAGTTTACAATTTAAAGGTTAATTATTTCTGCCTTTAGCTATTTCAATATTTATTCTTCTGCCATTATATTTTTCACCACTGGTCTTTTGTAAGATTATAGGCACTTTGTTTTCAACAACATCTACAAATGAGAATTTATCTAATATATCAACTGAACCAATAAAGTTTGAATTAACTCCAGATGTATTATCAATAAGTTCCAAAAGTAATTTAACATTTATACCATCTTTACGACCAACAGAAATAAATAATCTAACTGAACTTTCAACTTTTAATGATTTACTATCATCATTATAATCCATTGAAACTTCTCTATCAAATATATCTTTTAGAAGTGCTGCGGTTATTCTTTCTAAAGAATAATCTTTATTTAGAGTTTCAACTAAAGGTAAAAATTTATCACAATTAGCTTCATCTTTAAGTATATCTTCAATACCACTAATAACACTTTGTGATTTAGCTGCCATTATATCTTTCATTGAAGGTATTGGTTTTTTAGTTATTTTACTCTTTATTTCTCTTTCAATCTGCTTTAACTTTGAAATTTCTTTTTTTGTAACAATACTTAAAGCTGTACCAGATTTATTTGCTCTTCCGGTTCTACCTATTCTATGAACATATGATTCTGTATCTTGAGGAAGTTCATAGTTTATTACGTGAGATATGTTTTCAACATCAATTCCTCTTGCAGCTACATCTGTTGCAGCAAGGAAGTTCAACTTTCCAGATTTGAATTTTGCTAGAGTTGACATTCTTTGAGATTGTTTCATATCACCATGCATACCTTCAACAATAAAGCCTTTTGCTTGCATAGTTCCAACAAGTTCATCTACATTTCTTTTTGTTTTACAAAAGATAATAGCACTTTCAGGATTTTCTGCATCTAAGATTCTACATAAAGTTTCTAGTCTTGCATTATTTTGTACTTCATAATAATATTGTTCTACTAATGAAACTGTCATTGATTTTTTTAACACCATTATATGCTTGTTATCAGGTTTAAGATATTGCTCTGCAAGCTTTTTAATTTGTCTTGGCATTGTTGCTGAAAATAATAATGTTTGACGCTCTTCGTTTGTAGCTTTGATTATAGTTTCGATATCATCTATAAAGCCCATGTTTAACATTTCATCAGCTTCGTCAAGCACAAGGTGTTTAACGTGGCTAAGTTTTAATGTTTTTCTCTTTATATGATCCAAAACTCTTCCTGGAGTTCCAACTATAATAGAAACGCCTCTTCTAATTTCCTGTATTTGCTTATCTATGGATTGACCTCCATAAATTGGTAAAGAACGGACATTACTATATTTAGAAATTCTTTTCAATTCTTCATATATTTGAATTGCCAATTCTCTTGTTGGAGTTAATATAATTGCCTGAATATTTTTGTTTTCAGTGTCAATCATACTTATTATTGGTGCACCGAAAGCAAGGGTTTTACCTGTACCGGTTTGTGCTTGACCTATTATATCAAAACCATCTAGTATAGTTGGAATACTTTCACTTTGTATTTCTGAAGGATTTTCAAATCCCATTTCAGTGATGGCTTTTAGGACAGTTTCGCTTAATTCAAGTTCTGCAAATGTAATGTTTTTCATCAGTTATCCTCTTTCTATATTTAATTTAACAACTCATGATACCATATAATAATATTATTATCAAACTATTTAGAAAATATACTCAGATAAAGTGGTAACACTTAACATAAGTATTACCACTTTATCTGAGTATATTCACTAAGCATTTTTAATTATTTTAAAGGATTTAGAACGTCATTATTTAAATCATAGGTAAACAAATCTCCAGTAGTAACATTTACATAGTACCACCCTAAGGTATCACTATGATTGTCTGAGGTTGAAGATGTACCTTGAGAATCAAATGCTTGAAAAACATAATAATTTATGTTGTTTTTATTTTGAGTATGATCATAACTGATTTTTATTTTGGAGCCTTTACCATTAAGTTTAGTAGTTAGAAGCTTTGTAGCATTATCTACGGTAATTTCATTACCTTTTGAAGATTCAGCGTTAGTTGGTAGTTCTACTACATAATTTGTTTTATTTGTAGCTGTGTTACCCGTACTTGTTTTATTGGAAGTACTTGAATTAGAAGTAACAGTTTTATTAGGAGTAATATTATTACCATTAGTAGTATTACCAGTAGATACTTTTACATTATTATCATTAGATGTGTTTACTTCATTAACAGTTTTATTGTTAGGAGTATTATTATCTGTAGTAGAATTAGTGGTATTTGCAGTGGAATAGCTTTTTGAATCATTAGATTTAAGTTTTGAATAAATAAAAAATAATAAAGCACATATTATAACTAATGACAGAGTAAATTGTAAAAACTTAATTCTTTTGTGCTTTGTTTTTTTAATACGAGACATTTTCAATTCCTCCATAAGTTATCTCAAAGAAAATAGACTAAAGTGTGGCCTATTTTTGGATAGCTAATTTAATTTGACATAGTATCTTATTATTTTACTACATGTTAGTGAAATAATGTAGTAAAATTTTGTTTAAAATAGCATCAAAATCAATTTAGACTTAAATTATAAACTATGATATAATTATGCCGGATTAATATTTAAAATTATATCAAATTGATGATTTAAATTATACGATGAGGTGTGATGACGTGCCAAAATGGTGGATGATTAAAAATGATGATAACGATAATGCAGTAATAAACAAGTGGTTAAAAAATAATATAGTATCTATTGGATTTAGTGAGATTGGAAATCCTAAAGATTACGATACAAAGGATAAATTGCTTGTTAGGTGCGATAAGGTATATAACAATGAGGCACCTATATTTAGGATAAGAATTGAGAGTCTACTATGGAAATTTAGTAGAGAAATCGATATCAATGATAAAATTATAACTTATAGTAATAAAGATGAGGCATATTATTTTGCAACAGTTAAAAATAACTATGTTTTTTTGCCTGAAGTTTCAAAGGATGAACCTAATATAATTAAAGTGGAATGGACTAATAAATCAATATTACAAGCAAATATTTCAAAGGAAATAAAAAATTCTTTAAGTTCACCTTCAATGGTTTATCAAATTACAAATAATGAATCAGAAATTGAAAGAATATTTAATGATTTGATTTCAAATGGTGAAGAGGAATTTGAAATTACAAAAGACATAGATTTGATTGAAAAAATATACTCTTCCTGTGAAGTTACAGTGAAAAATTTACAAAGTAATGAGATTTTAAAAATTGTGGACGAGATATTCAGGTCCAATGGGTATATATTTAGAAATATGGAAGAAAATGATATGATGTATTCAATTGATGTTATTTATATGGATTCTTTCAAACTGATGAAATTTTCAAGCAAAATAATAATTATTAAAAGTGTTAAAGAACTTAAAGTTAACAATGTGGAAAATGCAATTAAAAATAACAAAATCAATGAAAATTATAAATTGATTTTAATTAGTTTAGGCGGATTTGAAGCATTAGCAAAAAACAATACTGAGATTATAAAATTATGTTCTTTGCTAGATGCTAATGAGCTAGTTAAATTAATATTTAAAGAATACGATAAATTTTCATATGGATTAAAACGTATTTTAAATTTAAAAAAAGTTTACATTTAAATATAATATCTAATAAGACCTTAATGCTTTGTATAATATAGCATTTAAGGTCTTATTAGAGTATAATAAAAATGTGACTTTAAAATTAACAGTATCATTAATACACATTAATATGAGGAGATTTTATGAATAAAGATTTTTTCGATTCTAGAGAGTATTTTCTAAATAATGGACTTCAAATAGCTGTAGTGAAAAGGGAAACAGGCTTATTTTCAGTTAATGCTGCAGTGAAAATAGGATCAATATATGAAAATAAAGAGCAAAACGGAATGTCACATTTTGTCGAACATATGTTATTTAAAGGAACAAAAAATAAGAATAATGAAAAATTAAATGACGAACTTGAAAATATAGGTGGAGAATATAATGCTTATACTGACTACAATTGTACGGTTGTAAATGTTGCAGGTATTAGCGATGAATTGGAAAAAGCAATAGAACTTATTTCGGATATGCTTGTTAATTCTATTTTCCCTAAGGATGAAATGGAGAAAGAAAGGGAAGTCATATTAGCAGAAGTAAGAACTAGTACCGATGATGTAGAAGACTATAGCTTTAAATTAGCACATAAATTGGCTTATAAAAATAGTCCCTTAAAATATGATACAATAGGGACAGAAAAAAATATTAGTAAATTCACAAGACAAGATATATTCGATTTTTATAAGAAATATTATGTTCCGAATAATTGCTGCATATCTATAGTATCACCATTAGAATATGAAGAGGTACATTTATTGATGGAAAAATATTTTAGTAAATGGATACCTTTAGAGGTTATTAAGGATGAAATAGTAATTGAGGATAATATTAATATAAAGAAGACAACTTATAAGCATAATATAGAGCAAAGCAGTATTATATATATTTATACCTTTCACAATCTCGACAAAAAACATGAATTAGCTCTGAAAATATTGAATCATAGATTTGGGGAAAGTGGAAACTCCATACTGTTCAGAGAATTGAGGGAAAAAAGAGGTTTAGCCTATGATGTTTATTCTGAACTGGATACTACAAGTTTTGTAAAGAGTTTATATATATATACTTCTGTAAGTAAAAAAAATGCTGAAGAAGCCATGGCTTGTATTGAGTCATGTATTGAAGATATAACAAATGAGAAGTATCTATTTAAAAATGGTGACATTGAATTAATGAAAAAAGTATTAAAAACATCAGTAATAGCAATTATTGAAGATACTACAAGCCTATGTGATTATATAATACAACAAATGGTAGACGGCGATGACATATATGAATTTATAAGTGACATGAATAATTTGAAAGTTATAAAAAAACATGATATTTATGAAAGTGCCAAAATAGTATTTACAAGTCCAACTGTTCATATACTTATGTCAAAAGAGAGTGATGATTTTGAATAATAAAATAACTAAAATAGAAATACAGAAAAGAAAAAAGAATAGGGTTAATGTTTTTATCAATGAAGAATTTAGTTTCGCTTGCAGTTCGGATTTGGTTTTTATGTTTGGATTAAAGACTGGTAATGAATTTGATGCTGAAAGTCTTAAAAAAATAATTGAGGAAGATAACTATATATCCTGTAAAAATTACGCACTAAATGTAATTGACAGAAGCTATAAAACGGAAAAAGAGATGCATGAAAAACTTGTAAAAAAGGAATATAACGAAAAAGTTATAGAAAGAGTATTTTTGTTTTTAAAAGAATATGGATTTGTGGATGACGATAAGTACATTGACTTATATATAGGTGACAGGATAAAAAAGAATGGTAAAATCAAGATAAAATATGATCTATTAAAAAAAGGCGTTGATATTAAACTTATTGATAAAAAATTAAATGAAGTTTCAACCATTTTAGAAAAAACGGCCATAGACATTTTAGCTAAAAAAAAATACGAAAGTATAGTTAAAACTGAAAGTAACTACTCAAAAATTTATACAAAACTTAAAAGCTACCTTTTTAGAGCTGGATATAATGGAGAATTGGTAAATGAAATTCTTAAAACAATTTTAAAAGACAAAAAGGAATCGGAAGAAAATGAGGAATTTAATGATGAAAAAAATATTATGGATCTTGAGAAGCTAAAAGTATCAGCTGAAAAGAGATATGATATAATTATAAAAAGAGAAAGTGATGAAACTAAAATTTATAAAAAATTATGGGAATACTTAATGCGTAGGGGTTTTGCTAATGATCAAATAAAAAAGCAAATCAGAGAAGTAATGGGTAAAAACTGATATATAGAGGTGATTAGGTGAAATTTAATCCAATAACGTTGATTACAATAGGCAGTTTTTTATATCCTATATTAAGAGGAATTATTTTGGGATTCTCTGCTTATAATGCTAAGAGGGACACAGATGGATTTACAACAAGTATTTCTTTTGCTCTATCAATTTATATAGGAATTAAATATCTTAGAAATATTTTCATTATAAATGAACACAGTGTTATTAATAACATAATTGGAGTTCTACCAAATAATGTTTCAAATATATTGCAACAAAATCCAACCATTGTATACACAATAGTGTTACTTATAGTAATCTACATTTTATATAAATTATTAAATTTAATATTGATGTTTATAGTTAATATTACGGTTTATCATATAATAGATATAGTTGAAAATATCACAAAAAACAAGGCGTTCTTATTTAGAAGGATAATTGGTGGATTGCTTGAAATACCAAGAGGCATATGTTATCTATTAGTTGTTTTGTTTATTTTTAATGTGGCATCAATGTTTAGTACGAGCAAACAGTTCAATAATTATTTGTCGGATTCAAATGCATATAAATATTTTTGTAAGCAATTATTAACACCAATAACTAATTCTAATGTAGCAAAGAATCTCCCTGAAATAATTGGTGATTCTTTGAAGGTTGTAGTAAAACAAAATGATGTAAATAATGCAGGAAGTCAGAATACTATTGGAAAAACTATTGTATATTATAATGGAGTAACACTAGAGGACGCAATAAAGTCAGATGGCGTTATTGATAGTTTTGCAAGAAAAATTGCTGAGGGTAATACCAGTACATTAGGTAAAGCAAATAGTATATATGATTGGGAAGGAACCAGTATATCTTATGATTATGGGAAAGCAAATTCAGTACTAAATAACGATTATAATGTTAAATCTGGTGCAATACCTACATTTAAGACCAAAACCGGAATATGTTTTGACTATGCCAGTCTTTACGTAGCTATGTGTAGAGCAAATAATATAAAGGTTAGACTTGTTACCGGTGATGGATTTAATGGAGCTAGTTGGGTTAGTCATGCATGGAATCAAGTATATATAGCAGATTCAAATCAATGGATTAATGTTGATACTACCTTTGCTAAGGGGGGGAATTATTTTAATAATAAATTGTTTGATTTAGATCATAAAAATGCAAAAGTTATAGGGGAATGGTAGTACGGAAAGTGGTAAAGTTAAGAGTTGAACATAAGGTATGAAAAATTTTATTTTTCAACTTTAAGTGTTCAGCTCTTAATTTGTAAAATATATTTATTATCAAATCGTATTAAAGTTAGGGGGGGTTAGTTAAATTACATTCTTTTTATAGGATTTTGTAATCATAGAAATGGCTTTTTCACAGTCAGAATCAGAATTGTCTAGTGACCATGCTACGTTAAAATAGATTAAAGCTTTTTTCTTATCTTTAAGCATGACGTTACAATAACCTAAATTAAAAAAATATCTACTGTCTTGTTTTAAACTAATTGCTTTTTTTAATAATTCAATTGCTTTGTCATAAACACCTAATTTAATTAAACAGACTGCTGCATTATATAATGAGGCTGTCTCATTCTCTTTTAGATGTGCAGACTTAAGGTAAAGATTTAAAGCAACTTTATATTCCATTTTATTGTAATAATCATTAGCTTCGTTAAAATAATTCATAAAAGCCTCCTTTTATATACTAATATAGATTATAAAACTGGGTATACAGTTTTATTTTTAATTATTTTTCATCTATTCTGATTTATATCCATAAAATAGAAAAATATTCATAGGAAAATATAAAGTTTACAAAGTTAAATATATATTATATAATAATATATATATTGTAATAATTATTATTGCTAATAGCGATAATAAAATTTATAATGTTAAGTAAAAATTTAAACCAAGCTATTATTATAGAATTTATGTTATAATAAATTCTAGATTTAATGGCTGGAGATAATTTCAGCGGATAGGAATTCCTATTGAAACACAAATATAAAAAAGAAATGGGAAGGTAAATATGAGAGAAATATTAAAATTAGGTTTGGATGTGGGATCAACTACAGTCAAAATAGTCATGTTAAATAGTAAAAATGAAATGATATTCAGTAAATATGAAAGACATTTTTCTGATATTAAAAACACTATAGTTAATCTTATTGATGAGGCATATAGTGAATTTAAGGATAGGCAAATTGCAGTAATGGTAACTGGATCAGGAGGGCTTTCTGTAGCAAAATGGCTAAATGTAACTTTTATACAAGAAGTAATTGCGTGTACAAATACTGTTGAGAAGTTGATCCCTGAAACTGATGTTGCTATTGAACTTGGTGGTGAGGATGCTAAAATAACTTATTTTGTTGGGAATATTGATCAGCGGATGAATGGAACTTGTGCAGGTGGGACTGGTGCGTTTATAGATCAAATGGCCACTCTTCTAAAAACCGATGCTTCAGGATTAAACGCATTAGCCAAAAATCATAAAAATATATATCCAATTGCATCACGTTGTGGTGTTTTCGCTAAGACTGATGTACAGCCGCTAATTAATGAAGGAGCAGCCAAGGAAGATATTGCTGCATCTATTTTTCAAGCCGTTGTAAATCAAACAATTAGTGGACTTGCATGTGGAAGACCAATAAAAGGTAAAGTTGCGTTCTTAGGTGGACCGTTATATTTTCTTTCTGAACTTAGAAATAGATTTATTGAAACTTTAGGTTTAAAGGAAGATGAAATAATTTTTCCAAAAGATTCGCAACTCTTTGTGGCACAAGGAGCAGCATTAGATGCAGAAAAAGAAAAACCCATGGAGTTTAGTGAGCTAAAATCTAGAATTTTAGTGTTAAAGAATGCTTCAACTAGTGAGGCTAATATATTAAGGCCTCTATTTGCAAATGAAGAAGAATTGCAGGAGTTTAAAACTAGGCATTCAAAAGATAAAATAAAAAGAAGAGATTTAGAATCTTATGAAGGTAATTGCTTTTTAGGAATAGATGTAGGTTCAACAACTACAAAGGCAACTCTAATTTCTAAAGACGGCGAACTTTTGTACTCATTTTATGGTAGTAATGAGGGAAGTCCACTTCAACTTACTGTTAAGATATTGCAAGACATATACGCTAAACTACCTAAAAATGCTAAAATAATGAACTCAACAGTTACAGGTTATGGTGAGGGGTTGATTAAAGCTGCATTAAAGATTGATATAGGTGAAGTTGAAACAATTGCACACTATAAAGCTTCTGATTTTTTTCTACCAGGAGTAGATTTTATTTTGGATATTGGTGGACAGGATATGAAGTGCCTGAGGATAAAGGATGGAACTATAAATAGTATACTTTTAAACGAGGCATGTTCATCTGGATGTGGTTCATTTCTTGAAACTTTTGCCAAATCTCTGAAGATGGATATAAAAGATTTTGCGTCTGCAGCACTTCAGTCTAAAAACGTTGTTGACCTTGGATCAAGATGCACTGTATTCATGAATTCAAGAGTTAAACAATCCCAAAAAGAAGGAGCAAATGTTGCTGATATTTCCGCAGGTCTTTCCTATGCGGTAATTAAAAATGCTCTATTAAAAGTAATTAAAGTTAGAAACCCTAAGGAACTTGGTGAAAAGATAATTGTACAAGGTGGTACATTTTATAATGATGCAGTACTTAGAAGTTTTGAACTAATTTCTGAAAGAGAAGCAGTGAGGCCGGATATTGCAGGATTAATGGGTGCATTTGGTTGCGCATTGATTTCTAGGGAAAGATATGAAGAAGGTTATGCTACAACATTATTAGGTGTAGATCAACTGGATGAATTTAGTACAAATGTTACTATGAGAAGGTGTGGACTTTGTGGTAATAACTGTATGCTAACTGTTAATGAGTTCTCTGATAAAAGAGAATATATAACAGGAAACAGATGTGAAAGAGGCGCAGGTCATTCCATTGAGAAGAATAAATTACCAAACCTTTATGACTATAAGTATAAGAGGACTTTTGCCTATAAATCTTTAAAGAAAGAAGAGGCTAAAAGAGGAATAGTTGGAATACCTAGGGTGCTAAATCTATATGAAAATTATCCGTTCTGGCATACATTTTTTACAAAACTTAAATTCAGAGTGGAACTTTCACCTAGATCATCAAAGGATATATATGAACTTGGAATGGAGACAATACCTTCGGAATCTGTTTGTTATCCGGCTAAACTTTCTCATGGTCACATAGAAAGTCTTATAAAAAAAGGCATTAAATTTATATTTTATCCTTGTCTACCTTATGAGAATAAAGAACAAGAAGGTGCAAATAATAATTATAATTGTCCTATAGTTACTTCTTATGCTGAGGCTTTAAAAAATAATGTTGATGAATTAAGAAGTGGAGATATATTATTTAAGGATCCATTTTTGCCTTTTGATAATATAAAAAGACTTAAAACAAGGCTATACGAGGAATTTTTAGAATTTAATATATCAAAAAATGAAATAAATCAAGCGGTAGATATGGCAAATGAAGAGCAGATGATGTACAAGCAAGATATAAGGGACAAGGGAGAAGAAGTTTTAAGGTATATAAAGGATAAAAACATCAAGGGAATTGTTTTAAGTGGCAGACCTTATCATGTTGATCCAGAAATAAACCATGGCATACCTGAACTTATAACAAGTCATGGTATGGCTGTACTTACTGAGGATTCAGTGGCACATCTAGGTGATGTTGAAAGACCACTTAGGGTTGTGGACCAGTGGGTATATCATTCAAGGTTATACGCAGCAGCTAGTTTTGTTGCAACCCAAAGCAATCTTGAGCTTATTCAATTAAATTCCTTTGGATGCGGACTTGATGCTGTAACGACTGATCAAGTTGAGGAAATACTTGAAAAACGTAAAAAAGTTTATACAGTTATAAAAATAGATGAAGGCAATAATTTGGGAGCTGTAAGAATAAGAATACGCTCACTTAAGGCTGCTATGGAAGAAAGAAGTAAAAGTACAACTAAACAAGAACACATTGAGAAGAATGAGGAACGAATAATATTTACTGAGGAAATGAGAAAAACCCATACAATACTTTGTCCCCAAATGGCACCAATCCACTTCCAATTTTTAGAGGAAGCAATTAACGCTTCTGGGTATAACCTTGTGGTTTTACCATCAGTGGACAAGAGTGCAGTTGATCAAGGGCTAAAATATGTAAATAATGACGCTTGTTATCCATCAATCCTTGTAGTTGGACAAATAGTTGAGGCATTAAAATCAGGAAAATATGATTTGAAATTAACTTCAGTATTGATTTCTCAAACTGGTGGAGGATGTAGAGCTACCAATTATATTGGATTTATAAGAAAAGCATTAATTGACGCAGGATTTTCTGAAATTCCAGTAATTTCAATAAGTGCTCAAGGACTTGAAACAAATCCGGGATTTAAATTTTCAATTTCAATGCTTAATAAATGCGCTATAGCGTTGATCTATGGGGATATTCTCATGAGAGTTTTATATAGAGTTAGACCTTATGAAAAGGTACCAGGTTCTGCTAATGAACTATATGATAAGTGGGTCAAGATATGTAAAGAGTCCACAAGGCTTGGAAAACACAGCGTGTTCAGGAGAGATGTAAGAGGGATAGTTCAGGAATTTGACAATTTACCAATTAATAATATTAATAAGCCTAAGGTAGGTCTTGTAGGAGAAATTCTTGTTAAATTCCATCCAACGGCAAATAACAACATTGTTAATGTTATTGAAGAAGAAGGGGCAGAGGCTGTAATGCCGGATCTTACAGACTTTCTACTTTATTGTGCTTACGATTCAGGTTATAAGCAAAGATATCTTTCTGGAACTAGAAAGAGTAAATATTTGAGCAACATATTCATAAGTATAATCGAATATTATAGAAAAGAAATGAAAAAATCATTAAATGCTAGCGAAAGATTTGATGCACCAGCTACAATAGGTAAATTAGCAGATGGAGTTAATGACATTGTATCTATTGGTAACCAAACAGGTGAGGGATGGTTTTTAACTGCCGAAATGGTTGAACTTATAGAAAACGGCACAGAAAATGTTATTTGTATGCAACCTTTTGCATGTCTACCTAATCACATAACAGGTAAGGGTATGATTAAGGAATTAAAAAGAAGGTATGCGTATGCTAACATTGCTGCAATTGACTATGATCCAGGAGCAAGTGAGGTTAATCAATTAAATAGAATAAAGCTTATGTTATCCACTGCATTTAAGAATATGGACAAAAAAGAAGCTTTTGTGAAAATGACTGAAGAAGTAGAAGAAAAAAGACAAAGAATGGAAGATGCTCCTCCAATAAAGGCATAAATTAAAAACCTAGTATAAAGGCAGAATTTAGCTTTTATACTAGGCTTTTTTATTCGCAAACCATTTGTTATACAAATTATTATTATATTTTTTTGTAGCAGTTTGAAATTTATTGAGTATAGTCAGATCATTAAAATCCATAAATAATTTTTCAAAATTATTTTCACTGCAATCACTATATTCAGCATCAATTAGAATAAAATCATTGGTGCTTGTAATAAAAATATAACCTGAATTTACATTAAGATTTCTAATATTGTAATTGTATATTTTTTCTAAAAATTTAATTAGCTTTAGAGCAATAAAATTATTGAGACCATTTTTCATTACATATTTTTTTAAGCTACTTCCTTTAACATATTCTCTTATAATATAGTGTCCACAAAAGTTATAAGTTTTAGGTACGACATGGATAAGATCTGTAGTTGTAAGCAGTGTATAGTCACGTTTGCATTTATATGGATCTTGATAAATTTTAACAACTGTATTATCTTTCATAAGATATGTGGATGAATCATCATTTTTACCAATATATTTACATTCATCAAGCTTTATAATATAAAACTTTTTTTTGTTCGTTTGTACACTCATTTTTTATCTCATAACCTTTCAATAGTAACATTCAGATACGTAGCATAGGTTCATTTAATTACAGTATATTAAAAATAAAAAAAATTGTTACAGTTACAACATGACTTGACATATATATTATTTAATATATAATAAAAACAATAATATATTTATGTTTTGATGAAGAGGAGTAGAGAAAAAGAAGTATTAAGAGAGGAAGACATTTTAGCTGAAAGATCTTCTATACCATCATTCTTGAAGGTTGCTTCGGAGCATTTTTGCCAAGGAATAAAAAACTTAAAGCAAAGACGGTAATCTTAGCCGATATTAATTGAGAGCCTGCAATTTAATTCTTGCAGGAAAAAAGGTGGTAACGCGCGCAGTCGTCCTTTGTTAGGATGCTGCGCTTTTTTGTTTGTAAAAAATTAGTTCAGGAGGAATTACAAAATGGAAGATTCAAAAAATATAGCAAAAACATATGATCCAAAAGAGTTTGAAGATAGACTGTACAAATGGTGGGAAGATAAAAAATTTTTCACTCCTAAAGTAGACCATACTAAAAAACCTTATACAATTATTATGCCTCCTCCAAATATAACTGGACAGCTACATTTAGGGCATGCCCTTGACAATGCTATGCAAGATTTTCTAATAAGGACAAAAAGAATGCAGGGGTACTCAACTTTATGGCTACCAGGCCAGGACCATGCGAGTATCGCCACTGAAGTAAAGGTTGAAAATGAGCTTTTAAAGCAAGGATTAAAGAAAAAAGAAATGGGCAGAGATGCTTTCCTTGAAAAGGTGTGGGAATGGACAGATACCTATAGAGAAAGAATAAGAGGTCAACTTAAAAAAATGGGCGTTTCTGCTGATTTTACTAGAGAGAGTTTTACTATGGATGAAAAGCTTAGTAAAGCTGTTAGAGAAGTATTTGTAAAATTGTATAGTGAAGGACTTATCTATAGGGGAAACAGAATAACAAACTGGTGTCCTAAATGTCAAACAGCTCTTTCTGACGCTGAAATTGAATATGTAGAACAGGAAGGTCATTTTTGGAATATTAAATATCCTGTAAAAAATAGCGATGAATATTTGGAAATAGCAACTACTAGACCAGAGACCTTACTTGGCGATACTGCTGTTGCTGTAAATCCTAAAGATGATAGATATGCGCATTTAGTTGGGAAAACATTGATACTTCCTTTAGTTAACAGAGAGATATCAATAGTTGCAGATGATTATGTTGATATGGAATTTGGTACAGGAGCAGTAAAAATAACTCCAGCACATGATCCTAATGATTATGAAGTAGGCAAAAGGCACTCATTAGCTGAAATAACAATTTTAAATAATGACGGAACTATAGTTAAAGGGTACGGAAAATACTCAGGACTTGATAGATATAAGGCAAGAGATGAAATAGTTAAGGACTTAAAAGAGCAGGGTTTCCTTGTTGGGATAAAAAACCATACACATAACGTCGGTACACATGACAGATGTAAATGTACTATTGAGCCAATGATTTCAAATCAGTGGTATGTTAAGATGGATTCCTTAGCAAAACCAGCAATAGATGCTGTAAAGACTGGGGAAATAAAATTTGTACCTGAAAGATTTGATAAGACTTATTACAACTGGATGGATAATATTCATGATTGGTGTATATCAAGACAACTTTGGTGGGGACATAGAATTCCAGTTTGGTATTGTAAAGATTGCGGGGAAATAATAGTTAATGCAGTTGCTCCTACAAAATGTTCAAAATGTGGTAGTAGTAATTTAAATCAAGATGAAGATGTACTTGATACTTGGTTTAGTTCAGCACTTTGGCCTTTCTCCACACTTGGATGGCCTGATAAAACTGAAGACCTGGATTATTTTTATCCAACAAATGTTTTGGTTACAGGTTATGACATAATATTTTTTTGGGTTGCTAGAATGATTTTTTCAGGTATTCACAATATGGGAGAAGTACCATTTCAGCATGTTTTAATGCATGGACTTATAAGGGATGCTGAAGGTAGAAAAATGTCTAAATCCCTAGGTAATGGAGTAGATCCACTGGATGTTATTGATGAGTATGGAGCAGATGCACTAAGATTTTCACTTATAACAGGAAATGCACCGGGAAATGATTTTAGGTATAAAACTGAAAAGGTTGAAAATGCCAGGAATTTTGCAAATAAAATTTGGAACGCATCCAGGTTCGTTTTGATGAATATAGATGATGATATGATGAAAAAATATGAAAACTCTAAGGAATATAGTTTAGCTGATAGATGGATACTTTCTAGGGCCAATACAGTGGTAGGAGAAGTAACAGAAAACATCGATAAGTTTGAACTTGGAATAGCTTCACAAAAGGTTTATGACTTTATGTGGACTGAATTCTGTGATTGGTACATTGAACTTATTAAACCAACTATGTATGGGGAAGATGAAAAGGCTAAGGGTATAGTTTACAATGTACTTAATAGAGTATTAACTATTGGACTTCAACTATTACACCCTGTAATGCCATACATTACAGAGGAAATTTATCAGCATTTAGAGAAAAAATATGAATCAATTTCAATTTCAAAGTGGCCAGAGTACACTGAAGAGCTTCATGACCCAAAAGCTGAGGAAGATATGAATTATATTATGGAAGCAATTAAAGCTCTAAGGAATGTAAGAGTAGAGATGAATGTTCCGCCTTCAAGAAAGGCAAAACTTATTGTGCTTTTAGCAGATTCAGCCAAAAGTGCTTATGAGGCAGGAATTTCATACCTAGAAAAACTTGGCTCTGCCAGTGAAGTTGTGTTTATTTCATCAAAGTCAGAAGTACCTAAAAATGCTGTATCAGTAGTAACAAAAGGCGGGGAGATGTTTATGCCACTACTTGATCTTATTGATTTAGAAAAAGAAATGGAAAGACTTCATAAAGAAGAGGAAAAGCTTAAAAACGAAATACAGAGAGTAGCTAAAAAACTTGCTAATCAAGGATTTGTTTCAAAAGCGCCAGATAATGTAATAGAAGAAGAAAAGGCAAAAGGCGAAAAATATAAAGAGATGCTTCAGGCTGTACTTTCTAGAATAGATAGTTTAAACTAAAAATAGTAGTCATCATTAAAAATATCAAGTCATTATGATAGTATATTTGACTTGATATTTTTTCTAAGATGCCATATTAGTTAGAGGTGAGATTATGGTTGAGTTAAAAGAATTATCCATTGCAGATGGCAAGGATATATATGATATGATTAAGGAAATCGGACCAGGAGAAAATGGATTTCAAAACAGAGGATACTATATAAATACTGAAAATTTTAGAGATTATTTAAAAGGAAATATTAATATGTCAAAGGGGATTAATTTAGATTCTAAATACGTACCACAGACTTTATACTGGTTATATATTGATGATGAGCCCGTGGTATTGGGAAAATAAGAGATTACTTAAATGATAATCTAAAAAAAGAAGGAGGTCACATAGGTTATTCTATAAGGCCATCTAAAAGAGGAAATGGATATGGTAATATTATGTTAAATGAACTCTTAAAAAAAGCTAAACAGAAACATATAGATAAAGTTCTAATTACCTGTGAAGATTATAATACGCCATCTAGAAGTGTCATAGAAAATAATAAGGGCAGACTTCTGGATATAAATGATCATAAATGCAGATATTGGGTAGATAATTCAGACCTATGAAAAAGATATACTGATGCAATAACCAGGTGATTTTTTTCAATATGTCGAAAAACAAAGGATGTAAAGAAATGGACTACAGAGAAACAATGGATTATATAAATAATGCAGCTAAGTTTGGAAGTAATTATGGGTTATCAAGAACAGAAAAGATACTTGAGCTCTTGGGTAATCCTGAAAAAAAAATAAAATGTATTCATGTTGCAGGAACAAATGGAAAAGGTTCTACAGCTATTATGATTACAAAAATTCTCAGAGAAGCAGGATATAAGGTTGGTATGTATACATCACCTTTTTTAGAAGAGTTTGAAGAGAGGATACAAATAAATGGTGTGAATATACCTAAAGAAGAACTATCACGGGTTGTAACAAAACTTGCTAAGGTTGTACATAAGGTGGAAGAACTTGGTTATCAGCACCCAACTGAATTTGAAATAATAACTTGTGCTGCTTTTCTGTATTTTTATGAGAAAAGTATTGATTTTGTTGTACTAGAAGTTGGACTTGGTGGAAGACTTGATTCTACTAACGTTATAGATCCTATTCTATGTGTAATTACTTCAATTAGTTACGATCATATGAATATTTTAGGCAATTCTTTAAAGGAAATTGCTTCTGAAAAAGCAGGAATTATAAAGAAAAATAAGACGGTTATTTTGTATCCACAGGAAGAGGAAAGTGAAGAAGTTATAGAATCAGTAGCAAGAGCGAATAATGCATATATAATAAAAGTTAATGATAATTCTGCGCGTTTTATTGAGGTTGAAAATATTTCATCTAAGTTGTATCAACATATTGAGGTTAGGACTAAAAATGACTCTTATGATATAACCTTATCACTTTTAGGAAAACATCAGCTTTTAAACTGCAGTACTGCAATACATTGTGTTGAGGAGTTAATTCAATTAGGGGTGAATGTGGATAAAAAAAATATTATATCAGCCTTGAAAAATGTTGAATGGAAAGGTAGACTTGAAGTTTTAGAAAATCATCCATTAGTTGTTATTGATGGGGCCCATAATAGTGATGGAATAAAAAAGTTAAGTGAAAGTATTGGAACTTATTTTAATTATAATAAAATTGTGCTTATACTTGGAATACTGGGGGATAAAGAAGTAGAAAAAATGGTTGAAGTTATTTCAAAAAAAGCTAAAAAGATTATAACTGTAACCCCACATAGTCAGAGGGCTGAATTATCTAGAGATTTAGAACTTGTTGTGAAAAAATATAATAAAAATTGTGAAAGTATGGATGACTATAAAGAGGCATTTCTAAAGGCAAAACAATATTGTCGCAAGGATGATTTGCTACTTATTTCAGGATCCTTGTATATGATAGGTGATATGAGAAAAATAATTACTCATTATGATCAAGGATTAGATCAATGAGAGAGGTTGGAATAGTTAAGTGGTTTGGTGGATATAATCCAAGCACCCATAAATTAAATGATTATGGCTATATAATTAGAAAAAACAAACCGGATTTATATTTTAATAGAAGTCATTTAAGGTGTAAAGTTAAAGTACTTAAACCAGAAGCAGCAGTATCTTTTGAAATTGGTATAAATTTTAAAAATAATATGGAGCAAGCTTTTAAAGTTAAATTGCTTAGGAATGAAAATTTGGAATTTATTATACAATCAGACACTTTTCATTATTTAAAGAGTGAAGAAAAATTAAAATTCCTAAATGATTTTAATGAAGAAGATATTGAGAAAATATGGGTAAACTTGGAGCTTAAGCTGAAAATTTTGCTACTATTTAGAATCAGTAGTGAGAATCTTAATACAGAAGTTTTAGAAAAATTCATAGAGAAAGACAAATTTATAAGGGCAATTATACTTATAGTTTGGATAAAAAACCATAGAGATAAGAAAACCATTGTTTATGATAAAGCCAGCGTGTTATTGTCTTTCTACCTTAAGAAAATTTTAGATGGGGAGGAAGAAGCGGAAAAATTAAGATTCATATTTCCTCAAAATAAAAACTACAAAGTTGATATTAACAAAGCATGGTCAGAGTGGACAGTTTTTGATTTAGTTCAAGATTGCAATGATACTAACATTGCAGAAGATATGGACGCAGGAAACCATGAACTAATTAAGATCGTTACTTGTTTATATGCTATAGATAAACAAATACAAGAAGCCTGGCAAAAAGAGTTAAGCGCTAAGGAAGATTTTTCGCTAGGGCAGAAAATGAATAAAAATAAAACATAAAATTAAATTAAATAGTACATTAATAAGAAAGAACATGGATATATTTGATTTGCACAAATATATCCATGTCCTTTTTTAATTGATTCTTCTGAGAAAACAGAAAATCCTTGTTATCTGGAACCTAAAACTTGGCAAATGCATCTATCAGCTTCTATACGACCCATTAATTTTAACGTAGTCATAAGTTAAATCACAGCCCCAAGCGGTGGCGGTGAAGTTACCATCATTAAGATCTATAGTAATAGTTATTTTATCTTCATTTAATATTTTTTTTGCTAAGGATTCATCAAAAGGTATATTTCCACCGTTTTTACAAATTTGAATGTGGCCTGCTTGGTTACTAAATAATATATTTATGGCATTTACATTTAAATCTGCACCACTATAACCAAGAGCACATAAAATTCTTCCCCAATTTGCATCAGCACCAAAAAAAGCTGCTTTTACAAGGCTTGAGGTTATAACAGATTTTGAACACACTTTAGCATCATTTAGTGTTTTTGCATTATTAACTATTACTTCAAGAAGTTTTGTTGCACCCTCACCATCTTTTGCTATCATCTTTGATAACTCAACATTCACAAAGTGAAGCGCAGTTTTAAATATTTCATAATCATCATCTTCAGAATCTATTAATTTATTTTCGCAGGCTCCATTTGCTAGTACTATTACCATGTCGTTAGTACTGGTGTCACCATCTACTGAAACCATATTATAGGAATCAAGTACACTTTCCTTAAGTGCTTTATCAAGCATGACTTTAGATATATTAGTATCTGTAACTACAAAGGAAAGCATTGTGCCCATATTAGGGTGTATCATTCCAGAACCCTTCGCTATGGCACTAATCATAGCTTTTTTATTTCCAAGGTTAAATTCTATAGCAATCTTCTTTTGGAACGTATCAGTGGTCATTATAGCATTTCCAGCGTCATTACCTCCATGAAAGGAAAGATTTTCACATGCCATTTTTATTCCTTTTGTGATTTTGTCAAATTTAAGTGGTTCTCCAATTATTCCGGTTGAAGCTACGAGAACTTCCCCTGGGGTAAGGTTAAGCTCTTTTGCAGTTAACTCAGCCATGACTTCGGCATCTTTATAGCCAGCAGCACCAGTGCAAGCATTGGCATTTCCGCTGTTGGCAACAATAGCTTGGATGTTTTTATTTGCTATGGTTTTCATATTTAAAAGCACAGGAGCCGCCTTAACCTTATTGTTAGTAAAAACAGCAGCAGCCACAGCTTTTTTTTCGCTGTATATAACACATAAATCTTTTTTTTCTCTTTTAAGTCCGCAGTGAATACCAGCGGCTTTAAAGAATGGCACGTCAGTTATAGTTTTATTTTCCAATATTTTTATAAAATCCATAGTGAAACCTTCTTTCATATTATATAGTGTGATTAAAAATAACAGTGATTTGTTGTTTCTGAAGAATCATTACGCAAAAATAGGATTGATTTTAAGCGAAGTAGTTTCTTCTAAACCAAACATCAAGTTCATGTTTTGGATTGCTTGCCCAGCAGCACCTTTGATTAGGTTATCAATGGCGGAAATGGCAATAACTGTATTCGTTCTTTGATCAACTCTTAAACTTATATCACAAAAGTTGGAATCTTTAACCCATCTGGTTTCAGGTAACTCATCATTTACCCTAATAAAATAATCTTTGGCATAAAATGATTTATAGAGTTTAATTAAATCTTCAGTAGTATAGGCTTTATTTAACTTACCATAACAAACAGCAAGAATACCCCTATTCATTGGCACCAAATGAGGTGTAAACGTCAATTTAATATCTTCTTTAGCAATAGTAGAAAGAGTTTGTTCAATTTCGGGAGTATGCCTGTGGGTTGTCACCCCATAAGCTTTTATGGATTCATTGCACTCTACATATAGATTACTTGTGGATGCTTTTCTACCAGCACCAGAAACCCCTGATTTAGCATCTATTATAATGGATGCTAAATTGATCATATTATTACTAACAAGTGGAATAAGAGCTAAAGAACTTGCTGTTGGGTAGCATCCAGCGCTGGCAACAAGCTTTGCAGTTTTAATGGCTTCTCTATTTAATTCTGGTAAACCATATACAGCTTCACAAAGTAAATCTGGGTATTTGTGATCAAGGTTGTACCATTGTTTATATAAATCTTTTTCTTTAAGTCTAAAATCTGAACCAATATCTATAAGCTTAACATTGTTATCCATTGCTCGTTTACCAAACTCTAAAGCCTTTCCAGATGGCAAAGCAGTAAAAAGTACATCTATATAAGGTAACCTTTCAAAAGCTTCATGGATACTAACACACTTTTTATTGATAAATTGTTTGAAATTTGGATATATATTACTGAAATCTTCTCCTACATAACTATTAGTACATAAAAAATCAATTGTAACATCAGGATGGCTGTAAAGTAATCTAGTAAGTTCCGCACCAGAATATCCTGTTGCTCCAATAATTCCTGCTTTTATCATAACTATCACTCCAATTAAGTTTCACTTTGTGTTTGACTTTATTATGATTATACATAATATATAATAAATATTCAAGAAAAACAGAGAAATTTAATAAAATTATTGAATATTTATTTGACTATGTGTATAATTATGCATATAGATATTAGATGTTTGAAAGTTAATGGTATGATTTAAGTAGAGAAAATAGAAAAAGGAGTTTGATGATAAATGTCTAGAAGTAATATAATGAATACTTATGGTAGGTTTGATGTGGTCTTTGATAAGGGGAAAGAAACAAAAGTTTTTGATAAGGATGGAGTAGAATATATAGATTTTGTATCAGGTGTGGCTGTAAACTGTTTGGGGCATTGTAATCCTAAAATAGTTGCAACTATAAAGAATCAAGCTGAGAAACTTTTACATGTATCAAATTATTATTGGAACCAAAATGCTATGGATTTAGCTGAAAAGTTGTGCCAGAATTCTGATCATCAAAAAGTGTTTTTCTGCAATAGTGGAACTGAGTCAATTGAAACGGCTCTAAAACTTGGAAGGAAATATGGTAAGCTGTCTCAAAAGAATAAGGGCGGCAAGAATGAAATAATTTATATGGACAATTCTTTTCATGGACGTACTATGGGTGCATTATCAGTAACTGGACAGCCTAAGTATCAAGAAGATTTTAGACCATTAATTGGGAACGTAAAAAGTTCGAAATTTAATGATATAAATGATATTACGAGTAAGATAAATGAAAATACTTGTGCAGTTATTCTTGAACCAATTCAAGGGGAAGGTGGGATTATATGTGCTGACAAAGAGTTCTTAAAAGTAGTTAGAAGTCTTTGTAATAAATATGATGCACTTTTGATATTTGATGAAGTACAATGTGGGATAGGAAGAAGTGGGAAGCTATTTGCATACCAAAAGTATGGTATAGTTCCTGATGTAGTATGTATGGCTAAGGCTCTTGGTGCAGGATTTCCTATAGGTGCAGTGCTTGCAACACAAAAGGCAGCAGAGGCCTTTGTACCTGGAGATCATGGTAACACTTTTGGTGGTAATCCCCTTGGAGCAGCAATTGGATGTTGTGTTTTACACGAACTTATAGATGAGAAAATAATTGATTCCGTGGATGAAAAAGCTGAATACATAAAAGCTAGAATTAATAATTTAAAGCTTAAATACAATTGCATAGAAGAAATAAGAGGCATGGGACTTTTAATTGGAATAAAACTCAGCATTGACATAAAATTTTTTGTAAATAAATGCTTTGAAAAAAAACTCTTACTTATAACAGCGGGTGATGGAGTGGTTAGGCTTTTACCTCCTTTAAATGTTTCAAAAGAAGATATCGATGCAGCACTTGATATTATGACAATGGTTTTCGAAGAAATTTCATTATAATACAAGGTAAGGAACATTTTTCACGGACACGAGAAAGTCAAAGAATTGTAAATAAAATACAGCTAGTAAAAGGGGCGTATATATTTGAGTAAATCAAATATATACGCCCCTTCACTAAAAGTTATTTACCAATTATGAAAGGTTTCTAACTTGTCACTGCTTCTTAAAGCTTGTCACTCTTAACTTTTAACTGATTTATACCTTCTAAGGCTTTTGAAAGTTGATCTGGGCAAGAAGTACCTTTGCCACTACAATCTATCCCCTTTAAGCGATTAATCGCGTCTTCAACTTCTAGTCCTTCTACTAATTTAGAAATTCCCATAAGGTTTCCTTCACAGCCGCCTACAAAAGAAAGTTTTGTTATTTTGTTATCTACAACATCAAAATTTATTTCTCTTGAGCAAACACCTTTAGTTTTGTATGTATACATATGGAGCACCACCTTTCATTGTAAGGCATATATTAATTAAGCTTACATTATAGATTTATCATATAAACAATATAAGTCATTTTAAAGAAAATGACAAGCTGAGTTTTTTAAAAAAATTATAATAATGTCAATAAGGTGATGACAAAATTTTAAGATTATACATATTATAATATGGAGGGAGGGGAGGTAGTTTGAGCAATTATTTGTTTGTATGTAATACTTATTCAGACAGTATATCTATAATTGATATAGATATATTTGAAGAAATTCACAGAATAAAATTAAATCTATTAAAATCAAATAGAATTGGCCCCCATGGTGTATGCTTATATAAAAACAAATTGTTGATTGCAAACAATTATAGTAATTCGCTTTCACTTGTCACCCCTGAAACAGGGAAGATTGTAAGTGATTTTTTTGTAGGTATGAATTGCAATGATGTTAAAGTATGTGGAGATTTAGCTTATGTCATATGTGGAGATTCAAATAAAATAATACAATTTAATATGGAGAAAAATGAAATGGAGGAACAAATCCCGTGTGAAGATATGCCACATAGTATTGATTTATCAAAACAAAAACAAATAATGGTAACAGCAAATATGAATAGTGATAGCATTACAATAGCAGATTATGGTAAGAATAACGGAGTAAGAAATGTGAGAGTTGGGAGTTATCCAACAAAGGCTATATTCAGCATTGATGGCAATGACATTTATATATGTGAAAGCAATATAGGTTCAGATCAATGTGGAAGCATAAGTATAGTATCATCAAAAGATTTTAGGATTTTATATAGAATACCTGTTGGTAACACACCAGTGGATATGCATATAGAAGAAAATTTATGTTTTGTATCTAATTTTGGAGATGGAACCATAAGTATCGTTGATTTAAATAAATGTAGAGAATTAAAAAGAATAGAAATAGGTGGAATGCCAAGAGGAATTTTAAAATACAAGGAAAATTTGTATGTGGGAGATAATTATAATAATCTTATTTTTCGCATAAATTTAAATAAAAATAGCAGAAAAAAAATATCAATAGGAAGAGAGCCAAGTGGAATGTTACTCTCTTAGTCATCTATTAACATTTTTATTATTTTTGTATACAGTTCGGAAGAGTTGTTTTTCCATCGGGCACAAATATCTCTGGCCTGCTTGTTAGATACAACATTAAGTTTTAAGTCGATAAGTGCTAGGTCATTTTCGATAGCTTTTAAGTTAACGGTAAAGCTATTGTTATTTGCTATTGTATAATCTGCGGTTATGTCTATTTGCTGCCTTATAGTGTTCATATTTTCTTTAATGTACGAATCTACAATGTCCAATTTATTTTGGGATAATCTGTTTGTAAACATGCTAAGTACCCTATGACCTTTAGATGTAACCGTTAGTCGATGCTTTCCATCAACCTCGTTATACTCAGTAAAATCAGCTGAAATTAGCTCTGATATATATTGTTGAAGAGTAAAATAATTAATTAAATTGTTTTCAAGTACGATTTCTGTAAATTGATTTTTTGAAATAGGTAGTTTAATCTGCTCTAATATATATAATAAAAGAAGTTTGTTTTCAGCCAGTTCTAGTGTATCGTCAAACATCTTCTTTCCCCCTCGTTCTAATAATTATAATATATTATAACACAAAAAAACATTGAAATAAAATCTACACTTTAAAAATCTATAAAGTAATAAAATTTCATCTCAAGAATATAGATTAAATATTAGAATATATTTTTGGAGGTGGAAGTGATGCACATAATTATAATAAAAAGGAGCTTAATTAAAAAAACTTTAATTGGAATTGCTATATTGATATTAGCTATAATTACTATTTTAATTATAGGAAAAAATGTTAAGAGTACATTTTTATTTCAAAAGAAAATAATTCCTATTTACTCTGTGGAGACACAGAACAAGAACATTGCGATAACATTTGATACAAGTTGGGGAGTGGACAACACTAAAAAAATTTTAGATGTTTTAAAAAAGTATGACGTTAAAGCTACATTTTTTCTTATAGGTAAATGGGTTGAACAATATCCTGAGGATGCAAAATTAATAGCAGGTATGGGTCACGAAATCGGAAATCATTCCGATAATCATGGTGATTTTACAAAACTATCCAAAGAACAAATAATAAGAGAAATAGATTCAGCAGATGCTAAAATAATGGGAGTAACAGGAATTAAGACAAGCCTTTTCAGATTCCCAGAGGGGACCTACAATAGTAATAGTGTCAAGCTAGTAGAGGATACTAATCATAAATGCATACAATGGGATGCAGATAGTATAGATTGGAAAAATGAAGGATATGACATTGAATACAATAGAGTAATTAAAAATATAAAAAAAGGTTCGATTATTCTATTTCATAACTCTGGTAAATATACACCGCAGACACTTGATATGGTTATTAACAAGTTAAAAAGTGAGGGGTACAGGTTTTTGAAAGTTTCAGATTTGATTTACAAAGATAACTATATTATAGATGAAAGTGGAAGACAAATAAAAAAATAATCTATTGAAATTTGAGTAAAAAATATATTATAATGGAAATACGTGGTAATATTAAAGCGGAATTATTAATATAATGTTTTGATAATTATATTTGAAATATAATTAGTCCCGTTTAACCACAAGTTATAGTTATAAAAAGCTAGTACAAACAATATTTATTAATATACTTATAAAACTAAAGGAGAGGGGATTATGATGGACAGTTTAATGTTGAATAACAAGCTTTATTTAGAGGGAAGAATATCTTCGAAGCTTAAGTTTAGTCATGAAATGTATGGAGAGGGGTTTTATACATTTAATTTGGATGTTCAGAGGCTGAGCGATACAAGGGATAAGCTTTTTGTTACGGTATCAGAAAGATTAATAAATGGCATGGATTTAACTGAAGGAAAGGAATTGATTGTTGAAGGGCAATTAAGATCATATAACAAATTTGTGGATGGAGCCAATAGGCTTATACTTACAGTATTCGCAAGAAATATTGAACCACGAATTGAAAAAAGTAAAAATCCCAATCAAATATATTTAGATGGATTTATATGCAAAAAACCAATTTATAGAACTACTCCTTTTGGTAGGGAAATAGCTGATATGCTTTTGGCTGTAAATAGAGCATATAACAAATCTGACTATATACCAACTATTGCTTGGGGAAGAAATTCAAGATTCTCAGAAACACTTAAAGTTGGGGATAATATAAGAATATGGGGAAGACTTCAAAGTAGAGAGTATCAGAAAAAAGTTTCTGAGGAGGAGGTGTTAAAGAAAATCGCTTATGAAGTTTCTATTTCAAAAATGGAAAAAGTAAATAAAGATGCTGAAAATGATGTTTTGCACGTGGATGAAAATTTTAGTGAAGAGGATTATAAGATGAGTCCAGTTACTAAAAGTGCTATGTAACATAGAAATAAAAATCCCCTTAAAGGTTTTAGCATTTGTTTAAAACAATGCAACTTTAAGGGGATTCAACTAGAGTTTGACTATTTTCTAAGGTCATCCATAAGCTTTGTTTTATCTTTTGTCTTTTCGTCAACATTTTTTATGATTGTAGCAGGGGTACCGGCTACGACTACATTGCTAGGAACATCTGACACAACAACAGAACCAGCAGCAACAACAGCACCATTTCCTATCTTAACTCCTTCTAAAATAACAGAATTAGCACCGATAAGAACATCATCTCCAATTTCACAAGGAGATTTACTTGGTGGTTCAAGCACTCCAGCAACAACAGCACCAGCACCTAAGTGAACTCTCTTTCCAATCTTGCCTCGTGCACCAACAACAGCGTTCATATCAATCATTGAACCTTCGCCTATTTCAGCACCTATGTTTATCACTGCACCCATCATAATCACAGCATTTTTAGCTATGGTTACCTTGTCCCTAATAATTGCACCAGGTTCGATTCTAGCATCTATTGCTGTTATATCCATAAGTGGGATAGCAGAATTACGTCTGTCTTGTTCAAGTCTAAACTTCTTGATTTTTTCTTTATTGCTTACAATAAATTCTGATACGATTGAGCTTTCACCAAAGAGTACATAAAAATTGTTAGTTCCGTATATATCTACATTTTCCATTGAGCAATTACTCAAATCACCATCTACATATACTTTAACAGGTGTGGATTTTTTTGCTTCTTTAATATATCTTGCAATTTCATATGGATCAGTTAAATCATAATTCATTTATAAAATTCCTCCTCTTGAAACTATTATTTAAGTTGTCATTGTTTAAAATTCATTCTAAAAGTTATGGATAAAATTTTTTGTATTAAAAGAATTTCGGGAATTTAACTTCATTCATACTAAAAATATTTAAAAAAATAAATAATGAAATGGAGAAATTCCTATGAGAATTATACCACAGAATGTGCATAATATTCACAGGCAAATTAAAAATTAAATATAAAACCATAGGATTATTATTTGTATTTGATAAATTTAATGAAATATTATATATTTAGGTTATAATTAATAATAGGCGTCAGAAAGCATCTTGTAAAAATAGTTTGTTGAGGTGAAGTTCATGGAACAAGATAAAATATCTGTAAAAGTAGTTAGTACGGAGTTGTCAGGTATAAGGAAATTTTATAATAAAGTAGCAAAAGTTGAAGGAGCTATTTCACTTACATTAGGACAACCTGATTTTCCTGTACCAGCAAAAGCAAAAGAGGCAATTATAAATGCAATAAATACAAATAAAACAGGTTATACATCAAATGAAGGTATTATAGAATTAAGAGATGAAATAAGCAAATTTTTAAAAACTCAAAGTATAAATTACAGTGCAGATGAAACATGTATAACTGTTGGTGGCAGTGAGGGACTTATGGACGTGTTCACTACATTCATAAGTCCCAATGATAAAGTATTGATTCCAAATCCTGCATATCCTGCATATGAAGCATGTGTTAAGTTAGTAGGAGGAAAAATAATAAATTATAATTTACATATGGATGATTTTTCAATAGATTTTGAAAGTCTTATCCATACAATAGAATGTGAAAAACCGAAGATTATCGTACTTTCTTATCCATGTAACCCAACAGGAGCAGTTCTTAGTAAAAGTCATAGAGACAGGTTATATAAAATTTTAAAGAATGAGGACATAATAATAGTTACAGATGAGATGTACAGTTCACTTTGTTTTGAAGATGAGTATTATTCTATTGCTCAATGCAATGATATAAAAGATAAAATAATACTGGTAAGTGGGTTTTCTAAGATGTTTTCCATGACAGGACTCCGGATAGGCTATGTATGTGCTCCTAAAAAATACATAAGTTCTATTGTAAAAGTTCATCAATATAATGTATCCTGTGCACCATCTATAATTCAGTATGGCGCTTTAGAAGGATTAAGAAGTTGCTTAAATGAAGTGAACTATATGAAAAATGAATTTTCACGAAGAAGGGATTACGTATATAAAAGGCTTAAGCAAATTGGATTTGATGTTACATTACCTAAAGGTGCATTTTATGTTTTTCCATCCATTGAAAAATTTGCAAGTAACAGTGAAGAATTTTGTGATAGATTACTTTATAATGCAAAAGTTGCCGTTGTTCCAGGAAGTGCATTTGGAAATTGTGGAGAAGGATATATTAGGATATCATATGCTTGCGGTCTTAAAACATTAGAAGAGGCATTTGATAGAATAGAAACGGAATTAAAAATTGTGCATTAAATGGGCTAAAATCAGAATATACGATGAATAAATATACACTAATCATAGTTGAATGCTGTGACATCGATGCTAAAGTACCTATATTTAGAATAGTATGCATTATCTATAATTCGACATAAAAAGACAAATAAAATTAAATATTGAATTGACAGTTTCGTAATTTAACTAGGGATTAAAATTAATACTCATAAAAATTAGTGGTTTTTCAATGCTAATGTTATTGACAATGTAAAAATGCTATGATAATATTAAAAACATTATTACTGATTACATGAATGACATGGTGCTTTGCTGCAATTGCCTAGAATATTAAACAGATTGTTAAAGTTTAATTTCATAAATATAATCTTATAAAATAAAATATCAAAATGACGGAGGGGAAAAAATGCTTAAATATATTTTAAAGAGAATATTGTCGAGCATTATTACAATTTGGTTTGTAATAACAGTAACATTCATTTTAATGCACACTATTCCAGGGGGACCTTTTACTTCAGACAGAAAGTTGCCGCCAGCTGTTGAGCTAAATTTAAATATAAAATACGGATTGGATAAGCCATTGTCAGGTCAATATGTGGCATATTTAACAGATTTAATACATGGCGATTTGGGACCATCTATGACTACAGAGGGGCTTACAGTTAATCAAGTTATAGCAGGGTCTTTTCCAAATTCATTAAAGGTTGGTTTATGTGCTATTTTATTTGCAATTATAATTGGCGTAATTCTTGGTATAGTTGCAGCACTTCAGCAAGGAAAACTTTGGGACAATTTATGCATGATAATAGCTACTATTGGTGTTGCTGTTCCGAGTATGATACTAGCTCCTATTCTAATATATGTTTTTGCAGTACAACTAGGATGGCTTCCAGCAGTTGGCTTGGACTTGCCTTCTAATTATATAATGCCAGCAATCGCTCTTGGACTATATTATATGTCTTTTATTTCAAGACTTGTACGTTCTAGTTTAGTTGATGTTATTAAATTAGATTATATTAAAGTTGCTAGAGCTAAAGGGCTATCAAAGGGAAAAATCATTTTAAAACATGCTCTTAGAAATTCATTAATTCCTTTAATAACATATCTTGGGCCAATAACAGCAGGAGTACTTACAGGTAGTTTTGTAATCGAGACTGTATTTGGAATTCCTGGAATAGGAAGAGAATTTGTGCAAAGCATATCTAATAGAGATTATACAACCACATTAGGTGTAACTGTATTTTTCTGTGTATTTCTAATAGCTGCGAATTTTATAGTTGACTTACTATATATGGTTGTTGATCCAAGAATTAAACTAGAAGATTAGGAGGAAGACAGATGCAATATTCTAAAGATATGTTTGAATTTATACCTAAAGAAGAAAAAAACTATAACAGAGTGGTTAGACCAAGTTTAACTTATGGTCAGGACGTATGGAGAATGCTTAGAAAAAATAAGCTTGCAATGGGCGGTCTAGTATTTTTAATTATAATCATACTAGCAGCAATATTTGGACCGATGTTATCCAAATACAGTTATACAGCTCAAAATTTGGATTTTGCTGATATCGGGCCAAGTGCACAACATTGGTTTGGAACGGATAAATTTGGGAGAGACTTATTTGTAAGAGTATTAGAAGGAGCAAGAATCTCACTTACTATAGGCTTTGTTGCCAGTGCGTTAAGTGTTTTCATTGGTATACTTTATGGAGGTATATCTGGGTATTTTGGAGGAACTGTTGACAATATTATGATGAGGATTGTTGAGGCAATTTACGCTATTCCTATGACAATATATGTTATCTTAATAATGGTCGTATTAAGAGGCGGTTTAAATAGCATAATAATAGCACTAACAATTTCATTTTGGGTTACAATGGCTAGAATTGTTAGGGGCCAAATTATATCATTGAAAGAACAGGAATTTGTTCTTGCGGCAAAGACAATAGGTGCTTCTCCACTGAGAATAATTTTAAAACACCTTATTCCAAATTGCCTAGGACCAATAATCGTTACACTTACACTTTCTGTTCCAGATGCAATATTTCAGGAAGCATTTTTAAGTTTTATCGGTCTTGGAATTGCACCACCACTTGCATCATGGGGAAGCTTAGCATCTGATGCACTAGGAGGATATCAATTATATCCATATCAATTAGTGTTTCCAGCTTTAGCAATTTCTTTAACAATGCTTGCATTTAATTTATTAGGTGATGGACTTACGTACGCACTGGATCCAAAAACTAGAAGATAGGAGGATTAATATGGAAAAGTTACTCCAAATTAATAATATACACACATCGTTTCAGACTCATGCTGGAGAAGTGCAAGCTGTACGAGGCGTTAGCATAGATTTATACAAAGGTGAAGCAGTGGGAATTGTTGGCGAATCAGGAAGTGGAAAAAGTATTACAATGATGACACTTATGAGATTACTTGATAGTAATGGTGAAATTAAAGAAGGCGAAATTCTTTTCGAAGGCAAAGACTTAGTAAAGCTTTCTGAAAAGGAGATGGAAGGTATAAGAGGAAATGACATAGGAATGATATTTCAGGATCCTATGACTTCATTAAACCCAGTATTAACCATTGGAGACCAAATTAGTGAACCATTAATTAAACATGGTAAAATGAGTAGAAGTGAAGTAAGAAAAAAGGTTATTGATATGCTAGAATTAGTTGGTATATCTAGTCCGGAAAAAAGAATGAAACAGTATCCACATGAGTTTTCTGGTGGAATGAGGCAAAGAGTTATGATAGCTATGGCGCTTATTTGTCAGCCTAAACTATTAATTGCTGATGAACCAACAACAGCTTTAGATGTTACAATTCAGGCACAAATACTAGAGCTTATGAAAGACCTTAAAGAAAAATTAAACATGTCAATTATCATTATAACTCATGATTTAGGTGTGGTTGCAAACCTATGTACTCGCATAAATGTTATGTATGGTGGAATTGTTGTTGAAAGTGGTAAGGCAAGAGAAATTTTTTATAATGCAAACCATCCATATACGTGGGGACTTTTAAGAAGCATACCAAATCCAAAATTGGATACAAAAGAAAGACTTATACCAATTCAGGGAACACCACCAGATTTATTAAAACCTCCAGTGGGTTGTCCATTTGCAGAAAGATGTGATTGGGCTATGAAAATATGCTTTGATAATATGCCTGAAAATTATAATATTAGTGAAGACCATTATTCCGCTTGTTGGCTTAATCACCCTGATGCTCCAAAAGTTAACCGTAATGACGATGGGAGGGATAATTAATGGAAGAAAAGGATACACTAATTGAGGTAAAAAATCTCTCTAAGTTTTTTGATGTTAACAAAGGAATGTTTGCAAAGAAAAAAAGTTATGTAAAAGCAGTGGATGATGTTTCCTTTATCATAAAAAAAGGTGAAACACTAGGTATTGTTGGAGAATCTGGATGTGGTAAAACTACAATGGGGAGAACCTTATTAAAGCTTTATGAACCTACAGCTGGTGAAATTATATATAACGGAAAAGACATAGCAAACCTAAAAAACAATGAGATGCTTCCATATAGAAGGAAGATGCAAATGATATTCCAAGATCCATATGCATCATTAAATTCAAGAATGTCAATTGGCGATATTATAGCTGAACCAATAGAAATTCATAAATTAATGAATAAGATTGAACGGCTTGAGAGAGTAAGGTATTTGTTGAATAAGGTTGGATTAAATCCTGAAGATGTAAGAAGATATCCACATGAATTTTCAGGTGGACAAAGACAAAGAATTGGTATTGCTAGGGCACTTGCAGTCCAACCTGAATTTATTGTTTGTGATGAACCAATCTCAGCTCTTGACGTATCGATACAAGCTCAAGTTGTAAATATGCTTGAGGATTTACAGGACGATTTAGGTCTTACCTATTTGTTTATAGCACATGATTTATCTATGGTAAAACATATATCTAACAAGATCGGGGTTATGTATTTAGGAAAATTAGTTGAGATAGCTGAGAGTAATGAACTTTATAAAAATCCATTACACCCATATACTAAAGCGCTACTTTCCGCTATACCTGTGCCAGATCCAGATATGGCTTTACAGAACAAGAGAATTATGCTTGAAGGTGAAATACCATCACCGATAGATCCACCAGAAGGTTGTAGGTTTAGAGGAAGATGTAAATATGCTATGCCTATGTGCGCAGAAGCACAGCCAGAACTTAAAGATATGGGCGGCGAACATAAAGTGGCATGTTTCTTGTATTAATTTGATAATTAATGAACTTTATTAATAATAAAGCTCATTAAATATATAGATATATAATTTTAAGGGGGTTTCTTAATGTTAAAAAACAAAAAAACAAAGTTTATGTCTATTGCTATTGCAACACTAGTAATAGGTTCAGTACTAAGTGGTTGTGGAAGCAGTAGTACAAGTAAGACTACAACAAAGTCAGCGCAGCTTATTAGGTATAATTTGGGTGCAAATCCTAAAACTATTGACCCAGCACTAAATACTTCAGTAGAGGGAGCAACGGTAATTGCCAATGCTTTCGAAGGTCTTACCACTGTTGACGTAAATAATAAGGCACATCCAGGAGTTGCCAAAAGTTGGGATGTATCAAAAGATGGTAAGAATTATGTGTTCCATTTAAGAAAAGATGCTAAATGGTCAGATGGTAAAGCAGTAACTGCAAAGGATTTTGAATATGCATGGAAGAGAGCTTTAGCTCCAGCAACTGCATCAGAATATGCATATCAGCTTTATTATTTAAAGAATGGTCAAGGATATAATGAAAGTGCATCACCTGCTGATCAAAAAACTCCAGGGGTTGCAACAGCAACAGCTGATCAAGTTGGAGTAAAAGCAATTGATGATTATACTCTTGATGTAACACTTGAAAATTCAACTCCTTACTTTTTACCACTAATGGCATTTCAAACTTATATGCCAGTAAGAAAAGATATTGTAGAAGCACATCCAACAGATTGGACAATTAATGGACCAACTTATGTTTCTGATGGAGCATTTAAGATGGTTGATTGGAAACAAAAGGATAAATTGGAATTCGTGAAAAATCCTAATTATTGGAATAAATCCACTGTTAAACTTGATAAATTAACTTATACAACTTTAGATAACGAAACAAGTTATATGTCTGCATATCAATCAGGACAGGTAGATATGATTGATGCACCACCAACAGAACAAATCCCTTCATTATTAAAACAAAATAAAGCTAAATCTTATGTTAATATTGGAACTTACTATTATAACTTTAACTTAGATCCAAATGCTAAACTTGCACCTGGTGTAGCAAAAGCTATTAATAATGTTAATGTAAGGCAAGCAATTTCATTAGCAATTGATAGAGCATCTTTAGTTAAGAATGTAACAAAAGCAGGTCAAACTCCTTCAACTTCATTTGTACCTTCGGGCATAGTTGGACCTGATGGAAAAGATTTCAAAGATAAAAGCTATTTCAAGGCAACAGCAGATGTAACAAAAGCTAAAAAATTATTAGCTGATGCTGGTTATCCAGATGGTAAAGATTTCCCAACTATTGAATTAATATACAACACTGGCGAAGCACATCAAAGTATTGCAGAAGCAGTTCAGGCAATGCTTAAGAAAAACTTAAACATCAGTATCACACTTAGAAGTGTTGAAAGAAAAGTTCAATTAGATGAAACAGCTAAGCACACATATACTGGAATTGCTAGAAATGGTTGGAGTGCAGATTATGTTGATCCAATGACATTCTTAGATTTGTTTGTAACTGGTGGAGGAAATAATGCATCTGCTTACAGTAACAAAGATTATGATAAACTTATAGCAGAAGCTAAAAGCGAAACTAATGCTACAAAGAGATTTAAAGAAATGCACGATGCACAGGATATTTTAATGAAAGATATGCCTATCATACCTTTATATGAATATAATGTAATTTCTTCTATGAAAGATTATGTTAAAGGCGTATACAGAACACCAATGGATACTATATACTTCACAAATGCATATGTTCAAAAATAATTTTTGAAGTTAAAAGAGACCTTCTATTTATAAATAGAAGGTCTCTTTTTAAATGAAAATTATAAGTTAAGTACGTCATTCATAGTATATAGATTATTTTTTTGCTTTGCCATAAATAGGCAAGCTTTAAGTGCACCTACTGCAAATACTTCTCTTGAAAGGGCTGTATGTTTTATTTCTATTACTTCACCAAGTCCAGCAAATATCACTTCGTGTTCCCCTACAATAGTGCCACCCCGAATGGAATGAACACCGATTTCAGAATGTTCTCTCTTATGATTTCCATTTCTTCCATGCACATAGTTTGTTTTTTCACTTATAGCATTTCTAATGGTATCACCAAGAAGAAGCGCAGTTCCACTGGGAGAGTCAACTTTTTGATTATGATGTTTTTCTACTATTTCTATATCAAAGTCTTCATACAACATAGAACTTATATTTTTTAAAATATTGTTGACTATGTTAATTCCAATAGACATATTGGCTGAACGGAATATGGCATTCTCTTTACTGAATGATTCTATCCTATGGATTTGTTCATTGGTATATCCGGTAGTACATAGTACAACTGCAATTTGTTTTAGTCTTGCAAAACTAAGGATATCTTCTAAAGTCTCTGGCCTTGAAAAATCTAAAACTACATCTACAGAAACATTACAATCCTCTATATTTTCAAATACCGGAAAACTAAAAGATGTACTGGCAAGCCTATCAATTCCAGCTACAATTTTAGCATCGCTGAACTTTTGGCAACATTCAGTAATCATTTTACCCATCTTTCCAGCACAGCCAACTAATAATATTTTAACCATAAGATTAATCCTCCTTTAATGTAAATCCATAGTCAGCAATGGCTAACTTTAAAAGTTTAATGTTTTTTTCTTCCATAGCACATAGTGGTAGTCTTAGCGGTCCTACATTATGGAATATTAAATTCATAGCAGTTTTAACAGGTATAGGGTTGGTTTCTATGAATAAAGCACTGGCTAAAGCAAATGTACGTAGCTGGATATCTAGAGCCTTCTTAACATCACCAGTAAGGTATGATATCACCATATTGTGGACATCATTAGGGATTATATTAGCTAGAACTGAGATAACACCTAAACCACCTATGGATAAAATGGGCACAATTTGATCATCATTACCTGAATATATATCAAACCTATCTTTACAAAGCCATTTCATTTTTAATATTTGACTTAAATCTCCACTTGCTTCTTTTATAGCTACTATATTTTTTAATGGGCTAAGTTCAAGTAGAGTTTCAGGATTTATGCTCATTCCAGTTCTACTTGGTACGTTATAAAGTACAATAGGTACGTTTATAGCATCATTTATTGCTTTAAAATGATAAAATAAGCCCTTCTGAGTGGTTTTATTATAATATGGTGTTATAACTAGAACAGCGTCCACTCCAACGCTCTCAGCCCACTTGCTCATGGCTATACTTTCACTTGTATTGTTACTACCTGTACCAGCAATTACGGGGATTCGTCTGTTAACCTTATCAATTGTAAATTTTATGACCTCTTTTTTTTCTTCAAGGGTCATTGTTGATGCTTCTCCAGTAGTTCCACATACCACAATTGCATCAGTAGATTCTTTTATTTGCCATTCAATCAATTGATTAAGTTTTTCAAAATTAATTCCGTCATTGGTGAAGGGGGTTATAATGGCAACTCCACTTCCTTTAAAAATGCTCATAGAATCCTCCTTATATATAATTGGTAAATTAAACGGTGCCTCCCGAAGGCAAAATTATAGGTTTCTATAATTAATAAAAACGCTTTCATTAAAACATTAAAATAACCCACATTTTATTATATAACTTTAGAATGTAAAAGTGAATAGTTTTTTATTTTCTAAAGTGAATACATTAATATATATAAATTATAAATTAGTGAATTTACTAATAAAATTGTATATTCATATATATTTACGTAAACAATAAAAATATATGAATATATAATTGGTATTTAGCGGAGGTATAAAAATGGGAAAGACACCACTAAAAAAAGTGATTAAAGCGAAACTTAAATCTAATCGAGAATTAACACCACTAGAAAAGGTAAGAGAAAAAATAAAATATGAAATAGCGGACGAATTGGGACTTAGTGAAAAGATTGATAAACTTGGATGGGGAGCACTTACAGCAGAAGAAACTGGTAGGATTGGAGGCATAATGACAAGGAGAAAAAAGGAGCTTGATATCCCTAAAAACATTGAAATACAGGAAAAAAATCAATAATAATATTAAATATATGTTGACTTATAGCATAAAGATATATAGTATTTTATGTGTGAATTTTATATAGTAACATAAATATAAGGATAGGTCGAAGATCTTACTGATGCAGGAGAGATGATAATATGGAATGCTATAAAGATTTTGCTCATATTTACGACGAACTTATTCAAGGTGATGTAGATTACAAGACCTGGGGAAACGTGATTTTGGATATTTGTAAAGAGAATAACATAAATTTTGAGGAATATTTAGATTTAGCCTGTGGAACTGGGAATATGACAAAAGAAATAGCTACTTCATTTAAACATACTTGGGGAGTAGACTTATCTGAGGATATGCTCATGGAAGCAGATAAGAAACTTAGAGGCTTAAGTATTAAAGGAAAGCTAGTAAGCCAAAATATTTGCAATCTGCAACTAAATAGAAAATTTGATCTTATAACTTGCTGTTTAGATTCAACAAATTATATACTAAATGAGCAGGAGATTGAAAAATATTTAATTGGTGTTAAGAATCATCTAAAAGAAGATGGTATTTTTATTTTTGATATAAATTCATATTACAAATTAAGCCATGTATTAGGAAACAATATATTTACCTATGATGATGGTGAGGTTGTGTATATTTGGGAAAATAATTTTGAAAATGAAATTGTGGACATGTTTCTAACTTTTTTTGTTAAGGATCATGGTAGATATGATAGATTTGATGAGGAACATAGTGAGAGAGCTTATACTGAAAGCCAAATAGAAGGATTACTTATTAAATGTGGATTTTTAATATTGAAGAAATTGAATAATTATCGTAATGTTAAAATAGAAGAAGATACTGAAAGAATAGTATATATAGTTAAGGGGGCAACAACATGCAGGACAAACTAGTTATAGCAACAGCTAAAAATAATGAAGTTAGAATAATAGCAGCCATTACCACAGAGCTTGTAAACGAGGGGGTGCAAAGACATAAATGTGCAGCTACAGCCTCAGCTGCTCTTGGTAGGATGCTTACAGTAGGAACTATTATGGGAGCAATGCTTAAAAATAAAAGCGATTCTCTTACACTAAAGATAAATGGAGGTGGTATTGCTAAAGGGATTGTGGTTACAGCTCATAGTGACGCCAGCGTGAAAGGTTATATAGGAAATCCTAATGCGGATTTGCCAGAAAACAGTCGTGGTAAACTGGATGTGTCTGGCATAATTGGTAAAGATGGTAGCCTTACTGTAATAAAGGACATGGGACTTAAAGAGCCGTATATTGGTCAAGTTCCCATTTATACAGGTGAAATTGGAGATGATTTGGCTTATTATTTTACAACATCAGAGCAATTACCATCTGCGGTTGGCACAGGTGTTCTTGTGGAAAAAGATTTAACCATAAAGGCAGCAGGTGGATTTATAATTCAGATGTTACCAGGGCACAATGAACTTACTGCAGATTTAGTAACATATAGGCTTGAGGAAATACCATCTATAACAAAGCTTATAAGTGATGGTATGAGTATAGAAGAAATATTAGATTTTATATTTGAAGACATGGATCTAAAAATACTAGGAGAGATGAAGCCAGAGTATAAATGTGATTGCTCAAGAGAAAAGGTGGAAAAAGCTCTTTTAAGTATAGGTAAAAAGGATTTATTAGAAATATATAATGATGGAAAAACAGAAGAATTAAAGTGTAATTTTTGTAATGACACATACGAATTTAATCATGAGGATATTGGTAAATTATTAGAGGAAAAATAAAAAAATATTGACAAGATTTGAGTTATATTATAAAATATAAATGTTCAAAGTAGTATTGGGCGCTTAGCTCAGCTGGGAGAGCATCTGCCTTACAAGCAGAGGGTCACAGGTTCGAGCCCTGTAGTGCCCACCAATATTATAATTGACCTGGTAGCTCAGCTGGTTAGAGTGCCGGCCTGTCACGCCGGAGGTCGAGGGTTCGATCCCCTTCCAGGTCGCCAATTTTCAAATTAGGTTCACTGGTCAAAGTTTAGAAGTAATAATCTGTTAAAAGAACATATGTGGCCAGTTAGCTCAGTCGGTAGAGCAGAGGACTGAAAATCCTCGTGTCCCTGGTTCGATTCCGGGACTGGCCACCAAAACATTGCGGGAGTGGCTCAGTGGTAGAGCGTCACCTTGCCAAGGTGAACGTCGCGAGTTCGAATCTCGTCTTCCGCTCCAAAAATGGCGCCATAGCCAAGTGGTAAGGCAGAGGTCTGCAAAACCTTTATCCCCAGTTCAAATCTGAGTGGCGCCTCCATAAAGAAGCAGTGGCAAGGTAATAAGAAATTTAAAAGTAGTCTACACTATAAAAAGTGCAGGCTACTTTTATTTGATATTTATTAATTATTTACACTTAGTATTTAATATTGACAAGAGACGTACATAAATAAGAGGTACTATATAAATATAGCATTTAAAGATTACCCCCTTTAAATATATGTTAAAGCAACTTAAGAGTGAATCTCTAGTTGCTTTTTTTTATTGGGAAATAAAGTTCAGGGGTATCATTTGTAATAGGCTGAAATTTATAACCGTGGTCTTTATAATATTTGATTATTTTAGGCAATGCAAGGCATGTGTTTTTATGCATATAGTCACAATGCAGTAGTAAAACAATTGTAGATAAATTTTCACTATTATTGGTGGCGTCCTTATATATCTTATAAGGAGATAGCTTAGGGTTTATACCATCTAGAGTCTCCATATTCCAATCATATATTTTAAAGTTACTGCTGTGGAGTCTATTTAAGAGATTATAATTCAAGTGCTTCTTACTACCCCCAGGAAATCTAATTATATTGGGCGATACACCTACTACGTTATTTATTTCGGCTTGGCACAAATTCATTTCCTTAACTAAGTTATCACTGCTTGAGTAAATTCGTTTGAATTTGTGCGTATATGTATGTAAACCAATACTATGACCTTCTTTGTGAGTCCTCTGTAATACATCTTCTAGACCGGGTATTTGGTTGCCAATGACAAAAAATGTGGCTTTTACATTGTTTTCCTTCAAAATATCCAGAACTTTGCCTGTTATTGGGTCGCTTGGACCGTCATCAAAGGTTAAATATATTACTTTATTACCATGATTAGCGTCTTCAATATAGGTATTTAGACCTTTGAGCGGTTTAGATATTGTTGCATCAGCAGTTATATTTAATGCGGATATAAGCATAATAGTACTAAAAATACATATTAATAGTCTTTTCTTTTCTTTCATTTTAACTTCTCCTAATATTATATAATTATAATCTGTTACGAATTCTTAATTATTATTTACTTAGCATAATTATTTTATCCAGTAACTTTTAGGTATAAGCATAAATTTATATTATGAGAAAACAAAAAATGTTAATAATGAATAAGTGTATTTTGTATAATTAAATTCTAGCCGAAATGATGATGCCTTATTATCTATAAACAAAAGAGAGTACCTCTATCTATCAAAGATTTATCTCTAAGATATAATGGTTTCACATCATGTTTAATCAAAAATGACATAACTTCTTTTCCGTGCTTGTATTTATCTAAATTGCCGAAAAAAGCTATTGTGCCTTCATCTAATATGCCACATGATCCGCCAATGAAGCCATAATCTAAACCTGGAAGTTCAATGTGCTTAGGTGGTAGAAGTAGTACATCAATTCCACAAGATGATAAAACCTGGTGTATCATAACATCACTGGTCATGGCTGCGTTAGCACTTATTATGGCTGTTGAACACTTACTGTAACCTTGGTTAATATGAAAAAGCTTTTTAGACTTAAGCAGAGATAACAGTTTTGGATCTGTATATTTCAAATTGTGGAAAAAAAATGAATTCATACTAAATCCATTTAATAATATATCGTAAGGATATTTTGATTGAAGGGAATTTTGGCTTTTAATAACGTTATAACCTATATTTTCAAGCGTTATTATAAAGGATATATCCATATCTTTATGAACTATTATATTATTTTTATCCAAAATGTGTAGGAGCATATCAGGATGACCACATACAGCGGAATATAGGCTTTTACTCTTAGGAATAATTAATGATTCATAGCCATATTTATATAAAATTTCTTTTTCTGATTCTGATACTCTATAATCTAATAATACTTTTCTCATCTAAAGCACCTCTTATTAACTATTAGTATATATTATAACTATAATATATACTAATTTTGATTTTGTCGATATTTACTTAAAATATAATGAATATACAGAAGTATTAGACACATACTAATTTTATGAAAGGAGTGAGAAATATGCTTCTAAAAAGCATTGTTTATAGTGGCAATAATGAAGAAATAATAACAGGACTCGATGAAATTAAATATAATTTAGAAGTAAAAGGAATAAAACTTGGGATTTCTGAAGTTATAGAAAATACGACTCACTTCATAAAAATATTTTGTGGGCAGGGAGATTTCACTAGGAGAGCAGAGATTAATTTTAATTTGTATTTAAGTATGCTTATATATAAATTTTTGTGTAGAGAATTTTTTAGTAAAAAAATAGATGGGTTTATAAATGAAACCTATTTTTTCCTAAAGGAAGAAGAAATTTCTGAAGTGAAAAATCTCTGTATCAAGGGATTTCTCGGTGAAGGAAAGATTAAGGATGAAAGTGAAGTATATTGTATAAATAGAAAAAATTCTATTATAAAAAAGATAACTGATTTTATTTCGGAAAATGATGAAATAAATATACAGGGCTATATCAGATTTAGAATTAAAGAGATGGAAGAGGATTTTGAGAGTATTGTAGATAAAATAATTGAAAAATATATGGTAGAAAAAGAATATGATGAGTTTATTAAATTATTAAAGTATTTTGTGGATATTCAAGAGTGTAAAATAGATGAGGTTAATATATTTGCAAGTAAAAGCGGGGAGTACAGAATAAGTGATAGACATGGAAATGATATAACAGATAAAATGTCAGAGGGTATTAATGCAACAGGATTTAATTCTGGTTCAACAAAAGATGATTTGATTATGAGTGGTCTTATTACTTTAGCTCCTAAAAAAGTGATTATTCATTGCTTAGATTATTTTACTAACAAGGAGCTTGTAGAAACAATAAAAAAAGTATTTGAGGGAAGAGTAGATTTTTGTGATAGTTGTAAAAGTTGTAAGGAATTAATGAAAAATTTAATCAAAAATTAAATTTAGTATATTGACATATTAAGGAGTGTGGCATACAATTAAAAATATAATATTTAAAAACATTGAAAGGGAAGAGTAAGTAAACACTGTTCTAAGAGAAGAAAATTCTAGGCTGAGAGATTTTCTGAATAAGATTTACTGAAAACCACCTTTGAGTTGAAGACTGAAATTTAAGTAAGTCTATTCCGCTAATAGGCGTTATTATACTAATTGGATATTATACATGTATATGTATGGTATTGATTTGGGTGGAATCGCGAAGTAACTCGTCCCAGTTTTGGGAGGGGTTTTTTTATTTTTAAGGAGGAGGAAGTATTATGATAAAAGTTACATTAAAAGATGGTAGTGTTTTAGAAGTAGAAAAAGGTACAAAAGTTGGAGAAGTTGCTAGAACTATAAGTATAGGATTATATAAAAAAAGCTTAGGTGCTAGAGTTAATGGGAAAAAAGCAGAATTAATGCAGGAGATAAATGAGGATATTACCCTGGAAATATTGACTTTTGAAGATGAAGATGGGCGATGGATATTAAGACACACTGCGTCTCACATATTGGCTCAGGCAGTAAAGAGACTTTACCCAGATGTAAAACTGGCAATAGGACCTGCAATAGACAACGGCTTTTACTATGATTTTGATGCTGAATTTTCTTTAACAGAAGATATGCTTGGAAAAATAGAAAAAGAAATGGTTAAAATTGTAAAAGAAAACTTAAAACTTGAAAGGTTTGAACTTCCAAGAGCAGAAGCAATAGAATTTATGGCAGATAAAAATGAGGATTATAAGGTAGAACTTATAAAGGATTTACCAGAAGACGAAATTATATCTTTTTATAAACAAGGTGAATTTACAGATCTTTGCGCTGGACCACATGTTGAGTCTACAGGTAAGGTTAAGGCTATTAAACTTCTTTCAGTTGCAGGGGCATACTGGAGAGGTAATGAAAAAAATAAAATGCTTCAAAGAATATATGGCACAGCATATACTAAAAAAGCTGAACTTGACGAATATTTAAACATGCTTGAAGAGGCTAAAAAGAGAGATCACAGAAAGATAGGAAAAGAGCTTGATTTGTTTAGTATGCATGAAGAAGGACCAGGCTTTCCATTCTTTCATCCTAAGGGAATGGTAATAAGAAATATTCTTGAGAATTATTGGAGAGAGGTTCATGCAAAAGCTGATTATGATGAAATAAAAACTCCAATGATACTAAGTGAGCATCTTTGGCATCAATCAGGGCATTGGGATCATTACAAAGAAAATATGTATTTTACAAAAATCGATGATGCAGATTATGCTATTAAACCAATGAATTGTCCAGGAGCTATACTTGTCTATAAAAATGCAATGCATTCATATAAGGAATTACCAATAAGACTTGCAGAGCTTGGAATAGTTCATAGACATGAAAAATCTGGAGCACTTCAAGGTCTTATGAGAGTTAGAAGCTTTACTCAAGATGATGCACATATATTCCTAGCTATGGATCAAATTACTGAAGAAATCCATGGAGTAATAAAACTTATTGATTCCTTCTATAAGGTTTTTGGCTTCGAATATTATGTTGAACTTTCTACTAGACCAGAAGATTCTATGGGCAGTGATGAAGATTGGGAAACAGCAACAAATGGACTTATAAGTGCATTAGATGCTGCGGGACTACCATACAAGGTAAACGAAGGAGATGGAGCTTTCTACGGTCCTAAAATAGACTTTCATCTTAAAGATTGTATAGGAAGAACATGGCAGTGTGGAACAATCCAACTAGATTTCCAATTGCCTGAAAGATTTGACCTTAATTATGTAGGGGCAGATGGAGAAAAACACAGACCAGTAATGGTTCATAGAGTGGTATTTGGAAGCATAGAGAGATTTCTTGGAATCCTTATTGAACATTATGCAGGTGCTTTTCCAACATGGATTGCTCCAGTTCAAGTTAGGGTTATGAATATTTCAGAGAGCCAAGTTGAATATACAAATAGAATCGTTGGGATGCTAAAAGAAGAGGGACTAAGAGTTGAAGTTGATATTAGAAATGAAAAAATAGGATATAAAATTCGTGAAGCACAACTTCAAAAGATTCCTTATATGATTATAATTGGAGACAATGAAGTCAGGGAAGAAAAGATATCTGCAAGAAGTAGAAAAGAAGGGGATCTTGGAAGCTTAAATGTAGAAGATTTTGTAACTAGAATACAAGCTGAAATAAAGGAAAAGATAAATATATTGTAATTCTATTGACAATATACAAAATAAATAGTAATATAGTTATTGCAAGAAGAAACATGCCGTTTCTCACCTTTCAGCTTTTGCTAGTTGGGTTAAATTTTAACTTTGGTTATTATTAGGGGCGGCAATTATTGCTGCCCTTTTCTTATGCAATTAATTTTGAATTTAGGGTAATAACTGAAGCAATTAGGAACAATTATAATTAAAGAAATTAGATCAAGTGAAACTATTGAAAATTATAATATAGCGGAAAAGCTAAGTACGCTAGAAATAAATGTGACGATAGTTTTAGCTCCTAAAAGAGCATAGTTGAGGGGAGGAATTCTAACATGCCTAAAATGAAAACAAAAAGAGCTGCTGCTAAGAGATTTAAATTAACAGGAACTGGAAAGTTAAAAAGATCAAAGGCTTTTAAAAGCCATATGTTAACAAAAAAGAGTGCTAAAACAAAAAGAAACTTAAGGAAAACAGGTTATGTGTCTTCTACACAAGAAAAGACAATGAAGACATTATTACCATACCTTTAAAATTTTATTTCAAGGAGGGTTAATTTAAATGGCAAGAGTTAAGAGAGCTGTAAATGCTCATAAAAACCATAAAAAGATATTAAAACTTGCAAAAGGCTATTACGGTGGCAGAAGTAAGTTATATAAAACTGCTAACGAAAGTGTTATAAGAGCCTTAAGAAGTGCTTATATTGGAAGAAAGTTAAAAAAGAGAGATTTCAGAAAAATGTGGATAGCTAGAATAAACGCAGCTACTAGATTAAATGATTTCACTTATTCAAAATTCATGAATGGAATGAAATTAGCTGGAATAGATATGAATAGAAAGATGCTTTCAGAAATAGCTATCTATGATCCAAAGGCTTTTACAGAATTAGTAGAAGTTGCTAAAAAACAAGTAAATGCTTAATACATAAAGATCAGCCTTATGGCTGTTTTTTTATTATAGGGTATCTGAAAGAAAATACCAAGTCAGTATATTAGCGCATTTTATTTTAAGTGCCAGAATGAGGATTGGTGAATTTGTTAGAAGTTATAAGAAGTAGAACAAACAAGACTATTAAGGAAATTAAAAAGTTACATGAAAGAAAATATAGAGATCAACAGAAAAAATTTATTGTAGAAGGTCACAGGTTTGTAAGAGAAGCCATAGAATCTGACTTCCAGATTGAATATGTAATAATAAACGAAAATGTGAAAGAAAAATTTGCGGATCTTAAAATAGAAGAAGATTATAGGCTAATTGTTTCTGAAGCCGTATTTAAGGATTTATGTGATACTAAAATGCCACAGGGTATTATTGCTATTGTTAAAAATCAACAAGTACATATTGATGCTACTGGTGGGTTTTATGTTCTATTAGATAAGGTTCAAGATCCTGGTAATGTGGGTACCATAATAAGAACTGCTAATGCAGCTGGTGTAAATGGCGTGATTTTAACTAAGGGAACTGTTGATATTTATAATGAAAAAACCTTAAGATCAACTATGGGATCTATCTTTAAAATTCCAATAATTGTAGATGAGAATTTAAAATTTGTAAATGAGCTAAAAGATAAAGGTTTTAAACTTATATGTAGTAGTCTTGATACAGATAAAAATTTTTATCAAGTTAATTTAAATGAAAAAGTAATTATAGCTGTAGGTAATGAAGGAAATGGTATAAGTGATGAAATTTATAATATTTCTGATGAAAAAGTAAAAATTCCAATGCCTGGTAGTGCTGAGTCTTTAAATGTAGGTATAGCTGCGGGAATTATGATATTTGAAGTAGTAAGACAGAAAAATAGTTGAAAATTTTTATAATAGTGATTATAATGAAAGATAGTATAATATATAAATGTTGATGGAGAGAGTAGACATAAATAGCCTTAAGGGAAAAAAGACCATGGACTGAAAGTCTTTTAGGTAAAATGTGTTGAAGTTCACTCTAGAGTTCTGATAGTGAATTATAGTAGCTTTCAGCGGTTAAAACCGTTATATTTTCAAGAGGACAATTGTCAATTAGGGTGGTACCGCGGAGATTCCGTCCCTTAGAGGATAAGTGTCTTTTTTTATTTTTTGAAGAAGCATTGGAGAAATAAAAAAACTTAATAAGAAAAGGAGAAAATTATATGAGAGAAAAGTTAGAAGAAATAAAAAAGGCTGCAGTGATAGAGCTTAAAGAGGCTGTAAGTAAGGAAGAACTTGAAAGCTTAAAGATAAAATTCCTTGGTAAAAAAGGTGAACTAACTAAAATATTAAGGGGGATGGGAGGTCTATCAAAAGAAGAAAGACCGGAAATAGGCAAAATTGCCAATGAGGTAAGAGAAAAAATAGAAGGAATAATTAGTGAAGGTTTAGATAAAATAAAGCAAATAGAGACGGAGCAAAAACTAAAAAATGAAGTAATTGATATTTCTATGCCAGGGAAAAAACAAATTATTGGACATAGAAATCCATTAGATATAACATTGAGAAAAACTGAGGATATTTTTTTAGCCATGGGATTTACTGTAGAAGATGGACCTGAGGTAGAGTATGATAAGTACAATTTTGAAATGCTCAATATACCTAAAAATCACCCTGCTAGAGGTGAACAGGATACATTTTATATTGATGACAATATAGTACTTAGAACTCAAACTTCACCAGTGCAAATAAGAACAATGCTTAACCAAAAACTGCCAATTAAAATGATCTCACCAGGTAAGGTATATAGGTCAGATGCGGCGGATGCAACACATTCACCTATATTTTATCAGGTTGAAGGTTTAGTGGTAGATAAGGGAATAACCTTTGCAGACATGAAGGGAACTTTAGAAATGTATATCAAAAAAATGTTTGGTGAAAATGTTAAAACTAAATTCAGACCACACCATTTTCCATTTACGGAACCATCAGCAGAACTTGATATTTCATGCTTTGCTTGTGGTGGAGATGGATGCACAGTATGTAAAGGCGAAGGATTTATAGAAATGTATGGCTGTGGCATGGTTCATCCAAATGTTTTAAGAAACTGTGGCATTGACCCAGAGGTATATAGCGGATTTGCCTTCGGAGTTGGACTTGATAGAATAGTTATGCAGACACTTGGCATTGATGATATAAGACAGCTATATGAAAGTGATATGAAATTTTTGAAGCAGTTTTAATATAAGGAATTATATAATACAGGAAAATAAATTTGATTATCAATGATTATTTGATGAATACAAAGAAATTCTAGGAGGAAAATTAAATGAAAGTTCCAGTAAGTTTTTTAAAAGATTATGTTGATATAGATATGGATGCCAAGACATTGGGAGATCTTCTTACTCTATCAGGTTCAAAGGTTGAAGAAGTAATCACTAGTGGAGATGAAATTCAAAATGTTGTAGCAGGTAAAATACTGAAAATTGAGCCGCATCCAGACGCTGAGAAATTAGTTATATGTCAAGTGGAAGTAGGGGAAGATGAGCCAATCCAAATTGTTACAGGTGCAAAAAATATGAAAGAAAATGATATAGTACCAGTTGCTCTTCATAACTCAAGCTTAGCTGGAGGGGTAAAAATAAAACGAGGTAAGCTAAGAGGAATTCCTTCAAATGGAATGATGTGTTCTGAAGAAGAACTAGGACTTGCAGATGAGGGAACTGTTCATGGACTTATGATATTACCTGAGAATACTGTAGTAGGCAGAAATATAAAAGAAATTTTAAATTTGGACAATGCAGTAATTGATTTTGAAATAACATCCAATAGACCTGATTGCCTTAGTATTGTTGGAATGGCAAGAGAAACAGCAGCTACTCTAAATATAAATTATAAAATGCCTGCATTAAATTATGAAGTTAAATGCAAGGACAATATAAACAATGAAATAAAAGTTGAAGTTAGAGATACACTTTGTAGACGGTATATAGCAAGGGGCGTTAAAAATATTAAAATTCAAGATTCACCTGCTTGGATGGCAGAGAGATTATTACAGTCAGGGGTAAGACCAATTAATAATATTGTAGATATAACTAATTTTGTAATGATTGAACTTGGGCAACCTTTGCATGCTTATGACAGAAGAACAATAACAACAAATACAATTATAGTTGAAAGAGCAAAGGAAGGCGAAAGTTTTGTTACTTTAGATGAAAAAGAGCGAAAACTCGGGAGCAGTATTCTTACAATAAAAGATGGGAATAACACTTTAGGAATTGCAGGAATTATGGGAGGACTAAATTCAGAAATTAAAGAGGATACAACTGAAATAATTTTTGAGAGTGCAAATTTTCAAGGCACAAATGTGAGAGTATCATCTAAAAAATTGAATTTAAGAACTGAAGCTTCCGGTAGGTTTGAAAAAGATCTAGATCCGCATCTTGCAGAAATAGCAATTAATAGAGCTTGTAATTTAATTCAGGAGCTTGGTGCAGGAGACATAATGGATGGAACTATTGATATATATGAGAAATCAGTAGAAGAACATTTTGTTGAAGTAGATTCAAATTGGATAAATGCTTTTCTTGGATTAAAACTTACAAAGGAAGAAATGAAGGGATATCTTGATAGATTGGAACTTAGCACTGAAATCTCAGGGGATAAGTTAATAGTTAAGGTTCCAACATTCAGAGGTGATATAAACATAAGAGAAGACGTAGCGGAAGAAATAGTGAGAATTTATGGCTATAATAAGGTTCCATCTACTGATCTTAAAGTTTCTAGTATAAGAACTGGACGGTATAAAAATCAAGTTATTAAAAATATGGTTGTTGATATTTTGATAGCTTCAGGATTAAGCGAAGCTATATGCTATTCTTTTGTAAGTCCAAAGGTTTTTGATAAAATACTTTTACCAAAGGATAGTAAGCTAAGAAATGCAGTAGTAATAAGAAATCCTTTAGGTGAAGATTATAGTATAATGAGAACCACTAGCATTCCTTCTATGATGGAGGCTTTTTCTAGAAACTATTCAAGAAGTAATGAAATAGTGAGATTGTTTGAAATTGGTAAAAATTACGTGCCAAGCAAAGCACCTGGGGAAATACCAAAAGAAAAAAATGTAGTAACCATAGGGATATATGGAGAGGCAGATTATTTTTGTCTTAAAGGTATAGTTGAAAATGTATTTGAAACACTTGGGATTAATAATATATCCTATGAAAGAGAAACTGAAAATGTTAGTTATCATCCAGGTAAAACTGCAACTGCTAAATTAAATAAAAAAACAGTTGCAACTCTTGGAGAAATTCATCCTAGTGTAACTTTGGGATATGGAATTGATCCAGAATGTTATGTAGCAGAAATTGACCTAGATGCTCTAATAGAAAATGCAGTTATAGAAAGAAAATATAAGGCCTTACCTAAATTTCCAGCAGTAACTCGTGATATGGCTATTATTTTAGATGACAGTATTTTAGTTCAGCAAATTGAGGATGTTATAAGAAGGCATGGAGGTAATATACTGGAAAGCTTCAAGCTATTTGATGTATATAAAGGAGAACAAATACCAGAAGGCAAAAAGAGCATAGCCTATTCCATAACTTATAGAAATGAAAATAAGACTCTTACAGATAAAGATGTTGAAAAGGTTCATAATAAGATATTAAGCACTCTTGAGTACACTTTAGGAGCTAAACTTCGTTAATTGATAGGTGGCAATTTGAAATTTTTCATGATTGATGATGATTTTTAGGTATGCAGGTGGATTTGTATTAAGGAATCCACCTGCATCTTTATTTTGTTGATTTTTCGGCAAAGCGAAAAATCTTCATTAACTTTTAACTCGTGAAGCTTGTCACTTTTTTAGGATTGTTGCTATTAAGACTTGTAATATAAATTATGGAAACAAATATCTATAATTGTATAGTAAACGATAATATGTTAAAATTAATTAAGATAAAACTAAGAGGGTGTTTTCATGAGTTCGGTTACGGTTAGGGTGAATAATAAAGAATATCAATTAGTTGGTAATGAAAAAGAAGAATATTTGCATACCATTGCAAATTATGTGGATAAAAAAATTAAGAATATTATGGAAAATAATCCAAAACTCAGTACATCTGAGGCAGCTATTTTGACTGCTATGAATTCCGCGGATGAGTTTTATAAAAGTGGAGAATATAACGAAAGACTTTCGGATGAAATAGAAGAACTAAAAAATAAAGCAGATAATTTAACTAGAGAAATAGCTAAGTTGAATGAAGAAAAACAAGAACTTAAAATAGAAATAGATAAAAAAAGTTCAGATGAGGAAAATGTAGAAAAGGATAAACAAATTGAACAATTAAGTCAGTGTATTGACTCCATGACAAAGGATGCTAAGGGAATAAAAAAACTTAAGGATGATAACAAGCAGTTAAGATTTAATTTACAGTCTGCCAAATACAAGCTAATGGATCTAGAAAACAAATACTTAGAAAATCAAATATTACTTGCCAAGACGAAAAAAGAATATATTCAGGAAATGAAAGAAAATAGATAAAAGGATATGCTTTGGCATATCCTTTTATGGCTATAGTCCCACTTTTCTAAACACCTGCATATACTAAATAAGAACAAAATAAGTCTTAGAGGTGATGGCGGATGATTTATTTAGATAATGCGGCTACTTCATTTCCAAAACCAAGTAATGTATACTATGAAGTATTAAATTGTATGAAAAATTATGCTGCAAATCCAGGACGTAGTTCGCATGATATGTCATTAAAAGCATCTAAAAAAATTGCGGAGGCAAGAGGTGAGATAGGCTCACTTTTTAATATAGATAATCCTTTTAATATAGTTTTTACGGTTAATGCTACAGAGGCCATAAATATAGCCATAAAGGGTATAATAAATAAAGGAGATCATGTAATAAGCACTGTTATAGAGCACAATTCTGTATTAAGGCCATTAAACTATCTTGAAAATCAAGGTGCTGAGGTAAGTCTAATAAATGTAGACGAGTATGGATTTATTAAATTAGAAGAATTAAAGAGTAAAATAAAACAAAATACAAAATTGATAGTAATAAATCATGGATCAAATGTGTTAGGCACGGTTCAAAACTTAGATGAAATAGGTAGTATAGCTAAAGAAAAGGGTATTGTTTTTATGGTTGATGCTTCACAAACTGCTGGAGTTTTTGATATAGATGTAAAAAAATCTAATATAGGACTACTTGCATTCCCTGGACATAAAGGACTTTTGGGACCACAGGGAACTGGTGCACTTTATATACAAGATGGAATTGATTTGAAGGAGTTTATTTCAGGGGGAACTGGAAGCAATTCCAGTGAAATGGTACAGCCTAATTTTTTGCCTGACAAATTTGAAAGTGGAACTCTAAATACACCTGGTATAGCAGGATTGTGTGAAGGCATAAAGTTTATAAGAAAAACAGGAATTTCAAATATAAAAAAACAGGAAGAAAATCTAACGGAATATCTTCTTCAGGAGCTAAAAAAACTTACAACTGTTAAAATATATGGACTAATGGACAGTAAAAATAGATCATCAGTAGTATCAATTAATATTGGAAATATGGATAGTGCAAAAGTTGGATATATTCTTAATAAAAATGGAATTGCTGTAAGAACAGGATTTCACTGTGCTCCACTTATTCATAAAGTAATTGGAACAGAAAAGTTTGGAACTGTAAGAATAAGTTTAGGATATTTTAATACATTTGATGATATTGAAAAATTAATAGATGCGATAAAGTATTTAGGGAACAACTAGAACAATAGGAGTTGGTATTATGGGGGAAAAATATATAATGGTTTTTGTATCTAGCAGTCAAGCAGCATATATATATAATGAACTAGAGAAAAATAGTATAAGTGTAGAACTTGTATCTACCCCGGCAGAAATTTTATCAGGATGTACAAAGTCCATTATATATAATAAAGGGCACAATGATATTGTTATGGGAGAAGTAGCAAAAATAAATGCTAAAACAAAGGGAATATATTCTATAGAAAATGATAACAAATATATTAAAATATAAGGGGTCGTATGATCCCTATTTTAATTCCAGAGTAAATTGTTGTATAATAAGTATTGGTCATCTTCAAAAAAATAGCTAGACAGCATGCTAGACTATTTTCTTTCAGGTGCCTTATAGATTGATTAGGAGAGATGAGGATGAAAAGGATAGAATTACTAGCTCCATGTGGTAGTATTGATAGTCTACATGCAGCGGTACAAAATGGAGCAGATGCAGTATATTTAGGTGGTAGTAGATTTTCAGCAAGGGCAAACGCTTCTAATTTTGATGATGAAAATATGATATATGCGGTTAATTATTGCCATGGTTATGGTGTTAAGATCTATATAACAATAAATACTCTAATAAAAGACAGTGAAATGAAAGATGCATTATCATATGTAAAGTTTTTATACGAGATAGGTGTGGACGCACTTATAATTCAAGATCTGGGGCTTGTGTATTTAATAAAACAAAACTTTCCTGATTTTGAACTTCATGCATCAACTCAGATGTCTATACATAATGGACAGGGTGCAAAGTATTTTAAAAGCTTAGGATTTACAAGGATTGTACTAGCTAGAGAACTGGGATTAAAAGAGGTTGAATATATTTCAAAGGATTTAAATATAGAAACAGAAATATTTGTACATGGAGCCTTATGTATTTGTTATTCTGGTCAGTGTATTATGAGTAGTTTGATAGGAGCTAGGAGTGGAAATAGAGGTAGATGTGCTCAAACCTGTAGAATGCCATACAACCTATTAGATGAACAGGGAAAAAGGGATTTTAAAGGTTATGTATTAAGTCCTAAAGATATATCTACTTTAGAGGATATATCTGAAATTATTAAAAGCAATACGGCTTCACTGAAAATAGAAGGTAGAATGAAAAGACCTGAATACGTGGCTGGTGTTGTAAGTATTTACAGAAAAGCAATTGATAATGCATATGAAAATAAGGAATTTGATTATAAAGACGAAACGAAAAAATTAATGCAACTTTTTAATAGAGAAGGTTTTTCCAGGGCTTATATGTATGGGAATGTTGGTAAGGACATGATGGCGTATTCCTACCCTAAAAACACGGGGCTCGCACTTGGAGAGGCAAATAAAGACTTTTTCATTAGGCTTAGGGAAGATATAAAAATTAAAGATGGAGTTAGAGTTGGCGAAGGAGGATTTACGGTTTCAAAAATCATAAAGGATTCCGGTGAAGTAGGCTATGCAAAGGCAGGTGATACTGTAAAACTTATGCCAACATTTTATGCGGCGAAGGATAAATTGTATAAAACTTCAGATGCAGAGCTCTTAGAAAATTTAGCTGAAAGTTACGCAAATATATATGAAAGAAAGATTAATATAAGATTATCTTGTAAGTTCAAGGTTGGTGAACCATTTGAATTAAGTTGTGACTACCATGGAAAAATATTTAATGTAAAGGGTGAAATTGTTCAAAAGGCTATAAATAGACCAGTTGAGATTAAAAAAGTAAAAGAAAATCTACTTAAAACAGGAAATACACCTTTTAATATAGAAAATATCGATTTTTGTGATTTTCAAGACGGATTTTCACCTGTTTCAGCAATAAACAATACAAGACGAGAACTTATAAATAAAATACTAAATTCAATATATGAAACAAGCAAAAGGGTAAAAGAAAAAAGTTTGGATTTCAACAGGGTAGAAAAGTTAGGATTTAGTATGGAAAAACTTCTTGTGTCTGTATATAATATGGAGCAACTTGAGGCATGTAAAGGACTAAATGTTCAGGCTATTATGATTAATTTCTTTAATAAAAAATGTGATATTAAAATTGAAGATGTAAATGGCATGAGAATTTATCTTATGATCCCTAATATAATAAAGGGGGAGTTTGATTTCATATGTAATTTCATAGAAAAAAATCTTTCAAAAATAGAAGGAATTGTTACCGCCAATGCAGGAATTATAAGTATGTTTGAAGGAAAAACAAAGGTAATTGGTGATTATAAACTAAATGTATTTAATAAGTATTCTTTAGATTTCTTCAGCAAATCTCTAAATGGTACATATCTAAGTGTGGAACTAAATAGAAAAGAAATTGGAGAAGTAGTTAAAAATGCACCACTACCTTGTGGAATGGTGATCTATGGAAAACTTGAAGCTATGGTAAGCGAATACTGTCCAGTAGGAAGCATTTTTGGAGGGAAAACTGCAAAAACTGCATGCAAAGATGAATGCATAAAGGGAGAGTATAAACTTAAGGATAGAATGGGAGAAGAATTTTTAGTAAGAACAGATAAGTATTGCAGAAGCCATATATATAATTCACTTCCTCTAAATCTTATTGAGAGCATTAAGGATATAAATGGAATTGGAAATATAGCATTAAGAATAGATTTTGTGGATGAGAATATGGAAGAAGTTAAAAAAATATTAACCTCATATAAAACTGGAGAAGCGGTTACAGATAAAAAATTTACCCGTGGTCATTATAAACGAGGAGTTGAATAATTTTGAACGAAAAGTCACTGAGAATATTAGAATTTTATAAAATTAGGGATTTAATAAAAAAATATACTGCTACAAGTGCATCTAAAGATATTATTGACAAACTTAAACCATACAATAGTCTTTATGAGGTAAAAGAGCACTTAGAGGAGACTAAAGAGGCACTAGAACTTTTAATGAAAAAAGGTTCCCCTCCTTTTGAAGGAGCCTATGATGTACGTGATGGAGTTGCTAGGGCTGAAAAAGGAGGAATCCTTATGCCGCTTCAACTCCTTAGGATAGCAAATATTCAAAGGTGCGCAAGATCTTTTAATAATTATATTTCTCATAGAGAAGATGAAAAAGGTTACAGAGTTTTGGAGGATATATGTGTTGGTATAGTTCCACTAAAAAAACTTGAAGATGAAATTTTTATGGCAATTGTAAGTGAAGAAGAAATAGCGGACAGAGCGAGTACTACACTTTTTAATATAAGAAGGATATTGAAAGAAAAAACAGCTTCCGTTAAGGATAGGGTTAGCTCAATGGTAAGGGGATATTCCAGCTACTTGCAGGAAAATCTCTATACAATTAGAGGAGATAGATATGTACTTCCAGTTAAGTCAGAGTATAAAGCACAAGTTCCAGGGCTTGTGCACGATCAAAGTTCATCGGGAGCTACACTTTTTATTGAACCCATGGGGCTTGTAAATTTAAATAATGAGATAAAGGAATTAATACTTAAGGAAAAGGCTGAAATAGAGAGGATATTACAGGAACTTTCGGAAAAAATCTACGAAAATATAGACGCTGTAAAGGGTAATACAAATATAGTTTATGAGATGGATTTTATATTTTCAAAGGCAAAATATGCCAATGACATTTCAGGAATATGTCCGGCAGTTAATGATAATGGAATAATAGATATAGTTCAGGGTAGACATCCATTAATTGATCCATTAAAGGTAGTATCTATGGATATATATTTGGGGAGAGATTTTACATCTTTAGTTGTAACGGGACCAAATACAGGCGGTAAGACTGTAACCCTTAAAACTGTAGGAATTCTAGAAATTATGGCTATGAGCGGAGTCCTTATACCTGCAAGGGAAAATTCAACAGTAAGCTTTTTTAATGAGATATTCGCAGATATTGGGGATGAACAGAGTATTGAGCAGAGTTTGTCAACTTTTTCTTCACATATGAATAACATAGTTAAAATTATTGAAAAAGCAGATTCAAATTGTTTGGTATTATTCGATGAGCTCGGTGCAGGAACTGATCCAACAGAAGGAGCTGCACTTGCAGTGGCTATACTTGAAACCTTAAGAGAAAGAAGTACAAAAGTAGTTGCTACCACACATTATAGCGAACTTAAAGCCTATGCATTAAAAACAGAAGGCGTTGAAAATGCATCTGTAGAGTTTAATGTGGAGACGCTAAGACCAACTTACAGGCTCCTAATTGGAATTCCGGGAAAGTCAAATGCTTTTGAAATATCTAAAAGGTTAGGTCTTCCTGATTATGTAATTGATAAGGCAAGAAGCGGAATAGCTTCAGATAGCTTGGAATTTGAGGATTTAATTCAAAATCTTCAAGGTAAAACTATTAAGGCAGCAGAAGATGCAAGAAAATCAGAAATGCTTAGACTTGAAGCAGAAAAATATAAAGAAAAGTACGAACAAAAGTTAAGCACTTTAAATTTATCAAGAGAAAGAGCGATTAGTGAAGGAAAAAAAGAGGCAAGAAAAATACTTTCAGAGGCAAAGGAAGACGCAGATGAAATACTTAAAAACATTAGAGAACTAGAAAAAATGGGTTATTCATCAGATGCTAGAGCGGAACTTGAAAAAGAAAGAAAAAGGTTAAAGGAAAAGATAGAGAAAGCTGAAGAAAATACGTTTAACAAGGAACACAGTGGGCATGGACTTACTAATGTATCAGAAGGAGAAGAAGTCTATATTCCATCATTAAATATGAATGGAATAGTTTTATCAAAACCTGACAATAGAGATGAAGTCCAAATTCAAGCGGGCATAATGAAGATAAGTGTAAAAATTGGTGATTTAAGAAAAAATAAACCTGTTAAAGAAGATCCAAAGGCACGGAAAATGAGGAAGAGAGAATTAAAGCTAAATTTAAAGCAAGTTGACTCATCTATAGATTTAAGGGGAATGGATTCAGAAGAAGCAATATATTCAGTTGATAAATATCTGGATGATGCTTATCTTGGTGGGCTTGAAGCCGTTACAATTATACATGGCAAGGGAACTGGTGTGCTTAGAAATGTAATTACGGATATGCTTAAAAGACATAATCATGCTAAGGCCTACAGACTTGGTGATTATGGAGAAGGCGGAAGTGGAGTAACAGTAGTTGAATTAAAATAGGAGTTGAACTTAAACTTAAAATAATTTGTGGTACCGCAGGATGATTTCTATATTTTATAGAAGTCATCTTTTTTTTGCGAATATCTAAGCATATTAACAAATAATCAAAATATAAGTTGTTTTTACTATAAAATGGTAGTAGAATATTAAGAAAAACAATAGGATTTAATTATTTAAAGGGGGAACATTATGAAAAAGAGAGGTAGTAGTCTATTATCAATTAGTTTAGTATTAGTATTTTTTTTATCCCTTAATGTTACGGAATTTAGTGGTAATGTAAAGGCAGAAGATGTAAATGGCAAAGACTTAAAGGCATTGATGGTTAGTGCTATAGCTAAGGAAATCAAGGTGAAATCCATAAAAAACAATGTGAAAGGATATGATACATTAAACGAAAATGCACCTCTGGATAACAATAGTACTAGTGGCAGCGTAAGAATTATTGTTCAACTTGCAGACAAGCCGGCAGCTGAAAATTCTGCTAAAAGTATAACCCAAGTAAAAGACTCACAACAAAGTGTGGTTCAAAGTGTACAAGCATTGTCTGGAGCAAAAATCAAAAAAAATTTTGGATATCTTGTAAATGGATTTAGTGCAGATGTAAAGAGAACTGACATTAATACAATTAGACAAATGGCAGGAGTTCAAAGTGTTACAGAGGCAAAAGTATATCATCCAGATATGTATTTTGCTAAAAATTTAACTCAAGTTTACAATGAATGGAAAAACACGGGATATAAGGGCGAAGGCATGGTTGTATCCATAATAGATACAGGTATAGATTACACCCATAAAGATATGAAAATAAGTAATCCCTCTAAGGATAAGCTTAATGCTTTAAATGTTTCAAAACTAGGAGGAAAGGGAAAATTCTTTACGGATAAAGTTCCATATGGCTATAATTTTGCTGATGAAAATCAAAGTGTAATAGATGACAATAAAACAGAGCAACATGGAATGCATGTGGCAGGAATCGTAGCCGCAAATGGAAGTGATCAGGATTCGGCTTCATTTAAAGCAGTGCAAGGAATTGCACCAGAGGCACAGCTTTTAGCAATGAAGGTATTTTCTAATAATCCTGGAAACCAGGAGTCAGCATATGATGATGATTTGATTGCCGCCATTGAGGATTCTGTATTACACCATGCAGATATAATTAATATGAGTTTAGGATCAGTTTCAGGCTTTGAAGATCCAAATGATCCTGACCAAAAGGCAATAAAAAATGCAACAGATAAAGGTACATTAGTTGTAGTTTCAGCGGGCAATTCAGCTATATCATCTACAAATTCAGGGTGGAATGCACCACAGACAAACCTATTAAATCAGGTCGATACAGGAACAGTAGGAACCCCTGGTGTTGCAGATGATGCCCTTACAGTTGCTTCTTATGAAAATACTAAAAGGATAGTAAAAAAGTTAGACTATGTGTCTAATAATGGAAGTGGAACCTTAGCATATGCAAACGGTAGTGGTGTTCCAGAAGAAAGTCTTAAATCAACCCACGCTGTAGTTGATTGTAATTTGGGAGCAACTTCGGATTTTATAGGAAAAGATGTTACAGGGAAAATAGCATTAATAGAAAGAGGAGGTGGGTTGACTTTTTCGCAAAAGATACTTGCAGCAGAGAATGCTAATGCAGCAGGAGCAATTATATACGATAAAGATATTGCTAGCGGTGGTAGTAATGATCCCTTATCCATGGGGGTGGATGCATCTATTACTATACCATCCATTGGGATAGGAAATGCGGATGGAGTAAAACTTAAAAATCTAATAGCTAGTAATTTAAGCATAAACATTGATGGAAGTCAAATTTCCATTGATAATAGCTTGTCAAATGATATGTCACCTTTTACTTCCTGGGGGCCAACTCCAAGTTTAGGTTTTAAACCAGAAATTTCTGCGCCAGGTGGGAATATTTATTCAACGCAAAATAATAATAAATATACAACTATGAGTGGAACTTCCATGGCATCACCAAATGTCGCTGGTTCTGAAGCTCTAATTTTACAGGGTGAAAAGGCCAAAGGAGTAAGTGCTACGGGCAGGGATTTGATAAAACTGATAAAAAACACAGCTATTAACACTTCAGAAATATTGATGGATAAAAATAATCAGTCGGTGCCGTATTCTCCAAGAAGACAAGGAGCAGGTCTTATTCAAGTTGAAGATGCAATAAATAATAATGTAATTGCAACCGATGATAACGGTGAGGCTGATGTTGCTTTAAAAGAAATAGGGAGTAGTACTACTTTTAACCTAAATCTAAAGAACTACGGGAACACTGATGCTAAGTACACTCTTGCAAATGGAGGAATTTTATCCGAAAAAATAACTGATTCTGCAGGACATTTTTCCGACTATAACATTGATACTTCTCAGATGAAATTTAGTTCAAATACCATTGTAGTTCCAGCAAATGGCCAGGCAAAAGTCACAGTTCAAATTGAACTTCCGCAGAGTTTCAAAGAGGGACAATTTGTTGAGGGGTATGTGAAATTTAATAGTGATAATAGCAAGGTACCTTCGTTAAATGTACCTTATCTCGGATTTTATGGTGATTATTCAAAACCAAGCATACTTGACCAACCGCTTTGGAATGAAAATACTGTTTTGGGCGAAGAAGGACTCATCAGCAATGTATTTGGCAGTGAAAATTACTTAGGAGTAATAACAAATGGAACAATAGATTCTAATAAAATAGCGTTTTCACCAGATGGAGATGGAAATGAAGATGTAGTAGTGCCTGAGCTAAGTTTTCTAAGAGATGCAAGGACAATGGAAGTACAAATAGTTAATAAAGATAATGGAAGTGAAAAAGTATTAAGGCAGTTATCTTCGGATAACAAACTAGTAAAAGACTTAATAGATAATCAAAATGGAGATGGGGGTGCCAATAAGTACAGTAATGGACAATGGGATGGTAAACTTTACAATGCTAAAACTGGGTCTATGGAAACAGCTGAGGATGGAGACTACTATTATAAATTTATAACAACAGTTGATTTGCCTGATGCTACTAAACAAGTAACATATATGCCTATAAAAATTGATACCATGGCTCCAAAGATAAAGATAACATCTAAGACAACTACTGATATAAATTCACCATATAAATTAACCTGGAAAGAAAAAGACAAAGGGGTTGGAATAAATACGGATTCAAATGTAGTAATGGTAAATGGTAATCAGGTTGATAGTAGCGTCTCACCAATACAATATGATAGTAAATCCGAGACATATAGCTGTAGCATTAATTTAGAAAAGGGTAATACAAATGACGTAGAAGTAGGAACAGCAGATTATGCTGGGAATGTAGGTAGTGAAAGTATTGCAGTAGATACACCAGTAATACTCCAAAATGTACATGATGGTGAAGTTATTGGCAAAACATCATTAGATAACAATGGTAAATTCAGTATCCAGGGAATAGTTAGCAGTAAAGTTGAAAATTTAAAGATAAATGGAATAAAAGCAAAGATAAATAAAAAATCATTTACCGTAGCTGTTAAATTACGAGAAGGAAAGAATGTTATAGATATTGAGGCTTATGATAAAAAAGGCAATTTATTAGATGAAAATAGTAGTTATAAAGTTATACTTCAGACAAAAAATCCTACTATAAATATAACAAGCCCAAGTTTTGACTCAAATAACAGTATTTCAACTAATGAAAAAAATATTGTTTTGTATGGTAAAGCTGAATTTGAAAGTATTTCTGACAATAATAAGGTTATTATAAATGGAACACCCCTTAGCAGTGAGGAATTTAACGAGAATACAGGGGATTTTAAATATACATTACCAGTTTCAGGTAATACAACACTGACAATAGAAGCAGTGGACAGCGTAAACAATAGTAATAGTAAAAGATTTCACATAATTGCAAATATACAAAATGAACCACTAAATATAAGTTTTAATAATTTACATGGTTATGATGTACTATCAGCAGAGGATGCTAAAAATAATACTCTGATAATTAATGGAACTGTTAATCATAAACCTAAGATTTTTCAAATTAATGGGGAAGATGTTACTGTTAATAAAGATTTAACATTCGCAAAAGCATTCAAATTAAGCCAAGGAACAAATAAATTTTTAGTATATGCAGAGGATACCGATGGAACTGTAGTGAGTAATTATGCTTACGATGTAGTATATGATTCCTATGCACCAAAGCTTACACTGACAAAACCTCAAATGGGACCAGATGGGAAAATATATACAGACAAAAGTTATGTGGATTTGGCTGGTTCAGTTGCTGATAACACCTATGGATATTTCCTCTATATAAATGGAAATGAAATATTAAGCTCTAATTTAGATTCGGAGCTTGGCGCTGGAGGACTGCAATATTTTAGTTACAGGGTGAAGGTGAAAAACAATGACGTTATTACTATTGAAGTTAAGGATGAATTTGGAATTTCACTTGTAAAAAAAATAACTGTGGTGGTTGGAAAAAAAGCTCCGGTAATAAAGAATTAAAAGGTAAGAAAGATTTTTAGGATGAAGAGGAAAAATTTATAAAACTGGGATGTAGGTATATTTGTTTAAATAAATATACTTACATCCCAAAAGTTTTTTACAATCTAATTGTTTTGCACAACTTTTATATTTTCAACTCTTGGATCTTCTGTACCTTGAACATAAAGTCCGATGGACTTTAACTTTTGAATATATTTCACGATTTCTATAGTTATTTTTTCGCCAGGGCAAAGTACTGGAATTCCAGGTGGATATGCCATTAAGAATTCTCCACTAATCATTCCCACACTATCCTCAATTGGAACTGAATATTTATTGCCATAAAAAGCTTTTCTTGGAATAAGTATTTGTTCTGGAATAGGTGGTATATCAATAAAGTCAGACTTTTTATCCCCTGTTCCATAATACTTAGCACTTATTTTCTTTAAAACACTAAGAAGATATTCAATGTCTTCTTTTTTATCCCCGAATGTTCCAACAATTAGAACATTATATAAATCAGAAAGTTCCATTTGAATATGGTATTCATCTGCAAGCATCATATCTAAATCATAACCTGTAATTCCAAGATCTCTACATGTAATTGTTACTTTCGTTGGATCATAAGAAATTACGCCTTTGTTATTTAGTACTTCCGCTCCAAAACAATAGAAACCAGGTATCTTATTTATCTCATCTCTAGCATAATTGCAAAGATCAATAGTGTAATCTAAAAGCTCTTTGCCATGAAGGGCTATTTGTCTTCTGGCACAATCAAGAGATGCCATTAAAATATAAGAAGGTGAGGTTGTTTGTAAAATATTCAAGGTTTGTTGCACCTTGTTCATGTCTATTCTGTCTGAACATACATGAAGTAGTGAACATTGAGTTAGTGCACCTATAATCTTATGAGTGCTTTGGGCACACATGTCTGCACCAGCATCAATGGAGGACATTGGTAATCTATCATTAAAACCAAGATGTGGACCATGAGCTTCATCAACTATTAAAGGAATATTATATCTGTGCACAATTTCTGCGATTTTTTTAATATCAGTTGCTGTACCGTAATAAGTAGGATTAATTATAAGTACTGCTTTGGCATCGGGGTTTTCCTTTAGTGTGTTCTCAACAGTTTCAGGAGTTACGCCATGAGCTATTCCTATTTTTTTATCAAGTTCAGGTTGCATGTATACAGGTACGGCACCGCTTAAAATAATACCACCCGTAACAGATTTATGAACATTTCTTGGTATTAATATTTTGTCGTTATCGCTGACAACTGATAAAATCATAGCTTCTATGGCACCTGAGGTTCCATGTATTGAAAAAAATGAAGCCTTTGCACCATAGGCATCAGATGCAAGTTCTTGAGCTTTTTTTATTGGTCCTGTAGGATGATGAAGACTGTCCACTAACTTGAAAACTGTTACATCAATTTTAAAAGGGTTTTCACCCATGAATTTTTTGAATTCTTCATCTGCACCTTGGCCCTTTTTATGACCAGGAACATGGAATGGAATTGTGTTTCGATTTACATACTCCATAAGAGCATTAAAAAGAGGAGTTTCATCTTGATTAAGTTTATACACCTTTACATAACACCTTCTTTCATTAATATATTTTTAGTCTAATTATAATGTGGCTAAAAACAATATTTATTATAGTTTATTAAATAAGCAAATGCAATAAAATTGTAGAACTTCTATGTTAAATGTATGATACATAAATTTTTGATGAGAATATATTATAACTTTGAAATTTTTCCATTTAAGAACGATATCGGTACATATATATTAAAAAGTTGTCAGCAACTTAAAATAGATTAGAACATTAATTAAAATGTCATAAAATTATAACATTTTAATGTTAAACTAAGAATGAATATGAAACATGGTTTAATAAATTGTGAAAGATATATTAATATAGAAACTTAAATGGATTTATAAAACAATTATAGGAGTGAAAAAAGTTGAAAAAAAATATAGGTATACTTTATGATAATATTAGTGGAAACACTGGAGATGTAGCAATTGGACTTAGTTTGAGAAAAATAATGAAGGATTTAAATGTAGACTTTGATGAACTTGTACCTGGTAATTTTAATCCGGAATTATATGATAGTATTATAATAGGTGGGGGTCATCTAATACGCAAAGATCATGATTTTTACTATGATAAATTTAAAGTTAGAGGGCATAATATTTTAAACTCTATGGGTATTGTCGATAGCCCAACAGACCTAGAATATTTAAACGACTACAAATATTTATCATTTAGAAGTAGTGGGGATAAGAAAAAGGCAGCATATATAAAAAAAGAATCATTTGTAGTTCCCTGTACTACAATGCTTTTAGAGGATTTGAATGAATGTCCTGTTAAAATAGAAGGTGCATCTATAGGAATTCATCTTATTCCTAAGTTTTTTTCTGAGGAAGAAGAAAACTTATTTATAAATTGGATATCATCTTTGTCATATAATGTATATTTTATTCCTATAACTCATTATAATAATGATTATGAATATATGTATAGTTTAAGTAAAAGAATTAGAAATGCAAGCTTATTACCTATAATGACACCTATGGAAATATTCACTATTATTGGGAAATTGAAGTATATAATTACTTGTTCTTTACATGGATCAATATTTTCTTATATTCATAATGTACCATTTATATTAATGGATCAAGACAAATCACGATGTTTTCTTGAGGATAGAGGTTTGGAAAGATATTTGTTTAATTCTTTAGAAGATGTCATTAGATTGTCTGAAGAAATGTTAGGTAATAAGCTAGATTATTCAAATCTAATTATTAAAGATAAAAATACATTAAGCACCCATGTTAAAAATATTGAAGAAAATATTCCAAAGAGTAATACAAGTATAGCTAGTAATAAAAATATATCGGACCAGTCACTCCAAACAAATCATCAAATTAATTTTTTACAAGCTCAAATAGGTGATTTACATTTAAAAAATCAGGATTTAGTTGAGGAAGTAGTTAGTTTAAATGAGGGGTTACAGAACAAACAAAATAAAATTAATGACTTAGAAAAGCAAGTAGATAACTCAAAAAATGAAATTTATGATTTGCACAATAAAAGTGATAATTTTGAGAATAAAATTAGTTGTTTACAAGATGAAATTATGAATCTTAGATCAGAACTTAAGAGTATATATAAATCTAGAGGGTGGAAGATGCTATTGATATTATATAAAAGTAAGGATTCGATATTAAGGTTTTTAAAAAGATTTTATCCAAAGGACAGTAAGTAATAATTTAAGTAGTAGCATTTCAAGTACTATTCTTAAATTATGTAAAAAAGTATGCTAATTTTTGGTTTTATAGTATAATTAGAATATTGAATATTTAAGGAGTGATTATTTTGGATTACAAAAAAAATTATGAAAATTGGCTGAGTTCTGAATATGTTGATGAAGCAACTAAAAAAGAATTGAGAGAAATAAAAGATGAGAAAGAAATAGAAGATAGATTTTACAGAGATTTGGAATTTGGAACTGGTGGACTTCGTGGTGTTATGGCAGCAGGAAGCAATAGAATGAATATCTACACTATAGGGAAGGCAACCCAAGGACTAGCAGACTATATAAATAAAAATTATACTGATGAGAAAGCTGTTAGTATTGCTTATGATTCAAGAAACATGTCAATAGAATTCGCAAATAGAGTTGCAGGCGTATTGTGTGCAAATGGTATCGTTGTAAATTTATTTGAATCTTTAAGACCAACACCAATGCTTTCATTTGCGGTTAAATATTTGCATTGTAAAGCTGGAATAGTTGTTACGGCATCTCACAATCCAAAACAATATAATGGATATAAGGTTTATAATGAAGATGCAGGACAGGTTACTGATAAAGCGGCTAAGGATATATTGACATGTATTAATTCACTACAAGGGTTTAATGACGTAAAATTAATGGATTTAGAAGCGGCTAAGAAAGCTAAACTTTTGAATATTATTGGAGAAGAAATAGATAAAATATATGTAGAGAAGGTAAAAGGATTAACAGTAAGAGAAGATTTAGTAAAGAAAAATGCTAAGGACTTAAAAATAATATATACGCCTATACATGGCTCTGGAAACATTCCAGTAAGAAGGGTTTTAAGTGAACTGGGTTATGAAAATGTAAATGTAGTGAAGGAACAAGAAAAACCAGATGGCAATTTTCCTACTGCATCATACCCAAATCCAGAGCAACCATCTGTATTTAAATTGGCGCTAGAACTTGCTAAATCTGTACAGCCGGATGTGATATTTGGGACTGATCCAGACTGTGATAGAATTGGGGTAGTTGTCAAAGATAGTGAAGGCGAATATAGAGTATTAACAGGTAACCAAACGGGGGTTCTTTTGACTCATTATATTCTTTCATCATTAAAGGAACTTAATAAGCTTCCTGAAAATGGTGCTATAATTAAGACAATAGTTACATCAGAAATGGCAAAAAAAGTTGCAGATAATTATAAAATTGAGACAATAGATGTGTTAACTGGTTTTAAATATATTGGAGAAAAAATAAAAGAATTTGAAAGCACAGGGGCTAATACATATTTGTTTGGATTTGAGGAGAGTTATGGATGTTTAGCAGGGACTTTTGTAAGAGATAAAGATGCAGTAATTGGAGCAATGCTAGTTTGTGAAATGGTTTTATATTATAAAAATAAAGGATTGAGCTTATTTGATGCATTAACTGATCTTTATAATGAATATGGTTTCTATAAAGAGACATTAGCTTCATTAGAACTCAAAGGCAAAGAAGGGCAAGAAAAAATTCAAAAAGCTTTGGAATATCTTAGAAATTCAATGAAAGACCAGGTTGGTGGAGTCAAAATTGTTAAAACCTTTGACTATAAATTGAGTTTAGAGAAAAATATTTTAGAAGGTACTTCGGCTAAAATAAAACTTCCTGAATCAAATGTATTAAAGTTTATTTTGGAAGATGGTTCTTGGTTTGTTGTAAGACCTTCTGGTACAGAGCCAAAGATGAAAGTCTATATGTCAGTTATTGGCAGCACTGAAGCCGATGCAGATAAAAAATCAGAAACATTTAATAAATATGTAATGGAAATAATAAATGGTGCTTGTAAATAAAAAAATATATATTAAAGTGGAAGGTAATAATATCTTCCACTTTTAATTTTGTGTGCTTTCTAATATAATAAATTGGAGAAAGATTAATTAGGACGGTGGAAAAATGGATATAAAAGCAGAACTTTCAGAAAAGGTGTCTAAACTTATTTTTTTGGAATTCAAAAAACAAAGTGTGCCTGAAACATTCAATATAGAGGTAATGGAGAATATATATTTACCTGTGAGACCTAAAAGGCTTATGGACAAAGTAAAACAAGGGGAAAAGTTCGAAAAAATACCCGTTTCGTTTTTTATTGAAGGAATGTTTTATGTACTTGGAGGAGACGAAAATTTTAAATATAATAAAATATACATGAGTATAATTAATGCAAAATCAGAAGAAGCAAAGTCTTATGTAAAAGGTATAATATTTGATGAGGTTAAAAATGGAATATATGAGGATGCATATATTATGCTTAAAGGGCTACTAAAAATCGAAAGCAGTAAAGAAAACTATGACAAGTTATTTATGCTACTAGAAAATTTAATTCAATTAGATGAGTCCTATGAAGAGGAATATCTAGATATGTTAAATAGTGCAGAAAAAATAGAAGGTTATTATGAGCCTTACTACAAAAAGGCTGAAATTTGTTACAAGTTAAAAAAATATGAAGATGCATGGGTTAGCATAAACATGTATTTAGAAAAAACAAGTAATAAAACAAAAGAGGCCATTGATTTAAAACATATACTGAGTAATATAATGAATTTTGATAAAGGAAAAGAATTAATATATGATAATCCAAATGAAGCACTTAAATATCTTATACCACTTATAGAGGAATTTTCAGATGATGCAATACTTTATCTTAACATTGCTGTGGGTTATAGGGTGCTTGGAAATCACGAAAAGGCTATCTACTATCTAAATGATGCAATGGCAATAGACAGTGATATTGTAGATATAATAAACGAATTAGGTATAAATTATGCGGCACTTAATAACTTTGAACTTGCCATAAAATATTTAAGAAAGGCATTTGAAGTTACAAAATCTATTGAAATTTGTACCAATCTTGTGATGTGTTACATAAATATAGGTGATATGAAGCAGGCGCAATTACACTATGATATAGCAAAAAAAATTAATCCAAAGGATGATATTGTTCTGGAATTAAATAAAATTTTGAAATAATCGAGGCTAACCTGTAACTTGTTAAAATTAAACAAATAATATATAATATTATTATATATTATTTTAAGGAGAGATTTTATGAAAGTAAGAAAAGCTATAATACCAGCAGCGGGTCTTGGAACAAGATTTTTGCCAGCAACAAAGGCTCAACCTAAGGAAATGCTTCCTATAGTTGACAAGCCAACAATTCAATACATAATAGAAGAGGCTGTGGCATCTGGAATTGAGGAAATACTAGTAATAACTGGGCGAAACAAAAGGGCCATCGAGGATCATTTTGATAAATCAGTTGAACTTGAAAATGAATTAGAAAGTCATGGTAAAAATGAACTTTTGAAGATAGTTAAAGATGTATCAAATATGGCTAATATATATTATATAAGGCAAAAGGAGCCTAAGGGATTAGGACATGCTATAAGTTGCGCAAAAACATTTGTCGGAAATGAGCCTTTTGCTGTTATGCTTGGAGACGATGTAGTCGATAGCAAAACACCATGCTTAAAACAATTAATGGATTGTTATGATGAATATAAAACCACTATATTGGGTGTGCAACAAGTAGCGCATAATGAAGTATCAAAGTATGGAGTTATAAGTGGAATGCATATTGAAAATTCTGTTTATAAGGTTAAAGATCTAGTGGAAAAACCAAAAGTTGAGGAAGCACCTTCAGATATAGCTATACTTGGAAGATATATAATCACACCACAAATATTCAATATATTAGAAAAAACTAAACCTGGAAAAGGTGATGAAATACAATTAACGGATGCACTTAAAACATTAATACAGCAAGAAGCAATGTACGCTTATACCTTTGAAGGAAGAAGATATGATGTAGGAGATAAATTGGGCTTTTTAGAGGCAACAGTAGAGTTTGCTCTTAAGAGGAAAGAATTACAAAAGCCATTTATGGAATATTTATTAACTTTGAAGGATAATCCTGTGTTTAAGGATATTTATAATAAATCATTAAAAAAATAACTACATATGTTTAGCTAAATAAAGCTCCCACGAAACAATAGTTTGTCTATATGTTTTTGGGAGCTTGTTTTAAATAAAATCATACCATATGCTACATACATGTACAAATTGAGTCAATTATTTAATATATTACAATTTTACATAAAAAAACGCTTAATTACCTTGTATAATATTGTTAAATATGTTTTAATTAATATTGCAGGGGGGTAGATCATGAAGAAATTATTAAGTATATTTTTTGTAGCAATTTTAATTATTAGCTCTTTACCTGTGAACACTTTTGCCGATACCACACCAATTGGAGTTTCATATCAAGGACATGTAGAGAATATTGGATGGCAATCACCAGTTAGTAATGGTACAGAAGCGGGAACAGATGGAAAAGCATTAAGAGTAGAAGCACTTAAGATTAATTTAACCAATGCACCAGCAGGAGCTAAAATAGTTTATCAAGCTCATGTAGAGAATGTTGGATGGCAATCATCAGTTAGTGATGGTGCTGAAGCTGGAACAGACGGAAAAGCATTAAGGGTGGAAGGTATTAAAATTTGGTTACAAGGTTTGCCAGGTTATACAGTACAATATAGGGCCCACGTACAGAATATTGGATGGCAAACTTGGGTTAGCGATGGTAGCTTAGCTGGTACAACTGGAAAAGCGTATCGAATTGAAGCAATAGAAATTAGAGTTGTTCCATCATCTGTGACTTTAAATAAGGCTACAGATGAACTATCAGTGGGACAAAGTGATAATTTACTTGCAACTGTGGCGTCACTAGTAACAAATAACCAAGCTGTAAATTGGACATCATCAGATGAATCAGTTGCAAAAGTGGACAGCACAGGAAAAGTAACTGCAACAAAAGCGGGAATAACGTCAATAACAGCTACAACTTTAGATGGATATAAAGCCGCAAGTTGCAATGTTACTGTTAATAATGTGAATGCCACTGGCATAAGTCTTAGCAAGACCACAGATACATTACTTACAGCTGGAACAGATACACTAGTTGCAACTGTAGCGCCAGAAAACGCAACAAACAAAGCAGTGAATTGGACATCTTCAGACGCTTCTATAGTTACAGTAGATGCTTCGGGAAATGTGGTGGCATTAAAAGCAGGAGTTGCAACAGTAACGGCTACAACTTTAGATGGAAATAAGTCTGCAAGTTGTACTATTAATGTTAATACACTTGTGAATGTAAGCGGAATTAGTTTAAACAAAACTACGGATGATTTAACATCAGGACAAACTGATAATTTAACCGCAATGGTAACACCTGATAATGCAACAAATAAAGGTGTTGCATGGACATCTTCAAATAATTCCATGGTGACTGTAGATAATAATGGAAAAATAGTAGCTGTAAGTGCAGGAAATGCAATAATTACAGCAAAGACAGCAGATGGAAATAATGTTGCAACTTGCAATGTTAATGTTACTAGTACTCAAACTGATGGGATTTCAGTTGAATATGAAGGACACGTAGAAAGTGTAGGTTGGCAAAATTATGTTAGTGATGGTGAAATAGCAGGTACAGAAGGCAAGGGATTAAGGCTTGAAGCTTTAAAAATGCAACTTATAAATGCGCCAAAGGGAGCTAAAATAATATATCAAGCTCACGTTCAAAATATAGGTTGGCAATCACAATTTAGTGATGGCGGTGAGGCAGGAACAGATGGACAAGCTCTAAGAATAGAAGCATTGAAAATATCTTTAGCAAATATGCCAGGATATTCAGTTGAATATAAGGCACAAGTTCAAAATGATGGATGGCAGTCATGGGTAAAAGATGGTGCAGTAGCTGGAACTCAAGGACGCGCATTAAGGCTAGAAGCAATTAAAATAAGAATAGTCAAAAATATTAGTATTCAATATAAAATTAATGTAGAGAATACTGGTTGGGAAGCTCCGGTTTCAGATGGCACGGTAGCAGGTACACAAGAAAAACCTTTAAGAATAGAAGCAATAAATATGCAACTTTCCAATGCACCGCAGGGAGCAACTTTAAAATACCAAACTCATGTTGAGAATATTGGATGGCAAAATTGGACTGATGCTGGTAATGATGCAGGTACTATAGGACAATCCTTAAGAATTGAAGCTCTAAAAATACAACTAGTAAATGCAGCAGGATATACTGTTCAATACCAAGTTGATGTTGAAAATTTAGGATGGCAACCATGGGTTCAAGATGGACAAGAAGCCGGAACAAATGGAAAGGGACTACGGATACAGGGAATCAGAGTGCGTATAGTTTCTAATTTGGATGGTATCACTTTACCTCCAATTAATGACCCTAGCAATTCAGTTTTGAATTCCACTGCCTATAAATTGGCAGATTATTTAAGCGTGGATTCCAATGTAAACAGCACTGAGAAGGCAGCAGTGGTACTTCATAGTGGAGATCAATCCAATAATTGTGTTTATTTTTCCAGTGAAGCGCTTAGAAGAGTTGGTTTTTATGTTCCAACAACAATGGCAAATACAGCGCATTATGTTCCCTATTTAGTTAACAATGGATTTGTGAAGTATACAGACATAGGTAAAGTTGCACCAGGTAGCATTTGTTTTACAGTAAATGATGGTACAGGAAATCCTACCCATACATTTGTGTTTCTTGATTGGGTAAATCCAGACGATCATACACAAGCATATGTTGCTGATAATCAGAGTGATGGGGTTCATATTCGGAGTATGATAGATGCACCTAATATAGACCCATTTGCATTCTTTCTTCATAATTAGGTTGGTGAATAAAACTTTGTAAAGCAAGAGTGCACTAAATACAATAAGTTGTGAAGATGTATTTTATAAAGCAGAGAATAGCAAGGTGTTAATGATTAATACCCTGCTATTCTCTGCTTTATTTAAAAAACAGATTAAGAAAAATTAAGTAAATTAGTATATAAACTAAATTTAACCTTGAAAAATACGATTATTAAGGTAGAATGAATGTGGGGGGGAGGTGAAAAAATGAAAGTAGTTAAAGAAATAGTTTCTAAATCTTTAAGGGTAGTTATATTACTAGCTATAGTTATTATTTATGGACATACAATATCCGTAAATGCTGAAACGATAAGCGATGTTGGTATTACCTATCAAGCACATGTACAAAATATTGGGTGGCAAGGTCTAGTAAATAGTGGTGAAAATGCAGGTACAACAGGAAGGTCCTTAGCAGTTGAGGCCTTAAAAATGAATTTGACAACGCCTAAAACTGGAATGTATATTACCTATCAAACGCATATAGCAAACATAGGGTGGCAAACTGAAGTTCAAGATGGACAGCAGGCAGGTACAACAGGAAAAGATTTAGCAATGCAAGCTATAAAAATTCAGCTTCATAATGCCCAAGGATACCATGTACAATATCAAGTTCATGTAGAAAATTTAGGTTGGATGGACTGGGTTCAAGATGGTCAGCAGGCTGGAACAACAGGAAAAAATTTAAGAATAGAAGCTATAAGAATTAAAATTGTTAAGGACGATAGTGTTGCACCTCAAGCGGCTAATATTACTTCACTATATCAAGCAGATGTAGAAAATATAGGCTGGCAAAATTGGAGCAGTGATGGTGCTATTTCAGGAACAACAGGAAAAAGTTTGCTGATTGATGCTATAAAGATTGGAACACAAAATGCTCCAGTAGGTATGAATATAAAATATCAAGTACATGTTGGGAATATAGGTTGGATGTCTTGGGTTGAAAATGGACAAGAGGCAGGAACAACAGGACAAAATCTTGGAATTCAAGCTATAAAAATTCAGTTAGATGGTGTTACAGGATATCATGTGGAATATCAAGTGCATGTTGATAATATAGGGTGGATGCCTTGGTCGGAAGATGGACAAATAGCAGGGACAACAGGAAGAAATTTAAATGTTCAAGCAATTAGAATTAAAATTGTTAAGGATCAAGTTCACAATGTTGTAACTAAAAGTGCTATAACGTCTCCTGTTAATGCAAGTTCATTTATTAATAACCAAAGTGTAAATTTAACTGGATATTCTCTTAATCAATATGGGAATCAAGAGGTAGATGTATATGTGGATGGCAGTTTATCTGGAGCTGCTACTATGGGACTCAATTCTTCAAGCGTAGGCGGGAATGGATATGTTGATGGAAATATTAGTGGGTATTCCTATAAATTACCTATATCCATTATGGGAAATGGTACACATACTGTTACCGTACAAGCAATTGGTAAGGATTTAAGTTTAGATGGGCAATCTGTATCTATTAATGTTAAAGTACTAAATCCGGCAATATGCATTGATGGACCTCAAGATGGAACATTTATTAACACACAAACAGGTGTAATGGATATTAAGGGTTGGGCACTAAACTCCTTTGGAGTAAGTGCGGTGCAAATATATGTGAACAGCACGCATGTAAGTGATGCGACTATTGGAATTTTGAGAACTGATGTTAATAATATTTATCCGAATTATATTGGAGGTAGTAATAGCGGCTTTGATTATAGTTTGAATTATGCTTCAATACCAAATGGAGTAAATACTATTACTGTGAATAGCATAGGTAATGATGGAATTGTTACATCGCAAAGTATTAAAATATATAAGTTTGCTAGTAATAACCAATATGGTACAAATTATAGCAATACACTTTCACAGGCTGTAAATACTCAGATGAATTATGGTCAACCTGTCATGGCTTCAAATTGGCAATGGGTAAGTGCTGATAGTAATACTGTTAGGCATTACGTTGATCCGACAAATTTCATGGACAATTATGGGATTTATCAATTTCTAAGACTTGATTATATGCAAGGAGTAACAGTTGCTGATTTAAATTCAATACTAGCAGGGAAAGGCGTTCTAAATAATAAAGGATCACAATTTCTTGCTGCTGCTCAGCAAAGTAATATTAATCCAATTTATCTTGTATCCCATGCGTTACTTGAAAGCGGAAATGGGACATCGCAACTTGCGACTGGAGTTGTTGTAAATGGAAGAACTACATATAATCTGTTTGGAATAGGTGCATATGATAGTAATCCTATTACCATGGGTGCACAATATGCGTTCGATCAAGGGTGGTTTAGCGTAGATCAAGCAATAGCTGGTGGAGCAAATTGGATATCAAGTCAATATATTAATAATGGTAATTATAAGCAAAACACTTTATATAAGATGAGATGGAATCCAGCTTCTCCTGGAAATCATCAGTATGCTACAGATGTAAGTTGGGCATACAGTCAGATAAGCAACATAAAAAAATTAGTGAATATGGTTCAAAATCCATCACTTCAATTTGATATACCAATATATAAAAATTAGTTTTTAAAATATTTATATCAACGTGATTCGTAATCAGTAAACTGATTAATTGATATAAATCTAATTAAAAAAGGAACTGACATTTAAATTAATTTAAATGTCAGTTCCTTTTTGATTTAAAATCAAAAATATACGTTATTTGTTATATATTATTTAAATTTTAAAATTAAACAAATAAATGGACTTAAATATTGTTGTTTTTTTGATTTTATATTATAATTTACAATGTGCCATGACTAAAAGGTAACAAAAATAAGGTAATGATTAAAAATAATTTGTAATGAGGTATTATAATGGGCATATTATATAAACTAAAACAAAAATACGCTAGAGAGGATATAAAAGAGAAAATTCTATATTTGCTATTTGGAGTAATTACAACTCTGATAAATATACTTATATATTGGGCATTAAGTGTGCTTTTTCAAATGAATTATTTTATTGCAAATGTAATTGCATGGTTTTTTTCTATTCTTTTTGCTTTTGTTACTAACAAGGTATTTGTATTTAAAAGTTATAACAAAACTATTAATTATATTATAAAAGAAGGTATATATTTCCTTTTAGCTAGATTAGTATCTTTAGCATTGGATTCTGGAACAATGTTTGTATTAATACAAATATTAAAAATTAATGGTATTTATGCAAAATTAGTTTCTAATATTTTTGTTGTTTTATTTAATTATTTTGCTAGCAAATTTGTCATATTTAGAAATAAATTGGAGCTATAATAAGGACATTTAAAAATAGACAAACACCATGGTTTGTTGTATAATTGACTTGTTTGTTTAAAAAAATATGAAATATACATATAGAAAATAAGGAGGTAATACATAATGAAAGGAATTATTTTAGCTGGAGGTTCTGGTACTAGGCTATATCCATTAACAAAGGCTGTATCAAAACAAATACTACCAATTTATGATAAGCCTATGATATATTATCCGTTATCTGTTTTGATGCTAGCGGATATAAGAGAAATTTTGATAATTTCAACACCAAGAGATTTGGATGTATTTAAGGAACTTCTAGGTGATGGAACTCAATTTGGATTAAAGCTTAGTTATGCTGTCCAGAGCGAACCAAGAGGACTAGCTGATGCCTTTATTATTGGAGAAAAATTTATTGGAAATGATAAAGTAGCATTAGTTTTAGGGGATAATATATTCCATGGTTATGGATTTACTGAAAGGCTTAAAAGGGCAGCTTCAAGAGAAAAAGGAGCTACTATTTTTGGATACCACGTAAGTAATGCAAGGGCTTATGGCGTAGTTGAATTTGATGATGATAACAATGTTATTTCAATTGAAGAAAAGCCAGAGGAGCCAAAATCTAACTATGCAGTTCCTGGATTATATTTCTATGATAACGAAGTTGTAAAAGTTGCTAAAAATATAAAACCATCTGCAAGAGGAGAAATTGAAATAACTGCTGTAAATAATGAGTATTTGAATAATGGAAATTTAAAAGTAGAGCTTTTTGGAAGAGGTATGGCATGGTTTGATACAGGAACGCATAAAAATCTTTTGGATGCTGCTAATTTTGTAGAAGCAATTCAAACTAGACAAGGGTTATATATAGCTTGCCTAGAAGAGATTGCGTACAGTAACAAATGGATAGATGCAGAGCAAGTTAAAAATCTTGCTAAGCCTTTGATGAAAACAAATTATGGTAAATATTTAATGAGTTTAATTGAAAACAAATAGTTTTGGAGGTATAAAATATATGAAAACATATTTAGTTACAGGTGGGGCTGGTTTTATTGGTTCAAATTTTGTGCATTATATGCTAAATAAGTACAATGATATTAAAATAATAAACATAGATAAATTAACTTATGCAGGTAATTTGGAGAATCTTAAAATGGTGGAAAGTAACCCTAATTATTCTTTTGTACAAGGGGACATATGTGATAAAGAGACTATTGAAAAGATATTTGAAGAAAATGAAATAGATTATCTTGTTAACTTTGCAGCAGAATCACACGTTGACAGAAGCCTTAGAGAACCAGAAGTTTTTGCAAAAACTAATGTTTTAGGAACGGTGACTTTACTTAATGCAGCAAAAAAATATTGGGAAACATCAGACGGATTTAAAAAAGGGAAAAAATATCTTCAAGTGTCAACAGATGAAGTTTATGGTTCACTAGGAGAAACAGGATATTTCATGGAAACAACACCTATAGATTCACATAGTCCATACTCGTCCAGCAAAGCAGGAGCAGATCTTATGGTTAAGGCCTATTTTGATACTTTTAAGATGCCTGTTAATATAACAAGATGCTCAAATAATTATGGACCTTATCAATTCCCTGAAAAGTTAATACCGCTAATAATAAATAATTGCTTAGACAAGAAAGATTTACCTATATATGGTGATGGACTTAATATAAGAGATTGGCTTTTTGTTGAAGATCATTGCAAAGCAATAGATATGGTAATTAATAACGGAAGACTTGGTGAAGTTTATAATATCGGTGGACATAATGAAAGAACAAACATTTATATAGTAAAGACTATAATAGAATTTGTTGGTAATAATATAGATAAAGAGGTTACAGAAAATTTGATAAAATATGTGGCGGACAGAAAAGGACATGATAGACGATATGGTATTGATCCTACAAAGATAAAAGATGAATTAGGTTGGGAGCCTGAAACTACTTTTGAAATTGGAATAAAAAAGACAATACAATGGTATTTAGATAACAAAGAATGGATGGATAACATCACTTCTGGACAATATGAAAAATATTATAAAAAAATGTATGGTAAAAATTAAGGAGTGAATTAGATGGGAAAATTTAATTTTCACAAAACTGATATAGAAGGTGTCTACATAATTGAACCTGAGGTGTTTGGAGATAACAGAGGATATTTTATGGAAACTTATAATTTAGATGAATTTAAAGAAGCAGGGCTAGGAATGTCATTTGTTCAAGATAATCAGTCAAAATCCAAAAAAGGTGTTTTAAGAGGATTACACTTTCAAACTCAGCATTTGCAAGGTAAACTTGTAAGAGTAACTAGTGGAGAAGTTTTTGATGTAGCAGTTGACCTCAGAAAAGGTTCTAATACTTATGGAAAATGGGTTGGTGTAAAGTTAAGTGCAGAAAATAAAAAACAATTTTACATACCAGAAGGCTTTGCTCATGGGTTCTTAGTACTTTCAGAAGAAGCCGAATTTGTATATAAATGTACAGATTTATATCACCCAGAATTTGAAGGCGGTATAGCTTGGAATGATCCAGAGATAGGTGTAGAGTGGCCTACTGAAGGAATAGAGGAAGTAATTTTGGCTGAGAAGGATAAAAAAAGGAAAAGCTTAAAGGAATGTAAAATAGAATTCTAGCTGAAACTTAGGCAATACCCTAATCAGTATTATGGTATTGCCTAAATTTTATTAATGCGCCTATAAAAAAAGAGAGGTAAGAAAATGAAAAAAAGCCAATCTTTAAATAATTTATACGAATTGCTACTTACAATAATTGATGTGCTGCTTGTGGTATCATCCATATATTTATCATATATAATCGAATTTCACCGTTGGTATCCGCCTAAACATAATTTTGACCCATTTATTAAGATGATTCCATTTATTATAATTATATATTTGATATTTATGTACACCTATGGTCTATCTGATTTGATTAAGCAATCTGTAGGAGAAATAGTGTATTCTGTATTCTTGACTATTATTTTATTGTCAATTTTCACTATGGCAATGACATTCTTTTTCAGAGGATTAGGTTATCCCAGAGGAGTAGTTGTTTATAGTTCTATTATTCAAGTTGTTATACTGAGTATGTGGAAGACATTGATATGGAAAGTTAAGAGAAACTTATACGGGAAAAAAGATGTTATTATAATAGGAGATTCAAACGTGGAACACGTGGCTAAAAAAATTATTATGAAGCAAAGTGATTTATATAATATTAAATATATTTGTGGATCTTCATATAAAGATGTTGATAGACTAATTGGCGAAGTTGATATTGTAATACTTTGTGATGATGTAACAAGTGAACTCAAAGATTACATACTTGACAAATGTTTGGTTGAACAAAAAAGTGTATTAATAGTACCAACCATGAGCGACTTTGCATTGTTTGGATCAAGACTTAATAAAATTGATGACCTTCCTCTTCTTATGGCAAAGCCACTTTGTCTTACAGGAGAAGAAAAGGCAATAAAGAGAGCTTTGGATGTGGTGTTAACTGTTGTGGGAACCATAATAGGTTCGCCAATTATGGGTATTGTTGCTCTTGCAATTAAACTATCAGATGGTGGAAATGTATTATATACTCAGGAAAGAGTAACTGAAGGCGGTAGAAGCTTCAAATTGTTCAAATTCAGATCAATGAAGATGAATGCTGAAAAATCTTCAGGACCAATGCTTTCAACTGACAAAGATGCTAGGATAACCAATGTAGGAAGAGTAATTAGAGCAACAAGACTAGATGAACTTCCACAGCTTTTCAATATACTTAAAGGGGATATGAGTATAGTTGGTCCAAGACCTGAGAGACCTTTTTATGTAGATAAATTCGAAAAGGAAATACATGATTATAAATATAGAACTGCAGTTAAAGCAGGACTTACTGGTTTTGCACAGGTATACGGTAAATATAATACAACTCCTGAAGATAAGGCTAGGTACGATATTATATATATTAAAAACTATTCAGTCCTTCTTGATATAAAACTTATATTTCAAACAATTAAAATAATATTTATGAAAGAGAGTACTGAAGGAGTAAAAGAAGATATTAAACTAGAAAAGCTTATTGAGGATAGGCATCTAGATGTAAGAATATTTAAATAAGTTGAAAAAAGTACAAATATGAGTTAATATAATAATGGTTTTCTATGAATAAAAGGGAGTTGATTGCAGGAAATTTGTGCTTTTTTACAAAAATCTGATAGTATAGGTGATTAAATGATTAAAGATATTAAAAACTTAATTGATAGTATACATGAAATATATATGTCTAAAGAGTTGTTAATTAATTTAACAACAAAAGAATTAAAACTAAAATATAGAAATTCAGTATTGGGATTCTTTTGGTCACTACTTAATCCTATAATGATGATGGCAGTTTATACGTTCGCATTTACGTATATTATGCCTAACACCACCCCTAATTATACAGTAGCTCTTTTAGCGGCATTGTTGCCTTGGAACTTTTTTTCTGCAGCAGTGCAGGGAAGTACAACTTCCATTGTTTCAAATGCTAATTTAATAAAAAAAGTATATTTTCCAAGAGAAATAATACCATTGTCAATTATATTTTCAAACTTTGTTAGCTTTATAATAACGCTTAGTATACTGTTTGCTGCCATGGCAATAGACCATATTAAGATAGGATGGGTAATACTTCTTTATCCTGTTGTACTGGTATTGTTACTGGGGTTGTCAATTGGTTTGTCATATTTTCTATCTGCATTAAATGTTTTATATAGGGATATTTCACATTTTGTAGAAATTTTCTTTATGCTTTGGATGTATTTGACACCTGTTATTTACACATATGCTACAGTTGCGAATAGGATGGCGGCATTTGGGAAAAAAGGTCAACTGATGCAAATAGCATTTTTAATGAATCCCATGACTTTAGTTGTAGAGAGTGGAAGAGACTTACTACTTTATCATACAATGCCTCCACTGTGGTATTTAATAGCACTTTTAGTTATAGATGTACTACTGATTGTAATAGGAAACAAAGTCTTTAGAAAAATTGAAGAAAAGTTTGCTGAGGAAATTTAGTCGATATATAAATATGACAAAAATTTATAGTGAGAAAAGGTGTTGCGGATATTATGTCAGTTATAGAATTTAAACATGTAACAAAATATTTTAATATATACCAGAACAAGAGTAATTCAATAAAAGAACAATTTTTAAACAAGGTATTAAACAGAAATAAATTGGAAGTTGAACAAATGTTTGTTCTAAAGGATGCATCTTTTAAAGTAGAAAAGGGTCAAACAGTTGGTATAATAGGTGAAAATGGTACAGGAAAAAGTACCAGCTTAAAGCTAATATCTAATATCCTTAAAGCTAATTCTGGAGAAATTTCCGTTCAGGGAAAGATATCATCGCTACTTGAAGTAGGTGTTGGATTCCAGCCGGATTTATCAGGTAGGGAAAATATTTATTTATATGGATCTATCCTTGGTCTTAGTAAGGCAGAAATAGAGAATCAATATGATGAAATAGTTGAGTTCTCAGAACTAGAAAGGTTCATGGATACTCCAGTTAAAAATTATTCTTCTGGAATGTACATGAGACTAGCATTTGCAGTAGCTATAAATGTTGATCCAGATATTCTACTATTTGACGAAGTGCTTTCAGTTGGAGATTCGAATTTTCAAAAAAAATGTATTAATAAGATATTAGATTTTAAAAGAAGAGGAAAAACTATAGTATATGTTTCTCATGACATGAGTACAGTAAGTAGAATATGTGACAAGGTTATTTTTATAAAGAGAGGAGGCTATATTTTAGAAGGGCCTACTGAAAGAATGATCGGATTGTACATGAAGCTTACATATTCAGCTGATGACGCGGAAAAAGAAAAACTGAATACTTATATTGAAAATAATAAGTCTGATGAAATTTCTCCGGATTTTAATATTAAAATGCACGAAGCAAAAGAATATATAAATGGAAACCGTGAGGGAAATAAAGATCTTGAAATTACAGAACTGTATTTCTCAGATAAAGAAGGAAGACCAAGAAATTTATACGGAACAGAAGAAGACATTAAGGTAAATATTAAATTTAAAAAGAATAAAGAAGTAAAACATGCCGTTTTGATTTTTAAAATATACACTGAAGAGGGATGGCTGATTGTTTATCATACTTGTCAGCAAGACGGTATACTTATTACCGATATTAAGGATACTAATAGTCTTAGCCTTATAATAAAAAATGATTTGTTTTTAAAATCTAAATACTATTTTACAGTGGGATTATACGATGAAGCATGTGAAAATCCATATGACGTTAGGGAAAAACATTATTGGTTTTATGTACATGAAAGCAACATTGAGGAAGCTGGAAAAATCAAAGTTAAGTGTGATTGGCAACTATAATGATAAATCGAAAGTGGTGTTTATATGAGTGAACGTAGTGTTAGCTTCATTATTGTTAACTATAACGGTTTGCAGCATTTAAAAGAGTGCTTTGAAACAATACAAAGCCTTAATTATAATAAAAATAAAATTCAATGTATTATGGTAGATAACGGTTCCACTGATGGATCTGTACAATTTGTTGAAAGTAAGTTTCCATATGTTGATATAATAAAAAATGATACCAATGAGGGTTTTGCAAAACCAAATAATGATGCTGCTAAAATTGCTACAGGTGACTACCTTGCATTGATAAATAATGATATGAAAATAGACAAAAATTGGCTAAATGACATGTTTGAAACCTTAGATAATTGCTCAGATGATGGCGAATATGCATGCGTAGGAAGTAAAATAGTCAATTGGGATGGCACCAAATTAGATTTTGCAGGTGGCAGTGTGAATTTTGCTGGATATGGATATCAATTTGATTATGGTATGGATATAAAAGAGGCCGATAAAAAATATAATAAGGATAATGATATACTTTTTGCGTGTGGCGGTTCTCTTATTATTAATAGAGACGTATTTCTTGAGATTGGTGGTTTCGATGAGGATTATTTTGCATATTACGAAGATGTAGATCTTGGTTGGAGACTTTGGATACTTGGATATAAGGTTAGATTTTGTGCAAAATCAAAATGTTATCATAAACATAATGGGACATCAAAAAAATTCAATACCCACAAAATGAAAACCTTATTTGAGCGAAATGCACTTTATACAATTTACAAAAACTATTCACAAGAAAATTTTGATATAGTATTATGTAATTTGTTTTTGATGATTCAAAGGATACAGATGGATCTTAAAATTTCAGATGATTCATATGATATAACAAATGATAAAGAAATATTTTTTCAAGTTGACAATGAAAAAGGTAACTATTCATCTTTAGTTGCAATAAACAATTTAACTAGCAATTTGGAAAGACTAAACGAGAAAAGGCAATTCATTCAAAAGAATAGAAAAATCAGTGATATAGATATAAAGAATTTATTACCAAATCCACTTATGCCATTTCCAGTGGAATATTATCACGATTACAAATACCTTGATAAATTCCAAAATATGCTTAATAACTATAAGGTGGAAGAAAAACTGGAAACAAAATTCAGAAGAAAGGTATTACTTATTTCAAATGAGCCAATAGGGAAAAAAATGGCTGGTCCTGGAATAAGATATTTAGAGTTTGCAAAACATTTGCGTATAGATAATGATGTAGTTCTAGCAATACCCAATAAAACAGATCTTCAGGGCGAATATGATAATATTGAAATTATTGAATATGAGCTTGGAAATGCAGGAGACCTAATTAAGGCAGCTTGGGAAAGTGATATAATTATACTTCAAGGGTTAATATTAGAATTAGTTCAAGAGTTAAAAGATATATGTAAACAAAAAATCCTTGTAGTTGATATATATGATCCATTTGTAATAGAGATATTAGAAACATTTAAAAATAAAAATATTAAAAATAGGCTAAATATCCATAATTCTAATCTTCAGATTCAAATTGAACAATTAAGGCTTGGCGATTATTTTATATGTGCGAATGATAAACAAATGGATATGTGGATTGGTATGTTAACGGCACTAAATAAAGTTAATCCATATGAATACAATTTATCATCTAAATTGGATAAATTGATAGATCTAGTTCCTTTTGGTATAAGCAGTGAAAACCCAGTTAAAACAAAGGAATTGATGAAAACAAAGGTATCAAATTTAAAACCTGATGATAAGATATTAATATGGGGTGGTGGAATTTGGAACTGGTTTGATCCTGTCACACTTATACAGGCAGTATATGCTATTTCCCAAAAACGAAGTGATATTAAATTGTTCTTTATGGGGGTAAAGCATCCCAATCCTGCAGTTCCTGAAATGGAAGTAGCAGTTGAGGCTGTAAAACTTGCAGAAGAGCTTGGGATTAAAGATAAATATGTCTTTTTTAATATGGATTGGGTAGATTATAATGAAAGGCAAAATTTCCTTCTAGAATCGTTTGCGGGGGTAAGTTGCCACTTAGATAATCTTGAAACACGGTTCTCTTTTAGGACAAGAATACTTGATTATTTATGGGCAGAATTACCAATAATAGCCACAGAAGGGGACTATTTCGCTGAACTAATTAAAGAAAGAAAAATAGGAGTCGTTGTAAAATATAAGGATTCAGAGTCATTAGAGAATGCTATTATAATGATGGCTGATGATGGAGATTTCTACAAGGAGTGCAAGAAGAATTTAAAGGTTGTACGAGAAGAATATAGATGGGATGTTGTAATGAAACCACTTGTTGATTTTTGCAATTCACCAATAAAGAAAAAAGATGCATATGCCTATGACAACAGCAATTATATTGTAGATCTAGAACAGGAAAAGCAGGACGGAGCAGTTGGGCAATTAGTAGCTGGTAGAAGAATTGGTCAAAAATTCAGATGTAGATATCCTAATTTAACTTCAGTGGAGGTTAAGGTAGCAACTTATGCAAGGATTAACGTTCATAAGATTAAGTTTAAATTATACGAAGCATCGAAGAATGAAGTGGTAGCTGAAAAGGAAATAGAGGCTAATGTTTTAGTAGATAATTCATGGGTAACAGTTGATTTTAAACCAATAATAAATTCTGAAGGTAGAGAATTTTACTTCTATTTTGAGGGGTGTACTAGTGAGTATGAAAATAGCATAACCTTATGGAAGACAGATAGTGAAGGTAAGTTTGGATCAATATGGGAGAATGGAAGGGCTATTGGTGGAAGTTTGGTATTTAGAACTAAATGTGTTTATTCTAAAAAACCTCTTGACCCTAAAATTGGATTAATGTTGTCAAAAACTGATGATGAAGATTTAAGTATGTCAGAGGATTTTGGTGAAGAAATGGAAGGGCTAATAAAAAATCAAACTACAGACAATAATATTAATGAGGTTTTAGTAAAGAAGTTTAAGAGATTGCAAAAATTAGAAAAAAAGGTTACAATCATGGAACAGAGTCTTAATGAAAAGGAAATAGATATAAATCGTCTTTCTAGTTGGATGGAAAGTATAGATAAAAGGCTAAAAAGGCTAAAAAATATCAATATTTTCTCGTTTTTTAAGAGGATTTTCAGGAAATAAAATTGTTCTAGATAAGTGATGACATTGTCATGTATCTAGAACTTTATAAAATAAGATGAAGAGGTTATTGTTGTGAAAAAAATATTACTCATCAGCCCGGATGTCCTAGCAAAAAAAATGACAGGACCTAGTATTAGATATTTTAATTTTGCTAAAGAACTAAGTAAACAATTCATCGTTACACTATATATTCCCAATAAAGTATCTGATCTAGATTTAAGCGAAGAAAAATTTGAAGTAATTAAAGGCGATAAGACTGCACTCAAGATATGTGCAGAGAATAGTGATTCAATTGTAGTACAGGGGATTGCATTTAGATTATATCCATTCTTAAAAAAAATAAAAAAGCCTAAAGTGGTAGATATATATGATCCAATAACCCTAGAAAATTTAGAACTTAGAAAGTTTATAAATTTTAATGATAGACTTACATATCATGAAACTGACCTAGATCTTATTTTGGAACAACTTGCATTAGGTGATTATTTTATATGCTCCAGTGAAAAGCAAAAAGATTATTGGCTTGGAATGCTTGCGGCAATTAATAGAGTAAACCCAGTTACATATAGTGATAACATTAATATGGAAAAACTTATTGGGGTGGTACCATTTGGACTAGATAACGAAGAACCGGTTAAAACAAAGCAAGTATTAAAGGGAGTATGGCCTAATATAGGAAAAGAAGATAAGGTTCTAATTTGGGGTGGCGGAATATGGAATTGGTTTGACCCTCTTACCTTGATTGAAGCAATGAATGTTATTTGTAAAAAGAGAGATGACATAAAGCTATTTTTTATGGGAATTGGTCATCCAAACATGAATTCTGATACTACAGTAGCAGAAGAATGCATTAAAAAGGCTAAGGAATATGGACTATATGATAAAAATATATTTTTTAATGATTGGGTTGAATATTCTGAAAGGCAAAACTTTTTGATGGAAGCAGATCTTGGTGTTAGCACATATCTAAATAATTTAGAAACTAGATTTTCTTTTAGGACTAGGATATTAGACTATTTATGGTGTGAGCTTCCTATGGTTTTAACTAAAGGCGATTATATGTCAGAATTAGTTGAAAAGAATAAACTTGGATTCTGTCATAATGAAAAAGATTATAGTGAATTAGCTAATATTATAATTGAGACGTTAGAAGATAGTGAGAGGTATGAAAGTTTCAGACAAAATATAAGAGAAATTAAGGATGAATTTAAGTGGAAAAATGTTGTTGAGCCGTTAAAAATATTTTGTAATGAACCATACATATCAAGTGATATATCAAAAAAAGTTAAAATCTTTTATAAACATGGAAGCTTGATCAAATATTACTTTATTAGAATAAAATCAAAAATAATACGAATGCTAAATAAACATTAGCATGAAAAAGAAGCCACATTTATTATGGCTTCTTTTTTCATGCTAATGTTTATCAGATTAATTATTACATTGTAAAAAAATTTTTATTGCAGTCATAAGTAATAGTGAACTAGATCCTATTGATATAATATAATTAAGATTTTCTTCTTTGAATTTATATAATATTTTATCATTTTTGAATAATAAGAAAAATGGTAATAATAAAGGGGCAAAGTATCTTCCTTGAACACCTAAAATATCTGCACTTCCAACTGGTGTAAATGTTAAATACAATGCACTAATAACTAGTCCCCAACTAAGGCCTACAGATAAAAGTATAAATACTTTGGAAGATATTTTAAGACTTAGAATATCAGATTCATTATCTGTAATAGCTATTGTAAATAGCGAAATTAAGATGGTAAGGAACCAGATAGGATCTAAGGAGCCAAAATAAGCTAATGCTGTAGCGGGATAACTAAAGTAACTCATAATGGAACCTGCTACAAAGTTATAAACAGTATGTATAAACGTAGGAAAATTGTGGACAATGTAAAGTATTTGACCATGAACGTTAACTCCTGGCATAGCCCATTGATTCATATTATTACTTGATGCAAATGCATATGTAATCGCGGCTATTAAACCTGTAATTATCAATGTAGACAAACGCATAAGCAAATTAGGTATTTTTTTATTATGTTTGAATTTAGAAATAGGTATAGCAAATATCAAAATGCATAGTGGTGCATAAGTTACTTTACACATTGTTGTAATGGCAACGGAGGCTGTAAAGCCTAAAATCATTTTATAATTAATGAAACCATCCTCAGCACATAACATATTAATAAATATGGAAACTGCTGCTAAAGCAAATATATTTGTTAATGGGTCCACTGAATAGGACACAGCAGTGAACACAACACCTGGTAGCAGTAGAATCATAAAAATCAACCTTTTAGCAATCTTTACTTTTTTAATTATTAAGGATCCTAAAATTGCGTATATCAACAGTGAAAAAAATCTACCAAGGTAAAATGTTAATATAAATGGCAGTTTAAATAGCTTACCTAGAAAGATACCAATTGAAGATGGAATATATGGAACAAATAAGTAAGTTTGTGCAGTTGAAGTATAAAACTTCTTAGTTGACGAATAGTCTTTTGTAAAAAAGGTTTTGGTGAATTCCAGTCTCTCTTTATACGAATTATCTACGTTATAATAATGATTAAAATTAAAAAAAACATTAATATTAGAAACCCAATTTATAGGCTTTCCATGGGAAAAACCTGGATCAAATGAGGCGGTTTGATAAGATTTTATAAAATGCTCTCTTTCGTCATAAGCATAATATGGTGGTATTGACAATGAAATTATAGTACCTAATGTTAATACTAAAACAAGAAAATTAATATGAAGCTTTTGTTTAGACAATTGTTTGAAGAATATAAAGAATAGGACCACAATTAACACAGACAAAATAATCAAGAATCTAATTATATTAAAGGTAAACCTATTATCTATAACAACTGAATCAATGGATATGGATTTAACTACTTTGTCCACATTTATATAAAATTTAGCATTATTCACTTTAGCGTTTACAGCTATAAATGCATAATTTTTCAAACCTATATTAGTTGTGGTTGCTACACCAGTTTTTGAATTAGCCCAATATATACCAAAATTATTCGTTGATGGACTAAGATTTAATTTTATAAAGGAGATATATTTATTACCGGGTATTTGAAAATATGGTTTGCTACCAACAATAACAAATTTTTCACCTTCAAGCTTCATATTGTGTAAAATTAAATCATTTTTATTAACTTGAATTAAACCCCTTTCATCTTTGGGTATAGTGAAATATTTTGCGTTAAAGAAAAATATCTCAATGAAAATACAAATTAATAAAGTTGCTAATACTATAACAAATTTGGTTAAGGATTTTTTGATACTAAGATTTTGCATAAAAACACTCCTAATAGTTAATCGGCTATGCTAAAATTTTTGGTGATGAGTATAACTAATTTATGATTATATGTAAAGCTATGAGAAAAATAATAAAATCAACAATAACCTTATAATAGTATCAAAATGCATAACGTATGTCAACATTTTTAACTTTTATATATGTCCCAATGCTCATTATTATCTTTATCAACAATATTAATAGCTGAAAGTTGTAGAAGCATTAAATAACAAAATCGTATCATAAAATTTATAACTTGACTTATATTGTATAAAATAATAATATAAATTGTGGTGATGTGCATAAAAATCTTATTTATCAATAAAATTCGAAAATTAGGTAAATGGTTAAAGTGAAAAAATAATATTGAATTTAAGACTAAACTTAATATAAGGGGTAAGATAATATATGAATAAAATTTTTATTGTTGCTAGCTGGGCAGATATAAAGACAAACAACGGATTTGATCGTTTAAGCTATGTAGCAAGGACATTTTCAAACAACGACTTTGAAACTACATTAGTAACATCAGATTACAATCATCATGGAAAAAAGTTTCATGAAAATATAAATGAAACTTTGTTTGACTATAAGATAAAACTTATACATGAATTGGGATACAGAGGCAATATTTCAATAAAAAGAATATTAAGCCATGCTATATTCGCAAGAAATATTAAAAAATATTTATTTCAATTAAAAAAAGAAGATTATCCTAATGTTATTTATGTTAGTATGCCTTTTAGTACAGCAACACTAGCATGTAAATCATTCTGTAAAAAAAATAATATTCCGTTAATTGTGGATGTGATAGATTTATGGCCAGAAGCATTTATTGGAATAACAAGCGTACCTAGGATATTATCACAAACAATGGTTCTTCCATGGCAATTACTTTCAAATAAAGCATATAGGTGTGCGGATGCAATTGTATCTCATAATTATACATATTTAAATCGAGCTCTTAAAGAAACCAAGGAAAATATTCCTAATGAAATGGTTTATCTAGGCTCAGATTTACAATTCGCAGAAAAATGCCAAGAAAAATATGATGATGAAATTTTTAAGGGAGAAGATGAATTTTGGATTAGTTATGTGGGTAGTTTAGCGGAAAACTACGATTTAGATACAATTGTACTAGCAGTTAGTAAATTGAAGCAAAAGGGTATAAATAACATAAAAATACTTTTCTTAGGTACTGGTCCATATGAAAATAAATTGAAAGGGTTAGCAGAAAACCTAAATGTTAATTATTTCATTACAGGATATATTGAATATGCTAAACTAATAGCATACCTCTGCAAGTGCGATATAGCAATGAATGCAATAAAAAATCCCGTTATAATTATAAGTTATAAAACTAGTGATTATTTTACAGCTGGTCTTCCTATAATAAATAGTTCAAAGGGAGAATTGCAAAATTTAATTGATAAACACAAAATGGGATTTTATTATAAAACTGGTGATGTAAAAATGTTGGCTGAAAAAATAGAGACACTCTACTCGGATAGAAATCTTTTAAAACAAATGAAGGATAATTCTAAAATTTTTGCTAATCAATATCTTGATAAAAAGAAAAATTACATAAAATTAGTAAATTTAGCAAATAATATGCTAAGGGAGAAAAAAATATGACAATAAGTATAATTATATATTTAATTTGTACAGTAGCGGGACTTGTTTTTATTAAGATGGGTTCACAAAATACAGGCATTGTTTTAAAAAGTAATGTATTAAGTATAGATATAAATGTTATTTTGATTTTAGGTTTCTTATTTTATATAATAAGCTTTTTGCTTTGGATTAAAATTCTAAAAGGTAATAGTTTAAGTTATATTGTGCCTATTACCACAGGACTTAGCCAAATATTAATATTGATAGCTTCAGTGTTAGTATTTAAAGAGAATATAACTATGTTTAAAGGTGTTGGAGTAATAATTGTTTTAGTTGGTGTTATTGTAATTAACTTAGGAAAATAAAAATGTATAGGAGGTGATAATTTGAGTAAGGTACTTGTTATTATACCGGCATACAATGAAGAAAAGAATTTGGAAAAATTGATTGATAAAATTCGATTAACAAATCATAATTATGATATTCTTGTAGTAAATGATTGCTCAAAGGATAATACTAGCGTGAAGTGTAGAGAAAAAAATGTTATGGTTATAGATCTTCCAGTGAATCTTGGAATAGGTGGAGCAGTTCAGACCGGGTATAAATATGCCTATTACAATCATTATGATATTGCTGTTCAGGTAGATGGTGATGGTCAGCATAACCCGGAATATATTAAAGATATAGTTGAAGAGGTGAAAAACGGTAACAATTTTTGTATTGGATCTAGATTTATTGATAAAGAAGGATTTCAATCTACTTTTATGCGAAGAGTTGGAATCAAATATTTTACTATGCTTATAAAGATTGTAACAGGCTTTAATATCACCGATCCAACATCTGGGTTTAGAGCTTGTGATAGAAATATAATAAAGTATTTTGTGGAGTATTATCCCCAAGACTATCCTGAACCTGAAACCTTGGTTTTATTAAGAAAAAAGAAATATAAGATAAAAGAAGTTGCTGTTGTGATGAATGAGAGGGATGGTGGGAAATCTTCCATAAGTAGTTTTAAGAGCATCTATTATATGATTAAAGTTACTATGGCTATATTGATTTCTACTGCCAATATTGATTAATGGGGTGATAATATGAGTACAAAACTTGAAATTGTACTGTTATTTGGGTCAACTATATTTTTGATTTTTATATTAAGTATGATAAAGAAAAAAAAATTAGAATATAAATATGCATTAACTTGGATAATTACAAGCATTTTATTTATAGTGCTTTCCATTTTCCCTAATTTGTTATATGATATATCAGATTTAATAGGTATAAAAGGACCTGTAAATACATTGTTCTTGTTAATACTATTTTTAATTTTGAATATTATTTTCACCTTGAGTATAGCGGTTTCACAGAGTCAACAGAAGGTAAAGATACTATCACAAGAAATTGGAATAATTAAACTTGAAATTGAAAAATTCAAGAAAAATTAATTGTTTAAGAAAGAGTTGGAATGTATGATAAAATTTGATAAGAATAAAGTACATATTAAAATTGAATACTTTTTTTTATTGTTTGCATTAGCCTTTGCAACATTATTGATTTTTATAGAGCTTATCAGGTGTCCACAGGAAAATTATGAATTTGATATTTTGGATGGTAATAGTGTTTTGTTCAATAAAATTATTACCATTTAAAAAAAATATTTTGTTTTTTGTTTTCTGTTCTTCATTATTCTAAAGAGTAAATTTAAGAACTCAAAGTATTATATAAAGACGTTTGTTATAATGCTATTAGCATGTTTATTTCGTTGCTATGTTCTATATCTGAATTATTGCTTAGATTTTATGGCTTAAAATTGTTGTAACATTGAAAGAATATTAAAAATTTAAATTTTCACAAATTTCGGTTCGTAAATATTAACCGATTTTAACATTTTCAGCTAATTAAAAGTAAGCTTAGTTAACTTTAATGTATGTTTATGAACAAGAATTTTCTTTAATAGACTATTTTAAAAAAAGATTTATAAAAATATACCCAATGTTTTATATAGCCTATGGGTGTGCATTCTCAGATATATTTTACATTAATAAATCTATCCAACATTCAGCACCAAAATGGACTTTTGCTTTAAGTTTTTTGGGAATGGATGGATAGCTAGTATGTAATACCTAAGTATTACATACTAGGAGAGTTGTTTTTAGGATGTATGATTTTAATTTATTTATGTTTTCCTATATTAAGAAAAATTATGTTAAAGAATCCTAAAATATTATCACTTAGTGAAGTGTTCTGTGTATTTATAATTACTTGTGTAATCATTGGTATAATAGCCATATGTTTGTATAATATAAATAACAAAATATTAAAATATTTCAAAAACATAAAATTCAAAAATGAAATAATTTTATAAGAACAAATGTTAATAAAAAGAGATTATAGAGATAATTTATGATCTCTTTTTATTAACATTAAATATTATGATTTCTCCACCCAAAAGAATTTAATGCATAAATGTTTGACTATTATAATTGTAAATGTTAATATAAATAGTGATTAAAATCAAGTAAACAGGAGTATGTAATGGTGGAGATAAACTTAAGTATAATAATAGTAAATTGGAATGCAAAAGATCTTTTAAAAGATTGTTTGTATTCAGTATATGAAAATACAAAAGAATTAAATTATGAAATTATAATTGTAGATAACAATTCTTCTGATGGAAGCTGTGAGATGCTAAAGGAAAAATTTTTACATAAATCAAATTTTACGCTTATTGAGAATAAAGATAATAAAGGATTTGCATCAGCCAATAACCAGGCTATAAAAATAGCTAAAGGAACTGCTGTTTTACTACTCAATGCAGACACATTAATAAATGAAAACGTAATATGTAAAACTTATGAATGTCTTATGGGTGACAAAAAACTAGGTGTTGTTGGTTGTAAAGTTTTGAATCTAGATGGAACCCTTCAACTTGCATGCAGACGTATGGCACCAAGGCCTAAGGATGCTTTTTTTAAACTCTTTGGAATTAGTAGATTATTCAAAAATAACAAGAATTTAACTAGGTATAATCTGACTAATGCGCCAGAAGATGAATTTTTAGACGTGGACTCTGTATCTGGATGTTTTTTAATGATAAAAAGAGAAGTAATTGATAAAATTGGTCCGCTTGATGAGACATTTTTTATGTATGGAGAAGAGATGGATTGGTGTATGAGAACAAAAAAACAAGGCTATATTGTGAGATATTGTCCAGTTGGCACAATAATTCATTATAAAGGGCAAAGTAGTAAAAAACTTGGAACAAAAGCAACCTATGAATTCTATAGGGCAATGATTATATTTTATAATAAGTATAATAAAGGTGAAAGTATATTTTTATTTGACTGGATAGTTTATGTAGGAATAGTTCTTCTAGGTATAGTTGCTATAATAAAAAACAAGTTGGTGCCAAATGGTAGAGTGGGAACAAAAGGTTAGAATTTGACTTTATTGGAGGAAAAAATGATTGACATTTCAATAATAATTGTAAATTACAATACAAAGGATCTTATAAAAGCCTGTATTGAATCCATATATGATAATACTAAAGGCATTTCTTTTGAAATAATAGTTGTGGATAACGCATCAAGTGATGATAGCATTGAAATGCTTGAAAATGACTTTAAAGACGTAAAGCTAATTTTGAGTAAAGTAAATGGAGGATTTGCATATGCAAACAATTTAGGTATAAAGAAAAGCGTTGGAAGATATGTATTTTTACTTAATAGTGATACTATTATTTTGAAAGATGCCATGGAAAAAATGATAGGGTACATGGATGAAAAAGAAAACATAGGTATGCTTGGACCAAAACTTTTAAATAAAGATTTGACTCACCAAACATCCATCTCGGGATTTCCTACATTTAAGAGGGAAGTTTATCACATGTATAAATTGAAAAATGTACTTAAAATTCCTTTGGTTAAGAGTTTCTTTGTTAAATTTGGGGGAATCTTTGGATCAAAAGATGTGGAGCAATATATGAAAAATTATCAAAGTATAGAAGAACCTGAAGAAGTACAAGTATTAGTTGGTGCTGCGTTATTATTAAGAAGGCAGACTATTGAGGATATTGGAATGCTAGATGAAAGGTATTTTATGTATTATGAAGAGATAGATTATTGTCTTAAGGCTTCTATTGCTGGTTGGAGTAGAGTCTATTATCCTCATGCACAGATAATTCATCTTATTGGACAAAGTAGTGAAAAATTAAGTGCTATGACCTTTTATGAAAGATACAGAAGCATGATATTATACTACAGAAAAAATTATGGTAGGGCAAAGGAATTACAGGTGAGGATAAATTTAGTTATTGCTCTTGGTTTTAGAGTGTTAGGACTAACTTTTTTACGGATTTTCAAACCATCAAAAACCATTATGGATAACAAAAAAATATACTTAGATACCATAAAAATGGCCACAAATAAAAGTGCTATAGCCAGAAATAGGTACTAAAAAAATAAGTTGTTAAGAGGTGATAAGTTTGAGGATTAAAAATAAATTAATTTATTACATATTATGTGCTTATGTTATACTTATACCAATTATACCTAATGGTTTAAAACTTAATATAATTCCTAAAATTCACGAAATACCACCATTTGGAATAAGTTTATTAGCATTATTAATATTAATATTTTTCATTTCAGCAGTGAAAAACTGGCGAGGTTTCATAGGTAATTTGAAAGATTTTTCAACAGACTTTTTAGGTATTTCAATGCTTGCACTTTTGGGGATTATGGTAATATCTATTTTCTATGCATCATATAGGATGATTGCTATAACTGAAAGTGCCAGATTTTTATCCTATGTGTTATTATATATTATAATAAAGTATAATATGGATAACAATCAGGTGAAAGGGATTATAAATTCTTATTTATTCACGTTTACAGTGATAAATATTTATGGTATTTTTCAAAAAATTACAGGTTTTGCACTTTTATCTGGATACGCTGTTCCGGGCACAAATATTTTAAGAACCAATGCTACTTTTGATAATCCAAACACTTTTGCTGCATTTTTGCTTATTGGAGCTTTTCCTGTGCTTATGATGATAGTAAAAGGGAAAAATATAATTTCAAAAAGTATATTCACTATAATATTTGTAATGACACTTTGTAATATAAGCTTTACAGGTTCTAGAAATTCATATTTAGCTTTAGCTGTTGGTGCTGTAATATTAGCAGTCATATATAGTTGGTATTTTTTAATAGGGCTAGGTGGAATTGTAGGAATTGCATTTGCTATTCCCATGGTAAATACTAGATTGTTTCAAATTGGAAAGGGCTCAATAGATGCGGGTAGAATACATATTTGGAAAACAGCATTAAAGATGATACAAGAACATCCTTTGCTTGGGGTTGGAAACGGAAATTTCACAGAATTATATGACACCTATGTGGCAAAATACAAATATCTTCGCTATTTAAATTATTCCCATTATCCTAGTCATAACGCATATTTAAAGATTGAGTCGGAACTTGGAGTAGTTGGAGGTATTTCTTTTATTGCGATAATATTAGGTGCTATAATAAAGGTTAAAAGTGTGATTAAAAATATAGAGGATAAAGACCTAAAATTGTTCTATATTGGATTTTTCGCCTCTATGATTGGATTTTTCTTTATGAATTTGTTAGAAAGTTTATTTACCGTTCCTGAAGTGGTAGCATATTTTTGGATATTTTTAGCCTGCGCTGATGCATTACTTTATAGAGAGCGTACTAATACATACTAGGGGGAATATATGTTTTCAAGAGTATTAAAATATGATATATATAATGAGAGTAAAAATGAATTTATTAAGTACATAAAAGGTTTTAATAAAATTCATATAATTTCAGGAAATCCTGAAGTATTGTACAATGGAATGAATGATAATTCACTTTTTAAAGGTTGCACAGAAAAAAACTCCGTTATAATTCCAGATGGAATAGGAGTTGTTATAGCATCTAAAATAGCAAAGGCGCCAGTAAAAGAGAAAATCGCAGGTATTGAAGTTATGGAAGCAATAGTAAAATACTGCAGGGATGAGAAAAAGGGAATATATTTTTTAGGTGCAAAGCAGGAAATGCTAGATAAATGCATGGAAAACTTGAAAAAGAAGTATAGTGGATTAATTATTGTAGGCAGTCATGATGGCTATTTTGATATTAAAAATTGTGAAGAAATATTGAACGACATAAAAGAATCTAGTCCCCATGTGTTGTTTGTAGCCATGGGATCTCCCAAACAGGAAAGGTTTATCAATCAGTATATGAATAGTTTGCCTGCTAGCATATATATGGGACTTGGGGGCAGTTTTGATGTTATATCAGGAAAGCTTAAAAGAGCTCCAAGGTGGATGATAAATATGGGACTAGAATGGTTATATAGAGTTTCAAAGGAGCCATTTAGAATAAAAAGATTAGGGGTTATCCCTAAATTTTTATTAAAAGTTACTTTCAGTAAAAAAGAAAAATAGTATATAATATATTTAGGAGTTGATAACAATGAAAATTTTAATAACAGGAGCAAACGGACAGCTTGGAAGAGAGATTCAAAAACAATATGGTAAAACAGATGTGGAACTTTTACTAACGGATGTTACGGATCTTGATATAACAGATGTATTAGCAGTAAACAAATATGTAAGTGAAAATAAACCAGATGTTATAATAAATTGTGCGGCACATACTCAGGTTGATAAATGTGAATCACAACTAGATTTGGCTACAAAAATAAATACTATTGGACCTAAGAATTTAGCGTCCGCTGCATTTTCAATAGGTGCAGAAATAGTTCAAATTTCTACAGATTATGTTTTTGATGGGGAAGTTGATAAAAACCTTACGGAGTTTGATAAACCAAACCCAAAATCAGTCTATGGAAGTACTAAACTTGAAGGCGAAAAATTAGTTAGAGCATTAAATCCAAAACATTACATAGTCAGAACCGCATGGCTTTATGGTGATGGTGGCAATTTTGTAAAAACAATGTTAAAACTTAGTAAAGACCATGATGAACTTAAAGTTGTAAATGATCAAATTGGTACACCAACAAGCACTGTGGATCTGGCAAGAGTTATTATTAAGCTTGTTAGGGAAAAAAATTATGGTTTGTTCCATTGTACGTGTAAGGGTGTTTGTTCTTGGTATGACTTTGCTTTAGAGATATTTGCAATTAGAAACATAAATATTAAAGTTACTCCATGTACTTCTGAAGAATTCCCAACCGCTGCAAAAAGACCAAAATATTCTGTGCTTAGAAATTATATGCTGGAATTAACTACAGGTGATATTACAAGAGATTGGAAAGAAGCATTAAAAGAGTATCTTGCAGATCTTGATGCATAACTAATATATTTAGACTCGTACTTTAAAAGTACGAGTCTTTTAAAAAGGATTTAAGGATGGTATTCAGATGAATAAAGTGGCAAAAAATGCTATAGTTGTAATTAGTTCAAGTATTTTAGCTCAATTTCTGGCATTTCTTACAACTAGTTTTTGTGGTAAGCGATTGGGTGAAACAGCCTTTGGTGAATTAACGACGGTTCAATCCATAATAACCTATTTTACGTTATTTGTACTTTTTGGATTACAGACTTATGGAACTCGTGAGATAGCAAAGGATAAAAACCGAATAAAAACCGTAGTTGGGGATATTCTTTTATTTAGAATTATTCTTTTTATTATTAGCTTTGTATTAATCGCAGTGGTTGCACTCTGTATATGGAAATTTAATCATGATGGTGTGCTAGCAATACTATTAGCACTATATGGATTAACGTTACTCCCAATGGCTATGAGTATTGATTGGGTATATAGTGGTTTACAAAAGATGGAGTATAATTCTGTATATAATGTTTTAAAGAGTGGAGTTCCATTTGTGTTAGTATACATATTCTTAAAGGAAAAAACTCAACTATATTATGTACCATTATTTACGGCTTTAGCACTGATAATAGGAGTTATGTTTCAGTTCTATGGATATTTCTTTAAAGAGAGGTTAAATGTTAAGGTAAGATTAAATAAAATAACAATGCTGGGATATGTAAATTTTGGACTTCCATTTGTAATTTCGGGACTACTAGCTATGATAAATGGAAACGTGGATAGAGTTGTGATTTATTTTTCTAGAGGAAGTGCAGAGGCAGGAATTTATGCATCAGGATATAATATAATATTTTTTCTTATAAATGTGGTTGGCATGATATTCATTCCTATTTTTCCTGTAATGATAAGTTATTTTCATGAAAATTCTAAGGAAAAACTTTGTGAACTTATGGATAAGACTTCAAAAATATTAGCTGCATTCATAATACCTGTGGCACTTGGAGGAATAATTCTTTCAAAACAATTAATTATATTATTGTATGATAAAACATATGTTAGTGCATATATTTCTTTTTCTATATTATTAGTTTATGTTGTGATTCTCTTTTTCAGAGAATTATATGGCTATGGTTTAAATGCTTTTAACTTAGAAAGAAAATATGTAAAGGCAGTGGCAGTATCAGCCATAGTAAATCTTGGACTGAATTTAGTATTGACACCTAAATATGGAATGAACATTGCAGCTATAATAACATTAGCATCTGAAATTATTAATTTTGTTATGATGAAGCAATATACAAAAGAGATAATAGTAGTACCAAATATGAAAAACATAGTGAGAGCATTATTTCCTGGTTTATTGATGGCGGCAATAACTCTTTTGCTTAAATACAACAATATTAATATTATTATGAATATTGTTATCAGCGCAGCTATGTATTGTCTCTTTATTTTTATTACAAAGTATATAACTATGGGTGAAATTAAATCTTTACTTAGAAAGGGGTGATTACAAGAATGAGATATTGTGTGTTATACCCTAATGCAGAAAATGTTCATCTCATAAAGGATGTAGGTATGATTGCATATAAGCTACATAAACTTTATGAATATGATGCTTTCGTAGCATCATATAACAATGGAGAATATGAATATTTAAATAATGAGGTAAAGGGATTGAAACAAGAATTTATAGATAAAAAGCATGGGCATTTTTTAAATGTATTTTTATATCTTAGAAATAATGCAGTAAAAATTGATGTGCTTCAAATATTCCATATGACCTTTAATTCTGTTGTCTATGCAGCTATTTATAAACTGTTTAATAAAAAAGGAACTATATTCCTTAAACTAGATTGTACAGAGGCAATTTTGGGTAAAATAAAAGCTATGGGTTTTATTGAAAGACTATTTTTTAACTTTTTTTTAAGTAGGGTAGATATTATAGGGGTAGAACAGAAAAAAATATATGAAAATCTTAAAGCATTACTAAATAAACATAGCTCAAAGCTTTTAAATGTGCCTAATGGTATAGATTATGAAATGAAATGTTTTAATGAAAAATCAGACTTTTCAACTAGGGAGAATACAATATTAAGCGTTGGTAGAATTGGGAGTCCAGAAAAGGTTTCAGACTTACTTTTAAAAGCTTTTGCCTCTTTGGACGAAAAAGTAAGAGCACATTGGAAGGTCGTATTCATAGGACCTGTAGAGGAAAATTTTCAAAATACAATAGATGATTTTTATAATAAAAACAAAGGTATCAAGGGCAATGTGATTTTTAAAGGCCCTATTTATAATAGGGAAGAACTATACATGGAATATAAAAATGCTAAAATATTTTGTTTAACTTCCAGTTTTGAAAGCGTAGGAATTGCATTAATCGAAGCTGCTTCTTGTGGTGATGTTATACTATCAACTAGAGTTGGTATAGCTGAGGAACTCACCGCATTGGAAAACGGAATAACTGTTAATGTAGGTGATGAGAAGGCCTTAGCTGAGGGGCTTTCAAAACTTATACTCAGTGAAAATCTCAAAACATTTTCACAGGTGACTGAAAAACTCTGCAAGGAAGAATATAATTGGGATACAATAGTAAAAAAATTAGAATATAGAATAAATAAATTAAAAGGAAATAATTAATATGACGAGTCCAAAGGTTTTTATTGTAATACTTAATTTTAAATCATTTCTAGATACAAAGGAATGTTTACAAAGTTTAAAGAGTATAGACTATGATAATTATGAAATTGTGGTGGTGGATAACTGCTCAAATGACGATTCATTTAAAAAGTTAAAAATTGAATTTCCAGGATATAAAATTCTAAGTACAGATAGGAACATAGGTTATGCAAATGGCAATAATCTTGCTATAAAGTATGCATTGGATAATTGCGCTGAATATGTATGTGTATTAAACAATGACGTGGTTGTGGAATATGACTTCTTAAGCAAAATAATTGATGTTATGAAATGCGATCCAGAGGTTGGAATTGCAGGACCTTGTATTTGTAAATATAGTGATAGAAATGTAATACAAGCTATGGGAGCAAACATTAACTTATATACTGGACTTACTCAAGGTAGGTTTAAGGGAGCCAAATACAATGAAATAAAACCGGAGAATACTGAAGTTGCTTACCTTGGAGGAGCGTGTTTTGTAGCAAAAAAAAATGTATTTAATAGCATTGGTATCATTCCAGAAAATTATTTCCTTTTTTTCGAGGAAACAGAGTTTTGCTTAAAAGCAACTAGGGCAGGATATAAACTTTTATGTGTGTATGGAAGTAGAATATATCACAAAGGTTCATCTACAATATCTAAGTATGATGGACTAAGCTACTATTTTTTAAATAGAAATAGGGTGATATTTATGAGAAGAAATGCGAATGCTTTTGAAAAATCAGTATTTTCTATATATATTTTTATTGAAGCAATGGGAAGAATTATAATAAGGCATGAACCATCTACACTGCTGAAAAATATATTTTATGGTTTTACGGCAAATAAAAAGGAAATTGATGTGGAAGCCATAAAATCATTTTTGAAATAGAATATTTGTAAAGTAATTACACATAATACTCTTAAATAATTAAAGTAATGGAGTGTGATTATATGGATTTTTATGATGTTATAAATAAGAGAAAAAGCGTAAAAAAGTTTAAAAACACCAAAATTTGTGAAGAAAAACTAGGTAGAATAATAAATACGGCAATGCTTGCACCCTCATGGAAGAATAAAACTTCCTATAAATTTATCATAGTAGATGATAGCTATAAAAAAGAAAAAATTTCGGAGTGTATTAAAAACAGTTCAGATGAGGCAATGCAAGCTATAAAAGATGCCCCTATACTTTCTATTGTAGTAGGTGAACCTGAGGATTCAGGAAATGTAGATGGTAAACCTCTTTATCTAGTGGATAGTGCTATTGCATTGGAACATTTTGTATTGGCAGCGGCAAGTGAAGGTTATGGTACTTGTTGGATAGCATCTTTTGATGAGGATAAGATAAGGCAATATCTATCAATACCTTTTAATTTTAAAGTGGTAGCACTTACACCAGTAGGTGAAATTCAAGAGGAGAAACCACATAATCCAATTAAAAATGTGAATGAACATGTATTTTTAAATACTTGGAATATTCCATATAGTAGGAAAAAAGAAAAGGTACTTAGTTAAAAAACTAAAAATCTCAAAGCAACTGAAATAGTGGAAAAACTTATGATATGATAATAAAAAGCTAGTATGAATCCTTATTAAATTCATACTAGCTTTTTTATCATCACATCACATAGTATTCACATGAAACTTTCATATTAAAACAACAATTTATGTTTATAATTAGTAATAAGGCATCATCAAAGAAATAACAAAGTAAGTAGGAGGTAATCATAAATGAATATTTTGAAGAAAAACATGGTAAAAGTAATTATAGTAGTTATTTCGTCTATACTATTAGTCTTGTCTGTGTACATGATATACAATTATAACAGTGCCTCAAATTCAAATACACAATCAATGGGACAGCAGCAGGGACCACCTGGTAGCATTCAAGCTAGTAGGGGCGACACATCTAATTTACAAAAGCCAAAAACACCTAACACTAATAAGGCACCATCAAATAAAGGAAATATACCACAACAAAGTGGACAACCCGGAGCTGGGATGGGAACCATGAATTCATCATCAAGTTCTAGTACTAAATATTTGCCATCATTTATAGCTTATACCGTAATGTTTTTTATTATATTTATAAGCGCATTATTATTGATAGTATACAAGAAAATCAAAATAAGCAAAGAAAATATCCATGTGCTTATAATTGGAATATTAGTAATAGGCTTTTTATTACGTACAGCATCAGCCCTAATAATTGATGGACAGTCATTTGATATAAGTACATTTAGGGGTTGGGCTAATACTGTATCGAGTAATCTCCTAAAAGTATATGAAAATAAAACATCGGTAGATTATCCACCTTTATATTTATATGTATTATATATAATCGGTAAAATTTCTAAAATATCTATACTTGGCAACTATTATCCTTTGCTTCTTAAATTACCATCTATAATAACAGATGTTTTATCCGGATATTTGATTTATAAAACATCTAAAACTCGTGTTTCAAAAGAAATTGGTATTATTTTAGCAGCGGCTTATATTTTTAATCCTGCAATACTAATTAATTCAACAATTTGGGGTCAGGTTGACTCGTTTTTTACATTACTAATCATGCTGGCGTTATTTTTCCTATCAGAAGATAAGATTATATTTTCAACTATATTTTTTGCTTTAGCAGTATTTATGAAACCACAAGGAATAATATTTTTACCAATATTGTTATTTGCATATATCAAAGGCAATGATATAAAAACTATTTTGAAGTCTGTTATAACAGGAATAATAACTGGACTTATAGTAATAATTCCATTTTCTATGACCCAAGGTATTATGTGGATTTTTAAGTTGTATATTAGCGAGGCATCTGAATATCCATATGCTTCAGATAATGCATTTAACTTTTATAGCTTGATTGGAGCAAATCGTACTAATTATTTTTCAACTTTTTTTATTTTTGATTATCATACTTGGGGCATGATTGCAATAGTATTAGTTACAATTTTCTCAGGATATATATATATCAAAGGTAAGGACAAATCAGCTATTTTTATAGCTACATTAGTTGAAATAGTTGGAGTATTTAATTTTTCAGTAGGAATGCATGAAAGATATATGTTTACAGCAGTTGCTATATCTATTTTAGCCTATATATATTCCAAGGATAGGAGATTGTTATTTTTATCAGCAATGTTTACTTTAACAATATATGTTAATACACAGGACGTTCTTAGCGGAGTAAATGTAATTGGTTATACTCCTGTATTAATATTAACATCACTTTTGAATGTATTAGGTTTTGCTTATCTTGCTAAAGTGGGAATTGATCTAACATTGAAAAAAAGTAAAGACTTTATCATTAGTGATTAGGTAAGGTATCATCAAATCATTATGTGAACTTTATAAATCACATAAAGTTCACATGATGATTTGATATTTGTGCCATAAACAGTTGATATACTTTATAAATGGGTAAGAAAATAATTAATATATTATTTAGAGTAAGAAACTGGGAGAGTGGTAAAATGAAGAAAATAAAATTTACAAAAAACAATATTGCGCTAGGCATTATTGTAGTATTATCTGCAATATTAAATTTTGGAAATTTAAGTATAGAGGGATATGGAAATGCTTATTATGCAGCAGCTGTAAAAAGTATGACTTTAAGCTGGAAAAATTTATTCTTTGTATCTTTTGATCCAGCAGGATTTGTAACAATAGATAAGCCACCTTTAGGATTTTGGCTACAAGCAATTTCAGCTAAAATATTTGGCTTTAGTGGTGTAAGTATACTTTTACCATCAGCACTAGCGGGGGTAATTTCCGTTATATTAGTACATCATTTAGTTAAAAAATCATTTGGCAGCGTAGCAGGGCTTCTTTCAGCATTATTTCTTGCAATAACACCAGTTTTTGTGGCAGTAAGTAGAAATAATACCATAGATAATATACTTATATTATTTTTATTACTTGCTTGCTGGGCACTTTTAATTGCAGCAGAAAAAGGTAAACTTAAATATCTAATATTAAGTATGGTATTTGTAGGACTTGGCTTTAATGTTAAGATGACCGAAGCATATTTAGTAATTCCAGCTTTGTACTTAACATATTTGCTTTCAAATGCTATATCCTTAAAAAAGAGAATAGCACATCTTCTTATTTGCACAGTGATTCTACTAGGAGTTTCTTTTTCTTGGGCACTAATTGTTGATGCAGTACCTGCATCAAGTAGACCATATGTAGATAGCAGTACAAACAACACAGTTACAGAGCTTATAGTTGGACATAATGGAAGTGAAAGATTTTCATTAAGTAGTTCATCTAAAACTGCCGGCGGCGGTGGCGGTACTATGCCAAGCGGAATGCCAAGTGGTGGCAAAGCTCCAAGTGGAATGCCAAGTGGCGGCAAAGCTCCAAGTGGAATGCAAGGTGGTGGCACAGCGCCAAGTGGCACTATGCCAAGTGGCGTACCAAAGCCCAGTGGTACTATGCCAAATGGAATGCAAGGTGGCAGTGGCAGTAGTTCATCGCAACTTCAAGGTACATTTGGTGGGGAGATTACCTCAGGACTAACAAGATTATTTTTGAAAAGCATACTTTCGGATCAAATAGTTTGGTTTATTCCATTAGCGATTTTTGGATTTATTGCAGTATTTATAAAGGAAAAACTAAGATTTTTATTAAATAATAAGAGAAAACAATCTATTGTAATGTGGTTTGCTTGGTTTTCACCAGAATTTTTATACTTTAGTTTCAACACTGGAACATTTCATTCATATTATTTAACAATGCTTGCACCACCAACAGCAGCACTAGCCGGAATTGGAATTGTAGCATTATGGGAATTATATAAAGAAGGTACACGGAAAGCATGGCTATTACCAGTGGCATTATTGTTAACCGGAGCCACACATTTATTGATGCTTTATTATTTCATTAGTTATTCAAATATAATCAAAGTATTGATTGTTTTAGTAGCATTGTTATGTGTAATATCTTCTATAATACTTGGGGCGTTAAATATTAGGAAGAAAACAGAGGGGGAACAAGGAATAGATCCAGCGCTAAAACTTAGGAAAATTTTAATAAGCTTGGCATTAGTTGGAATGACAATAACACCACTTGTTGGTTCATCTGCGGTGCTATTTACAAAACTTAGCAGCTCTTTCCCAGCAGCTGGACTAGAATTACTTTCTGGAACTCAAAGTGGTGGAATGGGTAGTAGTGATAGTAGCAGTAGCACAAAACTTATAAGTTTACTTGAGAAAAATAAATCAGCTAGTCAAAAATATCTACTAGTAGTTAATTCATCAAGTTCTGCAGCAGATATAATAATTAGCACTGGAGAGCCTGTAATGTCTCTTGGTGGATTTTTAGGGAGTGATAAAATAGTTACTCTGGCCCAGTTTAAACAGATGGTTAAAAGTGGAGAAATAAGATATGTAATGGCTGGCGGAATGGGTGGAGGAACTTCTAGCTCAGATATTATGACTTGGGTTAAAAAAACTGGGAAACTGGTGTCATCAAGTTTATATAGTGATGCTAGTAAGACAAGTAGTAATATAACTAGTGGTACTGTTAATACAACAACCACCAAAGCAAGTAGTTCTGATTCAAAAACTAAAACTTCAAGTGAGCAAGGAGGCATGAATTCATCTCAGCAATTATATGATTTAAAAGCCTACACTGATAGTTCAACAAGTAAATAAAAGTAAATTACCATATATGATATGTTTAAAGCAAAAACCTATGAAAATTATAATTTTTATAGGTTTTTACTTTAAATAAATATGTACCTGTGATAAAATATTATCTAATAGAAATACATTATAAGATATTTTAATGAAAATAAGCTAGAGTGTATGGATTAGATATTTTTTTGAAAATGACTTATACGAAAGAGAGTGCATAAAATGTTTGAAAATATGACTATAACTGAGTTCACAGATGTTCTTTCTAGTGAAAAGCCAGTACCAGGTGGAGGCGGGGTAGCAGCTCTAAGTGCGGCCCTAGCTGCTTCTCTTACCGCTATGGTTTTTAATCTTACTACAGGAAAAAAGATTTTTGAGGAATATGATGAAATGACAAAAACTCATATATTAGAGAGCCTTAATGAAGTGAAAAATGTAAAAGAAGAGTTTCTTACGTTTATAGACAAGGATGCTGAAGCTTTCTCGAAAATAATTGCAGCCTACAAACTGTCTAAAGTAACTGAAGAAGAAAAAATAGCCAGAAGCGAAAAGATACAACAAGGTTATAAGCTTGCAGCTAGTGTACCAATGGAACTTGCAAAAAAAGCAACTCGACTATATGAAATGATTGATGTGGCTTGTAAATATGGGAATAAAAATGTAATGTCAGATGCAGGTGTTGCTGCTATATTTAATCACTCAGTAATAGAAACTGCAGTTTTGAACATAAGCATAAACCTATCAGGGATTAAGGATGAAAATTTGAAAAATGAATTTAAATTCACGTCCACTAAATTGTTAATGCATAGTGAGAAAAGAAAAAATATGATTTTGAAAAAGGTATACCAAGACATATAGAGTCACAAATGATAAGGTACAAGCTTCAATTAATAAGCAAGTTAACTTACTTAACATTTCAAGCTTGTACCTTTCAAGTTGTAACAAAACACTTATTCCTCTATAGGGTTTGATGGTCCAATTAATTCTAGCTGAAAAAAGGTAAGGTCAAGCCATTTACCAAATTTATAGCCTGCCTTGGTTATAGTACCTGAGCATTTAAAACCTAACTTTTCATGGAGTTTTATACTTTTCTTATTATCGGCATCTATGCCTGCAACAATTATAGCATAGCCCATGTCACTGGCAATTTTAATTAGCTCCTTAGTTAGCATTTCTCCAATGCCATTTTTTCTATAGTCTTTATGGACATACACGGAATGTTCTATGGAGTATTTATAGGCAGGCCATGATCTAAAAGGACCAAAAGTGGCAAATGCAACAGCCTTATTGTCCGCCTCGAAAACTAAAAGTGGATATCCAGCATCTTTTTTATTTTTATACCATTCCTTCCTTTCTTCTAATGTGTGAGGCTTATAGTCGTAAATTGCAGTTGTATTTAATATTGCATCATTATATATATCCAAAATATCAATCAAATCTTTATCCGTTGCATCTCTTATCATTTTGTGCTCCCTTCATTCAATGAAAATAGTATTAAAATAATTATATTATCTTTTTAACACTATTACAAGAGAGTGAGGAGTCTTAAAAAATTTTCACAAGTATTAATGCAAGTCATTAAGTGTCTTAAATTCATAACCTTTTGATTTCCATTCCTTGATTAATGAATCAAGTATTACTGCATTTGTCTTTGAAACTGCATGCAAAAGATATATGCCACCTGGATGTGTTCTTTTAAGAAGTAAATTTTTTGCTCTTTCAGGATTAGGCTGATCATCTTTTAGCCAATCTCTGTAAGCTAGACTCCAAAATACAGTTTTATAACCAAGTTTATCAGTGTAATGCAAGGAAAGTTCACTGTATTTTCCCATAGGTGGCCTGAAAAACTTGCTCATTTCATAACCTGTAGCTTCCTTATAGGCTTCTTCAGTGGATTTAAGTTCTAAGGCAAATTTTTTCTCATCAGTTATTTTAGCCATAGATGGGTGTGTGTTTGAATGATTACAGACTAAATTACCTTCAGAAGCCATACGTTTTACTAAAGCAGCATTAGATTTTATATAGGGTACAGTGACAAAAAAAGCGGCCTTTACATTATTTGATTTCAATACATCTAACATCTTGCCAGTGTATCCATTTTCATAACCTTCATCAAAGGTAAGATATATATACTTATGTTTTGTATCACCTAAATAATAACCATTATATTTCTTTAATAGTTCTATGCTACTGGTCTCAGCTCTGGAAGGAACTTCATCTTTTTCAGGAAGAAAATACCAGCTATGCTCTTTAGTATTTATATCGGTGCTATTATAAAATGAGTAAGAGCTTTTAGGAAAGCCTAAATGAGGAAGTTCATTTCCGTTACAATATCCAGTTGAAGTTAATGCTAAAACTATACTTAAAGGGATTATTAATTTTTTCATATGTGATGTCTCCTTCCCAATAAAATTCTATAAAGTTGTATAAACTGTTATTATAGTCTATAATATTTTGTACATAGTTTCTATAAATATACGATGGGGTTTTTTGAAATGATAGACAGTTTTATGGAACAAATTGACGAAATATATAACTTAATATTGGCACCAATAGATGGTATCTATAAAAAAATAGGTATTGAAAGCTATAAAAATAAAATGAAAATGGCACAGGATGAATTATTTTCTATTTTTTATTATGAGCTTGTTAAATTAAATAAAGAAAATGGAGTAGTTTATACTCCGTGTGAGATAGCTGATTATATTATAAAAAATACAGTGACTAAAGAAGACATAATTAAAAATCCATTTATTAAAATAGTAGATCCTGCCTGCGGTTCAGGAAATATGTTAATTTCATGTTTTGGGATTCTATATAAAATATATAACGAAAATTTAGAAAAAATAAATTTGGAAAATAATATTAATTTAATAAAAAAAGATATTTCTGCTCACATTATTAATAATAATTTATATGGATTTGATATAGATGAGAATGCATTAAAAATTTTGCAGATTGATCTATATGTTATAAGTGATCACGTAAATTCATGCAATTTTATTAAAAAAGATTTTCTTATAGAGACGCTTGAAAATAAATTTGATATATATATAAGTAATCCACCATATGTGGGACATAAATCAGTGGATAGGGATTACAGTGTTAAACTAAAAAATATGTATAAAGAAATATATAAGGACAAAGGTGATATTTCATACTGCTTTTTTCAAAAATCACTCCTCAATTTGGTAAAAGGTGGCAAACTTTCATTCATAACCTCAAGATATTTTCTTGAATCTCCAAGCGGGGAGGTACTTAGAAAAATTTTAAAAGAGTTGTGTTCTATTGAAAAAATAGTGGATTTTTATGGTATAAGACCTTTTAAAGGTGCAGGAATAGACCCAGTTATAATCTTTTTAAAAAATGAGCAAAACGTTGACAAAGAAATAGAAGTAATAAAACCAAAGGTTACTAAAGGAAAAAATAAATATGATTTCTATAAATCCCTATTTATGGAACAGGGAAAAGAATACAACAGTTTTTATATTAAGAAAAATCTTTTAAACAATAATGGTTGGATACTCAGAAACCAAAGGGAAAGGGACATAATAAACAAAATCGAAAAAAATAGTTTTACTAGTTTGTCAAATATATGTGATAGCTTTCAAGGAATTATAACTGGCTGCGACAAGGCATTTATTGTTGACAGTGAAACGGTAAGACTAGAAAATATTGAAACTGATCTTTTAAGACCATGGATAAAGAGCAGTTATATTAGTAAATATGGAGTGGTTCAAAAGGATAAGTATTTAATTTATTCAGATGGCATTGAAAATGAAGATGAATACTGTAATTCAATTAGGCACATAAGTGAATATAAAGAAAAGCTTCTTAATAGGAGAGAGTGTAAAAATGGTATCAGAAAATGGTATGAGTTACAATGGGGAAGAAATAAAGATATATTTCAAGGGACAAAAATTGTTTTACCATACAAATCAGAAAACAATCGTTTTGCTTTAGACAAGGGAAGTTTTTTTAGTGCGGACGTTTATGCATTGATTCTTAAAGAAAGCGCACCATTTACATATGAATATCTTTTATATGTTCTTAATAGTGAAATTTATGAATTCTATTTTAAAACTTTTGGAAAAAAATTAGGAGAAAACTTGTATGAATATTATCCTAATAATCTTATGAAGTTGTGCATTCCTACTATGGATGAGAATAGAAGTGAGGACTATTTATATAAAATTTTTAATTTTACAGATGAAGAAATAGAGATAATTAAGAATGCAGTTAAGAGTAATTTAAGTTAAAAGTTAGGGTAAGTACATCTTAACTTAGTTTTACGTGAAAAAAATAAAAGTTCAAGTACAGATTTATTCAAATCGTATAAATTTCAGACATTCTTCATAAATTGAAATTGCTTTCTATGTTTCTCTGCGTTATATATGTTAGAAAAAAACAGTATATGAAAAAATATAATCTATTTGTATAAATTTATTTATAATAGGGAAGAATTAAAATGATTAAATAAATTAATATACAAATAGAGGAAATAAAGTTATAATATAGAATATACAAATTATAACTGTTTTTAAGTAAATACCATGGGGGGATACTAATGTATATTGAATTTGAAAGTAAAGATGATAAGCTTATTGTAACGCTTACCGGAGAGCTTGATCATCATAGTGCAGAGGAAGTTAGAATTAAAATTGATGACAGAATTGATATGGTCAGCACAAACAAAGTTATTATGAATTTTGATCATGTTAACTTTATGGACAGCTCTGGAATAGGCGTGATAATTGGTAGATATAAAAAGCTTTCCATGAAAAAGGGTACAATATGTATAGCTAATGCTAAGGGGTCAGTTGAGAGGATATTTCAGCTATCAGGACTATTTAAAATTGTAAAATCTTATAAAACTTTAGAAGAAGCACTTAGTATAATTTAAGGATTGGTTTTGGGGGGATAAAAATGAGTGAAAATATGATGAAAATTGAGTTCTCGAGCAGATCTCAAAATGAAAGTTTTGCAAGAGTTGCAGTGGCTGCTTTTGCATCACAGTTAGATCCAACATTGGAAGAAATATCTGATGTTAAGACTGCGGTATCTGAAGCAGTTACAAATGCCATTATACATGGATATGGAGATAATAAGGAAGGAAAAGTCATAATTGAAAGCATATTAAACAAAAATGAAATAAGCATCTCCGTTATGGATGAAGGCTGTGGCATTAGTGATATCAAAAAAGCAAGGGAACCATTATATACTTCTAGGCCAGATCTTGAAAGATCAGGGATGGGATTTACTGTAATGGAAACATTCATGGACAGTGTTGAAATAGAATCTTCAGAAAATGTTGGTACAAGGATTAGAATGAAAAAAGTGTTTTCTTCACTGGAATAGAAAATATTTTATGAGAGGAGTGAGATACGAGTTTATACTTGGAAACTATGGGTAAAGAATTGATAAAAAATGAGGGACATGATTACAATGGGAATTTATATTTAATCGGAAAAGCACAAAAGGGAGATAAGGAAGCCCTTGACCAATTGGTGGCAAACAATTTACCACTTGTATCATCCATAAGTAAAAGATTTTTGAATAGGGGTTATGAATATGATGACATTTTCCAAATAGGTTGTTTAGGACTTATAAAGGCAATAAACAATTTTGATTCAAATTTCGGGGTTAAATTTTCTACGTATGCAGTTCCAATGATAATGGGAGAAATAAAGAGATTTTTAAGAGATGATGGAATAATTAAAGTAAGTAGGAGTATAAAAAACACTGCAAGAAAAATTCATTATGATAAAGAAGCATTGACAAAAGAATTAAATAGGGATCCCACTCTGGAGGAATTATCAAAATATTCAGGCTTAAATGTTGAAGAAATATTACTTGCTACAGAATCTTCAAATAGCCTACAGTATCTTTATGATGTAATTCATCAAGATGACGGTTCACCGGTAATGCTTATTGATAAACTTAGTGAAACTGAGAATAGTGATGATGAAGTTTTAGATAAAATAGCACTTAAAGATGTACTTAGCAATTTAGATAAAAAATCTAGACAAGTAATAATTCTTAGATATTTTAAGGATAAGACGCAAATACAAGTTGCTGGTATGTTAGGGATAAGTCAAGTACAAGTATCCAGGATAGAAAAAAAAGTTTTAAAAGTTATGAAAGAGAGATTAAGTGGTTAGCAGGACGTAAGTTTGCTATCCACTTAATTTCTTTTATTTTAGGATTAAAATAGTTTTAAATGTAAATAATATTTCTGAAAGGAGATATGTATATGCAAGTTAAAGAGAATAAAATAAAGGAAAATTTCCACAAAGTTACAGATGAGAGTTCTCCTAAATCTAAACTAGCTAAAAATTGTGTTTACGCTTTTATAGTTGGTGGCTTAATATGTGATATAGGACAATTTTTTTATAATCTTCTAATTAGTAATGGTGTATCTATGGAAGACACAAGTACATGGGTAACAATAATTATGATATTCATAGGGGCACTTTTGACGGGGATAGGCATATATGACAAAATTGCAAATTTTGCTGGAGCTGGAACAGTAGTACCAATTACAGGATTTGCAAACTCCATTGTTGCACCGGCAATTGAATTCAAAAAAGAGGGCTATATTCTTGGGGTGGGTGCAAAGATGTTTACTATTGCTGGTCCTGTTTTGGTATATGGAATAGGCTCTTCAATAATCGTAGGCGTAATATACTATTTTATAAGTAGGTGATATGGTTTTGGGAAAAAGAATTGGCAAACAATCAATTAAATTAGATAGTAAACCTAAAATAATTTCAGCTTATTCAGTAGTTGGTCCTAAAGAAGGAGAAGGACCATTAAGCGAATATTTTGATCTAATACTTAAGGATGATTTAAATGGTCAAAAAAGCTATGAGAAGGCGGAAAGCAGTATATTATATAAGGCTATTACAGAATGTATAAAGAAGGCTAAAATTCAGGAAACGGATATTAACTATCTTCTGGCAGGGGATTTGTTAAATCAGATTAGTTCCTCGAATTTTGCTGCAAGGGACCTTGATATACCATTTATAGGATTATACGGAGCATGTTCGACTATGACAGAATCTTTAAGTCTTGGTGCTATGATTATGGAAGCCGGTTTTGCAAATTATCTTCTTGCAGCTACTTCGTCACATTTTTCATCTGCTGAGAGGCAATTTAGATATCCACTTGAATATGGTAGTCAAAGACATCCAACAGCACATTGGACAGTGACGGGAGCTGGGGCAATGATTCTTGGGAAAACGGGAAATTATCCATATATATCTTATGTTACTACTGGAAAGGTTAAAGATTATGGAATTACAGATGTTAATAATATGGGAGCATCCATGGCACCAGCAGCCATAGATACAATAAAACAACATTTTCAGGATACAGGTAGAGGACCAGATGATTATGATCTTATTGCTACAGGGGATTTAGGTAAGTACGGCAAAGATATAACATCAAAATTACTTAAAGAATATGGCTATGATATAGAAGAAAAATATATAGACTGCGGAGACGAAATATATGGATCAAGTCAAGAAACTAATGCTGGTGGAAGTGGTTGTGGCTGTTCGGCAGTAGTGGATTGTGGATATATATATAAAAATATGTTAAGTGGTAAACTTAAAAGAGTATTGATATTGTCAACAGGAGCTCTCCTAAGCACTACTTCAAGCCTTCAAGGTGAAACAATACCAGGTATTGCCCACGCTGTGGCAATAGAATATGGAGGGTGATTATATGGATTATTTAATGGCTTTTATTGTAGGCGGGCTGATTTGTGTTATTGGTCAAATACTTATGGATAAAACATCTTTTACACCTGCAAGGATAGTTGTTTGTTTTGTTACATTGGGAGTGATTTTAGGTGCACTAAATATTTATGGAACTATTGTAAAGGTTGGAAAGGCGGGAGCAACGGTTCCATTGCCAGGGTTCGGATATAGCCTTGCAAAGGCTACCATTAAGGAAGTTGATTCAAAGGGTATAATTGGAGCGTTTACTGGAGGTATTAAGGGTACAGCTGGAGGAATAGGTGCGGCAATACTCTTTGGATATATAATGGCTTTGATTTTCAATCCAAAGACAAAGGAATAACTACTGAAAACAGTTAAGGTCATGAGTTAATGAGGGCTTTTCTGATTGAAATGCAAAAATCAATAAAAGAGGGATATAAGTAGATTTTGTTTACCTAAATCTACTTATATCCCTCTTTTCAATAATTATAAATTTATTTAATTATGTTATTTCGTGGTGCCAGTGTTACCAGTGCCAGTGTTACCAGTGCCGGTGTTACCAGTGCCGGTGTTACCAGTGCCGGTGTTACCAGTGCCGGTGTTACCAGTGCCAGTGTTACCAGTGCCGGTGTTACCAGTACCAGTATTGCCAGTGCCAGTGTTACCAGTACCAGTAGTATCAGTAACAGTATTATCAACTTTAGGTGTAGCATTATTCGTAGTAGTTTGATTTTGTGGTGGAGGTGTTGCTGCAGGTGGTGTAACTGGCGGAGCTATAACCGTTGGAGCAGTACCGTCAATATAATAATTGCCACCTATATTTGTTAAATCATCTGGAGCGGTTAAATCCTTAATGGGCTGATTTTTTGTTACGTCAGCCATAATAAGTCCCCAAACATTTGCAGAAACATTACTATTAAAAGTTGAACTTAATGCTGTTGGTTTATCATTTCCTATCCAAACTGCTGCGGAATAATATGGAGAAAGTCCACAAAACCAAAGGTTAAAACTGTTAGTTGTAGTACCAGTTTTACCAGCTACAGGCATAGTTGTATATTTGGAAGCATTTGAACCAGTTCCACTAGAACTAACTGGACCTTTTAACATATCATACATAATATAGGCTGCATCAGCTGATATTACTCTTTTGGAGGTAGGTTGAGTGTTATCCAAAATAACAGCGCCTTTGCTGTCAACAACTTTTGTATAAACCTTAGGGGTTACAAGTACGCCACCATTACCAAAAGTACCGTAAGCTGAAGACATAGCGGTTGTATTGCTTCCGTGATTAAGTTGGCCAAGTGCCATAGCAGCTATACTTGTAGGATTCTTATCTACATCATCCAAGGTAAGACCAAATTTTTGTGCATAGCTAGCACCAATTGAAACGCCAATCTTATCTTCAACTTTTACAGCAATAACATTAATAGAATTTGTTATTGCTGTTTTTATTGTTTGAGGACCACTGTAACCATTGTCGTCTTTAGGCTGATAGGGTTTTCCATCACTGCCAACATACTTATTTGAAATCTCAGGGGAAAGCGGAGAATCATCCACTACAGTACTCTCTGTTATTGCTTTAGTGTCAATACCAGGGGCATATACTGCTAGTGGTTTCATACTTGAACCTACTGGATTATTATAACTAGTACCTGATCTATTATATGATGCAGGAGGTTGCTGACCTGTTCCACCAATTAGTACTTTCACTTGTCCTGTACGATAATCTGTAACGGTTGCTGAGGATTGTGGTGAACGTATACCATTTTTTACTGAAAAAGAACTACTAGCATTACCATATGATTTAGTATCATTCATAATAGAAGTAACAGAGTCCTCCATAGTCTTATCCATTGTAGTATATATTTTCAGACCACCATTTGTAAGTAAGTTATCAACTTGCTCATCAGTATAGTTATACTGAGCTTTAAGATCACTCTTAACTGCAGAAACCGCAGAAGAGGAAAACCAAGCATAATTATAATAAGAATTACTAGAATTATTTTTTATAAAGGTAAGCTTTCCAGAATTCAAATCATTAATTGAGCTAGTATAATCTGAGTCACTTATGTAGTTGTTTTCACGCATGGTTTCTAGCACTGTTTTGGTCCGGTTAATATATACTGAGGGATCTTTTTTTGCTGAGTTTGAAAGCGGATAATATTTAGATGGACCTTGAACGAGACCTGCTAAAAAAGCTGACTGAATAAGGTTTAGATTGTTTACATCAGTACCAAAATATTGCTGAGCTGCTGCCTCAACACCATTGGCTTGACCGCCTAAATATATAGTGTTCATATATGCTTCTAAAATCTGATCCTTTGTAAGAGATTTTTCAAGTTCTGTAGCAAGATATGCCTCTTGAACCTTCCTTTTAATTGATATTCTGTTTTGAAGGGAATCAGTTAAAAACATTCTTTGCTTAATAAGTTCTTGAGTAATTGTAGAAGCCCCTTGAATGTTATTTTGCCTATGAATCTTGCTTAAAACATCATAAAACATGGCACTTGCAATTCGTTTTACATCAATTCCACCATGTTGATAAAATCGCTCATCTTCTATACTTATAAAGGCATGAGATAAATTCTTAGGAATGGAAGACAAGCTAACAACCGTTCTTTTTTGTGTGGTTATTACAGTATCCATTGATTGACCCTTATCATCATATAATGTTGAGTTTTGATCCAAATCTAATATTGTTCCATTTATGTCTAAGGCTGGTGCTGTTTTAATCATAGCTAGAACAACACCAAAAGTAGCAACAGAGCCTATTATAACCACGCATAAAAATGAAAGAAAAAATATTTTGAAGAATCTAAGTACTGGTCTTTTTTTCTTCTTTGCTATTTTTTTCTTTACATCTTTATTAGGTGTTTTAGAATTGCTACTTTTTTTGCCATTTGTATTATTTGCCATAAAATATCCTCCTTAATTGCGCTAATGCGTTTATATTATAGCATATTAACTGAAATTAATAAATTAGCAGTGAGCAAGTATTATATTAATAAAATATTAACATCAAGAATTGTATAAAACTATTATATAGTAAAATATGTAATTTATCTAATTTTCAAACATATTAATTATTATCAAGGCCAGGGGAGAGGTTAAGTTGCAAATTAATACTAAGATAAAAATAATAGGTTTGTTACTAGCAATATTATTTTTTTTCAATATGTTTTTATATAAATTTGACACATCAATAAGCCCTACTATCACAAAAATTGCAGAGGCTGAGGTGAGAAAAAAAACTGTCTCAACTATTAATAAAGCAATACTTAATGAATATAATAATTTTAACTATGATCAAGTTATTAAAGTAGAAAAAGATTCATCTGGAAATATAATGATGCTAAAAGCAGATACAATGATGATGAATAAAATTGCGTGCAGAGTAGCTATAAATGCTCAAAGTGAATTAAATAAATCAGGAAATATTGAGGTAAAGATTCCGTTGTCATACATATTTAAAAATAATATTATTTCCAGTTTTGGACCTTCAGTAATTGTAAATGCAGAGCCAATTGGAAGTATTGATACTGAGTATATATCTGAATTTCAGAATGCAGGAATAAATCAAACTAGACATAAAATTTATATTAATGTAGCTACTCAGGTAAATATTATACTACCACTAAGCAATGATAGAATAAATGTAAAAAGCCAAATACCTGTTGCTGAAACAATAATTATAGGAAAAGTTCCAAGTACAGTTTTAAATTTTGACTTAAAAAGTGCTGGTTTTAATCTTCCAGAAAAAAATAGTAACCAGCATGATTAGCTGGTTACACCTAGCAATCTTAAAATACATAGTCAGTATTTTAGGTTAGTAAATTAGCAATATTATTCTTATAAGTCTTTCCAATTAAATATATAAGGTACATTTCTGTAGTAATCACCAAAATTTAAGCCATAACCTACTACAAAAACGTCTTCTATATCAAAACAGCAAAAATCAGGTTCTAAGGGCACTTGTCTTCTTTCTGCTTTGTTTAATAGCACGCAACATTGAACGCTATTTGCATTAAGTGTCTTAACATGTTTAATAACAAAATCCATTGTTATTCCTGTATCTATTATATCATCAACTATAAGAACATCATAGCCAGTAATATCATCAGGAATATCATTTACTATTTTAACAATCCCTGAACTATTTTCTGAATCACCATAACTTGAAGTAGTCATAAAACCTATTTTCACTTCAATATCTATTGCTCTTACTAGATCTGCAGTATAAATGAAACTTCCTCTTAGTAAAGACAAAACATAAAGTTTTTTACCTAGGTACTTTTTTGAAATTTCTGCACCTAGTTCTTTGACCCTTTTACTTATTTCTTCTTCTGTAATTAGTATATTTCTTTCCTTTTCGTTCATTAGTAACCTCCATATGAAATTAAAATCATACTATCAATATTAACAATAATTTTATTATATTTCAATTCTTTTAGAATAATTACTGAAATTAAGTCATTAATTAGAGGCAAACTCTTAACCTATTACTATTTACAGCAATGTTGTAATAGTATAGAATTATAAATAAATTGTTAAACTATTATTAGGTGTATGTTAAATAAATAATAAAAAAGAGGATGAAAATTATGATATATGGAAGTATAGACGGAGTAAAAAAATCCCTTTTAGATAAATTAGAAGAGATATATGATATGAAAATCCCAAAATATAGTTCACTTACTGAGCAGCTATGTGAAGTTATATGTAATGTGACAAGTATGATAAATCGAGAAATAAGTGTTGCTATAGATAGAAAAGGCAATATTTTAAGTGTTACTGTTGGGGACAGCAGGGCTGTGGAACTACCCCTTGTAGATATAAAGGAAAAAAAGTTATCTGGAGTTAAGATAGTTCACACTCACCCAAATGGAAATTCAAGACTTTCTTCTATAGATATTTCGGCGCTACTAAAACTAAAACTAGACTGCATTGTAGCCCTTGGAGTACTGGAAGGGAATCTAACAGATGTATCAATAGGGTTTTGTAGCATATTTAATAACGTTTTAGCCCCTGAATTGCAGGAAAAACTTAGTCTTAAGGCTATAATTAATATTGATTTAGTTGATAAGATTAAATACATTGAAAATATAATAAGTAAAGAGAATATTATTGAAGATAATTCTGAAAGGGCAATCATTGTTGGAACCGGAAGTGAGGAAATACTTGAAGAACTTTCGGAACTCGCAAAAGCCTGCGACGTTAAATGTGTTTACACTGTTATTCAGAAAATTAAAAAAATAGATTCCGCCTATTATATTGGAAGTGGAAAAATTGATGAGATCAATTTGATTAAGCAAAGCGTGTACGCTAATTTAATTATCTTTGATGATGAACTTGCAGGATCTCAGGTAAGAAATCTAGAGGAGGCACTTGGAGTAAAGGTTATCGATAGGACAACTCTAATACTTGAAATATTTGCGAGAAGGGCAAGAAGCAAAGAATCAAAGATTCAAGTTGAACTAGCACAACTTAAATACAGACTTCCAAGAATTGTTGGAATTGGATCTGAACTTTCAAGATCAGGTGGAGGAATTGGAACAAAGGGACCAGGAGAGAAAAAATTAGAAATTGACAAGAGGCACATAAGAGAAAGAGTCTATGATTTAACTCAGGAGATTGAAAAAATTAGAAAAACTCGGGAAGTTCAAAGGGAAAGAAGAACCAACGAAAATATACCTAAAATATCTTTAGTTGGATATACAAATGCAGGAAAATCAACTCTTAGAAATGCCCTTTGCAATATAGCAGCTCCAGGTGATATAACAAAAAAAGAAAATGTATTTGAAGCTGACATGTTATTTGCAACGTTAGACGTAACAACAAGAGCAATTATTTTACCGGACAACAGGGTGGCTACGGTTACAGATACTGTTGGTTTTGTAAGAAAACTCCCACATGATTTAGTGGAAGCTTTTAAGTCCACATTGGAGGAAGTAGTTTTTTCAGATTTACTTTTACACGTAGTAGACAGTTCTAGTGATACGGTATTTGAGCAGATTGAAGCTGTAAATAATGTGCTAGAAGAACTTGGAGTAAGTGGGAAAAATACTATTATTGTATTAAATAAAATAGATAAGGCCGATGAAATCCAAATTAAAGCCATAGAAGAAAAGTATAAAACTATGAAAATAGTTAAAATTTCAGCTAAACAAAATATCAATTTAGATGAATTACTCAATGAGATGGTTTTAGGAATTCCAAGCAAATTAAAGTTAGCTAAATATATTATTCCATACACAGCTCAGAGTTTGGTTTCAAATTTACATCAAAATGCAAAAGTTGAAAAAGAAGAATATTTAGAAGAGGGAACAAGTATAACTGCTTCCGTAGATGAAAAAACGTATAATCAATATAAGGAATATATGGTGTAGAATAAGGAAGCTAGATGCCTTAAATGATATTTTGCAAAGGAGGAGTATTTTTGAAAAAAACAATCTTGCAATATCAGAAGATTTTCAATAATGTTGTAAAAAGACTAAATTCAAATAAAAATGTTTTGGCGGTAATGGTTTTTGGAAGCATGGTTTCAGGAGACTTGTGGGAAGAATCTGACATAGATTTATTTGTCATAGTTGATGAAAAATTAGATGAAATAAAAAATATATATAATATAGAAAAAAGCATTCCAGTTCATATTAAGCTATTGAGTAAAAACAAACTGTTTTATCATAATCACAATATTCAAGATGGGTTTCTTCATAGAGTTTTCGCAGGTTCTAGGCTTGTATTTTCAAAGGATAAGGATATAACATCTAAATATGATAATGATAGATATTATTCTGATATTGATAGAGCTAGGTGGAATTTAGTTTACCTAGGTAATTTTATAAAAATCTTAGGTGTTTGTAAAAAGTATATAAGAAATGGTTCTGTCTATACTACATATGCATCTACAATGGAGTGTGCCGAAGAATATTCTAAGCTTTTTATTAATTCATCAGGGTATATGATAAATAATAATGCAATAAATATGGCGGTGAACACAAACGATGAATTTAAGGTTTATGTAGATGCATTCTTTTTTAAAAATGAAAATTCAGAGGTTGCACTAAAAAATATAATACATTACATGGACAAATATGTTGATGAGAACATAAAGGTTTTAGCATCATTTCTAATCAAATTTATGGGTAGTAAGGATTGTATGCTAAGTTCTGAGGACATAAAAAAAGATGGTGCTTTTAAAAATTTTGATATTAATTTTCAAGATATATTAGGAAAACTTTTACAATTAGATATAATTAAGCGTGGAAGTAGAGATTACAAGACTAATGATGGCACAGTTCTTACCAAGGAAAATGTGTACTATTTATAGTAAAATATCTTCAAGATAATGGATTAATATATTGGACAGTTATTTTCCTTAAGATGTACACGAATTGGATGTGATAATAATGAAAGCCTATTCTATTGATTTTTTAGAAGAAATCCCTAAATACATTCAAATAGCAAGACACATAAAAAATTTAATTGAGCTGGGCGAAATTAAAGACGAGGAGAAGTTGCCACCCATAAGAAAACTTTCGGATTTTTTAAGTGTAAATAATGATACTATAGTGAGTGCATATAAAAAACTAGAACAGGAAGGATATGCAGTTCAAAAAATTGGCAGTGGAAGTTATGCGAAACAAAAGGATACAAATAGAAGACTCAGAAGAGAATATACCGAAACTTTTAAGAGGATAAGAAATGAAAGTTCAAGCAAATATATAGACTTTGCTGGTGAAACATCTTGTAATGTAGTTTTCCCCATGGAAAATTTTAAAGAGGTCATAAATGAAGTTATAGATAGAGATGGTGTTAATGCCTTAGTAAACCAAGAAACCTTGGGATATATTGGGCTTCGCAGGAGTATAAGTAAATACTTCTGGAATGATAAGTCAAGGGCAGAGGATATATTAATTGTTTCTGGAGCACAGCAAGGTATAGATATTGTTTCAAAGGCAATAATCAATGTAAATGATAATGTAATTGTTGAAAAACCAACTTATAATGGAGCCCTTTTTGTTTTTAAATGGAGAGGAGCTAATATTTTTGAAGCAAATATGGAAAATGATGGTATAAACCTAGAAGCGTTTGAAAAAATAGTAAAGAAGAACAGTATTAAATGTTTTTATACCATGAGTTATTTTCAAAATCCAACAGGAATGTCCTATAGTTATGCAAAAAAAATTGAAATATTAAAACTTGCAGAGAAATATGATTTTTATATAATAGAAGATGACTATCTTTCAGAGCTTATATTTGATGAAAAAGTTAAATATCAAAGCTTTAAGAGTCTAGATGAAAATGATAGGGTTGTATATATAAAGAGTTTCTCTAAAATATTTCTACCAGGAATAAGACTTGGGTACATGATAGTACCTAAAAAGATAGAGGAAGCTGTTGAGAGTTCAAAGGTAAACACTGATATATCAACCTCAAGTCTTATGCAAAGAGCACTAGACTTGTACATAATAAAGGGATATTGGAGAGATTACATTCAAAACCTAAAAATCACATATAATAAAAGATATAAGGTGATGGAAGATACAATTAAGGATATTTTAAAGGATAAGGTAAGTTTTAATAGCCCAGGGGGCGGTTTTAATTTCTATTTAAAAATTGATAAAAGTATAGGCATTGAATCTGATAAACTGTTTTATAAATGTAAGCAAAAAAAAGTATTTATATCGCCAGGAGTTCTTTTTTATAGAAATAGTGAGGATGGAGCAAAGTTTTTTAGAATAGGATATTCCCAAACAGAGGAAACAAAAATTAAGCAGGGGATTGAGATAATAAATAAAATTTTGGAGTAAAGTGATATATATGTTAAATGGATTGGTAGAATATAATTGGGATGACATTGAAAAGTATGATGACAGTGAGATATCATATTATCTGTTCTTGGAAGGTAAGTCCCTTGAAGTAATAAGTAAGATTAGGAATATATCAAGAGAAATCGTTCAAAAACACATAATTGAAGGTAAAATTAAGTATAGGTTTTTAGCTAGTAGCAAAAATGCTGAGGAACTTCTAAGTAGTATTGCCAGGGCTGGAAAAAATGATAAGCAGCTTTTACTAAGTAATTTGGACGAAAAAAATACTGTATCCATACTAAAACATATAAGGGAAAATTACGTTAAAATGCATGGTAAGGATAAGGAAACTGCAATTTGGATTATAGGTGAACTAAAAGATATTAATAGTAAAGATATTTTAATAAAGGCATCTGTACATAAATTCGTAAATGTTAGAAGGATGGCAATATCAGCTATGGGAAAGATAAATAATCCGGATTTTGAAAATGCACTAAAAAGAGCTCTAGATGATGAAAATCCACAGGTTGTTTCTTATTCACTAAAGGCGATTATAAAGATGGCAAGCAGGAATGCAGAGGATAAGGTAAAAAAAATATTCCAAACTACTGAAAAAGAATACTTGAAAAAACTCTGCCAGGATTATTTTAACATGATAGAAAGCGGAGAGGTCTGATATTTTATGAGTTATTATACGGTAAAAGATGCGGCAACTTTTGAACTTGAAGAAAAAAAATCTGTTTTTATTGGAAACGTTAAGAGAGTTAGTAATGAACAAGAAGCAAAAGAATTTGTGGCTGAAATTAAGGGTAAACACAAAGACGCTAGACACAATGTTTACGCATATATAATTGGTGAAGACATGCGCATTCAGCGGCGTACTGATGACGGTGAACCACAAGGAACAGCAGGAATACCAGTGTTAGACGTGATAAAAAAGAAAGGCATAACAGATACGGCAATTGTTGTTACAAGATACTTTGGAGGAATACTTCTTGGCGCAGGGGGACTTGCAAGAGCTTATTCAAAAGTGGCTTCTGAGTCAATAAACAAAGGTAAAATAGTTTTAAGAGTTAAAGGAAAATCACTTTTAGTTACGGTTAATTATGATCTTTTAGGAAAACTTCAATATTTGTTTGAGAAGAAAAAATGGTATATTGACAATACTGAGTATACAGATAAAATAGTTTTATCACTGAAATTTGAAAATGAAGACATTGAAATGGCAAAGGCAGCAATTAATGAAATCTCTTCTGGAAATTGTTCATTTAATGTTGGAGAAGAAAGGTATTACTTTAAAATTGAAAATAGGCTATTTTAAAGTATTTTACTAATTTATTAGAATGCCTAATAAATTAGTGGATTACATTTTCATATGTATTAAATATTGCAATGATATTTGAATGTAAAATATTATGTGATATAATATTTAAAGTAAAACTTACATAAAATAAATATTTATATAGAATATAAGTTAAAGTTAGGGGGAATATTTTATGTCAGGACATTCAAAGTGGCATAACATTCAATTAAAAAAAGGTAAAACAGATGCTAAAAGGGGACAAATCTTTACAAAGATTGGCAAAGAATTAGCGGTTGCAGCTAAAGATGGTTCAAATCCAGATCTTAATGCAAAGCTTAGAGATGTAATAGCAAAAGCAAAGGCTAGTAATATGGCTCTAGATACAATTATGAGAGCAGTTAAAAAAGGTGCTGGTGAACTACAGGGAGTTAACTTTGAAGAAATAGTTTATGAAGGATATGGTCCTGCAGGAGTTGCTGTAATAATAAAGGTATTAACTGAAAATAAAAACAGAAGTGCAAGTAGTGTAAGATATATATTGGATAGAAATGGTGGTAATTTAGGGGCAAATGGCTGTGTTTCTTTTATGTTCCAAAAAAAAGGACAAATTATTATTGAGAAAAAAGATGGTATTGACGAAGATGATGTAATGATGGCAGCATTAGATGCTGGTGCGGAAGACTTTAATAGCCAAGAAGAAATTTTTGAAATAACTACAGCTATGGAAGACTTCTCTTCTGTGCGAGTGGCTCTAGAAGAAGCAGGTTATGAATTTTTATCAGCAGAACTTACAATGATTCCAGATATTCTTGTAACCTTGAAACTTGAAGATTGTGAAAAGGTTCAAAATTTAATTGACAAGCTTGAAGCTGATGACGATGTTCAATCAGTGTACCACAATGCTGAGTTTCCTGAAGAGTGGGAAGGGTAATGTTTTGATGGACATATTAGTATTGTGACATATGTGTTTAAATTGTTTTGGAATGACATACAACACTTTTATGTATAGATATATAAATCTATATGTGGAGGTGTTGTTTTTTATCGAGCAGGGGTCATGAACTAACTTTGGAAGCAATTGAATGTGTTGCTCGTATTGCTTCAAAGAGAATAACAAAAAATAAAAAAGAGCTTATTAGTATATAACAACTAATAAGCTCCCGTTACAAAATTAAAACTCAATATGTATTATAGCTTATTTTTTCATAAAGTACAATAGATATAACTTGGTATATGGTAAGTGAGATTTTTTGATATTATAGCAATTAAGTGCTATACTTAATACATGCGAAAAAATAACATTTTTTTAGATATTATTATACCATCTATTCTGAATTTATTCTAATACAATCAATCAAATAGTTATATATAATATTCTATCCGTTCAATAATTTCCAACCAAATTATTGAACGGATAGAATATTATATTTGATATTAAAAATGTTGTTTAGTTATAAAGTATATATTAAAACATTTAGAATGTTTTTTATGGAGGATAAAATGATTACATCAATAAGTGGATATGGACATATTGTGTTTAGTTCTATTTGCGTATATATATTCATAGTAGTAGCATTAAGAATTTTTGGCAAAAAAGAATTGGCCCAGTTATCTGTATTTGATCTAGTGTTTATACTTCTTATAAGCAATGCGGTGCAAAATGCAATGGTAGGAACAGATTCAACATTAGGCGGTGGTGTTATAGCTGCTTTATCATTATTCGTTGTAAATTATATATTTAAATTAATTATTTATCGTTTTCCTAGAGCTGGAAAATTAATACAAGGTCATGCAATTCTTTTAATTTATAAGGGACATCTTAACACTATTAATTTAATTAAAGCAAAGATATCTTCGGAAGAATTAATGGAAGCAATAAGAGAGCATGGCGCTACGACTATAGTAGAAATAGATTTAGCAGTTTTGGAGGTCGATGGGAACATAAGTGTTTTATCTCATGAATTTCATGTTAAAACATCTAAGAAAAGAAAACCGCATAAAGTAATAAAAAAACAAACTAATTAAGAAAATAGGATTTACGTCTAAAGAAAAGGACATAAGTTGCCTACTAAAGAGAGGAAGTACGAAATTGATAAAAAAAGATAATTATAAGTGGGTGGCACTTTCATGCACTTCACTTGGCGCGCTAATGGCTGTATTAAATGGTACATCACTACTAATAGCTCTTCCTAATATTATGAAGGGTTTACATGCAAGTTTAAGTATAATAACTTGGGTGCTTATGGGATATATGCTAGCTATGACAATTCTAGTACCTTCAATAGGAAGAATAGCAGATATGGTAGGAAGAAAAAAACTTTATGTGAGTGGATTTGCTGTGTTTACTGTGGCTTCTATTTTATGTTCACTTTCACAAACGGGATTACAACTTTTGATTTTCAGAATATTACAATCAATTGGAGGGTCACTTCTTGTGGCAAACAGTACATCTATTGTAACGGATGCTTTTGATAAAAGGGAGCTTGGAAAAGCTCTTGGGATTAATGGAATGGTTATAAGTGTAGCAGCAGTTATAGGACCAATACTTGGAGGATTTTTAGTTACATTTGGCGGATGGAGAAGTATTTTCTACATTAACGTTCCAATAGGTATTTTAGGAACTATATGGGCAGGAATACAACTTAAAGAAACTATGAAAATACCAGAGAAACAAAAATTTGATTTTCTTGGAACCTTTGTTTTCTCATTTGGAATGTTATCTCTTCTTGTTGCACTTACATTAGGTGCTTTTGGAAGTTGGAAAAATATATTAGTGCCTGTTTTATTCATAATTGCCATAGTGTTAATGACATTATTTATATATATTGAAAATAAAACGGAACAACCAATGTTAGATTTAAGATTGTTTAAGATAAAAATAATTTCATTTGCCTATGCTAGTACCCTTCTTAATGGTATAGCAAGGGGAGCAGTAACTTTAATGCTTACATTTTTCTTTCAGGGAATTAAGGGTATAGATCCTCTTACCGCAGGAATGCTGCTAGCACCACTGGCTATTGCAATGATGATAACATCACCAATTAGTGGCTATTTATCAGATAAGTATGGCGCTAGGATTCTAAGCACTGTAGGACTTTTGATATCAGGAGTGGGACTTTTAGGAATGATGACTATATCAGCAACTACTTCTACTTTAGAACTTACAATATTAATGGCCATAATGGGTGCTGGATCAGGATTGTTCTTTACACCAAATACAAGCTCTGTAATGAATAATGTGCCTGAAGATAAAAGAGGCATTGCAGCAGGAGTAAGAACTATGATGAACAACGGTGGAAATGTACTTAGTATCGCAATTTCCATGGCTATCATAGCTTCTAGCATATCACCTTCTGCTATGCAGGCTTTATTTGTAGGAACTCAAGTTGGTTCACAAGGTATTGAAATAAACCAATTTATACATGGACTTAGAACCGCATTCACAATATCATTGATTTGTACCTTAGCAGCGGCAGTAATGTCATATATGCGTGGAGCTCAACCTGACTGGGAAGAGGAAGAACAAAAAGATGAAAAGGTAGCAATTTAAAATTAGATATACTGAAAAAATAACAACTCCTTAGTAGTTAGGGGTTGCTATTTTTTTACTCACAATAGAAAGTTATCTAAAATAATATGTAAACAAAAATTCACATAAATTATTATTGAAACATATGAAAATTGTGATAAAATAAGTTAATTGTTAAATTATTGTGGAATAAATAAATGAAATTGATTAATTAGGAGGATTTTATAATGTTTGAAATGAAAGATGAATATATTACAGGGGTACAGCTCATTGATCGAGAGCATGAAAAATTATTTGAAATTGGAGAAAGAGCATATCAATTGCTAAAAAATAACTTTGCTTTAGATAAGTATGATAAAATAATGTTAATAGTAGGAGAACTTAAAGATTATACAGAGTTTCATTTTAATGATGAAGAAGAATATATGGCAAGCATAAATTACACAGGACTATTTACACAAAAGGTTCAACATGCGGAATTTATTAGGGTATTAAACAATTTTGATGCTAAAAGTATTGATAAAAACCAAGATGAAACAATAATGAAATTGTTGGATTATATTGCCAAATGGCTAGTTGAACATATTTTAAAAGAGGACCTTAGAATTAAAGAGGGAATATAAGCTATAAATAAGTTTTACAATTCAAGGAGTGAAAAAATGAAATTATTAATAGAAAAAATAAATGAAAAAGCAATTATACCTTTTTACGCACATTCAGGGGATGCAGGAATGGATTTGTTTTCAGTAGAAAAAGTTTTGATAGCTCCTGGTGAAATTAAACTCATTAATACAGGTATTAAACTGCAATTGCCATTAAATACAGAAGCTCAGGTTAGACCTAGAAGTGGTCTTGCATTAAAATATGGAATTACAGTTTTAAATAGTCCAGGAACTATAGACGAAGGATATAGAGGTGAAGTGGCAATTATACTAATAAACCATGGAAAAGAACCTTTTATAGTAGAAGAAAATATGAAGATAGCACAAATGGTTATAAAGCCAACTCTAAATGTTGAAATAGAGGAAGTTAAAGAATTAAGTAAAACTGACAGAGGTGAAGGTGGATTTGGTTCTACTGGAATGTAAAAAATATTTATGGCTAATGTATAAAATATAATTTTTTGTCAATACTTCCTCAATAGGAGGAGGTGAATTGTTGTAGAAAATCTTATGAATTATATGTGCTGATTTTATATTTATTAAGAGTTTTTACAATGGGACTATATATGGGTAAATATAAGAAAATATTAATAGGAATTTTATCTTTGATTTTAGTTTTTGCGATTTCATTTTGCTATGGATATAGAAATAATTTAGTAAAGAATATGGCCATATTATATAAAAATTATTATAAAATTGCTTATGGGAATAATGAAAAAGCAGTTAATGCAAATAAGGTGAATCTTGTAAAAGACAGTTCAAAAGATGAAACGGTAATCAAAAAAGATGTACCGGTGTTATATGTTGACCAAAAACATTATATTCAGAATGGTAAAGATAAAATTGTGGAGGATTCGATTAAGCAGTCAAATAGTGATGTTGAAGGCTTTACAGGAAAAAAAGTAAAAGAAGTATATGAAAATATGAATAAAAACGGATATGATTTAAAGTTAAATGTGGATGTTTTATTATGTGTAAAAAAATACACACCAGGGAAATATGCGGCAAAAATCAATGGCGAAAAGTATGAAATATTTCAGGCAAATAACAAGGGAGAGTTAAACTTAGTAGAGAGTGAAGGGAACATTAATCAAAAGGGTGAGGATGAAAAAATATTCAACAAAAACACTCAGGAATACAGCACTATTGAAGATGCAAGAGAAAGTTTATCCGATTTTACATCTTAAATTGTTTGTGCCATAAAAGTATGACAATAAAGAAACTGTCTCATAGTGGGTTTGTATTCATTATGAGACAATTTCTGCTTATGCACAAACTTGAATAAATCTATTATAAATGGTAAAGTATATTGTAGTTTTATTTAAGGAGTGATTAATAGTTGTATACATATATAAAAGGAATATTTATAGGTATAAATAAGGATTATGTTACAATAGAAAATAATGGAATAGGATATAAAGTTTATGTGTCTGGCAGTACAATGGCAGCCATGCCAAAGACTGGCGAAGAAGTAATGCTTTATCTTATACAGATTGTAAGAGATGATTTCATTGGTTTATATGGTTTCATTACAGAAGAGGAAAGGGAAATGTTCAACAAATTGCTTATAATAAATGGAGTTGGAGCTAAGGCATGTCTATCCCTGTTATCTATATCTAAAGTTAATAATTTGAAATATGCTATAATAAATGGTGATGAAAACACAATAACTAAAGCACCTGGAATAGGTAAAAAAATAGCTCAAAGAATTATTTTGGAACTAAGGGATAAATTAGAAGCGGACAACTTGGTATCGAATGTATTAGATGATAGTGAGGAAGGTAAATACATATATGAAAGTGATAAAAAGGTTGCAGAGGTAATGGGTGCACTTATTTCACTTGGGTATTCTGAAAGAGAAGCTGAAAAGGCAATTAATACTTGTGACAAATCAATGAGTTTGGAAAATATAATAAAGGCTTGTTTGAAATTTTTAATGAATTAGGGTGTAAGCGTAGTACGGCACAAAATAGACTAGCATGCTGACTAGTTATTTTTTTGAAGATGCCTAAGGCGTTATGCCACCTATTATGTATATGTTGCCCATAGTATAAAAACATATTATTTTGTTTGAGGAATTACAGGAGGGTTTAATATGGAAGAGAGGATATTAAGTGCTATAAATTTAAATGAAGAAGGCGATAATGAGTATAGCCTTAGGCCACAAAAATTAAGCGAATATATTGGTCAAACCAATGTTAAAGAAAAGTTGTCTATATTTGTTCAAGCTGCGCAAAATAGAAAAGAGGCTTTGGATCATGTATTGTTTTACGGACCACCAGGCCTTGGTAAAACAACTCTTGCAAATATTATTGCAAAGGAAATGGGTGGAAATCTTAAAACAACCTCTGGACCTGCAATAGAGAGGGCAGGAGATTTGGCTGCAATTCTTACAGGCCTATCTGAATTTGATGTACTTTTTATTGATGAAATACACAGACTCAATAGAAATGTGGAGGAAATACTTTATCCTGCTATGGAAGATTATGCACTAGACATAATAATAGGTAAGGGTGCGGCTTCAAAATCTATAAGATTGGACTTGCCCAAATTTACATTAATAGGAGCAACTACTCGTATAGGTCTTTTAACTTCACCACTAAGAGATAGATTTGGCGTAATGTGTCCAATGGAATTTTATAATGATTCAGACTTGAAAGAGATAGTTATAAGATCTTCAGCTATACTTAATATAGGTATTGATGATGATGCAGCCTTCGAGATTGCAAGGAGATCTAGAGGAACTCCACGAATTGCAAACAGATTGCTAAAAAGGGTGAGAGATTATTCTGAGGTTAAGGGTAATGGAAGGATAGAACTCCATTCTACCGAAAGTGCATTAGAGCTTTTAGAAGTGGACAAAGAGGGTTTTGACAGAATTGATAACAAAATATTAGAGGCAATAGTAGATAATTTTAAGGGTGGACCGGTAGGGCTTGAGACTCTTGCATATTTTATTGGGGAAGAGCTTGATACTCTTGAAGATGTATATGAACCATATCTTTTGCAAAAAGGTTTTATAGTTAGAACCCCAAGAGGAAGAATAGCTACGGATAAAGCATATAAGCATTTAAAAAGGAAAATCAATGAAGATGGCTCTTATTCCCAAGTATCTATGATAGAAGAATAAACGATTACCGTTTAAAGGAGTAAATTTGTATGGAAGTTAAAAAAACTATAATTTCAGTTGTGGTTCCAATGTATTTCGAAGAACTAGTTGCACAGGAATGTTATAAACAACTAAAAGAAATACTAGAGGGAAATAAATTTGACTACGAACTTATTTTTGTGAATGATGGTAGCACGGATAAAACTGAAGAAATATTACTTGATTTATCCAAAAAAGATAAAAGGGTAAAGATAATAAACTTTTCTAGGAATTTTGGACATCAAACGGCTGTAACAGCAGGTATTTTTAGTGCCAGTGGTGATGCTATTGTTATAATAGATGCTGATTTACAGGATCCACCGGCATTGATAATAGAAATGGTAGAACTTTGGGAAAAAGGATATGAAGTGGTATATGGAAAAAGAAAAAAAAGAAAGGGTGAAAGCTTTTTTAAACTTATTACAGCAAAATATTTTTATAAGTTCTTAGACTATATGTCAGATATCACCATACCCAAGGACACTGGGGATTTTAGATTGATTGATAGAAAAGTTGCAGAAGTATTTAAAAAAATGCCTGAAAGAAATAGATTTGTAAGAGGTATGATGAGTTGGATTGGTTTTAATCAGACATTTATAGAATACGAAAGAGATGAAAGATTTGCGGGTGAAACAAAATACCCACTAAAAAAAATGATAAAATTTGCAACAGATGGAATTGTGTCCTTTTCAACTAAGCCACTTAAAATCGTTAGCTTTCTTGGCATAGTAAGTCTTTGTATATCAATTATAATATTTATTTATAGTTTGGTCTCAATATTATTCATTCACCAAACCACCATTGGTTGGGCATCAATAATTGATATAATAGCTTTCTTTGGAGGATTGCAGCTAATTTCTTTAGGCATTGTTGGAGAGTATGTAGCAAGAATATATGAGGAATCTAAAAATAGACCTCTTTACATAATTAAGAGCACAGAAAATATTAATGAAAAAAAGTTTGAGAAAAATATTGATTGACAATGAATATAATATGAACTATATTTATTATTTGGAAGAAAACTAAAGAGGGTGAAACTTTGCAACTTAAGGATTTTGATTTCGATTTGCCTAAAGAATTGATTGCACAACATCCATCAGAAAAACGAGATGAATGCAGATTGATGCTTTTAGATAAAGACAATGGACAGGTTGAACATAAGGTATTTAAAGATATTATAGATTATTTAAATCCAGGCGATTGCTTGGTTATGAATGATACAAGAGTAATTCCAGCAAGACTAATTGGAACAAAAGAGGGCAGCGGTGGTAAAATGGAGTTCCTTCTTTTAAAACGAATAGATACGCAGCATTGGGAAACTCTTGTTAAACCAGGTAAAAAAGCAAAAATCGGTGCCAGATTTGAATTTGGTGAAGGGCTACTAAAGGCCGAGGTTACTGAAATTAAAGAAGAAGGAAACAGGATAGTAAAATTTGAATTTGATGGTATTTTTGAAGAAATACTGGATAAACTAGGAGAAATGCCTCTTCCTCCATATATTACAGAAAAACTAGTTGATAAGGAACAATATCAGACTGTATATTCAAAACATGACGGATCGGCTGCAGCGCCTACTGCGGGCTTACATTTTACCAGTGAGCTTCTTGATAAAATCAGGGAAAAGGGAGTCAGTACTGTATTTTTAACTTTACATGTTGGACTGGGCACATTTAGACCTGTAAAGGTTGAAAATATAGAAGAACACCATATGCATTCTGAATTTTATATAATGAATAAAGAAACTGCTGATATAATAAATGGAACAAAAGAAAAAGGTGGTAGGGTTATTTCAGTAGGAACTACATCTACGAGAACTCTTGAAACTATAGCTGACGAAAATGGAAGAGTTGGAGAGAAAACAGGTTGGACAGAGATATTTATATACCCTGGATATAAATACAAGGTAGTTGATGCTCTTATAACTAATTTTCATCTTCCAGAATCAACACTAATAATGCTTGTCAGTGCCATGTCAGATAGAGACAAAGTTATGAATGCATATGAAGTTGCGGTGAAAGAAAAATATAGATTCTTCAGCTTTGGAGATGCTATGTTTATCCGATAACTAGAAGAAAGGTGAGCTGGAATGTACAAATTACTTAAAAAATCGGGAAAAGCACGACGCGGAGAATTTACTACACCTCATGGAGTTATACAGACACCGGTTTTTATGAATGTAGGTACCCTTGCTGCCATAAAGGGTGCGGTGTCATCTATGGACTTAAAGGAAATAGGTTGTCAAGTTGAACTGTCTAATACATATCACCTTAGTTTAAGACCAGGAGATAAGATAATCAGAGAATTAGGTGGGTTACATAAATTTATGAATTGGGATAGACCAATTCTTACAGACTCAGGTGGATTTCAAGTGTTTTCACTTGCAAAGATTAGAAGAATAAAAGAAGAAGGAGTATACTTCAACTCACATATAGATGGAAGGAAAATCTTTATGGGACCAGAGGAAAGTATGCAAATTCAGAGCAATTTGGGATCAACTATAGCTATGGCTTTCGACGAATGTGTTGAAAATCCAGCAGCACGTGATTATGTGGAAGGTTCAGTTAACAGGACAACAAGATGGCTAGAGAGATGTAAAGTTGAACTTGACAGACTTAACTCACTCTCAGATACAATTAACAAAAAACAAATGCTTTTTGGTATAAATCAAGGTGGAACTTATGAGGATATAAGAATAGAACATGCTAAAGTTATATCAAAACTGAATTTGGATGGCTATGCTATAGGTGGTCTAGCTGTTGGAGAAAGTCATGAAGACATGTACAGAATTATAGATGCTGTAGTCCCACATCTCCCAGAAGAAAAACCGATTTATCTTATGGGAGTTGGTTATCCAAGCAATATTCTAGAAGCCGTTTCTAGAGGTGTGGATTTTTTTGACTGTGTTTTGCCAGCCAGAAACGGAAGGCATGGACATGTATTTACAAGTCATGGTAAAATGAATTTGTTTAATGCAAAATTTCAATTAGATGCTTCTCCTATTGATGAGGGTTGTCAATGTCCTACTTGCAGGAATTATTCAAGAGCCTATATAAGGCATTTGTTTATGGCAAAGGAAATGTTAGCGCTAAGGCTTTGTGTAATTCACAATCTGTATTTTTATAATAAGCTTATGGCTGATATTAGAGATGCAATTGATGGTGATTATTTTGAAGAATTTAAAAGTAAGCAACTAAATGAATGGGGAGAAAAAGCATAGAAAGGAGGAATTTTATGAGTTCAACAGTTATCACAATTATTTATGTGGCAATAATTTTTGGCTTCACTTTTTTAATGATAATATTTCCAGAAAGAAAGAGAAAAAAGAAATTTTCAGAAATGATGAATACTTTAAAGGTTAATGACGATGTAGTTACAACTGGAGGAATAGTTGGTAAAGTTACTAATATTCAAGATGATTTTGTGATTATACAATCAGGTCCAGACAAAGCCAGAATTAAAATTTTAAAAAAGGCAATAAGTAATATTACTACAACTAAAATAGCTGAATAATTGTAATAAAAGGCCTCCCATCAACATAGATAATATTAGATGGGGGGTGTTTTTATGGAAAATGGTAGTAAAAGTATATATATAGGTATTATTGAAGGGGTGCTTAGGGGTTTCTTTATGACGCTAGCTATATTGTTAATATATTCAGTAGCTGTTCATTTTGTGCAAATTGATGAGAGTATAACCTCACTTCTTATAATTGTGGCAACTCTGCTTAGTGTTGTTTATGGTTCTATTTATGCATCTAAAAAAGCAGGGAGAAAAGGTTGGCTAAACGGACTTATGGTTGCACTCATATATTTTGCTATATTTTATTTGGTAGCACTTGTTTCACAGAGCAGAGAGGCAATGCTAACAATAAAAGACTTAGCACGGCTAATGATGTGTGCATTTGCGGGTACGCTTGCAGGAATGTTAGGCATTAATATATAAAGAATATTCAGAGCAATGGTAGAGCTTTAAGCATACTTAAAATCTTGCTTAAATACAGCGTTTTATGCTATAATTAAATCTATACGATTGAATGGAGGGATTTTCATGAAACATATAAAAACTGTTAATAAAGCTAATATAAAAGAAAGTTTAAAAAAGCCTGGATGTAAAGAATGTGCAAATTCATGCCAATCAGCATGCAAAACTTCATGCACAGTAGCAAATTTAGCTTGTGAAAATTAACTTATTTAGGCAGTAACAGATGTTACTGCTTTAAATTTATTTAGGGAGGAAAAAAAATTGTCATTAATACATAAATTTAAACAGAGTGATGATTATTATGTTATAGATGTAAACTCAGGGAGTGTACATGCTATAGATAAATTAGTGTATGATATTTTAGATGAAAATGGACTTGGTTCCAAGGAAGAAGTTAGTTGTAGACTTAATGGGGAATATTCAAAAGAAGATATTTCCGAGGGATATGATGAATTAAAAGAGCTTGTTGATGGTGGTATATTATATTCAAAGGATTTGTATGAGGACATAGCGATAAAATCAGTAGATGAGAAATCTTATATAAAAGCTCTCTGCTTAAATATAGCTCATGACTGCAATTTAAAGTGTAAATATTGCTTTGCAGAAGAAGGAGAATATCACGGAAAAAGAATGATAATGACTGCTGAAGTTGGTAAAAAATCTATAGATTTTGTCATTAAGCGTTCAGGACCACGAAAAAATATTGAAGTAGATTTATTTGGTGGAGAACCACTTCTAGCTTTTGATGTTGTTAAAGAAATAGTTGAATATGCTAAAGAGCAAGAAAAAATCTATAATAAAGAAATAAGATTTACTATGACTACAAATGCGACCTTGTTAACCGACGAAATAATGAAATATGCTGACGAAAACGTAGGAAATATAGTTTTAAGTATAGACGGAAGAAAAGAAGTAAATGATAAAGTTAGAGTCAGAGCAGACGGTAGCGGAAGTTACGATGCTATTATGCCTAAAATTAAAAAAATGGTGGATATGAGAGATAAAACTAAACAGTATTATGCAAGAGGAACGTTTACAAGGGAAAATACTGATTTTTTTGAAGATATAAAACACTTAGCTAATGAAGGATTTAAGGAAATATCTATTGAACCCGTTGTTTTGCCCGAAAGTGATCCACTTTCGCTAAGGGAACAGGATCTTCCAATAATATTTAATCAATATGATAAGCTATATGATGAGATGATTAAGAGGCACAAGGATGGTAATGAATTTAAGTTCTATCACTTTAACATAGATCTTCAAGGTGGTCCTTGTGTTTATAAGAGAATATCAGGATGTGGAGCTGGTAATGAATATGTGGCCATCACTCCTAATGGAGATATATATCCATGTCACCAGTTTGTTGGTAACGAGGATTTTAAAATGGGGAATATATTTAGTAGTGATGAGTTAAAAGAAGATATAGCCAAAGAACTTAAAGAGGCAAATATATATAATAAGCCAAAATGCAGGGAGTGTTGGGCTAGATTTTATTGTAGTGGTGGTTGTCAAGCAAACAACTATAATTTCAATGAAAATCCCAATAAAGATTTCCTTACTCCCTATGAGCTTGGATGCAAGATGCAGAAAAAAAGAATTGAATGTGCAATAGCATTAAAGGCAAAGATCATGGAATAATATTAAGATATTTACCTAATATTGACTAATAACCAAAATAAAATTATAATGTTAATTGTATGCAAAAGGATTTTTCTACAAAGGGGGATAAAAATGAAGAAAAAAAGTACAATTTGTTTTGTACTAAGCGTTATAGTAATAGCTGCAGCAGCCTATCTTGGGGCTTTTGGGCTAAACCTTGATGGCGGTTCGTACAGGATTAATTCGTTTGGTGAATCCATTAATAAAGGACTTGATCTTCAAGGCGGTGTTTCTGTTATTGAGCAGGTAACGCAAAAAAATGTGTCAAGTGAAACTATGAATAGAACTGTTCAACTTTTGACCTTAAGAGTTAATAAAATGGGTGTAAGTGAAACTGATGTAAGACAGGATGGAAAAGATAAAATAAGAGTTCAAGTTCCTGGAAAATTCACTGAAGCGGAAGTTTTAGATACTATAGGAAAAACAGGAAAACTTACATTTACAGGACCAGATAATAAAGTTATTTTAACTGGAGAAGATGTTAAAAGTGCAGCAGCAGGTTATGATTCAACAAATAAACCAGTGATTAATCTTGTATTAACTGACGCTGGTACAAAGAAGTTTGCTGATGCTACTAATAAGTTTATAGGCCAGAAAATAGCTATATCTATGGATGGAGATCAACTTACAAATCCCACAGTTGATACGGTTATAGCTGATGGTAATGCTCAAATATCGGGAGAAACAACAATAGCAGATGCTAAGCAGAAAGCTGATATTATCAATGCAGGAGCACTTCCTGTTACACTTAAAGCAGCAGAAGTTCAACAGATAAGTGCTACACTTGGAGCTAATGCACTACCACTAAGTGTTAAAGCTGGTTTAATAGGAATAGCAATAGTTTTAGTACTTATGTTCATATGGTTTAGAGGCGCTGGAATCATGGCTGATATTGCACTGGTATTATATATAGTATTAGTTTTACTCGTATTTTCAAGTCTTGGAGTTGCTCTTTCACTTGCAAGTATAGCAGGATTTTTACTTACAGTTGGTATGGCAGTGGATGCCAATGTACTTGCTTTTGCAAGAATAAAAGAGGAATTAAGTACTGGAAAATCCATAAGGACAGCAACTAATTCTGGTTTTAAGAATGCTTTATCCTCAATTGTTGATTCTAATACAAACACAATTATAGCTGGTGTAGTGCTTTACTTTTTAGGAAGTGGTGAAGTTCAAGGTTTTGCTTTGACGCTTGTAATTGGTGTGCTTGTAAGTTTATTTACAGCATTAGTTGTAACAAAGCACTTGTTAAACTGGGCTATAAATATGGGAATGATAAATAAACCAGAACATTTTGGGGTGAAAAGGGGGTAAAGGCATGCTAAAAGTAGTTGAAAGGACTAGAATTTGGTTTATAATTTCATCCGTTATTATAATTATAGGAATTAGTTCTATGATTTATCATAAAGGACTTAATTTTGGAATAGATTTTACAGGTGGTACAGTTATAAGGATAAATATGCAGAAGGATTTCAATAAGAATGACGTTGATCCTCTAATTCAGAAATATGTAAAGTCAAATACTTATGATACTGTACAGGTTAATACTAAAGAGCTAGATATAAGTGTTGGTAGTGATAAGATTTCTGATGCAAATGCAACAAAGTTATTTAAAGATATTGAGGCAAAATATAAATTAAAGGATTCAGATCTATTAAGCAGAGATAGAATTGGTGCATCCATTGGTAATGAGTTAATTCAAAATTCAGTAAAAGCACTAGCGGTTTCCATTGTTCTAATGCTTGGCTTTATTGCATGGAGATTTGAATTTAAATTTGGAGTTTCAGCAGTTATCGCGCTTTTCCACGATGTGCTTATTACTTTAAGTGTGTATTCTGTTTTGGGGTTACAGGTGAACACTTCATTTATAGCTGCAATTTTAACTATAATAGGCTATTCTATATCCGATACTATAGTTATATTTGACAGAATAAGAGAAAATCAAAAGAAAATGCGTGACAAAGAACTTGTTGAAATGACTGATATAAGTATATCTCAAACGGTAGTCAGGTCACTTTGTACTGTAACAACTACCATGGTTACAATAGCATGCGTACATATTTTTGTACCCCTTCCAGACATTAGGGACTTTACTTTGCCAATATTAGTTGGTGTTGCTTCGGGATGCTATTCATCAATATTTATTGCAAGCCCAATTTGGGTTTTGTTAAAGAAAAGAAATGATAAAAAGAGAGCATCTTTAGCAAACTAAAAAGTAAAAAGAACTGAAGCTTTCAAAACTTCGGTTCTTTTTATTTTTTAGTAGTTTCACTTTATTATGTCGAAATACTACAAAAAACATTTGAATTATCCACAATTATACTATATAATAAATTGTGTTTTCTACAAATTTGGAGGAACCAGCGATATGGGAATAATTCAAGGAAATACTGATTATTTTAAAGAATACAAACTACATAATCCTTTTTTAATGAAAGGTATGAAAGATGCGATTATTAGAATAATACAGGCAGTTAATAATAGAGAAAAAATAGTGGTATATGGATATGGAGATGTGGATAGTATATGTGGCATTTCTATTCTTTTGCTGCTTTTAAAATACTTAAATGCAGATGTGGAATATTTTATTCCTGATGAAATGGAAAATAAATATGGCATAGGTAAAATTGCTCTAAATGATTACATCAAATATTTAGGGGTAGATGTTATGATAACTGTAGGTTGTGGTAGCAACTCGTCTGAGGAAATAAGAATTGCTAAGAATATGGGAATTACAGTTATTGTAACTGATAATCATAGGGAAATTGATTATAAAATTGAAGCATTGGGTATCAACGCAAAAAATAAAAAATGTAGATATCCTTTTAAATGTTTATCCGCAGTAGGAACGGTTTTTAAATTATGTGAAGCAATTTCAATGTATTATAAAATGAAGAGGGTTTACAAATATATAGATTTGGCTATGTTAGGTACTATAGCTTCCTCTGAAAACATAATTGGTGAGAATAAATCATTGATAGATACAGGAATGGTTCGTATAATGTCTACTAATAATTATGGTATACAGGCATTACTCAAAATAAATAAAATAACCGAAGTGAATATTTCTGAAGCTACTAAACTAACTTCATCTATTATTCCAACAAAAGCTTCACTAAAAAATATGGACAACTCTAGAATTGCAGTGGAATTATTTACTACTAGGGATAGTAACAGAGCAATACAAATAGCTAAATATTTGAAGAAGGAATGCGTTAAATCATCCGAAAAAAACAAACTAAAATTGTGACATGGTTTTGGTAACTAAGTTAAGAAATAAATATAAATTAATTATAGGCTTATAAATAATATTGATAATTTCACAACTATTTTATATAATTAACTGTGTACAAATATTAAATTTAAATTAAAAACGTTCGGTTTTATGTTTATTAGGGGGATTAAAAATGAATATTAAAAATAAAATTAGAGTTATTGAAGATTTTCCAAAGGCTGGTATAAGTTTTAAAGATATTACTACATTGATACAAGATAAAGAAGCATTCAAGTATACCATAGATATATTAGCTAGCACATTGAAGGATAAAAATATAGATGTTGTTGTTGGACCAGAGGCCAGAGGCTTTATATTTGGAACTCCATTGGCATATGTTCTAGGTGCAGGATTTGTACCTGTAAGAAAAAAAGGTAAGCTTCCTGGTGAAACTATAAGTGTTCAATATGATCTTGAATATGGTACTGACATTTTAGAGATACACAAGGATTCAATTCAGCCAGGTCAAAAGGTTGTAATTATTGATGATCTTTTAGCTACAGGAGGTACGATACAGAGCGTAGCTAAACTTGTTGAAGAACTTGGAGGAGAAGTGGTCTCTATGGACTTTATAATTGAACTTACTGGTTTAAAAGGCAGAGAAAAACTAAAAAACTATGAAATAAATTCTTTAGTAAAATATGAATTCTAATTTTAATGGTGCTAAAAAGATGTGCGTAAAATAAAATTGCAAAATCAAGTCTAATAATATATAATTATAGTAAAATAAGTTGGCTGGTTGTTAAACCAGCCTTTGATTTTAGGGAGAGAAAACTTAATGCTTGGCAAATTGATGAAAAACATAGATGAGCACTGTAATAATGTTGATATAGATTTAATTTTAAAGGCATATAATTTAGCTTATGATGCACATAAATCTCAAAAAAGAGAATCCGGTGAACCATATATAATACACCCAATAGAAGTTGCTTGTATACTGGCAGAAATGGGTATGGACACAGCAACTATTGTTGCTGGACTTCTTCATGATGTGATTGAAGACACGGAATATAGTTATGAGGAAATTTCCGCCATATTTAACCCTGAAATTGCGGATCTTGTTGAAGGCGTAACGAAGCTTGGAAAAATAGAGTTTTTAACTAAAGAAGAGCAGCAAGCAGATAATGTGAGAAAAATGCTTCTGGCTATGGCTAAGGATATAAGAGTAATACTCATAAAACTAGCGGATAGGTTACATAATATGAGGACACTAAGATACATGCCCATTAAAAACCAAAAAGAGAAGGCTAAAGAAACTTTAGATATTTTTGCTCCACTTGCTCACCGATTGGGTATGTCAAAAATAAAATGGGAATTAGAGGATTTAGCTTTTAGGTATTTAAACCCCAATGAATACTATGAACTTGTAGATGAAATATCTGAAAAAAGGGTTGAAAGAGAAGAATATATAAAAGGGGTAGTAACTGAATTACAAAAAAACTTAGAGGAATCTGGAGTTACAGCAGATATAGATGGTAGGCCAAAACATTTTTATAGTATATATAGAAAAATGGTTACTAAAAATAAAACTTTAGATCAAATATTTGATTTGACGGCAATAAGAATTTTGGTTGGTGATATTAGAGAGTGTTATACTGCACTTGGAATAGTTCATACTATGTATAAACCTATTCCTGGAAGATTTAAGGACTACATTGCCATGCCGAAACCAAATATGTATCAATCACTTCACTCAACGGTTATTGGCCCTCAAGGAAAATCTTTTGAAATACAGATTAGAACTTTTGAAATGCACAGAATTGCCGAATATGGAATTGCGGCACATTGGAAATATAAAGAAGGAATTACTGAAAATCAAAAAGGTCACAGTGAAGATATAAGAGGTGCAGATTCAGATACAAAGCTAACTTGGGTAAGGGAAATGCTTGATTGGCAGAAAGAAACAAACAATCCTGAGGAATTCATGGAAAACTTTAAAATTGACCTGTTTGCTGATGAAGTGTTTGTATTTACCCCAAAAGGTACTGTAATAAATTTACCTAATTGTTCAACACCAGTAGATTTTGCATATAAAATTCATACGGACATTGGAAATCGATGTATTGGTGGAAAAGTTAATGGCAAAATAGTTCCTTTAGACTATAAACTTAAAACTGGCGAAATTGTGGAAATTTTAACTTCTGGAATTGCTAAAGGTCCCAATATGGAGTGGCTAAACACAGTTAAAAGCAATCAAGCTAAGAGTAAAATAAGATCTTGGTTTAAAAAGGTTAGAAGAGAAGAAAATATAAGTAAGGGTAAGGATGTAGTTGAAAAAGAGTCAAAAAGACAAGGATATAATTTTGCATCAATTGCAAAGGGTCCAGCACTTGAACAATTAATTAAAAAGTATAATATGAATTCCATTGAAGATCTTTTTGTGGCAGTGGCAATTGGAACTAACTCTGCATCTATATTAGTATCAAAGCTGAGAGAAAGTTTTGAAAATGGTAAGGGAATAGACAATAGTGAAGAAAATGCACTAAAGGAAATTAAAGAACAGATAAGTAAAGAAGCAAGAAAAGAAAAGAAGAACATAAAAGCAGGCCCAGGAGTTATGGTAAAGGGAGAAAAAAATATACTAGTTAGATTCGCAAAATGCTGTAATCCTGTTCCTGGTGATGCAATAATAGGATATATCACAAAGGGAAGAGGCGTTTCGTTGCATAGAACAGATTGTCAAAATGTTAGGAATTTGATAAAAGAGGATGAAACTAAAATAGTAGAGGCATCATGGGGAGAAGCTAAAAATGATGCTTATATAGCTGAAATTAGAATAAAGGCAGATGACAGAAAAAAATTATTGACAGATGTTTTGGAAGTTATAAATTTAACTGATACAAATGTTCAATCAATGAATGCAAAAACTTTAAAAGATAATATTGCATACCTTACTTTGAAAATTAAAATTGTTGATATAAGTCACCTGGATATTTTAATGAAGAATATCAAAAGATTAAAGGGTGTTATAGACGTTTTCAGAACCAAAAGTTAATCTAACAAAATCAATATAAGAAGCAGAAAATGCATCTCAAATTTTATATATGTACTGATGAATAAAATGCAAGCTTAATAAATGCATTTTATGCTTAATTAAATGGAGGGAAAATAATGCAAGTTAAAATAATACCAGCGGGCATCTATGATGCCAATTGTTACATCTTGTTCGACGAAAATACAAAAGAGAGTGCAGTAATAGATCCAGGTGGAGATGCAGATTTGATATTAGATGAAATAAAAGCAATAGACGCTGATGTAAAGATGATTTTACTAACACATGGCCATGCTGACCATACAGGTGGTGTGGCTGAACTGAAAAAAGAATTTAATTGCGATGTTTATATAAATGAAAAAGATTCTGAAATGATAAACAAAAATGTACCTATTTATGGGAAACAACATGAAAATGGTAATAAATTTATTTCAGACGGTGATGTACTTCAATTTGGTGAAATTAAAATAAAATGTTTGGAGACCCCAGGACATACACCAGGCGGAGTTTGCTATTTAACAGATAAGGCAGTGTTTACAGGAGATACTTTGTTTTATAGATCTATTGGAAGGACAGATTTTGAAGGTGGAGAGTATGATACTTTAATTAATAGTATCAATACAAAACTTATGGTTTTACCAGATGAAACTTTGGTATATACAGGACACGGTCCTAGAACTAGTATAGGCTTTGAAAAAAACTGCAATCCATTCTTAAAGTAAGTGGTGAATTATGATTAAAATTAAAACTAACGGTGAAAAATTCAAATACGATATATACAATATTTTTAAACTATTTTTCACTGAAATTGAATTTGTAAGTGATATTGATTATAACTACAATATTGTGGTGGAAAAAAATAATTTAAAAATATTGTATGAAGATGTAGAAAAAGTTTGTGACTTTGATGAGCAATTGTCTGATAAAGAAAATATTAAAAGGTCACTATATAACTATATTAGTGATAAGACAGGAATAAAACTTCCATGGGGTACGCTAGTTGGAATACGACCAACAAAAATAGCACTTAATCTTATGAATGAAGGAAAAACTGACGAAGATATAGTGAAATACTTTAAATATCATAGTCTTACTAGAGATGATAAGGCTAGACTTTGCATAAAAGTTGCAAAAACAGAGGAACATTTTGTTAACAGTGAAACAAATAATATTAGCATATATATTGGAATGCCATTTTGTCCTACAAGATGCTTGTACTGTAGCTTTATTTCAGATACTATTGCTAATTGCAAAGATGTTGTGGATGATTATTTGTTAGCTTTAAATTATGAGATAGAGGCTATTTCTGAGTACGTAAGGGACAGAGGGCTCAATATAGAATGTGTTTATTTTGGTGGCGGAACACCAACGTCAGTAAATGATGAACAGTTTGAAAAAATAGTTAATAAGATTTACTATAATTTTATAGAGGGAAATACTGTTAAAGAATTCACTGTAGAATGTGGAAGACCCGATAGCATAACGGCTGAGAAACTTTATACACTTAAAAGGTATGGGGTTCAAAGGATTAGCATAAACCCACAGACAATGAATGACAATACGCTAAAGCTTATTGGAAGAGGGCATAGTGCAAATGAAGTTATAGATAAATTTAATCTAGCTAGAAAAATGGGATTTAATAATATTAATGTTGATTTAATTGTAGGTCTTCCTGGAGAAGGCCTAAAAGAGGTTAAGCACACCTGTAGTGAAGTATTAAAACTTGCACCTGATAGTCTTACAGTTCATGGGATGTCCTTAAAGAGAGGATCAAAACTTCATCAGAATACAATAAACAATATACATATGAAGATAGCTCCTTTAGAAGAACTAAATGCTATGCATGAAGTCACTTCAAAGCTTTCAGAGCAATTAAACCTCAAACCGTATTATATGTATAGACAAAAGAATACAGTGGGTAATATGGAGAATGTGGGTTATTCAAAAGTAAATCAAGAATGTATTTATAATATTGAGATGATTGAAGAAAAACAGACAATTATAGCGCTTGGTGCCAATGCAGTATCTAAGATTATATTCTTAAAGGAAAACCGATTAGAAAGGTTTCCAAATCACAAAGATGTCAGAGAGTACATTAAGAGAATAGAAGAAAAAGTGGAGAAAAAAATTAAATTTCTAAATGAACTTTATGGGGCTAAGTAAGATATTGCAGAAAAAAATATATAGGTATACAATTATAAAGAAAGTTAAATGTATTTAGGAGGAAAAGATGATATGGCAGAAACATTAAAAGGTCTCAAAAGGACAGTAATGTGCGGAGAGTTAACAGAAAAAAACGTAACAAATACAGTTACTGCAATGGGATGGGTTCAAAGAAAGAGAAATCTTGGTGGACTCATTTTTATTGATTTAAGAGATAGAACAGGAATATTGCAGGTTGTATTTGGAGATGAAATAAATAAGGCCGCATTTATGAAGGCAGATCTTGTTAAGTCCGAATATTGCATAGCTATAACTGGTCAAATAGTAACAAGACAAGCGCCAAATAAAAATATGCCAACAGGTATGGTGGAATTAAAAGGTGAGGACATAAGGATATTTTCTGAGAGTGAAACACCACCAATATACATAAAGGAAAATCTTGATGCCTCTGAAAATGTAAGACTAAAATATAGATATTTAGATCTTAGAAGACCTGATGTTCAAAGAATATTTATGATGAGACATAAAACCGCTAAGGTTATAAGAAATTTTTTAGATGATAATGGATTTATTGAAATTGAAACTCCAATGCTTACCAAAAGTACACCTGAAGGCGCAAGGGATTATTTAGTGCCAAGCAGAAACTTTAAAGGTAAGTTTTATGCATTGCCACAGTCACCACAGCTATTTAAGCAGTTACTTATGGTTTCAGGCTATGATAAATATTACCAGATTGTAAAATGTTTTAGAGATGAAGACTTAAGAGCAAATAGGCAACCAGAATTCACTCAAGTGGATATGGAATTATCCTTCGTAGAAGAGGATGATGTAATTGATATAAATGAAAGGCTTATAAAAAAAGTATTTAAAGAAGTGGGGGATATTGAGGTTAATACTCCTATTGAGAGAATGCCCCATAGAATAGCTATGGAAAAATATGGAACAGACAAACCAGATTTGAGATTTGGTATGGAAATACATGATTTAAGTGAAGTAGTAAAAAATACAGAATTTAGAGTATTCAATGATGCTCTTGAAATTAGTGGAAGTGTAAGGGCTATAAAAGCTGAAGGCTGTGCAACCATGGGAAGAAAACAAATCGATAAATTAGGGGAATTTGTTAAAACTTTTAGAGCAAAAGGCTTAGCATGGATAGCTTTTAAAGAGGGAGAAATAAAATCATCTATATTAAAATTCCTTAGTGAAGAAGATATACAGAACATTAAAGAAAAGATGGATGCAAAAACTGGTGATTTAATATTAATAGTTGCAGATAAAAATAGTGTTGTATTTCAATCACTAGGGGAACTTAGATTACATCTAGCTGATGAACTTGGAATATTAAAGGATAACCATGAATTTAGATTTGTATGGATTACAGAATTTCCTCTTTTATCCTATAATGATGAGGAAAAAAGATATCAAGCAGAACATCACCCATTTACAATGCCAATGGATGAGGATTTACAATACCTAGAAAGTGACCCTGGCAGAGTAAGAGCAAAAGCTTATGACATAGTACTCAATGGTGAAGAATTAGGTGGGGGAAGCATAAGGATTCATGACACTACCCTTCAAGAAAGAATGTTTAAAGTATTAGGCTTTACAAAAGAAAGTGCTTGGGAAAGATTTGGCTTCTTACTGGAAGCATTCAAATATGGTCCACCACCACATGGCGGACTTGCTTATGGACTTGATAGAATGATAATGTTCCTTGCAGGCACAGAAAATATTAAGGATGTAATTGCATTCCCTAAAAATCAAAATGCAGTATGTGTAATGACAGAAGCACCTAATGTTGTAGATGATACGCAGCTTAAGGAACTTGGAATTGATTTGACGGAAAAAAAGTAAAAAAACTTGATATTTCTATTTTTAAAAGGTTTACATTGTAGTATAATTAAGTAGAAATAAATAACCTACTATGTTTGAGCATTGGATTTATGTTGACCCAACAATTGTTTTTAGGGAACCTAACTCTTTCTGTGGAATGAAGCTTATAGTTTTAAGAACAAGAAGCAGAAAGGCGGCGCCCACCTGCTGAGGCGGGTTATCTTCTAAATCCGAGAGACGGCATGGTAGGCTATTTGTTTTTGTATTATAAAGGCCCATTTTAGTGGGCTTGTTTTTTTTTGTAAAATATTAGCCTGCAAAGTGAAGATACCATAACCATGGCTATAGCAATAGCACCTGCACCAGTAAGAGTTTGGAGTCCAGCTAAGGTTGCTTTTGATATATTCCCACTTATGGTTTGAAACATAGTATCATACATCCCACCACCAGGAACTAATGGGATTATTCCACATATGGTATAAGTGGTTACAGGAGATCTAAATACTCTAGCCATTACTTCAGAATAAATTGATACAACAAAAGCTGCGACGAAAAGGGAAACTGTATTAGAACCATGAACATTTTGAATTATTAGGTAAATTAGCCAAGATAAACTCCCACCTATGGAGGCAATCAATATGTTTTTGCCACGTATATTGAAGATAAATGCAAAACATAAAGAAGAAAGAAAAGAATAAAAAGTAGCCAAAATCATAAGTGTATACCTCCAAATAGTCCAAACCAAATTTTAAACATCATACCAGTACCAACAGCAATGGCCACGGCGGTAAAAATAGCTTCCATAGTACGGGTAACGCTAGAAACTAAATCACCATTAATAGTGTCACGAATTGCATTGGTAATAGAAAGTCCCGGAACTAAAAGCATTATAGAACCAATTATGGACTTATCGTAGTGACTACATAAATTTATCTTATACAAAAAAAGAGCAATTCCTGCGGCTTCCATACCACCAACTAAATTTATGAAAAAACCATATACGCTAAATTTGGACAAAAATATAGTAGTGGTTTTTATAATTGCACCAATAAGTAGTGCACAAAAAAAATCTTTTATATTACCATTAAATAACAAAGTAAAAAAACCAGCTGCTAGTGATGATGCAACAGTTGTTAATGTGTTAGAATAACCCTTTTTATGCTCAATAATATCAATTTCTTTTTCAAAATCATCAATGTTTAAATGTTTCATTTCAATACTTCTAGATAGATGGTTGATCTGTGAAATTTTATCCAAATTAAAAGATATGCCATAGGTTCTTTGTAATGTGGAATGATTTCTATTATTTTGGTCTTTGGCACTTAAAATTATCACTGTAGGTGTTGCATACACATCAATTGATTTAACACCAAGGGCTAAAGATATCCTAATCATTGTTTCTTCAACTCTGTATGTTTCACCACCATTTTCTAGCATAATTTTTCCAGCCTTAGTAGCTGTATTAAGCACCCTATTGGTATCCATCAATAGAGCTCCCTCCCTTGTATTTCATTTTTATAACAGTACTTATTATATCACAGTTATAGTGATAAGTAACAAGTGATAACATGTAAGTTATAAGTTAAAAATTGGAACGATATATAATTGTTAAATAGAATTTTTATGTTGCAATTAAAATAACTTTCTTGATTTTAAGTGTTTTATATGAGATTACTTGATAAAATCATATTTTTAGTTGAAATTTTTAATTTAATGCTTTATGATAGAATATATGGAATAATCGTTAATTTATAAATATTACTTCTATAAATTAGATATGCAATACTGCTTTATTTAATCATATTACTAAATTATTAACATTAAGGATAAGAGGGTGTAAAAATGGATTTTGAAAATTTAAAAAAATCAGATGAAAAAGTATATGAAATAATTGAAAAGGAACATGAAAGACAAGAAAATAATATTGAACTTATAGCTTCAGAAAACTTTACAAGTAAAGCTGTTATGGAAGCAATGGGATCATATCTTACAAATAAATATGCAGAAGGTTATCCTGGAAAAAGATATTATGGTGGATGTCACGTAGTTGATCAAGTTGAAGATCTTGCACGTGATAGAGTTAAAGATTTGTTTGGTGCAGAACATGCTAATGTTCAACCTCACTCAGGGGCTCAGGCAAACATGGCAGTTTATTTTGCAATGATTGAACCTGGAGATACTATATTAGGTATGGATTTAACTCATGGTGGTCACTTAACTCATGGAAGTCCAGTAAACTTTTCAGGTAAAATTTATAATGCTGTAAGTTATGGAGTAAATAAAGAAACTGAGACTATAGATTATGAAGAACTTAGAAAAAAGGCACTTGAATCTAAACCAAAAATGATAGTTGCAGGTGCTAGTGCATATGCTAGAACAATTGATTTTAAAAAATTAGGTGAAATAAGCGCTGAGGTTGGAGCTTATCTAATGGTTGATATGGCGCATATTGCAGGACTAGTTGCTGCAGGACTTCACCCATCACCAGTTCCCTATGCGGACTTTGTTACTACCACAACTCATAAAACGTTAAGAGGACCTAGGGGTGGAACAATACTTTGCAAAGAAAAATATGCCAAAGCTATTGATAAAGCAGTATTCCCAGGAATACAAGGTGGTCCATTAATGCATGTTATTGCTGGAAAAGCTGTATGCTTTGGAGAAGCATTAAAGGATGATTTCAAGGAATATGCTTCACAAATAGTTAAAAATGCTAAAGTTTTAGCAGAAGAGCTTACAAAATATGGGTTTAGACTTGTTTCAGGTGGAACAGATAACCATCTTATACTTGTGGATTTAACAAATAAAAACATCACAGGGAAAGATGCAGAAAAGCTTCTTGATACTGTAGGTATTACTGTTAATAAAAACACAATTCCTTTTGAGACAAAGAGCCCATTTATAACAAGTGGAATAAGAATAGGAACACCAGCAGTTACAACAAGAGGCTTTAAAGAAGAGGAAATGAAACTTATAGCAGAATATATTAATGAAGCTATTGAAAATAGAGATGAAAGTTTAGCTATTCTCAGTGAAAAGGTAACAAAATTATGCCAAAGGTTCCCAATATACTAGGATAAGGCATCATAAAAAAATAGCAAGTCAGTATGACACAAAATATCCGTGGTGTCCTTGACTTGTTATTTTTTTTAGATTGAAAATAATATAGAGGCAGTAAATAACTTTCAAAATTTTCTCTTGAACAGTCATTTTTAAAAGGTAAACAAGGACAACCGAGAAACTAATAGTATAAATAAAAGTTGCACATAATTTAATTCTACTATATAATATTAAATGAGAATAACGTAAATAATTGGCGTAAATTAGGGAAAATCATAGAAAATTAAAGTTTTGTTTTTTTAGTGCAGATTAAAAATCATGTTTTTAAAATTATTCTAAAGGAGGTGCTATAGCAAAGATGAGAGTTGTTAAAAAAAATCCATATAAGCGTTATGCATGTAGCCCTGAAGATATAGCAAAACAATTGAAGCAAATAAATGAAAATTATCGTTGTCTAAATCCTGAAGCGGAAATAGATGTTCAAGTTATTCCAAATCCTGAAAATGTTATATTTGATGGCTTACAAAAGGAGTTCGAAGTCAGAACTATCATAACTTACAAATAAAAAATGGTTATAAAAATGAACATTTTCCATATACATAGTATTGTGGGAGATGATTACAATGGCTAATTTTCAGAAAAACTATGGGGAAAAAAAATCAATACTAATGTTCACTATATTAACAATGATACTAAGTGCAGTTATATTAATGATTTCTTGGGAAAGGATTAATATAAGCAGTAGCAAAGAAGGAAATGTATTGTATTCTAGTATTCTTAATTATACTATGCCGCTCATAAAGGTAACAAATTCTAATGATGAGAGCATGGCAAATAATTCTTTTTCCATAGGAAGTAGTGTTTTAACATATTTAGGAATGGATTTGATCCATCCAGATGGAATTGTGAAGAAAGAAATTTCATATTTTAAAAGTGATGATCTTTCTTTTGTTTCACCAATGAATGAGGAAAGTTTAAAAAACAGTGATGATGCTTTTAATCTAAAGGATAAGGATATAACAAAAAATAATGATACAAGTGATCTGCCTAATAGTGCAAGTGATTTAAATTCGCAAAATCTTATTGGACAAGTATACGATCCAACTCTTAAAAAAACATTAAATCCTGCCAAACCAGAGATTTTAATATATCATAGCCATACTACAGAAAGTTATGAGCCATATGGTCCAGATAATATAAATCCTACTGAAGATGTGTGTGCCGTAGGAGATGAACTCGCAAAAGATTTACAAGATGATTATGGTATTTCTGTAATACACGATAAAACTATTCATAACGTAACTGACTATAATGGTAGCTATGTAAGGTCCTCAAAAACTGTGGCAAAGTATCTGCAGCAGTATGGAGACTTTAAAATGATAATAGATATACATAGAGATTCATTAAATAATAAAGCGCCAGATACAATAAATATAAATGGTGAAAATGTAGCAAGGTTTGAGTTTGTAATGTCAGTGGCAAATAATCCACATGCTGATAAAAATATGGCACTTGTAAATTCACTAGTAAAAATAGCGAATTCAGACTTTAAAGGATTAATGTGCAATGAGAATATAGATATATATCAACATGGTAACAATAGTTTTAACCAGTCCATGAGTAGCAATGCATTTTTACTTGAAGTTGGTTGTGATAAAAATAGTCTAAATGAAGCAAAGGGTACAGCAAAATATATAGCAAGAATTTTAGCTCAACAATTAAATGGTAAAAAATAGAATACTGATAAAATATAAACAGTTCTAAAGTATAGGACTGTTTTTTTGTTCTAAATAATTATAATATGTATCTAGTGTATGATAAAATATATATTATAAAGTATTTTGGAAAATATATAAGGCATATAAAAGAAAATAGGCAAGGAAATTGATTAGTTATTTTTTTTTATATTACTATGAGAAAGGTATGGTTAAACTATGAGTATAAGATTTATATACGGAAGAGCAGGTAGTGGTAAAAGTTACTTTTGTATAGAAGATATAAAAGCAATGGTTGAGCAGAGAAGTGAAAAACCTCTTATCTATCTTATCCCTGAACAATTTTCTTTTCAGGCTGAAAAAAATATTCTTAATACAATAGGAGAAAAGAGCAATCTAAATGTAAAGGTTCTGAGCTTTAAGCGGATGGCTTATAGAATTATGAATGAGGTAGGTGGCATAACTCATAAACACATGGATTCTGCTGGAAAGTGTATGCTAATTTCTCATGTATTAGATGAGGTAATAGATGATTTGACTGTTTTTAAAAGAGCTGCAACTCAAAAGGGTTTTATAAATACTATTTCAGATTCTATAAGTGAATTCAAAAGATATTCAATAACTCCTGAGTTTTTAGGAGAAACTGCACTAGGCATGGAAAATGATATAAATCTAAGGAGCAAGCTTTTGGATTTGAGTAAAATATACGGAAACTTTGAAGAATTACTTCATAAGAATTACGTTGATGCTGACGATGATTTGCTTATACTTAATGAAAAATTGGATGAATCAAAGATGTTCAATAATTCAGAAATTTGGATTGATGAATTCTCAAGCTTTACTCCCCAGCAATATAAGATAATTGAAAAGATTATTAGGAAGGCTAAAAGAGTTAACATATCTCTAACTAGTGATTATGAAGATGGAAGAGATTATGGCACGGATATATTTCAATTTACAAGAAATACAGAGAATAAGCTTTTAGATATTGCTAGGGATAACAATGTAGTTATTGACAAGCCGGTGGTATTAAATAAAAGACCTTTTTATCGTTTTAAGGCAAGCAAATCACTAGCATGTCTTGAACAAAATTTGTTTGCATATCCTAATAAAGTTTATACTGAAGAAAGTGACGATATAGTGCTTTTTAGAGCGCAGAACACCTATTCTGAAGTAGAAAGTACCGCAAGGGACATAATAAGGCTGTGTAGAGATAAAGGATACCGCTATAGAGATATTGCTGTAATAACACGGGATCTTAAAAATTATGAAAATGTTATTGCTGCTGTCTTTAATGAACATGGGATAGATTACTTCATTGATGAAAAAAGAGACATAGAGGGAAATCTAATAGTTGTATTAATAACTTCAGCTATAGAAGTTATTAATAAAAACTGGTCTTACGAAGCAATGTTTAGGTATCTAAAGACAGGTCTAACAAATATTCCATCTGAAGATATAGATGTGTTTGAAAATTATGTTTTGGCTGCAGGCATAAGGGGAAAAAAGAAATGGCTAGATGCTGAAAAATGGGATTATAGGCCTGATGCATTTTTGGGTAGTGATGAGATATCACTTAAAGAGGCGAAATTACTGGCTAAAATAAATTTAATAAGAGAAGCAGTAGTTGAACCATTAAGAAAATTTTATTATAACACCAGAGGGAGTAAAAGTGCTGAAGAAACTTGTAAAATCCTATTTGAATTCTTAATTGACATAGGAGCAGAAAATAAGGTGGAGGATTTAGTTTCAAAATTTAAAGAGAGTGAAAGACAAGAATTAGCAAATGAGTATAGCCAAATATGGAATATAATAATGGATTTACTTGATCAAACTGTAGAGGTTATGGGCGATATGAAGCTTTCCTTAGAAGATTTTGAGAAGATACTTACCATAGGTGTTAAGGAACATAAAATGGGACTTATACCACCATCAGTAGATCAAGTTCTTGTTGGAAGCGTTGAAAGGCTTAAGAGCCATGATATATGTGCACTTTATCTTGTTGGTGTAAATGATGGAGTATTTCCTTCAACAAAGAATGAAGAGGGAATTTTAAGCGATGTAGATAGAATGTCACTTAAAGATAGAGGTATAGAGCTGGCTAAAGATACAAGAACAGCAGCTTTTGAAGAACAGTTTTTAGTATATACGACCCTGACTATACCTAGAAAATACCTTAGGATTAGCTATCCTATGGCAGATTATGAAGGTAAAACTCTCAGAACTTCGGCCATAGTATCAAGAATAAAAAATATATTTGAAAACGTTAAAGAAGAAAGTGATATTAATTTTAATGAGGATGATAATGACAGATTAATGCTTATAGATGCAAAAATACCAACATTTAATCAACTTATTAATGTTATGAGAAGACGGATTGATGGGGAAAATGATGCGGCGATTTGGCGAGACGTATACAAGTGGTTTAGCAATTCTAAGCAGTGGCGAGAAAAGTGTCAGAGAGCTTTTAGTGGAAGTACCTATTCAAATCAAAGCCAACTCATAGAAAGAGAAAAAGCAAAACAACTCTATGGGGAAAATATGAGAATAAATGTATCTAGACTTGAAAAATATGCTGAGTGTCCTTTTGCATACTATGTACAATATGGACTTAATGCTAAGGAGAGAAAAGTATTTAAACTAAGTTACCCTGATATAGGAACCTTTATGCATAAAATAATAGATGAGTTTAGTGAAAAAGTAAACACTGATGGATTAAATTGGAATGAAATTGATAATCTATGGTGCGAAAATAGCATAAACGAAATAGTTGAGGACAACGTAAGCAGTAGTAATAGCTATATATTAAGTAGTTCACCTCGATATAAGTATTTGACAGGAAGGCTGAAAAGAGTACTTACAAGGACTGCTATGGTTATTGCAAATCACATAAGAAGAAGTGGGTTTAAACCTGTAGGATTTGAAATTGATTTTAGTGAAACAGGAGGTTATCCTCCGATAATTGTAGAACTTGCTTCAGGTGAAAAAATAAATCTAATAGGAAGAATAGATAGAATTGATATGCTGATTAAAGAAGGAGAAACCTATATACGGATAATTGATTACAAGTCGGGAAACAAGGTTTTTAAGTTATCAGATGTGTATTATGGTCTTCAGGTCCAGCTGCTATTGTATCTTGATGCAATACTTATGGAAGAAGGTAAGGATGCAGTTAAAGAACCACTTCCTGGAGCTATTTTGTATTTTAAAATTGATGACCCTATAATAAGGAAAAATAAGGATTTAAATGATGAAGAGTTAAAAATAGAAATAATGAAAAAATTTAGAATGAATGGTTTGTTAATTGATGAGCCAGATGTAATTAAAGAGATGGATATAGAAATGGATGGTAACTCTGTAGTTATACCAGCTAGGATAAATAAGGATGGAAGTCTTGGGAAATCTGATGTGGCATCAAAAAAACAGTTCGAAATCCTAAGAGATCATGTTAAAAATGTGATTGTAAAAAACTGTGAAAATATGCTTAATGGAGATATAAGCATTAATCCATGTAAAAATAAGGAGTTTGTAACATGTTCATTCTGTCTTTATTCATCAATATGCGCTTTTGATCCAACACTTGAGGATAATAACTATAGAAATATCTATGATAAAAGTGATGATGAGGTTTGGAGTATTTTGAATAAGAAATATACAGAACAAGAAGGTGAAGAATAATGTCAAATACATGGACAAACGAGCAGAGAGAAGCTATCTATACAAGAGGCAGTAATTTACTTGTAGCGGCAGCAGCGGGTGCAGGAAAAACAGCAGTACTGGTAGAACGAATTATTCAGATGATAATAGACGAGAAAAATCCAGTTGATATAGATAGACTTCTTGTAGTTACATTTACAAATGCAGCATCTGCTGAAATGAGAGAGAGGATTGGCGAGGCAATATCTAGAGAATTGTCAAAAAATCCTGATTCTAGTGCTTTGCAAAGGCAACTTGTGCTTCTTAATAAGTCTAGGATTACTACAATACATTCATTTTGTCTAGATGTAATTAAAAATTATTTTCATCTTATAGACCTAGATCCAAAATTTAGAATAGCAGATGAAACGGAGATAATCTTATTAAAAAATGAGACAATAGAAGAGTTATTTGAAGAAAAATATGAAGTTGAAGATAAAGAGTTTTTAGACTTAATAGAATGTTATTGCTCAAACAGAGATGATTCAGCTCTTCTTGAGATGGTACTTTCACTGTATAGTTTCGCCAAAAGTAGTCCTTTTCCAGAAAAGTGGCTTAATGATATGAGCGAGAACTTTAATGTATCAGAGAACTTTGATTTTGGAAGCTCAATTTGGGCTAAAGCTTTACTTTCAAATGCAAGAATAGAAATAAACGGAATGAAAAAGTCAGCCATTAAAGCATTAGATATAATTCAAAATGAAGATACATTAACACCATATGAACCAAGTATTAACCAGGATTTATCCATAATAAACGATTTGGATATTAGTACAGATAAATCCTTTCAGGCTTTTTCCAATTGTTTATCCGGCTTAAAATTACCTACCCTTAAAAGATGTGGTAAGGATGTAAATAAGGAAAAAAAAGAACAGGTTCAGTTATTAAGAAATAAGTATAAAAAACAGCTTAAGGATATGTCAGAGGAAATATTAAGTACTTTAAATGAAGATATGGCATTGCATATTAAAGAATTATATCCAATGATGAAATATCTTTGCAACTTAGTGATGGCATTTGATAAGGACTATATAAAAGCTAAAAGAAGCAGGGGCCTAATTGATTTCAATGACATTGAACATCTAGCACTTACTATACTTACGACGGTTGGAGAAGATGGCGAGGTAAAACCATCAGATGCAGCTATTGAACTAAGAGAAAAATATGAAGAAATTTTAATAGATGAATATCAGGACAGTAATATGGTGCAAGAATATATTTTAAGTATGGTTTCAAGGAGAGATAGTGAAAATCCTAATGTGTTTATGGTTGGAGATGTAAAACAAAGTATATACAGGTTTAGGCAGGCAAAACCAGAACTGTTTTTAGAAAAATATAACTCTTATTCAGATAAAGAAGGTGCAAAAAATAGAAAAATACTACTTTTTAAGAATTTTAGGAGTAGGGATGGAATTATTCAGGGTGTAAACTATATATTTAAAAATATTATGTCCAAAAATATAGGGGAACTAAACTATGATGGTAATGAAGAATTGAAGCTTGGGGCTAAATTTCAGGATATAGATGAAAATGTTTTTAACTGCCTTGGAGATAATGAAATTCACATAATTGAGAAGAATAGTAGTATTGAAGTAGTAGAGACAAATGAGGAAGAAAATGAAGATGAAGAAGAGGATATAGATAAAATAAGGTTAGAAGCTAGAATGGTATCAAGAAGGATAGGTGAACTTATAAATCCAAAGAATAAACCCTATGCTGTATTTGATAAAAATACAAAGGAGTATAGAAGTGTTAAATATAAAGATATAGTAATACTTTTAAGAGCAACTAAAAATTGGGCGCCAACCTTTACTGATGAACTAAAAAAACAAGATATCCCTGTTTTTGCTGATACAGGAAGTGGATATTTTGAAACTACAGAAATAAAGACTATTTTAGCTATGCTTCAGGTAATAGATAATCCACGACAGGATATACCACTTTTAGCTGTACTTAGGTCTCCTATAGCTTCATTTAGTGATGATGAAATTATAGACATTAGAAATACAGATAAAACGGTTGTTTTTTATGAAGCATTAAAAAATATTGCTGAAAGATCAGAGGTGGAATCAGACCTTACTGAAAAGTGTGGCAATTTTATTGAATTACTAGAAAAATTCAGGACACAATCATTATATATTCCAATTGATGAATTTATTTGGTATCTATACACGGAAACTGGCTATTATGGATATGCTGGGGCAATGCAAGGTGGAATGCAAAGACAGGCAAATCTTAGAATATTGTTCCAAAGAGCAAAAGTATATGAGAGCACTAGTTATAAGGGATTATTTAATTTTATTAGTTTTATAAATAGGCTTAAAATAAGTAGTAAAGACATGGGAAGTGCTAAGCTATTAGGTGAAAATCAAGATGTAGTTAGAATAATGAGCATTCATAAGAGTAAAGGACTTGAATTTCCAATTGTTATTATGCCTGGCTGTGGAAAAAACTTTAATTTAAGAGATATGACAAAGTCAGTACTTTTACATTATGATCTTGGCATTGGGCCTGACTATGTTAATTTTAAAAGGAGGATTTCTTATCCAACTATATTCAAAAATGCAATTAAAAAGAAGATAAAGATAGAAAGTATCTCTGAAGAAATGAGAATATTATATGTTGCACTGACAAGAGCAAAGGAAAAGCTTATAATAACAGGGGCCGTAAGTAATTTCACAAAATCAGCTACTAAATGGTCTTCAGAAGTAAATAGTGATGAAGAAAAGGTATCAGAAGATGTGGTACTTAAAGGCAAAAATTACTTGGATTGGATCTGCTGCGCTGTAATGAAACATAAAGATGGTGAAATCCTCAGAAGCAAGGCAGGAATTGAATTGAATAAAATAAATACTGCAAAGGATAATTCTAGATGGAAGGTGGAACTTTGGAAGAAAAATGACATTGTTAAGGATGAAGAGTCAGCTAAGCCTATAATAGAAGATAAAGATGGTGAAGATAGGCTCCACAATATACTTTTGGAAATAGAGAGTAAACCCCCAAGAACAGAATATTATGAAGAAATAAATAGAAGACTTAGCTGGGAATATAAATATAAAGACTCAAATCTTATGCCTTCGAGTATTTCTGTTACTGAGCTTAAAGGTCAATATAGTGGTGAAGAGGATTATTCAAAAAATCTATTTTCAGAAGGGTTAAAGAAACGTCCAGCTTTTATGGAACATAAAAACACACTAACTCCATCGGAAAGAGGAACAGCAATGCATAATGTACTGCAAAGAATTGATTTTAATCTTGGAATTGATAATGCAAGTATAAAAAAACAAATGGATAAAATGATATTTAGAGAACTTATAACAGAAAATCAAGGGAATGCAGTAGACATAAATAAAATAATTAGATTTTTTGAAAGTGAACTTGGAAAGAGAATGCTTTCATCAAAAACGGTGAAGAGAGAAGTCCCATTCGTTGTAAGGCTTAAGGCAAGTGATGTTTATAAGGTTACAAACGAGGAATATATAATGCTTCAAGGTGCCATAGACTGTTATTTTGAAGAAGAAGATTATATAGTTCTTGTGGACTATAAGACAGACTATGTTACAGATGAGAATGTGGATATTGTCATAGAAAAATATACTGACCAATTAAAATATTATAGTTCAGCATTGGAGAAGATTACAGGAAAAATTGTAAAAGAAAAATTTTTGTATCTGTTTTATGATGGGAGAATTGTGAAAATATGATGAAATTTTTAAGAAAAAATTATGAAATATTAGCACCGATTTCTGGTGAAGTTATAGATTTAAGCAAAGTGCAGGATAGAGTATTTGCTACTAAAATGGCTGGAGATGGAATAGCTATTATTGCAGATGGAAATGTAGTATATGCTCCTGCAGATGGAGTGGTTTCCCTTATATTTGATAGCAACCATGCCATTGGAATGATACTAGATAACGGTATAGAATTACTTATTCATTTAGGCATCGATACTGTTGAACTGAAGGGGGAAGGATTTACAAGGCTAATTGAAGAAGGAAAAAGGGTTAAAGCTGGGGAACCAATTTTAAAAATAGACAAAAAATTTATAACAGAAAAAGGATACTCATTAATAACACCTGTTTTAATAACAAACACGGATAGGGCAAAAAATCTTCAATGTAATTTGGGAATTAAGGCAGAAGGTGGACAAACTGTAATAATGTCATACAGAATATAATCAAGTGAAAAATTTATAAAAGATGATCATGGGCTATATGGATATTTGAGAAACTTCTTTATAGTTAAATAGGAGTATGTTAATATAAATTCAGAATAATAATTTGCATCTAAAAAAATAACCAGTGAGTACTCTAGTATATTTATTTTTAGATGTCTTAAAGGTGGAATGATTTGTGTCAGATAAAAGTATAGAACTTATGAAAAAGTTGATTGAAGAAAAAAAGAACAAAGGACTAAATAAAGGCGGTAATAACAGACCAGATAAAAGTATTGGAAATAAGCAAAAAGGTTTTAATAATACTAAACAAGGTGGAGTATTTGATAAATAGTAATGCGAAATAGTTTAAAAAAGAATAGTGTTTATAAAATGGTAAAAAATAACTGGGCAAGAATGAATAAAATCATTTTGCTCAGTTATTTTTTATTTTAATATGGTAACAGTTACAGTTCTTCGGCCCCAAGCGCTTGCTTCTGCGTCTGTGGGCAAGTAAACGTCTATTATATTGCCTATAATAGCACTTCCAGTATCTTCAGCAATAGCATAACCGTACCCTGACACATAAACTTTAGTGCCAAGTGGTATAATAGTGGGATCTACAGCTATAGTGCTGTAACCATTAGGATCTCTGTGGGTTAATTTATTGCTTGATGTATATCCAGGATCAGAATAGGATGTTGCAGTCATGGTATAAACAGTTGAAGAAGAACCAGGAGCACTAGGAGCTATACTGCTTGGACTACTGGGAGCTGCTAGTAGTGCAGTATTCTCCGCAGCAATTTTTGCATTTTGCGTAGCAACGTCTTGTGCTTTTTTAGCTGCGGCTGCTTGTGCTAATTCTTTTTGCCTTTGAGCTTCAATTAATTGTTTTTCCTTATCAGTTGCCTTACTTAGCAAATTTTTTTCCTCAGATACATCTGAACTTAATTTTGCTAAAGAGCTTTCATTATCAGATTTTAATGATTGAAGGTTTGCATTTGCAACTTCTAAATTTTTCTTTTGTAATGTAATAACAGTTTGCTGTTGTTTTACATTACTTATAATATTATTATCGTACTGTATAATTTTTGCAGTTATATCCATTTTACTTATAAAATCACTCAGGTTATGTGAACCAAGTAGTACTTCTAGATAACTGGAGTTACCATCTGTGTACATAGCCTTCATTCTTTTATTTAACATGATTTGTTCTGTGCTCAATTTTTTATTTGTAGCATCTAGTCTATTTTGTGTGTTTTTAATGTCATCTGCAGCTTTATTCATATCTTTTTTATTGTCGTCAACTTTTTTAAGTACAGCAGTAACTTGGGCATCTAAGGTTTGAACCACCTGCTGTAGCTGATTTTTATTATCTTGCACCTGCTTTAATTGGTTTGAAGCGTCATTGGATGTGGCTGCAAAAACATCACTATTAAATGTTAAAATTAATGTTAATACCATAAGTATAGATAATGCTTTTATTTTCAATTTATATCCCCCTTTGACAGTTTACTTATACTATTATAACATAAGAAGCAAATAATGCATGGTAATTTTTTACAATGACCTAAAATCACTAAAAAGTTTATAACTTTTTTTATACTATGTAGTAAAATTTACTATTTAGCATTTACAAATATATAGTGTTGTAGTAGAATTATAAGTGACAATAAGTATTAAATAATATTAAATATTAAGTAAAGCGAGGTGAATAGTTTATTTGTTTAGATATTTACGCACGTAAGCAAAATACACTAGTTAATATCTATTAATGAATAAACCTAAAATTATGAAAGTTAAATTTCAAGGAAATGAAGTTACATTGGTTGGAAAACAATTAAAAGTTGGGGATACATTCCCAGAGTTTATAGTAGCAAACAATTCTTTAGCACCAGTTACATTGAAAGATACAAAGGGAGTAAGAATCTTTTTAACCGTACCTTCATTAGATACACCTGTATGTGATCTTGAAGTAAGAACCTTTAATGAAAAGGCTGTTAGCATAGAAGGAGTTACGGTGTATACTGTATCTATGGATTTACCATTTGCACAGGCAAGATGGTGTGGAGCTGAGGGCATTGAAAAAGTAATTACACTTTCAGATTACAAGGAAAGAGAATTTGGAAAAGTTACTGGAACTTATTTAAAAGAACTTGGACTTCTTGCAAGAACTTCTTTTGTTGTAGATAGTAATAACAAAATAACATATGCAAATTATTTGGAAGAGGTAACAAGTTATCCAGATTATGATGAGATATTAGAAGCAGCTAAAAAAGTTAAATAATATAGTTACATACTAATATATAAAAGAGATATTTAATGATGGGTTTAATCATTTTAATGTCTCTTTTTCTAGTAGAAACCTATATTAATATCAATATTTTAAAAGTTTATTGAAGTAAAAATGCAAATGAATACAATTAATTGATGTATTTTTTTTTATATGAGTTATAATTAATATATAATAAATGATTAGATTAAGGCAATTAGATTTGATTTTAAATTTATTTTGAAAAAGATTGCTGGTTTTTTTGTAGCAATCTTTTTTCTTGAGTGGTGATTTTAGTTACTTGATATTATCATTAAATTGACCAATAAACCTATTATATAAGGAGAATGTAAAATGGATATAAGTAGAAACGATGAATGTTGGTGCGGAAGTGGATTAAAATATAAAAAATGTCATTTGGTTTTTGATGAAAAATTGCAATCATTAAAACATAAAGGATTTGAAGTGCCTACAAGAGATATAATTAAAAATAAAGAACAAATTGATGGAATAAAAAAAAGCTGTGAAATAAATGATGCAGTACTTGATTTAGTAGCTTCAAAAATTAAAGCAGGTATGAGTACAGAAGAAATAGATGTGCTTGTGCATGACTACACAGTAAAAAGAGGGGCAATACCTGCTCCACTTAATTTCCAAGGCTTTCCTAAAAGTGTTTGCACATCAATAAATGAGGAAATATGTCATGGTATACCAAGTAAAGATGTTATTATTAAAAGTGGCGATATAATAAATGTGGATGTATCCACTATATTTAACGGCTACTATTCAGATGCATCTAGAATGTTTATGATCGGTGAGGTTAGCGAAGAAGCTAAGAAGCTAGTAAGAGTATCCAAGGAATGCTTACAAAAAGGAATAGAAGCAATTAAACCTTGGGGATTTTTGGGAGATATAGGCGCAGTTATTCAGGAACATGCAGAAAAAAATGGTTTTTCTGTAGTAAGAGATTTTGGTGGACACGGAGTTGGAATTAGTTTTCATGAAGAACCCTTTGTAGCTCATTATGGAAAACGCGGTGAGGGAATGATTTTGGCACCAGGTATGATATTTACTGTTGAGCCTATGATTAATGAAGGTACTCATGAGTTATATGTTGATGAAGAAAATGATTGGACAGCTCTTACAGATGACGGACTACTATCTTCACAATGGGAGCATACAATTTTAGTAACAGAAGATGGAGTAGAAATTTTAGCAAAATAATTTAAATTAGAACGTGGATGTACTAGGATGATTTTTATATCATTTTAGTACATCCTTTTTTATTTTAGCACCTAATACATAAAAAAAATTTACCTGCAAATAACTACTTTAATAAAAACATTTGGAGGTTTATATATGGGAATTGAAATGAATAATTTATCAGGACTAAATAGTGAGCATGAGTCTTATTGGATTTCATCTTCACAAAATCAAGATTATCTGACTCTAAATGAGGATATTGATGTGGATGTAGCTATAATTGGTGGAGGAATGGTAGGAATAACCTCAGCATTTTTGCTTAAGAAACAGGGCGTGAAAGTTGCAATAATTGAGGGAGATAAAATTACTCATGGCGCATCTGGGCACACAACAGCAAAAATAACAATACAACATAATTTAATTTATAATAAACTTATACTTAAAATGGGAGAAGAAAAAGCAAAACAATATGCAAATGCAAATGCGGAGGCAATAAAATTTATAGCAGCTTTAGTTAACGAAAAAAATATTCAATGCGACTTTTCCTACTGCCCAGCTTATGTATATACTCAAGATGATAAATACGTAAATAAAATTGAAAGTGAAGTGAAAGCTGCATTAAGGTTAGGAATAAAAGCAAATTATTTAGTGGAAACACCATTACCTTTTGCAGTAAAAGCAGCACTAATTTTTCCATGTCAAGCACAATTTCATCCATTAAAATATCTATTAGCAATAGAAAAAGATATTGAAGGGTCAGGAAGTTATATATTTGAGCATACTAAGGTAGTTGATATTGATAAAGAAAACACTATAATTGTAACAGATAAAGGTAAAAAAGTAAGGGCATCAAAAATTATTATAGCATCACATTTTCCTTGCTATGATGGTTTTGGAATGTATTTTACAAGAATGTATGCAGAAAAATCTTATGTTCTAGCTACGAAACTAAAGGATGAATTTCCTAAAGGAATGTTTATATCTGCTGAAGATCCTGGTCGTTCACTTAGAAGCCAAAAGTATAATGATAGTGAAATTGTATTGGTTGGGGGAGAGCATCATAGAACAGGAACAGGTCCAAATACAAATATTCATTATGAAAATTTAGCCAGGTTTGCAGATGAGAATTTCAAAGTGGAAGAAATATTATATAGGTGGTCAACTCAGGATTATATAACGGTAGATAGCGTTCCTTATGTTGGATATCTTACTAGAAGTACGCCAAACATATTAGTGGCAACAGGCTTTGGAAAATGGGGAATGACAAATAGTACTGCATCGGCTATGATCTTAAGTGATCTAATTATAAAGGGAAAAAATCCATGGACAGAAGTATACGATCCATCAAGATTTGATGTTACCACTATACCTAAAATGGTATCGCAAAATTTAGAGGTGGCAAAGGAATTTGTATTGGGCAAAATAGAGATCCCCGGTAATGTAACAATTAAAAATGGTGAAGCTAAAATAATTCTTATAGATGCAAAAAAATTTGGAGTTTATAGGGATGAAAATGCCAAGATTCATATAGTTGATATTACTTGTACTCATCTAGGATGTGAACTGGTATGGAATGAAGCTGAGAGTACTTGGGACTGTCCATGTCATGGTTCAAGATTTAGTTATGATGGCGAAATAATAGAAGGACCTGCTTTTAATAACCTAAATCACAAAGGGGAGGGAAAGAACAAAAGAGATGCTAATATTTTATAATAAGTATATATAATTTTGTATTATACTTATTTGAAACAATAAATGTATAATGTAGAAGATATGATGGGAATGGTTGTATATTTCAGTATACAAATATATAACCATTCTCTATTTATCAATTTTGCGTTTAGCAGAAACAAATTAATTTTTACAGATTTCAGGAAGCTCTCTTACATATGTATTGAATTTTTCTAACATAGTAGTTTTAAATTGTTTTGAAGCGAATGCAGAATTTATTCCATTTCTAATTAATTGCAAAATTTCTTCCATGGAAAAATCTAATTTTGAAATTAAATTCATATATTCTTCTGTTAATGTTATATTTGACACTGTTCGGTTGTCAGTATTTAATGTTACATTAATGCCATTTTTTAAATATGTTCTTATTGGGTGTTCACAGTAAGCAGAAATTGCTTTTGTTTGTAAATTGCTGGTGGGGCACATTTCTAAGGGAATATGATTATCAATAAGATATACTAAAGTTTTATCATCCTTATATGCAAAAACACCGTGCCCAATTCTTGTAGCATGTAAATCAATGATGGATTTTAATATATTGGCACAAATACCCGTCTCCCCTGCATGTACAGTAATATTTATTCCATACTCATAAGCTAAGTCAAAGGCTTTTTTATGAATTTCAGGTGGAAAGTCACTTTCATTTCCCGCTAAATCAATGGCTACCACACCCTTGGAAATATATTTTCTAGCTAATTTAACAACTTCTATAGACTTTTCTACAGGTTCATGTCTCAATGAACATAAAATTAGAACAGATACAACGCCAAATTTGTCCTTTCCATCTTTCATGGCTTCTAATACTGTTTCAACTACTTCTTCAGGGCTGAGTCCACCCTTTAGGTGTTGAAGAGGTGCAAGCCTTAGTTCAGTATACATAATACCATCCATTTTTGAATCTTCAATAAGCTCCATAATTATTCTATATATATTTATTTTTTTTTGCATAACACGTACAGGAAAATGAAATTTATCTAGATAGTCTTTTAATGAGTTACATTCTCCTGTAATCTGAAGATAACGTTTTGCTTCTTCAATATTAAAAAATGGCACATCAATTCCGCCAGTTAGTGCTAATTCTAATATGGTTTTCGGTCTTATACTGCCATCAATATGACAATGTAATTCTACTTTTGGTATATTATTAATAATATTTTGTATATCCATGTTTACACTCCCTTTCAGCCTTGCTGAATTAAAACGTTTATGACTTAGTGAATAGTGACTATGACTCAAAATTATTATAACCCAAAGCAAATCAAATATCGAATTTTTTTTAATATACCTAAGTTAATATAATAGGTGAAAATATAAAAAATGTTAAGTTATGGTTAAAATAAACAATGAAAAGGTGATATAATGTAAAGTATTGATGCATAGCATTGGAAAACTACAAGTACTGCAGGAGGGTGTTTAAAATGTCAAAAGTTAAAACAAATGCCATGAGGATCCTTGACCAAAAAAAAATCGAATATAATGTTATTACTTACGATGTAATAGATGGTAAAATAGATGGAACCTCCGTAGCACAAAAAATCCACAGAGATTCAAAAGAGGTATACAAAACATTGGTAGCGGAGGGACAGAGCAAAGAATTATATGTTTTTGTGCTACCGGTTGAAGAAGAATTGGATTTAAAAAAAGCAGCGCAGGTAACTTTAGAAAAAAATATAAATATGTTACATGTTAAGGAGATACAAAAGAATACTGGATATATCCGAGGCGGATGTTCACCTATAGGAATGAAAAAGAGTTATAAAACATTTATTAATGAGTCAGCAGAACAATTGGATAAAATTATTATAAGTGCAGGGAAAATAGGCACGCAAATTGAAATAGAGCCACATTTACTTAGTGATGTAACCAAGGCTGAATTTAAAGAAATAATAAGAAGTTAGTGTTAAAAACCAATACATTTTGGTCATAATATGAATGTGACTAAAAAGTTGAGGAGTGCTAATATGTATAAAAAAATTGTAAGTTTAACTTTATGTGCGGTTTTATTTTTATCAGGATGTTCAAGCAGTAAACAGGTGGCAGTGGCTTATAATGGTGGAAGTAGTATGGTTCAGTATTATTTTACAAAAAACAATGATCAACCGGAAAAAGCATTGATTAATGTAATAAATTCATCTAGAAGTAGTTTAGATTTAGCAATATATGATATTACCAAGGAGGACATTGTTAAAGCAGTTTTGTATGCTAAAAAAAGAGGTATACAAGTAAGAGTAATAACAGATAAGGTGGAATCTAACACTAAATCTGAAAGTGGTGTACTTGAGATATTTAAGGAAAATGGTATACAAGTGAAGGTAAATTCACATAGTGGACTTATGCACATGAAGGTAACTATAGTAGATAATAATATAGTTACAACAGGGTCTTACAATTATACAGCTCAGGCAAGCACAAAAAATGATGAAGTCTTAGTGGTATTAAAGGATTCAAGTTCAGCAAAAGATTTTGAAGATCAATTTGAAAAGATGTGGGATGATAACAATGATTTTCAAGATTATTAGGTTGAGTACAGCAAAATAGACTAGCTAGCTCATAAATATTTTTCGTCATATTTTAATTTTATTTAAAAAATGCACTAATTATCATATATAATAGATATGATTACTAAAGAATTTGAGGTGAAGACTAATGACAAATGATGAGATATATAAACGTATAATGGTTATGACTAGTGTAAAAAGTGCACTTGCTTATATTAAAACTTGCGATATAAATAAATCTGATTTTAATAAGTTATGTAAAAAATATAATATATTTATAGAACCAAAGGCTACAAAGGAAGAAATGATTGAAAGATTTATAGATTGCACACTTAGAGCAAAATTAATTAAAAAATCAGCTAACAGGCATAATACAAAATAAGAGGGAACACATTATATACTATAAAAAAGTGCTGAAAATAAGCTGAAATTAGTGTTCTCATTATCAACTTAATAAAAATATGGACATAAAACTAAAAATTGTATAAAATAGTATAAGGAAAGAGGTGTAATAATGAACAAATGTTATTTGGAAAAGTATGCTAGACTAATTGTAAAAACAGGAGTAAATATCCAAGATAATCAAACCTTAGTTATAAATTCTCCCGTGGAATGCGCTGAATTCACTAGAATGATTTCAGAAATTGCATATAAAGAAGGTGCAAGAGATGTTGTTGTGAGTTGGAATGACGAAAAACTGTCAAAGATAAAATATCTTAACGGTAAAGAAGACACCTTTGATGAGTTCCCCGGGTGGAGAAAGGAGTTATATACTTCTTATGCAGAAAATGGAGCTGCCTTTTTAAGCATCTCCGCATCTGATCCAGAGCTTATGAAAGATGTGGACCAAAAGAGAATTGCTAGGGCCAATAAAGCATCTAGTTTAGCTTTGGCAGAGTATAGATCAAGAATGATGAGTGATAAGAATGTATGGTGTGTAGTGTCAATACCTACAAAAGCTTGGGCAAAAAAAGTATTTCCTGAACTATCAGAAGAAGAAGCAGTAGAAAAGCTATGGTCCTCTATATTTCAAGCAGTAAGAGCAGACATGGAAGATCCAGTAAAAGCATGGGTAGATCACGTGAATAATTTTAAAAAAAGCATGGATTTTTTAAATAAAAATAACTTTAAATACCTTAAATATAAAAATGAATTAGGAACAGACCTAAGTATAGAGTTACCTAAAGGTCACCTTTGGCTTGGGGGTTCGTCAATAACCCCTGAGGGCACAGAATTTGCACCTAACATTCCAACGGAAGAGGTATTTACGTTGCCATTAAAGACTGGGGTAAATGGAAAAGTATTTAGTTCAAAACCTTTAAATTATAATGGAAATTTGATTGTTAATTTTGTTATAACATTTAAAGAAGGGCGAATCGTAGATTTTACTGCAGAAAAGGGCTATGAAACCTTAAAAAGTCTTATTGAAACTGACGAAGGATCACATTATCTTGGGGAAGTTGCATTAGTACCATTTGATTCGCCAATTTCTAGCTCAAACATATTATATTATAATACGTTATTTGATGAAAATGCGTCTTGCCATTTAGCTATTGGTGAGGCTTATCCTGTATGTATTAAGGGAAATGAAAACATGTCAAAAGAAGAACTAAAAAATGCTGGTGTAAATGATTCATTTGAACATGTAGATTTTATGGTAGGGACAAAGGATTTAAGCATAACTGGAATAACTGAAGATGGTAAAAAAGTAGAAGTATTTAAAAATGGAAACTTCACATTTTAATACAGAAGATTTATTTGATGCAGATTAAGGAAAGCATAATCACAATGCTTTCCTTAATCTTTTTAATATAATGCATAATAAATATATTAAATCTTTAATGGTGTAAACTCCAGCAAATATAAATATAGGCCATAATGGGAATAGGTAGCGTGGTTGACCTTCAAACATAAATGTTACAGCTAAGAAAAACAAGATATTTAGAATTATCATGATATGTATAGGGGAGTTATTAATTTTTTTATAAAATATTTTGGCTATAAGTAGGCTAAAATACACAAACATAATTATGAGAGTAAAAAAGTGAATCTTTTTATTTATCAATTGTAGAAAATTTTTATATTGGGACTTTCCACCTGTACTTAAATAATCTGTTGACCAAAAACCAGAGTCTGATGTTAGAAAGGTGTTTTTTACTTTTTTAAATCCTAGTTTTATGAAAGCATTAGGATTATTTTTTATCCAACTTAAGGCGGCTTTTTTTCCTTCCTCATCAACTTTAACTTCATCCCAAAAATCATCATTTTTATCTTTATATTTTAAAATTAAACTTCCATGTATTTTCAAAGGATTTTTCCAAGAACCTATGGCATTTGGGTTATTATTTACGTAAAGATTATAGCCTCCATTAGTAGATACAGGTATAAATTTATGGAACACCATGTAATTTCTTATAGTCCATGGGGAAATTGTAAGTAATAAAACTCCTGTTATAATTAGAAAATTCACAAGGGGTTTTTTAAAACTCCGTAACCTTATAATATCAAACAAAAATATTAAACATTGATATATCATCATATACGGTTTTATTAAGGTTAAAATACCTAAGAGTATTCCTAAAATTATGTTATTATATTTAGTATTGTCTCTTTTAAGCATTAAATATAATAAAACTACATATAAAGTTGTAAATATAATTTCAGTACTAATAACACTAGTATATATAATTTCCAGCGGTAAAATTCCATAGATTAAAGCACATACACAAGCTGTTTTTTTATTAAAGCTTTTATTAGCAATTAAGTATATAAAAATTAAACAAGTGCAACTTAGAATTAAATTTCCTATTTTAGCAACCCAAAAACTGGTACCGAAAATTGAGTAAATCAATGCTAAAAATAGTGAATAACCAACGGGCTCGTAGGCTGATATATGTCCATAAACTCTGTAGCCCATACCATCAATCAATGAAAGAGCACCTCTATGATATTGTAAAAAATCCGAAACAGGAACAGTTGGTACATTTAAAATCCAAAATAATCTCAAAATTAATGCAAGTAGCGTAATTATGGTAATAATATAAAAGCTCATATTTCTTTTTAGTTTTGTTATCATATTTATGTCTCCAATATTTTATGGATTATTAACTAACACTGAAACGTGCAATTTCCATTTATAAATTTGTATAATCTTATAATAACATATTTTATATAAATACTAAAAACAGGTCATTAATATTTGTGCATTAAAAATAAGGTGGAATTATTCACAATAATATTTTATAATTTAAGTGCAGCTACAAAAAAACAAGTATTCTAAACAATCTAAATAATTGTGTAGGATTTTGTATTGGAAAGAGGGCGTATGAAAAATGATCTTGTCAGGAAAAGAGATATTAAAAAAACTAGGAAAAGATATAGTAATTGAACCATTCAATGCGGAACAGATAAATCCTAATAGTTATAATTTAAGATTGCATAATGAACTTCTGGTTTATGATAATAATGTATTAGATATGAAAAAGGAAAATAAAGCAAGTAAATTAATCATTCCTGAAGAGGGGTTGACTTTAGAGAGGAATAAATTGTATTTAGGTAGAACTGTTGAGTATACAGCCACAGAAAATTATGTTCCAATGCTTGAGGGAAGATCTTCGGTTGGAAGACTTGGATTATTTATTCATGTTACAGCTGGATTTGGAGATGTTGGTTTTCATGGATACTGGACGCTTGAAATATTTTGTGTACAACCAATAATAATATATCCTAATATTGAACTTTGTCAAATATATTATCATAGCGTTGAAGGTGAATATGATAAGTATGAAAGTGGTAAATATCAAAATAATACAGGAGTACAACCAAGCCTGTTATACAAGGACTTTAAATAAGAAATTGGCGAGAAAATAGGGTGATATACTGGCTGTTTTTTTTACATGCAAAGACAAAATTTGGGGTGAACTAGTGGAATATAAATTATTAGCAATTGACATGGACGGTACTTTTTTAAAGGATGATAGGAGTATATCGGAAATAAATCTAAATGCAGTTAAAAAAATTGCACAGAGCGGAACAAAAGTAGTGGTTTGTTCAGGAAGAGTTCCAATACTGCTAAAACCTATATTAGAGGCTATAAATGAAAATCAACCATTTATAGCGCTAAATGGGAGTCTTATCTTTGATCATAATGGCAAAGAAATATACGTTGCAAAAATTGATGAAAATATTTTATTTAAAATAATTGATACACTAAGAATAGATTTTGATAATGTTTATTATCATTTTTTTCATGGGGATATAGCGTGTTCGGAAAGATTTGAGAACATTATAAAAAGGTATTATGAAAGAAATTTTTTACTCCCAAGGGAGAAGAGAATAGAATTTAGAATTCTTTCGGATTCAAAAAAATATATAAAAGAGAATAAATGCGAGATTGGAAAGCTTGAAATATATAATGAAGATTCAGGGTTATTACAGAAAATTAAGGACAAGTTAAGCAATTTAGATGAAATAGAAATAGTGGATTCGGGGAAATTTGGACTTGAAATAACAAAAAAAGGTGTAAATAAAGGAAGTGCCTTAGAAATTTTAGCACAATATTATGGATACTCCATAGAGCAATGCATTGCAATAGGAAATGATGGTAATGATTTAGAAATGATAAAAAAAGCTGGGATTGGCGTAGCAGTAATCAACGCTAAAAGTTATATAAAAAGTGCAGCAAACTATATAACTAAAAGAGACAATAATAATGATGCAGTGGCTGAAACAATTGAAAAATTTATAGATATAAATATTAATAAAAAAATAATAAAATAATAAAATAATATTTAATCACATTATTTTATAGATAATTTGTGAGTAATTAACTTTAAATGCAAATAATAATATGTTATAATTATTCCCAAGCATATATATAGGATAAATAGGTGAATATATATCCCCAAAGCAATGTTATATAAGGAATACAGGAGGTGATTTTTAAAATTGGCAGAAATCATATTAGAAATAGATAATATAATAAAAAAGTTTGAGGAACAAGAAGTAATTAAAAATATATCTTTAAAAATAAATAAAGGTGAGTTCTTAACACTACTAGGACCAAGTGGATGTGGAAAAACAACTACTTTACGAATAATAGCAGGTTTTGAAAGTCCAACCAGTGGCAATGTTCTACTTGAAGGTGAGCATGTTGAGAATAAACAGCCACACGAGAGAAATGTAAATACAGTATTTCAAAATTATGCATTATTCCCACATATGAATGTATCTGAAAATATAGCCTATGGTTTGAAAATTAGAAGGGTTAATAAAATAGAAATAAAAAAAAGAGTTGGCGAAATGCTAAGTTTAGTCCAATTAGAGGGCTACGAAAAAAGAAAGATTGAGCAACTAAGTGGTGGACAAAAACAAAGAGTTGCCATAGCAAGAGCACTAATAAATAATCCTAAAATATTGCTTCTAGATGAACCTTTAGGAGCACTGGATTTACAACTTAGGAAGCAGATGCAAATTGAGCTCAAAAGGCTTCAGAAAAAATTGCAGATTACATTCGTTTATGTTACTCACGACCAAGAGGAAGCACTTAATATGTCTGATAGGATAGCAGTAATGAACAAAGGCGTAATAGAGCAAATAGGTAGTCCTGAGGATATATATGAAAGGCCAAAAACAAAATTTGTTGCAGGTTTTATAGGAGAATCTAATTTAATTAAGACTAAGATTGAAAAAATTGACGAAGAAAAGATAACAGTTGAATTCGGTCCAAACAAAATCAGTGTTAATTATAAAAATTATGATAGTTCAAAAAACAAGGAGAGTTATATTTTAATAAGACCGGAAAATATAAAATATTCTAAGGTGAAACACCAGTATAGTATGAAAGCAATAATAAAAGAACATAGTTATATTGGATCTATTATTAAAACTACTATGGAACTGGCCAGTAATCAGGAAATAAAAGTTTCTGATTATGATAAGAAAAAAGATTTAATAGGCATAGGTAGTGAGGTTTGGATGTATTTTGAATCTGAGGATGTAGTTATAGTTGAAGAAGGTTAGGTGAGGATAATGAAAAAGAAAAAAGTTGATTTTACAAAAATATTGACTATAGTTCCAATATCATTTTGGATGCTTTTTTTTGTTGCTGTACCTCTTCTGTATATTGTGTTTATTAGTTTTATGCAAAGAGGTAATGATGGTGGTATAGTCTATACGCCAACCATTTCAAATTACACAAGAATGGGCAGTGCATTGTATGTTAAGGTGTTTTGGGATTCTATAGTTATTGCTTTTGTTACAACGGTATTTGCTTTGGGTTTTGGGTATCCTTTCGCATACTTTGCTTCTAAAATAAAAAAGTTTAAGATTGTAATTATGCTATTACTAATGGCACCATTTTGGACTAATTCACTAATACGTACTTATGGATGGATTGTGATACTTAGCACTAGTGGAGTATTAAACCATGCCTTGATTATAACTGGTATTATAAAAGAACCATTAAAGATGTTATATACTTATGGAGCGGTAATGATTGGAATGATATATACAATGTTTCCGTTTATGGTTCTTCCTCTATATAATTCTATAGATAAAATGGATAGAGCATTTATAGAAGCTGCTAAGGATCTTGGAGCTAGCAGGCTAAAGACATTTAGAACGGTTACAATACCACTCACTATGCCGGGAATAGTTGCTGGATGTATTTTAGTGTTCATCCCATCGGTTGGGCTATTTTTCATTCCGGACTTAATGGGTGGGAGTAATGTAATGCTTATTGGAAATTTAATTAGAAATCAATTTTTAGAAGCAAGAGATTGGCCTTTTGGAGCAGCACTTTCCATAGTAATGATTTTTTTATCTTTAATTTTGATTTTGGTTTATGTAAAAATTATTGGTAAAAATTCTGACATGGGGGTGTTTTAATGGAGTCTAAATTATTAAGAAGACTTGAACGAGCCTATGTACTATTAATATTTGCATTTTTATATGTGCCAATAGCAATAATTGTTATTTATTCTTTTAATGCTACTAAATCAAACGTAGTTTTTAGTGGGATTACATTTGATTGGTATACCGCATTGTTTAACGATGATGACGTAATAACTGCACTTATTAACAGTTTAACTATTGCAGCTATTAGTACAGCTATATCAGCAGTAATTGGAACAGTGGGTGCCATCGGACTTCAGCGGCAAAAATTCAAAGGGAAAGGTGCAATGGATTTACTCATTTATATTCCAATTGTGATACCAGAAATAATTATGGGAATATCATTATTAGTATTTTTCTCAGCTCTTCAAATGGATTTTGGTATACTTACATTAGTACTTGCACATACAACATTTTGTATACCATTTGTACTTATAAATGTTAAATCCAGACTTGCAGGTTTTGACATGTCAGTTGAAGAGGCTGCAATGGATTTAGGAGCATCAAAATTCACTGTGTTTAGAACTATAACTATTCCATTAATTTTTCCAGCAATAATTTCAGGTGCTATGCTTGCATTTGCACTTTCATTAGATGATGTTATTATAAATTTCTTCGTAAGCGGACCAGAAAGCACTACTCTTCCAATAAAGATATTTTCAATGCTTCGTTTCGGGCTTTCACCAGAAATAAATGCATTGTGTACAATAATGCTATTAGCAACTTTTGTTGTTTTAATATTATCGCAGGTTACAAAGCTAAAAAAGAAAAAAATAGAATAAAAGGTTAAAAGGAATTTTAAGATTATAAAAAATTTAGGGGTGATTTTGATATGTTAAAGAAAAAATTTAAAGTGCTAAGTGTGGTGCTTGCAGTTTCCATTGCAGCATTTTCTCTTGCTGGTTGCGGAAAATCTAGTTCAGAAAATAAAAGTACTGAAAAAGTAGTTAATCTTTTTACGTGGGCAAATTATGTTCCAGACAATGTAATTAAAGATTTTGAAAAAAAGACAGGAATTAAGGTCAATTATAGTAACTTCGCTACAAACGAAGAGATGCTTGCAAAGTTACAAGCGGTTAAGGGTGGAGAATACGATGTGATAATTTGTGCGGATTATATGGTGCAGATTATGGGTAAGCAGAAACAAGTATTAATTCAGCCTATTGATAAATCAGCAATTCCAAATTACAAAAATATTGATAAGGCATATTTAGGACAATATTTTGATAAGACAAATAAATATTCTGTGCCTTATTCACTTGGAAGCGAAATGATAGTTTACAATCCAGATAAAGTTAAAAAAGATATTAAGGGAATAAATGATTTATGGGATCCTTCATTAAAGGGCTCTGAAGTTTTACTAGATGATCCAAGATCCGTTATAGGTATGGCATTAACAAAACTTGGTTATAGCATTAATGAAACAGATACAGCAAAACTAGCACAAGCTAAAGAAGAACTTACAAAGCTAAGACCTAATGTTAAAGTATTTGATGCAGACACACCACACACAAGTTTGATTAATGGAGATACATCAATTGGAGTTATGTGGGGATCTCAGGCGTCAGCAGCAATTAAAGGTAATCCAAAACTTAAAATTGTTTATCCACAAGATGGAATGCAGTTTGAAGAGGATAATCTAATAGTACCTGTTAAGGCACCACATGAAAAAAATGCCGAAACATTGATAAACTTCTTGCTAGATGGTAAAGAAAGCAGTAAAGTCACAACAAGCATAGAATATATTAATGTTAATACAGCAGCTAAAAAATATATGCCACAGGAACTTCTTAATAATAAAGCTGTTTATGTACCTCAAGAAGAATTGAAAAAGGGTAAACATTTAGAAGATGCGGGTAGTGCATCTAAGGAATTTGATTCGATTTGGTCAGAATTTAAACAACAATAAGATATCTAAAGAAAAATATGCTATGATACGTCCGACGATTATCGGTATTTTTTTGTAGAGGTCTCAAATTAGGAAGTGACGATATGGATAATTATGATATAGTTATTAAAAATGGTACAGTTGTAGACCCTGAAAATGGGAATATCATCTACAAAAATATCGGTATACGAGGCGCAAAAATAGCAAAAATAACTGATGAAAATATTATTGGAAAAACAGAAATAGACGCTATTGGACTTATTGTAAGCCCTGGTTTCATAGATATTCATGCTCATATAGATGGTCACATAGAATGTGGAAAACTTTCAGTGCTTCAAGGAATAACAACTACAGTAGGGGGCAACTGTGGTTGTGGTCCTCTTGATTTAAGAAATTTTTTTGTAAATCAAAATAAAGTAGGATTTTTGATAAATCAAGCTCAATTAATTGGACATTCTTTTACTTTAAGGGAAGCAGTTGGTATAAACAATCCATATATTTCAGCTAATAATGAAGAAATTTACAAAATGTGCCACATTGCTGAAAATGCTTTCGAAGATGGTGCTATCGGATTATCTTTCGGTATTGAGTATGCGCCAGGATCATCAAAGGAAGAGGTAATTGAATTAAGTAAAGTATCTAAAAAGTATAACAAAGTTGTTCCTATACACACAAATGTTAATTTACCAAGAAATTTAAAATCACTTAGGCACGCCATAGAAATATCTAAGGAGACAGGTGCTCATGTGTTAATATCACATTTTGTTTATCAATATGGTACAGGTATAATGACTGAAGCACTGGCTATGGTTGATCAGGCAAGAGAAAAAGGTTTAAAAATATCCATTGATAGTGGTATGTATAGTGCATTTTCCACTTTTATAGGTTCTACAATATATGATGAAGATTATATAAAAAAATTCGGGTGGAAATATGAAAATATGCTAGTGGCAACTGGTAAGTATAAAGGTAAAAGATTAACAACTGAAATGTATAATGAACTTAGAGAGTATAACAAAGATGAAAGTGTAATATGTTTTGCTGGAGTGGAAGAGGAATTATATGAGGCTTTAAAAAAAGACTATGTAATGTTATCTTCAGACACAGGACCAAGCCCTACAGGAAAGACTGGTGAAGGACATCCTCAAAATTCAGGAACTTTTCCAAGATTTTTTAGAAAAATGGTTCGTGAGAGAAAAGATTTAACATTAGTACAAGCTGTTAGAAAATGTACTATTCTTCCATCTATAACGCTTGGGTTAGCAAATAAAGGCAGGATGAGAGAAGAAGCAGATGCAGATATTGTGATTTTTGATATTAATAAAATATGTGATCGAGCAAAATTTCCTGATCAAGGATTTCCTGATGCTAAACCTGAAGGTATACCTTATGTCATTGTAAATGGTAAACTTGTGGTATATAAAAATGAAATTGTTAAAAATGTATTGCCCGGAAGATGTATAAATGGCTTAGCAGAACGCATTATATGAACAAAGAGTAAATTTTAATGAAAAATTATGGTTTTTATGTGTTTTTGTTTAAAAATTACGTCAAATGCTGTAAAATTATAATGAAATATTATTCTTAAGGAGGAATTTTTATGCAAGTTGATCAAACGTCTCAATTAAGCCAGCTTCAAGCATTGCAGCAAACACTTTCAAATAGTAGCAGTAATTCTAGTTCAGATACAAGTAGTACTAGTTCATTGTTTTCATCACTTTTAGATGAATTATTGAAAAGTTCAAGTAGTAATACAAGTAGTACAGCCAATGCTGTTAATTCAACTACTGGCACTGGTTCAACTGGTTTGGATTCTTTGACACAGAACTCGAAAAATATTCAACAAATGATTCAATTACAAGCATTACAAAGCTTATCTTCAAGTTCAAGCAGTAGTGACGATAGTAGCAGTGATGATGGTAGTAGCGATAGCACTAGTGGTATTGGTAGCATTGGTGGAAGTACGAGTGACACGTCAGAATTATTGAATACAATTGTACAGGCTCTTGCCCAGAAGCAGAATGTTAGTGGTACAAATGCTACTATTGCAAGTGGTGCAAGTGCAGTAGCAGCAAGTAAATAATTTAACGAAGAATAAAAAATCATAATATACATACTATAAGTAATACAAAACCATTGAAAGGTGGAATCTATATGACGTTACTTAGATGGATAGGTGCAGTAGTTGTTATAATTTGGCTACTGGGAGTGGTATTTAGGTTTGCGGGAGTAATGATTCATTGGTTGTTACTTATAGCAGTAGTAATATTTATTATTGATTTATTTACAGGTAAAAAAATCAAGGAATAAATTTAAAAGATGTCATGATTTGGTGGCATCTTTTTTGCGTTTAATTAAAATAGGATTAGACCATATTTCTATTTTGTGGTATTCTAATAATATATTACGTGCATGAATGGAGGCAACATATTGATTTTTAAGAGAATAAACGAATTACAAGCTGGAGTAAAGGTAGATAGTTTTTATATAATAAAATCTGTTTCAAGTAGAATGTCAACAAATAACAAGAAGTACCTTGATTTTACTATGGGTGATAAAACCGGTGAGATTAGTGCAAAACTTTGGGATGCATCGGATGAAGATAAAGAAGCCTATAAGGAAAATGTCCTAGTTAAAGTTAGAGCCTCCGTGGTGGAGTGGCAAAATAACTTACAGCTTAAAATTGATAAAATCAGGGTTTCTAATGATGAAGATAAAGTGGATATAACAGACTTTGTAGCTTCAGCACCAGATTCAGCAGAAGATATGTACTTAAATGTGTTAGAATTTATCGAAAAAATAAAAAATCAAGATATAAAAAATATTGTAAGTTATATTTTAGATGCATCTGGAGAAAAGATAATGAATTTTCCGGCTGCCAAAAAAAATCATCACTCTATTAGATCAGGGCTATTATATCATGTAACAACTATGTTAAAAGCTGGAGAAGGTCTATGTAAGGTTTATAGCTTTCTGAATACAGATTTAGTATATGCGGGAGTAATATTACACGATATGGCTAAGCTTGAAGAAATGGATGCTTCAGAACTAGGTATAGTGACTGATTATACTATTCAAGGTCAACTGCTGGGACATATCGTAATGGGTGCTGAGAAGATAAGGGCAGCGGCAGATGTTCTTGGAGTAGATAAAGAAGTTTCAATGATTTTACAGCACATGGTCCTTGCTCATCATTATGAACCAGAATATGGTAGCCCAAAGAAACCTATGCTTCCAGAAGCTGAAATGCTACATTACTTAGATGATATGGATGCAACAATGTATGATATGAAAAAGGCTGTTGATTCTGTAAAACCTGGTGAAATGTCTGATCAGGTATGGTCTTTGGAAAGAAGAAAAATATATAATTCACAATTTGATAAAATAGTATTGGATGAACAATAATTATAGCTTTGGAGGTTAAAATGAGAGTAAAAAAAATTATTAGCGATTATATAGTACCTATAGTTATTGCGTTTATATTAGCTATGTTAATTCGCCAGTTTATATTTTATAAAGTTGTTGTTCCAACGGCATCTATGTCACCAACAATCCAAGTTAATGATCAATTAATAGTTACTAAAGTGTACAACAGAAACAGCTTGAAAAGGGGAGATATTGTAGTATTCAACTCAAAAGAATTGAATGAAGAACTCATAAAGAGGCTTATTGGACTACCTAACGATACTATTAGTATTACTGAGAGTGGTAAGGTATATGTAAATGGTAAATTATCAGATCAGCCATATGTAGTATATAATGGGGGAAAAGGCGGCACGTATAAAGTTCCAGCAGGGGAATATTTTTTTATGGGAGATAATAGAGTTAATTCTCTTGATTCAAGGTACTGGAAAAATTCTTATATTCAATGGTCTGATATTAAGGGTAAAGCTAGATTTATTGTTTATCCATTTAATAGAATTGGATTGTTAAAGTAAATATCATTAAGTTAAAAATTAATAAAGTAGGGATGAAAGTAGATTTTTTAAGCAAATCTACTTTCATCCCTACTTTTATTGTTAGCCTAAGTCATCTGAAAATAACAAGTTAAGCTAGTATGCTGGGTTTCTATTTTTTTGAATATGCAAAATCATAAGTACGAGTATAATTCTGCATATTTATGTGCAGATTTTGTCCAAGAATTATCCTCATTCATACCATTACGAACCAAATTTCTCCATATGTGTTTCTTCTCATAATAGAAATACTCTGCTCTTCTAATTGTATATAATAGATCATAACAATTATAATTTTCAAAAGTGAAACCATTGCCCTGCTGATTTGTGTCATTAAATGAGTGGATTGTATCCCTAAGGCCACCTGTTTCACGAACAATTGGTATGCTACCATATCTCAGGGCTATTAGTTGGCCTATGCCACAAGGTTCAAATAATGAAGGCATTAGAAACATATCTGAACCGGCATATATTTTTTGAGCTAGTGAATTATCAAACTGTAAAATTACTGAAAGTTTTCCAGGATATTTTTGTGCAAAATATCTAAACATATTTTCGTATATTTCACTGCCAGTACCAAGTACCACAAGCTGAATGTTATCCTGCAGTAAATCTTCTAAAATATGTGAAATTAAGTCAAAACCCTTTTGATCCACAAGCCTTGACACGATACCTATTAATGGAATCTCTTGGTTTACAGGCATATTTAATATTTTTTGAAGATGAAGTTTGTTTTGTACTTTGTTATAGAACCTTTCTGAATCATAATTAGTTTCTATATTATTATCAGTTGCAGGATTGTATACATCATAGTCAACACCGTTAACTATTCCCCATAAATCATAACTTCTATTTCTTAAAAGACCATCAAGATTCTCTCCAAAAAAGGGTGATTGAATTTCTTGGGCATAACTATTACTAACCGTGGATATTTTATCAGAAAATATAATACCACCCTTCATATAGGAAACACCATCGCGAAATTTAAGCGCGTTTTCATTAAAATAGCCATCATTAAGGCAAAGCAGCTCACCTAAAATGTTTTTATCGAAAACTCCCTGATACTTTAAATTGTGGATAGTAAACACTGTTTTAATATTATTGTGACGTTCACTGAATCTGAATATATCTTTTAATATCACAGGAATCATTCCAGTCTGCCAATCATTACAATGAATAATATTTGGAGTAAAACTTCCTAGGTAATTTATGGATTCAAGTACAGCTCTTGAAAAATATCCAAATCTTTCAGCTTCATCATAATACCCATAGGTATCATCTCTACAAAAATAAAACTCATTGTCAATAAAATAAAAAGGGATTCCATCATGCTCTAAATATTCCAGTCCACAATATCGTTGTCGCCAGCCAACAGGCACTTCAAAAGAGGCAATATGCTTCATATTAGATTTAAAGTAAGAGGATATAGCACCATATTTAGGAAGAATTACCCTAGCGTCAATACCTATTTTCCTCAGTGCCTTTGGAAGTGCGAAGGCTACGTCTGCAAGTCCACCAGTTTTTATAAAAGGAAAACATTCAGATGCTGCAAATAAAACGTTCATACAATCTACTCCTCTTAATATAATGATCTTTTCTCTAAAACTAATGGAAAGTCAACGGTACCTTTTAATTCAACATTCTCTTCAATGACATTATTTTTATCTACAATCATATTGTTTAGTTTTGCATTTGATTTAATTTTACAACCTTGCATAATAATGCAGTTGTTAATAATTGCTCCTTCCTCAATATACACTCTTCTAGAAATTACGCTACTTTTTACGGTACCTTTAATGAGGCATCCATTGGCAATTAGTGAATTAGATACATCAGAAGTACTAAAATATTTAGTAGGAGGTTCGTCCATGACTTTTGTATAAATCACACCATTAGCAAAAAACAAGTCATTGCTAACTTCAAGGTTTAAAATGTCCATATTAGCTTTGTAATATGACTGAATGGAATTAATATATGATAAATGCCCTTTAAATTCATAGGCGTTAACTTCTAAGTTCATAATATTATTATATATACAATTTCGAAAGTCACTCGAATATCCCGTTTTTATGCAATTATTTAATAAATTTATTAGTGTACTTTTGCTTAGGATAAACATATCCATAGACAAGTCCACTGTGGATTCACGGGGTAAGTCATCATTAGAATTAGGAGTAAAAAGTCTAACGTTTTTGCCAACACCAGATACTAAATTATCCTTAGTAATGTTTAAAATATTACAATCTCTAAAACATTTATTGCTTACTTTAACCTTTTTGTAGATAATGGTGATATCCTTTCCAGAGTCCTCGTGAAACCGAGCAGCGGATTCATAATCAATATTGCAAACCATGGATGAGCAGGATATCACTATCATATTTTTTTTACTTCGGTATAGGTATTCTATATTGTTTTTAATCATTTCGATGTCACTTAGGGTAGTATTACTTTCACCATAATTAAATATGAAAAGACCATCAATTTTTCTATCAAGATCCCAAGGTTTTCCAGAGCCAATATGATCAATCAAAGATCTTGATTTACTTTGTGTAAATACACCTAGGTTTGTTATACCTGAATTTACCATGTTCGAGAGCACAAAATCTACAACTCTGTATCTTCCTGCTATTGGAATAGAAGCAATCAATCTGTTTTTTGTTAAATTTTCTATGTTGTCCTCTTTTTCATTTAAACTTAATATACCCATGTAATCTGAAAGCATTTATACCACCCCACATTTATCTAAACTGCCGCACTTTCTTTTATTTGATTCCCTTCTGCAATTACAGTTATTTCATCTTTATTACCTACAACACAATTATTTGATATAACAGCATTACTATCTATAATTGATTTTCTAATTGTTACGTTATCTCCAATATACACATTTGGCATAACAACAGAGTCATATATTTTTGAATTTTTACCTATGTGAACTCCTGGAAAAAGAACAGAATTATTAACTTCGCCTAAGATTGTGCAACCTTCAACAACTAAAGAGCCTTTAACCACAGCGTCATAGGCTATATATTGTGGAGGACTTATTGGGTTTACAGAGAAAATTTTCCAATATGGATTATGAATATCCAGCATATTATTGTCATCTAACATATCCATGTTTGCCTGCCAGAGACTATCAACAGTACCAACGTCTTTCCAATATCCTTTAAAAGGATATGCAAATAATTTTTTTCCTCCAGCTAGCATTTTGGGTATTATATTTTTTCCAAAATCATTTTTTGAGTTCTCATCTTCTTGGTCTTCAATCAAAGATTTTCTTAAAACTTTCCAGTTAAAGATATATATTCCCATAGAGGCCATAGTACTTTTTGGCTCCTTTGGTTTTTCTTCAAATTCATAAATTTCGTTGTTTTCTTTAGTATTCATTATTCCAAAACGGCTAGCTTCATCCATGGAAACCTCTATTACTGCGATACTTGCATCTGCACCTGTTTTTTTATGATTTTCTAGCATTTTCAAATAATCCATTTTATAAATATGATCTCCAGATAGCACAAGAACATATTCAGGATCATAAGAATCTATAAAATGTATATTTTGGAATATTGAATTAGCTGTCCCTTTGTACCAGCATCCGCCTTCCTCTTCCATATATGGCGGAAGGACATAAACCCCACCATTTGTTCTGTCTAAATCCCAAGGTACCCCTATCCCAATGTGCCTGTTTAATACAAATGGTTTATATTGGGTTAAAACCCCAACGGTGTCAATTCCAGAATTAGAACAATTACTTAATGTAAAGTCGATAATTCTGTACTTTCCTCCAAAAGGGACTGCTGGTTTTGCAATATTTTTAGTAAGAAGCCCCAATCTGCTTCCTTGACCACCTGCCAAAATCATCGCAACCATTTCTTTTTTTTGCATTTAAAAAACCTCCCCCAATTTTAAGCTTGAAAGTATGAACTTTTAATTAAATATATAACATATTTATATATTAACTTATTTTGCGCGAAAAAACACTAGAAAAACCATATTATTTTACGAATAAATATAAAATTCTATTTATTATAAATAATACAAATATTCAAATTAAAATTATTGAAAAAATATGGGCCTATATTACTTATATATAAAATATAGCAATATAGCTTATGGAATTTCCAAGCACATAATAAAATGTTTATTCATTGATTTTCAAAATTATACTAGGTATAAAAATTTAGTTGGTGCAAAAAATACTTTTGGAGGTGTATACAATGGCAAAACGTTCAATGGCAAAAACTTCACCGGAGAAAATAAAAATTTATGACGATAGAAACCCTGAAAATAAAATTCCACAGTCTGTAGAGACTAATAAATTAAACGAATCCGCTTATGCTTATGGCAAAAATAAAAATTCAAATAGCTAATTTTATTAATAATATTAAATATTTAGTAAAACAACAACAATCGGGTAATAATAAATTAATTACCCGATTGTTGTTGTTTAGTATTCATCATATTCATCTAATTGATAACCAAAAGGCATAAATGGTATAAAATATTCATATGGGAAATTATAGTAAGGTGAATAATTTTGGTAGTAACCATAGGGGCGTTCTATAGGGTAAAATTGCGTGTGATATTCACCATGATTTTTATAGGGAGTTGTTGGATGATGGTGACTACCAGATTTTTTCCTTTGCATTAAAGTAGAATCAATATAACTCATTGAATACATCAAAGAAGGATCTACTGTATCTATGTTTTCCGCCAGTGTTTCACTTTCATCAGGTGGGTCTATTTTATTAATGCCATTTTTCAATTAGGTACCTCCGTATTAAATATCTATATACTATAATATGAAAAACATGTACTATTGTCACAATAAATACTTGTAAATTGTAGCTAGTAATTTTACATTAGAGTAATTTTCTAATGTAGTATGCAATGCAGCTAATGAAAAATGAAATAATAGAAAATATAAGAGCCATGAATAATAAAGATGAAAAATAAGCATTGTATTTGGTTATTTTTATAATATAGTCTAAAGTATTAATACTAAAATATTTTGCTAGTGTATTGGAAAAAATCAGTAAAATGTAGAGTGTTATAAGACCATCTTGAGCTCCTTTAATATCTGGTTTGCTTAAAGCAATATGTGATGAAATAGCAAAGGCTAACAAAATAAAAACCCAAAACCCTATTTTGCTTAAATTATTTATAGTAAAAATAAATTTAATAAGAGAAGCTGAATTTAAGATACTCCATTTAATAAGATTTAAATCAACTTTGTTGTAAGTGATATTATTTTTAAAGCTATTTTCGAATACATTAATGGAATTTGGTAATAATAAGTATAAACCAATTAATAATGCAGAAATCCCGCTAAAAATAGGGCCTATTCCAATAAAAAAGTTTCCAATTCTTTGATAAATATTATTTTTATTATACGAATGTTCCACAAACCCCAAAGTTCCATCGCCACTATTAAGTTGTAATAGTTTCATCCTACTTATTTTATGACCAAATATAACGCACATAGCAGCATGACCAAGCTCGTGAATTGGGGTTCCAAGCCATGCAGTTATAAGAATCCCCTTGTACCCAAAGGCTCTTTGCATGTTTGAATTTATTATATTTTCTAAAATACCTAACAAAAAACCAACTAATATTATCATTCCTGTGATATAAAATATCTCTATGGTGCTGACTTTAAAGATATCTAAAATAAAATTTGTCATAATATACCTCCATATAAAATTTTAATATTGAACATTATATCATAAGCATATTATTATAATGCAAATAATTTGTGATATAATTAATTGTAAGATATAAGGAAAGTGTATAATCGAAAAGTTAACAGGTATAAGTTATGGGGGAATTTAATTGGAAAATTTAGATATGAAATATTTTTATAATTGGTTTAATAATTATGTAAAGAGTTTTTATAGTAATGATGAATATGTTCAACAAAATATAAAATTAAAGGAAGAACATACAAAAAGGGTATGTTTTAATGCCATGATGATTTGCAAAGATATAAATCTTAGTGAAGAAGATGAAAATATAGTGGAGCTTGCAGCACTTCTTCATGATATAGGAAGATTTGAGCAGTTTAAAGTTTACAGGACATTCAATGATAAAGTATCTGAAAACCATGCATTGCTAGGAATAAAGATTATAAAGGATGAAGGAGTTTTAGAAAAGCTAGATTTAAAAGTACAGAATTATATATTTAGAGTTATAAAACATCACAATATGTTTAAAATACCTGATGATGCGGGGGATGAAAAAACAATATTATTTTCTAAAATAATAAGAGATTCTGATAAATTAGATATTTATAAAGTAGTAACGGATTATTATAAGGAAGCTGGAGATAAAAAAAATACTGCCATCGAGCATGAATTACCAAATACTGATGGGTACTCAAAAGAACTTATAGATGATATATTAAATTCAAAAAACTCAAGTCATGAATACATTAGAAATAGAAATGATATAAGGTTGATTAAGCTTTCTTGGATATTTGATATAAATTTCAATATTTCTTTGAAGTATATTGTAGAAAAAGGATATATAGAAAAAACATTGGATTGCATTCCGAGAAATGAAGAGATGTCAAATATAAAAATAAGTTTGTATAAGTATATTAATAAAAGAATAAATGAATAATGGGATAAAATATTATTATATTGTTTATAATAACTTTGCTTAATAAAAGTGAGGTGATTGACAAATGGATATACAAGAAAACTACTCATGTTATGATGGATATAATGGTAGTATTGCATGCGCAGTAGCTGAATGTAAATTTAATGAAAAAACTAATAAATATTGTACGCTTAGGAAAATACAAGTAGTTAAACATGAAGCATTGGCTAAAGATTCTAAATGCACTGATTGTGGAAGTTTTATGAAATTACAATAGACACCCATAGCAAAACAACAAATACGGATGGATAACAATTACATGTGGAGTAAAGAGTTGATATACATAAGTATCAACTCTTTATTTGTTTTGCGGAAAAATCCATATAATTATTTAAAATAACACTGTCACTGCTTAAAAAGTTAACTAAATTTTTAATAGCACAGAGTGTTTCATTGTTTATGGTATGTTCAATTTTTTCAGTTTGTTCCAAAAGATCAGATGAAATTCCTAGCAGTTTCAAAAAATTTTCTATAATTTTATGTCTATCTAATAAAAAAAGTCCTGATTTTAATCCTTTTTTAGTGAGTGTTAATATTCCATATTTTTCGTAATGAATAAAATCATATTCTGATAGCTTCTGCACCATTTTAGTTGCAGAAGGGGGTTGAACATTTAAAGCCTTTGCTAAATCATGAATTCTGGTGAAACCTTTATCTAAAGAAATTCTATAAATCATCTCCAAATAGTCCTCCATTGAAGCAGTAAGCTTATGATCTTCTCTTTTCATATATTCACTAAAGGTATAAAAATCATCTTTAGACACATTTATCACCAACTTAAAATTTATTAATATATATATTAATAAATAATATCAATTATACCAAGTCCATAAAAAGGGCTAAAAGTTTGAAAATTTTACTTAATGGAAAATTTCAATTTTATTTTAAATCTTTTTTTAGTTTATCAATTTGATTTTCTAAGTCCATTATTTGATTTCGCTTTTCTTCTTTGGCATTTAAATATTGCTCTTGAGCAGCAATGGTAAGCACTGTTGCGCCTAAACTAGCTATAAAATTGCCAATGACATTAATGTCATCAGTACTTTTACCCTTTGTTATAGCAACAGCAACTATACTTGATATTATAGCTAGTTCATCAGGGTCTAATGAATCAATTATGGTCATTTTAAACACCTCATCTTTTTAGCCTATAGTAATCATGTTTTAAAATATAGCACAAATGTATTTTAAAAAATGTTATAATAACTAATATATTATATGAAAATATGTTAGTAAGTTGAACTATTATATGTATAAGAAACATAGTGCTTTGGAGAGAAGGTAATAAAGTGGAAATTTATTCTTGGAATGTAAATGGATTAAGAGCTGTTAGTACAAAAGGATTTTTTGATTTTTTTTCTGAGAAATCTCCTGATATTTTATGTATTCAAGAAACTAAACTTCAGGAGGATAAGCTAACCGATCAGCTTAAAAATATAGAAGGATATTATTCTAATTTTTCTCATGCAGAAAAAAAGGGGTACAGTGGAGTAGCAATATATTCAAAGGAAAAACCATTAAAGATTGAACATGGCATTGGTAATGAAAAGTTTGATTCTGAAGGTAGAATACTGATTGCTGAGTTTGAAAATTTTATATTATTTAACATATATTTTCCTAATGGGCAAAAGAATGAAGATAGACTAAACTACAAAATGGAGTTTTATGATGAACTATTAAAGTATTTAAACAATTTAAAAGATCAAGGTAAGAGGCTTATTATATGTGGAGACTATAATACCGCACATAATGAAATAGATATTAAGAATGCTAAAGCAAATGAAAAATATTCCGGTTTTTTGCCAATTGAAAGAGCATGGATGGACAAATTTATCGCAGAGGGTTATGTAGATACATTTAGAAAAATGCATCCTGAAGAAGTTAGTTACTCTTGGTGGAGTTACAGATTTAAAGCAAGAGAAAAGAATGTAGGCTGGAGAATAGATTATTTCTTTGTTTCGGATAATATGGCTAGTGATGTTGAGTCGGCTGAAATACTAAACGAAGTTATTGGTTCTGACCATTGTCCTATTAAAATTAAAATCAAATAATAAAAAAGCAATGCCGTTAATTAATAGCGGCATTGTTTTTTTATTATTTCAATTTTGTTCCGGTCTCATCTTGAGTAATAAGATTATTTCTCATAAGTCCACCTAGAGCATTTTTAAAATAGTTTTTGCTTTGATGAAACTCTGCTTTAATGTCTTCTGGTGAACTTTTGTCATTGTAAGGCATAGTGCCATCATGTTCTTGTAAATATTTTAAAATTACATCTTCTAACGCAAGTCGTTCATCCACAGCGACTTTTCTAGGAGTTAGGGACATCTTGCCATCTTCAAAATGTTTTTTAACTCTTAGTTTTATGGTTTCACCAGGGATAATTCTATTGTAATATTCATTTTTTAAAATTACACCTCTAAATTTGCTATCAATAGCTACCATTACACTACCGTTGGTCTGGAATCCATATACAATTCCCTCAACATCAGTTCCTACTAAGTAATCTTCCGTATTGTCAAGGTAATCATCAATAAAAGTAGAAGCAGCCAGTCTATTTGTTTTATCAACATAAATGTAAAATAAATAACTATTACCTTCTACTAATATATAATTTTGCTCCTTTATTGGAACAAATAAGTCTCTTTCCAAACCAAAATCAACAAATGCACCTATATCCGTAACGGAAACAACCTTTAAATATGCTAACTGGTAAACTTCAGCCAAAGGCTTTGCAAAGGTTGCAGTAAGCCTATCTTTTGAATCTTTGTATATAAAAACATCAATTTCATCATTAATAGTAACAGTTTTGCCTAATGTACTCCTATTGGGAAGTAGTATATCATCGTCGGTTTCGCCAGTTTCGGCATCTAAAAAGTATCCAAAATCTGCTTGTCTTAGAACTTTTAGCTTGTTGAATTTACCTATTTCAACCATAAAATTTTGTTCCTCCTTTAAAACTCACTGTAGTGAAGTTTTACTTTATTAAGTCTATATATTATACCATACATTTAGATGTATCGAAAGGTTTAGAGGAATCCTAAAATTAATTTAATGTTCCCATAGCATTATAGGATATGTTATAATGACTTGTAGTTTTAAAGGTAATAATAATTTGAATTGGTAATTATTAAAACTAAAAAAAGGATGGTAATTTAATGATAAGTACAACTAATGTAAGTTTAAGTTATGGTGGAAGAAAATTATTTGAGGATGTAAGTATACAATTTAATTCAGGTAATTGCTATGGTGTTATAGGTGCTAATGGTGCAGGAAAATCTACCTTTTTAAAGATATTATCAGGAGAAATAGAAACTAATTCAGGAGATGTAAGTTTGCATCCAGGAGCTAGACTTGCAGTGTTAAAACAAGACCATTTTCAGTTTGATGAATTTCAGGTGCTGCAAACTGTAATTATGGGACATCAAAAACTTTATCAGATTATGGTAGAAAAAGATGCCATTTATGCAAAAGAAAATTTTACAGATGAAGATGGTATGAAAACTGCAGAGCTAGAAGGGGAATTTGCTGAGTTAAATGGATGGGAAGCGGAATCAGAAGCAGCAACACTTCTAATGGGACTTGGAATACCAGTAGTGGAGCATGACAAAAAAATGAGCGAACTAAGTGGATCACAAAAAGTAAGAGTTCTTCTTGCTCAAGCATTATTTGGCAATCCAGATGTACTTCTTTTAGATGAGCCTACAAACTACTTGGATATGGAATCAATAAATTGGCTTGAAGAATTTTTGATAAATTTTGAAGGAACAGTTATTGTTGTATCACATGATAGACATTTTCTAAACAGTGTATGTACTCATATGGCTGATGTGGATTTTGGGAAAATTCAACTATATGTTGGAAATTATGATTTCTGGTATGAATCCAGTCAATTGGCACTTAGAATTTCTAAGGATCAAAATAAGAAAAAAGAAGAGAAAATGGGAGAATTACAAGCATTTATTGCTAGATTTAGTTCAAATGCATCTAAGGCAAAACAAGCAACTTCAAGAAAAAAACTTTTAGATAAAATAAACTTAGATGACATTAAACCATCTACTAGACGGTATCCTTTTGTTGGATTTAAAGCTGAAAGAGAAGCTGGTAATGATATCTTAAGTGTAGAAGGTATAAGTGCCACAGTAGAAGGCGTTAAGGTATTAAATGATGTAAGTTTTATTGTAAATAAAGGCGATAAAATAGTTCTTGTAGGTGAAAGCGAAATAGCAAAGACAACCTTATTTAAAATTTTAATGGGTGAAATTCAGCCAGATAGTGGCACATTTAAATTTGGAGTTACAATTACAAAATCATACTTTCCATTAGATAATGCGGAATATTTTAAAGATGGTAGTCTAAGTCTTGTAGACTGGCTAAGACAGTTTTCAGAAGATAAAACAGAGAGTTTTATAAGAGGATTTCTAGGAAGAATGTTGTTTTCTGGAGAAGAAGCACTTAAAAAGGCAGATGTTTTGTCTGGTGGTGAGAAAGTTAGATGTATGCTTTCAAAGATGATGCTGAGTTCTGCTAATTTTCTTATGTTAGATGAGCCTACAAATCATCTAGATTTGGAATCAATTACGGCACTTAACAATGGTCTTATTGATTTTGCTGGAAATATGATATTTGTTTCACACGATCATCAGTTTATAGATACCATAGCCAATAGAGTAATTGAAATAACTCCTAGTGGAATAGTAGATAAAAAAATGAAATTTGAAGAGTACTTAGAAAATGATTAAACTCATTTTCTAAGTACTTTTTTTATATGTCTAAGTCTTCTTCTAATTCAAGTCTTGCAGCAGGAAAGGGAGCAAGAGTTCGCTGAAGGATGCCTTGAACGTAGGCAATGAGAACACCATAGTTTACTATGGGAACATTGGCATTAACTGCTGAGGAAATTCTATGAAGCATTGCACGCCTATTTAACATACAACCCGCACAATGGACAATTAAAGCATAGTCTTTAATGTTTTCAGGAAAGGTGAAGCCACTAGAAAATTCAAATTGCAAATCTTTCCCTGTATTTTGTCTAAGCCATCTTGGTATTTTTACCTTACCAATATCATCAGATTGCCTGTGATGAGTGCATGCCTCAGCAATGAGAATTTTGTCACCATCTTTAAGATTTTTTATGGCAGCTGCTCCATGTACTAATTCATTTAGATCGCCTTTATATCTAGCTAGAAGAATCGAGAAAGAAGTTAAAGGTATATCCTTCGGTGTATCCGCAGCCACCTTTAAAAACGCCTGGGAGTCTGTAATAACAAGACTTGGTTTTTTATTTAAATTTTGAAGAGTTTCTCGGAGCTCAAATTCTTTTGTAACAATTGCTATAGCGTCACTTTCTAAAACATCTCGTATAACTTGTTGTTGTGGGAGTATAAGTCTTCCTTTTGGTGCGGCCTTGTCAATAGGAGTCACAAGAATTACAAAATCACCTGGTGAAATCAAATCACCAACAATTTTAAATTTATCCTCATCATTTGGAACACTTTTAATCAAACTGTTTTTAACATCTAAAATTCCAAGGTGAGTTATAGCGGAAACTCTAATGAGTTTAAGTCCTAGCTTTCTCTCAAAATTTAATAGTTCTTCATCACTAACGGGTTTTAAGTCTATTTTATTTAAAATACCAACGATAGGGATAGTTTTTTCTTTTATCTTACTGATAATTTCAACATCAAAATTACTTATTCCGGATACTGAATCTACAATTATTATTGCAATGTCAGTTTTGTTTAATACATCAATGGTTTTTTCCTCTCGTAGCTGTCCTAATTCTGTATCATCATCAAGACCGGCTGTGTCAATGAATACTACAGGACCCAGTTCCATAAGTTCCATTGATTTGTAAACTGGATCAGTAGTAGTTCCTTTAACATTGGATACTAGCGATACATTTTGATCTGTAAGTGCATTGATTACACTTGATTTACCTACGTTTGTTTTACCAAATAGGGATATATGTATCCTATTTGACATAGGGGTTTGATTTAAATTACTCATGAGACACCATCCAATTCTGTTTAGTTTTTTCCTGGAATACCTGGACTTGTTAGTGACAAAGGATTAAATATTTTGTCTAATAAATCTTTTCCAAGTATTTGTTCAGTTTCAATTATATATCTAACAGGTCTATTTTCTAAAAGAGATCTTTTATATATTTCAGAAGCTTTGTCATATCCAATGTAAGGCACAAGAGCTGTAACTAATACATTTGAATTTTCTAAATTTATGCTACAATTTTTTGCGTCTACATCTATATTTATAATGCATTTGTCCGTAAGCGTATTAACAGCATTTTTAAGAATTTCCAGTGAATCCAAAATACTATCTGCAATTATGGGAGCGAAAGCATTAAGCTCTAACTGACCACTAGAAGCGGCTAGTGTAATTGCTGTATCATTGGCAATTACTTTCATGGAAACTTGTGCAACCATTTCTAAAATCACAGGATTAACTTTACCAGCCATTATGCTAGAGCCAGCTTGAACAGGTGGAACAATAAGTTCACCTATGCCACCACTAGGTCCACTACCTAAAAGTCTAATATCATTTGAAATTTTCATTAGATTTACCGCCGCAGCCTTTAGTAGTCCGGATACTTCCACAAATACATCCATATTTTGAGTAGTATCAATAGGAAAATCGCTTCGTGAAAGCCCGAGACCAGTAATATCTTGTAATATATCAGTAACTAGGAAAATATATTTTTGAGAAGCATTCATGCCTGTTCCAATTGCTGTACCACCAATATTTGTTTCTCGAAGCCTTTCCTCCACTTTATAAAGTCTCCATCTATCCCTTGCAATAGCTCTGGCATAGGCACCAAATTGTTGACCAGCCATTATAGGAAGTGCATCCATCAGTTCAGTTCTCCCAAGTTTTAAGATATTGGCAAATTGGTTCTCCTTAATTTGGAGAGCATCTTGAAGTTTACTGAATGCATCAGAAGTAGTTCTTAGAAGTTTTATAGCGGCTATCCTCATTGCAGTAGGATAAACGTCATTTGTAGATTGAGACATGTTAACATCATCAATGGGATTTATAATAGAATAATTACCTTTATGCCCACCTAAAACCTCTATGGCAATATTACTTAGTACTTCATTTACATTCATATTAGTTGATGTGCCTGCTCCACCTTGAAGTGAATCCGTAACAAATTGATCAATAAATTCGCCTTTTAATATTTTGTTACAAGCAGTTATAATTGCATCTGCTTTTTCACTAGTAAGGTAGTTGAGCTTTTTATTGGCAAGGGTGCAAGCCATTTTTACTGTTACAATTGCAGTGATGATTTTATAGTTTGCTTTTTTATTGCTTATACTAAAGTTATTAATGGACCTTAGCGTATTTATACCATAATATATATTATTGGATATTTTCATTTCACCTAAAATATCTTTTTCTATTCTAAAATCATCCATTACATCACTCCTGTGATTTATTTGTTATTTTATTTCAGATACCTAAATCATATTTTAGCAAAGTGGAGATGTAAATTCAAATCATAGATCAATATTGGGTGCATAAATAATTATAAAATTTAGAAGAATAATCGTGTGAAGTAAAGCATTATATTGAATAAAGTAAAGTAAAGAATTATAATACATCTATCTACTTATTTGACTTAGGCGTTTAAAAAAACAAAAATGGGTTATAATAGTTTATTTTTTAGATGCAATACTAAAAGAGAGGGGCAAAATATATGAAATTTGAAATAAGCAAGGTTTATAACGGATTTAAATTAATTGAAGAGAAAAAAATAGAGGATATAAATTCCACTGGTCATGTTTTTCTACATGAAAAAAGTGGAGCAAAGCTTATATATATAGAAAATGAAGACGATAATAAAGTTTTTTCCATAAGTTTTAGGACTCTTCCAGACAATAGCACAGGAGTTTTTCATATACTAGAGCATTCTGTTTTGTGTGGTTCAAGAAAATTTCCTTCCAAAGAGCCTTTTGTGGAACTAGCTAAAGGATCACTTAACACATATCTTAATGCAGCAACTTATCCAGATAAAACAATGTATCCTATAGCAAGTAAAAATGACAAGGATTTCAGAAATCTTATGGATGTATACTTGGATGCGGTGTTTTATCCTAATATATATAAATATCCAGAAATACTAAAACAAGAAGGTTGGCATTATGAACTTAATGATAAGGATGGAGACCTATCATACAAAGGTGTAGTATATAACGAAATGCAAGGGGTGTATTCTTCACCAGAATCACTACTTTTTAGAGGAATAAGTTCTAACTTGTTTCCAGACTCTCCATACAGCTATGATTCAGGCGGTGATCCACAAGATATTCCGAATCTTACTTATAAGGAATTTTTAGATTATCATAAAAAATATTATCACCCATCAAACAGCTATATTTATTTATATGGGGATATTGATATTTTACAGGAACTAAAATTTATAGATGAATCTTATTTAAAGGATTTTAGCAATAATAATGAAAAGATTGAGATAAAAAAACAAAAACTTTTCAGTGGGATGAAAACAAAATTAAACTATTATCCAGTGGCAAAAGATGAGGATACAAAAAATAAAACATATATAAGCCTTAATTTTGTGCTTACTGATGTGGCAGACAGGGAGCTTAATCTAGCTTTTGATTTGCTTGAGGATATTCTACTTGAAACTGCGGCATCACCACTTAAAAGTGCAATTGTTAAAGCTGATATTTGTAAAGATGCATTTGGTTTATATAATAACAGTATGCTTCAGAGTTCCATGAGCATTGTGATAAAGAATTCAAATGAAGAAGACAAGGAAACATTCAAGAACGTTGTTCTTGATGGCCTTAAGAATATTGTACGGGATGGTATTGACAAGGATTTGATTGAAGCTGTAATAAATTCCAAAGAATTTGATTTAAGAGAAGGTGATTACAATACTTACCCAAAAGGACTAGTATATTGTGACAGGATAATGGGAAGTATTTTGCATGGTGGGTTGCCTTTTGAAAACTTAGAATTTAATGAAGTTATGAAGTCTATAAAAGAAGGCGCTAAAAATAACTATTTTGAGAAATTAATAGAAAAATATTTGTTAAATAATGATCATACACTACTATTTTCTGTAATACCTAAAAATGGTTTGGCAGAGGAAAAAGCAGAGAAGGAGCGAGCAAAACTAAAGGCGTATAAAGATTCTATAGATGATACTGAAATAGAGAGAATCATTAATGAAACAAAATCACTAATTAAGAGGCAATCTTCTCCAGATAAAAAAGAAGACTTGTTAAAAATACCCTTATTATCAATTGCTGATGTAAATAGGAAGGCAGAAGTATATAAGTCAAATTTAGAAGTAATTAAGGACTATAAAATTTTGTATACTGAACGTGATACAAATGGTATAGATTATGTGGATATGTATTTTGATGCTAGTAGCGTAAAGCAAGAACTACTACCATATAGCACACTGCTATCCTATTTCTTAAGCAAAATAGGAACTGAAAATTATTCCTATGAGGAACTATCAAATGAAATAAATATTCATACTGGTGGGGTGGATTTTGATGTGGATATATATTCGGATTCCACTGATATTAAAAAGTACTATCCTAAATTTGTTGTTAAGGGTAAATGCATTCATGAAAAATTAGATATGCTTATAAAGTTATTTAATGAAACAATAAACTTGACTAAATTTGAAAATAAAGTGAGAATTAAAGAACTGTTCTATGAATTAAAATCCAGAATGGAAATGGTTATTGTAAGTGGTAGCATTAGAATAGTAGGTACAAGATTAAACTCATATTATTCTAATATTGCACAATATAATGAAGTTACAAATGGGCTTACATTTTATGAATTTTTGGTAAAATTAGAGAAAAACTTGGATGACAATATGGATGGAATTTTAGACAAATTACGTGAAGTTTCAAAATGTGTATTTAATAGAGAAAATTTAATTATAGGGTTATGTACATCAAAAAAAGAATATGGTGACCTATTATCAAAAATTAAGGTTATGACTGAAAGTAATATAAGAGATGAACATTTTGAAAAACAACACTATAATTTTGAATTAAAAAAAGGCAATGAAGCATTGGTAACTTCATCAAATGTACAGTATGTAGGTAAAGGAAATGACTATTCTAAATTCGGATTTAAGTATACTGGTAAATTTTTAGTGCTTAAAACTATAGCAAATTATGATTATCTATGGAATAATGTAAGAGTTAAGGGTGGAGCTTATGGAGTGTTTATCAATTTTGGAAGAAGTGGGAGTATGTCTATATGCTCATATAGAGATCCTAATATAAATGAGACATTAAAAGCATACGATGAGTTTGCAAAATATCTAGAGAATTTTACCACAGATGAAAGAGAAATGACAAAATATATTTTAGGGACAATAAATTCATTGGATACACCTTTGTCAAATTCCATGATCTCTGAAAGAGAAGCAGCCATATATATTAGCAAATTAGATAAAAAACTTCTTCAGAAAGAGCGAGAAGAGGTTTTAGATACAAAAGTCTTGGATATTAGTAAGTTAAGCACTATAATAGATAAATGTATGAAGGAAAATTATATTTGTGTACTTGGGGGAAAAGAAAAGATAGAACAGAACAAAGAAATTTTCTCAAAAGTTATAAATATATTTTAATAGAATGAATTGATAGGAGAAAATATATATGGATTATACAATAATAGCAACAACAACTTTTGGAATAGAGGCAATTACAGCAAAGGAACTAAAAAACTTGGGTTACGAGGACCTTACGGTGGAAGATGGTAAGGTTATGTTTTCTGGGGATGAAATGGACATAGCAATTGCAAATACATGGCTTAGAACGGCGGAAAGAATTTTAATAAAAGTAGCTAGTTTTAAGGCAGAAAGTTTTGAAGAACTTTTCCAAGGTACAAAGAAGGTGCCTTGGGGAGATATCATACCTATAAATGGAAATATGCACGTGGTAGGTAAGTCCATTAAATCTAAACTATTTAGTGTTCCTGATTGTCAATCTATTGTTAAAAAGGCTGTAGTTGAGTCCATGAAACTTAAATACAAAAAAGATTGGTTTACAGAAGATGGACCTGAATACAAAATAGAAGTTGCATTATTAAAGGACATAGTAACCCTAACTATAGATACCACAGGTCCAGGACTTCATAAAAGAGGGTATAGAGAAAATTCAGGTGGAGCTCCATTAAAAGAAACTCTTGCAGCGGCTTTAGTATTAATAAGTAAATGGGAACCGTCTAAATCTCTAGCAGATGTTTGTTGTGGTTCAGGCACAATTTTAATAGAAGCTGCCATGATAGGTAAAAATATGGCGCCAGGGCTTAATAGAACATTTATATGTGAAGAATGGCCAGGAGCAGATAAAGAAATGTGGGAGCAGGTAAGAGATGGTGCCAGAAAAGCCGTAAATAAAGAAGAGTTTAGACTTTTAGGTTCTGATATTGATACTTGGGTTTTAAAAACTGCCACTGATAATGCCATAAAGGCAGGAGTAAATGAATATATTGCTTTTCAGAAATTGCCAATGAATGAGTTCTCCTCTAAACAAAAGTATGGTTATATTATTTCCAATCCTCCTTATGGAGAAAGAATTGGTGAAGAAAGAGAAGTAGATCAAATTTGTAGAGATTTTGGTAAAATACATTCACAGCTTAATTGTTGGTCTGTATTTGTGATAACACCACATAAGGATTTTGAAAAATTATTTGGACAAAAGTCAAATAAAAATAGAAAGCTTTATAACGGAAAAATTCAGTGTTATTACTATCAGTATATAAGTGCTTAAACATAAAACAAGACAATTGGAGGAAAAAATAGTCTAAAACATCAATATATGGTATAATAAGCCTATTATTAATGCTTCGGTACTTATAATTATGGAGAGTGATAATTATGTCAAATAAGAAAATACTAGTTGTTTTCTATTCTAAGACAAGTACTACCAAGAAGGTTGCTGAATGCATAAGTAGAGAGCTTAACTGTGATATTGAAGAGATAGTAGACCTTAAGAAGAGAACTGGAATTATAGGCTATGTAAAATGTTTGGTAGATGCCCTTTTAAAAAGAAAAACGCCAATTAAAGCATGTATATATGATCCAGAAAACTATGATATTGTAGTATTAGGTTCACCTGTATGGGCATCACACATTACGCCGGCATTAAAAGCGTACATAACAAAAAATAATTCCAAATTTAAAAAAATAGCTTATTTTTGCACACAATTATCCAATTGTTACAAATCATTTAAAATATCTGATGAAATAGAGAGATTTTCACGGAATAAGCCAATAGGTAGGTTAAAGGTATCAAGAGAAGATATAAAAAACAAAGAATTTTTGAAAAAAATTGAAATTTTTAAAGTTGAAATACTCAATAGTTTATAGAACAGGAGAAATTAAGCTTATTTTGATTTAAAACAAAACAATTAAGAAAAAAATTAAGAAAATCAAAAGGGTAGTTCATAAATGATTAAAAAATTATTTATGAACTACCCTTATTTTATTGAACTTTCTGCTATTTAATACTAATAAGTTAGTGGTGCATATTTATAGTTATTCTATCTGTATTCCATATTTCCTTGGAATATTGTTCAATTGTGTTATCGCTGGAGAAAACTCCTGAATGAGCAATGTTTGAAATTGACATTTCAAGCCACTTTCCTCTGTTTTTGTATAACCCATCTATTTTATTCTCAGCATTTATATATGAGTCAAAATCTTTAAGTACAAAATATTCATCGTTATTAGCTATGAGATACTTGTGGATATCGGCAAACTCTGAGGTAGGTACATCTAAGGAACCATTAATCAAGTTATCAATTATAAACTTTATTCTAGAATCAGAATTATAATAGTCAATGGAATGATAGGTTTTATTTTTCTCAAGATCAATGACGTCATCTTTCTTCATACCAAAGATTACTATGTTATTCTCACCAACCGCTTCACTCATTTCAACATTTGCACCATCTAGGGTTGCAACAGTAATTGCTCCATTCATCATAAACTTCATATTTCCAGTACCAGAGGCTTCCTTTGTTGTCGTTGAGATTTGTTCACTCACGTCAGCACAGGGAATAATTTTTTCTGCCAGTGATACAGAATAGTTTTCCAAAAATATAATTTTTATTTTACCATTTATACTTGAATCATTATTTATTTTATCGGCAACTGTATTAATAAGTTTTATAGTACGCTTAGCTAAATAATATCCTGGCGCGGCCTTGGCACCGAAAAAAAATGTCCTGGGAACTATATCTAAATTAGGATTAGACTTTAATCTATAATACAAATCTAAAATACCAAAAATATTTAACAATTGCCTTTTATATGCATGTAATCTTTTCACTTGAACATCATAAATTGAGTTAGGATCAATGATTATGCCATAATTATCTTTAACATGATTGGCAAAATCAATTTTGTTGCTCTGTTTGATTTCATATATTTTGTTTTGAAAACTGGCATTTTTGGAAAAAGCAAGAATATCTATTAATTTATTTGGATCATGAATCCATTTATTGCCTATAGTTTCTGTAATGAGACTGGATAATTTTGGATTGGATTTTAGTAACCATCGTCTATGAGTTATACCGTTTGTTTTATTGTTAAATTTATAAGGATAAAAATTGTAAAAGTTATTAAGCTCTCTGCTTTTTAATATTTCAGTGTGAAGTTTTGCTACACCATTAACAGAATGACTACCAACAATTGCAAGATATGCCATTTTAATATTACCATCAGAAATAATAGCCATATCATGAACTTTTTGTGGGTCATTGTATTTTTCATTTATTTCAATACAAAATCTCCTGTCGATTTCTTCAACAATCATAAAAATTCTAGGCAAAAGCTTTTTAAACATTTCAATAGGCCATTTTTCAAGAGCTTCACTCATAATAGTATGATTCGTATAAGCAAAGGTATTTGTTGTTATTTTAAATGCATCATCCCAGGACAAATTTTCTTCATCCACAAGTAATCTCATTAGTTCGGCTACAGCAATAGAAGGATGGGTATCATTGATGTGAATAGCTATAAATTCATCAAATCTATTAATGGGTAGGTTGCTTTTTTTGTACCGTCTTATTATGCTTTGAAGACCGGCACTAACAAAAAAATACTGCTGTTTTAATCTTAAAATTTTTCCATCGGCTCTTGTATCGTCTGGATAAAGAACTTGTGAAATTGATTGAACGGAATACTTGTGTTCAACTGCTTTTGTATATTCACCTTTACTAAAAGAATCCAAATCAAAATCTTTGTCCACAGTTTCAGCACTCCAGAGCCTTAATGTATTAACTGTATTATTTTCATAGCCAATAACAGGTGTATCATAGGGAATTGCAAGCACAGCTTCATAATCCTCATGCTTAAAACAAAGTTTATTATCTTCAAAGACAGTTGATACTTTGCCACCAAATTTTACTACGGCTGCTTTATCCTCTTTTCGAACTTCCCATACATTACCATGTTTTAACCAATTGTCAGGGATTTCAACTTGATATCCATTTATTATTTTTTGCTCGAAAAGTCCATAATCATATCTTATGCCACAACCGTGTCCAGGGATACCAATGGATGCCATGGAATCAAGAAAACAAGCTGCAAGTCTTCCAAGTCCACCATTTCCAAGTCCTGCATCATTTTCTACTTCTTCAATTTCATTAAGATCTATTCCAAAATCATGAAGAGCCTCGCTACATAGATCAGTTATACCAAGATTTAACAGATTACTTCCAAGTAACCTACCTATAAGAAATTCCATTGAGAAATAATAAACTTGTTTTACATGCTTTTTTGTATATTGAATGTTTGTATTCATCCATTTTTCAGAAGCGTATTCTTTTACTAAGGAACCTAAAGTAAGATACTGATGAAGCTTTGATGATTCTGAAACCCTTTCTGCATATAGGTTCATAAGCTTTTTCTTGAAATCAGTTTTTAATTGTTCTTTAGTCAATTTCATAGTATACCCCCAATGAATCTTATTAGTATGTTTTGTAAATTGCAAACTATCTTAATTATCACACTATTTATAACTAAATTTTACAGCATATAGATTAGCTAGTCAATAAAATAAAAAACTATAATATGTCAGTTATGTTTCTGTTAAATTAATATAATATATTTATTATAAAAATCATGAATTATTCATAAAATTTATCAAATAATATAAATGAAACATTTTATTGCATCTTGAAGAAAATATACATAATATATGTGAATGATTTTTTTTAGGTGCCAAATATTATACAATTATGGAGGTTTTAATAATGACACTTGGAACTGTTAAATGGTTTAATGATGAGAAAGGGTTCGGATTTATTTCAATTGAAGGGGATGATGATGTTTTTGTACACTATTCAGCTATTAAAGAAGAAGGAAGCAGGAAAAATCTAGATGAAGGTCAATCCGTAAAATTTGATATAGTTGACGGTCCTAAAGGTCGTCAAGCGTCAAATGTCCAGAAGGTATAATCTAGCTCTAGCTGAAAATATATAAAATACAGAAAATTGCCAAAAAACAAAAATACATATCAATTTTAAAATAACCGTGGTAAAATAACAAATGTTAATATTTAAATATTAGCATAAAAAAAATAAAGTTCGACTTGTATCCTGAATAATGGAATGAGAACGGAGGAATGAGAAATGAAAAATGAAATTATATCACGTAAAAAAATTGGTGTGAGGCAATTAACTATTATTGGCATGCTTTCAGGCATATCCATTATGCTTGGAATTACAGGATGGGGATATATTAAACTGCCATTGCTTCCAGTTACAGTAATGCATTTACCTGTAATAATTGGTGCCATTATAGAGGGACCAATTGTTGGAATATGTATAGGACTTATTTTTGGTATTTCAAGTATAATTCAAAATATTTCCACCCCTACGCTACTATCCTTTGCCCTAATAAATCCTTTAGTATCAGTTTTGCCAAGGATTTTAATAGGAATAACAGCATATTATAGCTATAAAATAATTCCAATTAACAATAAGGCTATAAAAGTTGCAGTGGGAGCGGCAGTGGGATCAATTACTAATACAATAGGCGTACTTGGAATGATATATATATTGTATTTACAGCAATATGCTGCTCGCATGAAAATAAAACCATGGGTTGCTAGAAATGGACTTTTAACAGTTGCTGCGGTTAATGGAATTCCAGAGGCAATAGCTGCGGTTATCATAACTGTGCCAATAGTTATTGGTGTACAAAGAGTAAGAAAAAAATAAATGAATAAATTAAGAAATAAGACACATGCATTTTGCTTGTGTCTTTTATATTGTATAATATTATATGTAGGCATTTAAATTGTAAGGAGGTATATATTTTGGATTTATTTACAATGGCTATGGATAAAAATCCAGCCAATAAACCTCTAGCGGAAAGAATGAGACCAAGAAATTTAGACGAATTTTTTGGTCAGAAAAATATAGTAGGTAAAGGAAAGTTATTAAGACGGTTAATCGAATCTGATAACTTAACATCTATAATACTGTATGGTCCTCCAGGAGTAGGTAAAACAACTTTAACAAGCATAATATCTAGAGAAACAAAATGTGAATTTATGAAATTAAATGCAACAACTATAGGGGTAAAAGAGATAAAAGAATATATAAACAAAGCAGAAGATTTGATGAAATTATATGGTAAAAGAAGTATATTTTTTATTGATGAAATCCATGCTTTAAAAAGAGGTGCTCAGCAGGATGTACTTTTAGATGCTGTAGAAAAAGGCATTGTTGTTTTAATTGGGGCAACTACAGAAAATCCTTATTTTGAAATAAATGGTGCACTTTTAAGTAGATCTAAAATATTTCAGCTAGAATCGCTTTCAGAGGAAGAAATTAAAGGGATTTTAAAAAATATTCTTAAAGATTCAGAAAGAGGTTATGGTTTCATGAAAATCCAAATGGATGAGGATGCTTTTTCATATATAGCTAACCTATCTAATGGTGATGCTAGAAGCGCTATTAATGCTCTTGAACTGGCAGTCTTATCAACGCCTAAAAATACGGAGGGCGTAATAAAAATAAATGCGTTAGTAGCAGAGGAATGCATGCAGAAAAGAGTGATTAATTATGATAAATCTGGTGATAATCACTACGATATGGTTTCAGCATTTATTAAGAGCATGAGAGGTTCGGACCCTGATGCTGCACTTTATTGGTTTGCAAGAATGATTATTGGCGGAGAAGATCCGAAGTTTATTGTTAGAAGAATCATTGTTCATGCATCTGAGGATGTGGGAATGGCAGATCCTAGGGCCATGCTTATAGCACACTCAGCTTGGAATGCTCTTAATACAATAGGAATGCCAGAAGCTAGAATTCCCATTGCAGAAGCTATTATATACATTAGCAAGGCAAAAAAAAGTAATGCAGTTATTTGTGCTGTTGATGCTGCTTTTCTTGATGCTAAAAAAGAGCAATATAGAGTTCCACCGCATTTAAGGGATGCCCATTATAAAGGAGCTTTGAACTTAGATAATGGGATAGGATATAAATATCCTCATAATTATCCAGGACATTATGTTCAGCAAGACTATTTTCCAAGTGAAATGAAAAACATAAAATATTATGACGAAGATCAGGAATTATAAAAATGGAAAATTCTAAAATAATAAAAATATCGGTAAGAGATTTAATAGAACTTGTTTTAAGAGGTGGAGATTTAGTTTCAAGTTTTGCTGGGAATAGTAGAAATGTAGAAGCTATTAAGGCGCATCAAAAGGTGCAGAAAAATTCAAAAGAAGATTATAAGAGTGAAGTTACAATAACCTATAAATTCATAAAAGATGATTTAGAGATAGATATAAGAGGCAGGATTGATGGAGTAATAACGAGGGATGCAGATATAATAATAGATGAAATTAAAACTACTACAAATAGTTTGGATAATATTAAGGAAGATTATAATTTTCTTCACTGGGCTCAGGTTAATTGTTATGCATATTTTTATTGCTTAGAGCATAAACTGGATACTATTTTTACTAGATTATCCTATTATCAAATGGATAGTGGTGAAATAAAATATTTTACAAAACAATATTCTAAAACTGATCTTCAACAATTTTTTTATGAGATTATAGATAAATTTGTTTATCTTGCAAAGGTTCAAAGTGAATTTAAAAATCTTAGGGATATGTCCATTGAGAAATTAGGATTTCCATATGATTCTTTTAGAGAAGGTCAGAGGGAGTTTTCGGTAGCTGTATATAGAACAATTATGGAAAATAAAATATTGTTTGCAAAAGCGCCTACAGGCATTGGAAAAACTATGGCTACTATTTTTCCAGCTCTAAAGGCTTTAAAAGCAGGATTTACATCAAAGATATTTTACACAACAGCAAAGACAACTACGGCAAATGAGGCAAAAAAAGCTTTGGAGATTTTGCAAAGTGGAGGTCTTTATTTAAAAACTATATTTATAACTGCCAAAGAAAAAATATGTTTTCAAGATGAAACAAATTGTGATCCAGAAGTTTGTAAATATGCAAAGGGGCATTATAACAGAATAAATGATGCAATACTTGATATATTAAACAATAATCTTATTACTAAAGAAGTTATTGAAATCTATGCAAAAAAGCATACAGTGTGTCCATTTGAATTCGCATTAGACCTAACTAACTGGTGTGATTGCGTTGTATGTGATTATAATTATATATTTGACCCTAGAGTGTATTTGAGAAGATTTTTTATGGATGATGGTGGAGACTACGTGTTACTTGTGGATGAAGCTCACAATCTACTTAAGAGATCTCGGGAAATGTATTCAGCTGAACTTCAAAAAAAAGAAATTTTAAATCTTAAAAACTTAACAAAGGGAAATCTAAAAAGTATACATAAAGCTTTGAATAGTGCAAACTCTATAATGGTAAAAATGAAAAAACAATGTGAAGATAGCCCAAATAAGGTGGTTATCGAAAAAAAACCACCTAAAGAAATGCTGGCTCCACTGAAAAAATTTCTACAAGAGGCAGAAAAATATTTCGCTTCAGGTGAAGAATCAGAAATAAATGATAATATATTGGACTTGTATTTTAAAGTCAATGCATTTACTAGAACCTTTGAGTATTTTGATGAAAAATATATAACTTATTTAGAAAAAGATTACGAGGATATTAAAGTTAAAATTTTTTGCGTAGATCCTTCAACTAGACTTCATGAATGTTTAAAAAAGGTAAAAACCACTGTATTTTTTTCAGCAACGCTAACACCAATGGATTATTTTATGAGGCTACTTGGAGGAGATGAAACTTCCTATAGAATAAATTTTAAATCCCCCTTTAGTAGAGACAATTTATGTTTATTGTTAGACGATACAATATCAACAAAATATCACGATAGAAAATACTCTTATGATAAAATTGCTGAGATAATAAAAAAATCTATTGGCGAAAAAACAGGAAATTATATTGCTTTTTTTCCTTCTTATGATTATATGAAAAAAGTTATAGATTTGTTTCACAGAGATAATGAGAGAATCATAATTCAACAGAGAAATATGAGTGACGAAGATAGAAACAAATTTATAAAGGCGTTTTCAGAAGATAATAGTGAAACACTAATAGGGTTTGCCGTTATTGGTGGAGCTTTTAGCGAGGGGCTAGATTTAGCAGGGGAGAAACTTAGTGGAGTAATTATTATAGGTGTTGGCCTTCCTAAAATATGCCTGGAAAATGATATTATAAAAGACCACTTTGGTGAAAATAATGGAGATGGTTTTCTTTATTCTTATGTATATCCAGGAATTAATAAAGTATTGCAGGCTTCAGGTAGGGTTATTAGGACAGAAAATGATAGGGGATTTGTTCTTTTAATTGATAGTAGATTTAGTAATAAGGTTTACAGACAATTAATGCCAGAAGAATGGAATAATCTAAAAAGAATAAATATTCCATATGAAAACCTGAATGATGTTATACATGAATTCTGGGTAAAAAGTAACAAAATACCATCAGCATGAATGATTTATAATATTTCATTGCATTAATTATTAATGATTTATACGTATATTTTAATATACATACCCTGTAAAACAAATAGTATTAATAATTTGCCTAAATAAATATTAATATAGAAAATTGCAAGTTTTAAGTTGAAAAGCGTCAAAAAACCAATTATAATATATAATAATAATATTTTATTACAGCATATTGTAATATATTGATTTATATATATGCGCTAAAATTTATATTTATGAATTAATAATAGATATATCGTTATATTTACGTAAGTTAAAATAGCTTATTGTTAGTTTAAATATTAAGGGGGCAAAACATGAATATGAGTAAGGGCTATGCAAAACTTCAAGGCTTATATGACCCACAATTTGAAAAAGATAATTGTGGTATTGGAATTTTAGCAAACATTAGAGGCGAAAAGTCCCATGACATTGTAAAAAAAGGTATAGAAATATTGATTAACTTGACACATAGAGGTGGAGTTGGGGCAGATACTAAAACAGGTGATGGTGCAGGAATTATGCTTCAAATACCACATGAATTTTTTAGTATAGCTTGTGACAACTTAGGAATTGATTTGCCTAAGGAAGGAAAATACGGGATTGGTATGGTGTTTCTGCCAAGAGAAACTACTTTTACTAGTCAATGTGAAGGTATAGTGGAAAGGGTAGTACAAGAAGAAAACCAAAAAATGTTAGGCTGGAGAGATGTACCAAGAGATAGTCGTCTTATAGGCGAGACAGCTAAAGGTACGGAACCAGTTATAAAACAAATATTTATTGGAAATAATTGCAAAAATCAAGAGGAATTTGAGAAAAAATTATACATTATTAGAAAAAGAGCAGAAAGTGAAATAAGTAGGCTTCTTGATAAAGATGCAGACAGCTTCTATATTTGTAGTCTTTCAAGTAGAAAAATAGTATACAAAGGATTATTATTACCAGATCAAATAAAAAGTTATTATATTGATTTGAATGACATTAACTTTAAAAGTGCTATAGCACTTGTGCATCAAAGATATAGTACAAATACATTTCCAACTTGGGATTTAGCTCAACCATTTAGATATTTAGCTCACAATGGTGAGATAAACACTATAAGGGGAAATAGAAATTGGATGAATGCTAGGGAAGGAAGCCTTGAATCAAAGGTGTTCGGCGATGAAATAGATAAGTTGTTCCCAATTGTAAATCCCACTGGAAGTGATTCAGCTTCTCTTGATAATATATTTGAACTACTGGTGATGGATGGAAGAAGTCCAGCTCATGCTATGATGATGCTAATACCAGAAGCCTTTGAAGCTAACGCGGAAATGGAAAAAGATAAGCGAGCATTTTACGAATATCATGCTTCACTAATTGAACCTTGGGATGGTCCAGCCGCTGTTACATTTACAGATGGAGTGCAAGTTGGAGCTGTTTTAGATAGAAATGGATTACGACCAGCAAGATATGTTATAACTAAAAAAGGAATGGTAGTTCTTTCTTCAGAAGCTGGAGTATTAGATTTTGCCCCTGAGGAAATAGAGAAAAAAGGAAAATTAGAACCAGGAAAAATATTTCTTATAGACACTGAACAAGGAAGAATCATCAGTGATGAAGAAGTTAAAAAAGATATATGTAGTAGTTATGACTATAAAGATGCAATTGATAAAAACAAATTTATATTAGAGGATTTTGAGGGCGCTGAAGAGAATAATGTTATAGTTCCAGAAGTTTTGAAGGAAAGACAACAAGCCTTTGGGTACACTCTTGAAGACCTCAAAATAATATTAAAGTCTATGGCAACTACTGGCAAAGAACCTCTTGGATCCATGGGAAATGATACACCACTAGCAGTTTTATCAAATAGGCCACAAAATTTATTTGCATATTTTAAGCAGCTGTTTGCTCAGGTGACCAATCCACCTATAGATCCTATAAGAGAAGAGTTAGTAACATCACTAATTAACTATATTGGTGCTCAAGGTAATATATTAAATGGAGAAATAAAAGATAGTCCGTTTATAGAAATATCTTCCCCAATTTTAACTGATTTAGATATGTCAAAGATAAAAAGATTGAGCAATAAGGATTTTAAGACCACAACTATACCAATAACTTTTAAATACGATACAGGTATTGATGGATTTAAAGAGGTACTTGAAAAAATATGTGAAAGAGCCTCACAGCGAGTAAGTGAAGGTTATAACATAATAGTTTTAAGTGATAGATTTGGCGATTCTTACGAGGCTGCAATCCCAAGTTTATTAGCAGTAGCAGCTGTACATCACCACCTTATAAGAGAAAAAACTCGTACAAAGGTTTCAATTATAATTGAAACTGGAGAAGCGAGAGAAACAATGCATATGGCATTACTACTTGGCTATGGAGCTACAGCGGTAAATCCGTATATAGCGTATAAATCAATTAAGCAATTAGTTAACCAAGGGGAAATTGAAAAATTATCCTATGAGCAGGCAATCTATAACTATAATGATGCAATAAATCATGGACTACTAAAGATACTTTCTAAAATGGGAATATCTACCTTAAGAAGTTATCATGGTGCTCAGATTTTTGAAGCTATTGGACTTAAAAGTGAGTTTGTAGATAAGCATTTCACAGGTACTTCATCAAGGATTGAAGGTATAGGAATTGAAACTGTTGCAGAAGAAGTTCTTATAAGACATAAAAATGCTTTTAACAAAATAAGAAAGCCAATTTCAGAGTTAGACGTTGGAGGAAATTATGCTTGGAGACCTGATGGCGAATTCCATCTATTTAACCCGGAAACTATATATAAACTACAAGTATCTGCTAGAAACAACAATTATGAATTATTTAAGGAATTTTCAGGACTTATTAATAAGCAAGACGAACACCTTTGTACAATAAGAAGTATGTTTAGTTTGAAAACGGACAATGAAATTCCAATAGATGAAGTTGAACCAACAAGTGAAATACTTAAAAGATTTTGTGCAGGAGCAATGTCCTTTGGATCAATTAGTAAAGAGGCTCATGAAACTATTGCAATAGCTATGAATAGAATTGGGGGTAAAAGCAATAGTGGAGAAGGCGGAGAAGATCCAAAACGGTACAAAAAGTCTGCTAATGGAGATTGGAAAAGAAGTGCTATTAAGCAGGTTGCCTCTGGAAGATTTGGGGTAAATGCTGAGTACTTAGTAAATGCTGATGAAATTCAAATAAAGATGGCTCAAGGTGCAAAGCCTGGAGAAGGCGGACAGCTACCTGGTAAAAAAGTGGATGATGCTATTGCTAAGGTTAGGCATTCTACTCCTGGCATAGATTTAATTTCACCACCGCCACATCATGATATTTATTCCATTGAAGATTTGGCTCAACTTATTTATGATTTAAAGTCTACAAACCCAGATGCAAGAATAAATGTAAAATTAGTATCAGAGGTTGGGGTCGGAACAATTGCAGCAGGAGTTTCAAAAGCACATGCTGATGCGATTTTAATCAGTGGACATGATGGAGGTACAGGAGCATCACCTATCTCATCAATAAAAAATGCAGGAATACCATGGGAACTAGGACTATCAGAAGCACAACAGGTACTTCTATTAAATGATTTAAGGAGTAGGGTAGTACTTCAAACTGATGGACAGCTTAAAACTGGAAGGGATATTGTTGTAGCTGCGCTTTTAGGTGCTGAAGAATATGTATTTGCTACAACACTTTTAGTGGTAGAGGGATGTACCATGCTTAGAAACTGTCAAAAAAATACTTGTGAAATGGGTATAGCTACTCAAGATCCAGAACTAAGAAAGAATTTTAAAGGGAAACCTGAGTATATTGTAAATTTCTTAACATTTTTAGCGATGGAAGTAAGAGAATATATGGCTAAACTTGGATTTAGAACAATAAATGAAATGATAGGAAGAGTAGATAAAATTGATATTAAAGATAAAAGTGATCATTGGAAAGCAAAGGGAATTGATCTATCAAGAATATTATATAAGCCAGATATGCCAAGTAGAATAAAACCATATTGTACTAAAAAACAGGATCATGGAATCAAAAATGCAATGGATTATAAGCTAATTAAAATGTCACAAAATGCTTTGTATGAAGGTGAAAATGTTGTAGGTAATTTTGAAATTAAAAATGTCGATAGAGCAGTGGGCGCAATGCTTAGCGGGAAAATCGCTAAAATTTATGGAAATAAAGGCCTGGCTGAAGATACAATTTGCTTTAATTTTAAAGGCTCAGCAGGACAGAGTTTTGGAGCCTTTGGAGCACATGGACTGACACTTACCCTTGAGGGAGAAGCAAATGATTATGTTGGAAAAGGTTTGTCAGGAGCAAAACTTATAATTAAGACGCCTAAAAAATCAACATTTAAGCAAGATGAAAATGTAATAGCTGGAAATACTATTCTTTATGGAGCAACAGAAGGAAGTCTTTATATTAATGGTGTTGTTGGAGAAAGATTTGCAGTAAGAAATAGTGGCGCTATAGCTGTAGTTGAAGGTGTAGGGGACCATTGCTGCGAGTATATGACAGGAGGAACTGTTGTTGTTATAGGAAAACGTGGAAGAAATTTTGCAGCAGGTATGAGCGGTGGAATTGCTTATGTAATTGATGAAGATGACTCCATAGAAAATACAATTAAAAATAGTGAACTTTACATTGGAGAATTAAATGAAGCAGATTCGGAAGTTGTGTTTAATATGATAAGTGATCATTATAACTATACTGCAAGCAAAAAAGCAGGGGAATTACTTAAAAATTGGAATGAATCATCAAAACTTTTCAAGAAAATAATACCAAATGCTTATAAATTGATTTTGGAAAAAAATAAAAACGTAGCTTCCAAGCTAAGAGCGTAGGAGGTAATATAAATGGGTAAAACAACAGGATTTAAAGAATATAAAAGAGAAGTAGCTACTGATAGACCAATTAAAGAGAGAATAAAAGATTATAAGGAAATCCATATTTCTATGCCAGATGAAAAAATCAAAATTCAAGGTGCTAGATGTATGGACTGTGGGATACCATTTTGTTCGTGGGGTTGTTCAATTGGAAATTTAATGCCAGATTTTAATGACATGGCTTACAAGGGAGAATTTGAAAAAGCCTATAAGCGATTATCACTAACAAGTAACTTCCCTGAATTTACAGGAAGAGTTTGTCCTGCACTTTGTGAAGGTTCATGTACTTTAGGAGCCAACTCTGAGCCGGTTTCAATAAAAGAAGTTGAGCTAGGAATTATTGAAAAAGCTTTTAAGGAAAATTGGGTAAAACCAAATATTCCTAAAGTTAGGACTGGTAAAAACATAGCGGTTGTTGGATCGGGTCCTTCAGGACTTACTACAGCAGCTGAATTAAATTCCGTTGGACATAATGTAACTGTTTTTGAAAGACACGATAAAATAGGTGGATTATTAAGATATGGAATACCAGATTTTAAACTTGATAAATCTGTAATAGACAGAAGAATAAATATCATGGAAAAAGAAGGTATTAAATTTAAAGTTAATACAAATATTGGATTTGATTACGATTCAAATCAACTTCTCAAAGATTTTGATTCGGTGGTTTTGTGTGGAGGATCCACAGTGCCTAGAGATTTACCAATTGAAGGAAGAAACCTTAAAGGCATATATTTTGCCGTAGATTTTTTAAGATATATTAACAAGAAAGTAGCAGGAAAAGACGTTTCAAAGGAAGCTATTGATTTAAAGGGAAAAAATGTTCTTGTAATTGGTGGCGGCGATACTGGATCAGATTGTATTGGAACATCTATTCGTGAAGGTGCAGAAAATGTATACCAGTATGAAATTATGCCAAAACCTCCGATTAAAAGAGATGAAACAATGCCATGGCCATTATTTCCAAGAACTTTAAAGACAACCACATCTCATGAAGAGGGTGCTATTCGTGAATGGTGTATTGAAACAATAAAGTTTATTGGTGAAGATGACAAGATTACAGCAATAGAAGCTGTAAAAGTAAAATGGGAAAAAGATGATTCTGGAAGACCAATGAAAGTTGAAGTACCAAAATCAAAAATAACTCAAAAAATAGATTTAGTATTAATTGCTATGGGTTTTGTACATCCTGATCATAAGGGTATTGTAGAGGATTTAAACTTGAAACTTGATAATCGTGGTAATGTTTTTGCTGATAAAAATTATATGACTAGTGTAGAAGGCGTATTTTCAGCAGGTGATATGAGACGAGGTCAATCACTAGTTGTTTGGGCAATGAACGAAGGAAGAAGTGTTGCTAAATCCGTTGATAAATACTTAATGGGAGAAACATCCTTAAGAGGATAGTTAAAATTCTCACAAGTGATAAGCTTAGTATCAGTGAATGTAGGCAGTTTTGTTTAATCAAATCTGCTTACATTTTTTTGTCGCATTTTTATAAATTAGAAGAAAAATTATATTAACTTTTAAACTAGAAAAGTGATATAATAGGTTACATATAATACATACATTACCATTAAGAAAAAAATCAAGAGTTCTATTCTTAGCAAGTTTTATTGTTGACAAATATACTCGGATTTGATATCATTTTGATAATGTTTAGTAAAACAGTCGGGTATAATAATTTACTAGAATATTTTGTTCATTAATTATGAATAATAAGATATGTTATTTTGCAAATGGTGGTTTAATGTAAATTAATCACGTCTGTGGGTTTAAGCTATACTCACAGGCGTGTAAGGCATCTGAAAGAATATAGACTAGTATACTGAGTTATTCTTTTGAAGATGCCTAAGTGTCACTTTATAAAGGAAGTGGGTTAATGAAGCTTTCAACAAAAGGAAAGTATGGCGTAAAGGCTATGGTTGATTTAGCCATAAATTTTGGAAAAGCACCAATATCTATAAAAAATATTTCAATGAGACAGCATATTTCTGAGTATTATTTAGAACAACTATTTTCGCAGCTTAGAAAGGCTAAGCTCATAAAGAGCGTAAGAGGTGCACAAGGTGGCTATATTTTAAATAAAGAACCTAAAGATATAACAGTATCGGATGTTTTTGATGTATTAGAAGGTCCCATTGAAATATCAGATTGTATAGAAGGTGAAGTGTGCAGTAATAGTAGTTGCTGTGCTTCAAGAATTCTTTGGGAAAAGCTTAAAGAAAGTATAGATACTGTAACAAAAACTATGACATTACAGGACATGATTGATGATTACAATAGTATGAATCATTAGGAGCAAAAAATATAATTGTAATGCCCTATTTTAGATGTCTTAAAGGAGTGAACTTAATGAATACTAAACGTGTTTACATGGATTATGCAGCAACTACTCCTGTAAAACCGGAAGTTTTACAGGAGATGCTTCCATATTTTACAGAAAATTTTGGAAATCCATCATCATTGTATTCTTTTTCTGATGAGACGAAAGAAGCAATTATTACAGCTAGAAAAAAAATTGCTCATGCAATAAATGCTGATAAATCAGAAATATATTTTACAGGTAGTGGATCTGAAGCTGATAATTGGGCTATTAAAGGAATTGCAATGGAGCATAAGAATAAAGGTAATCATATAATAACTACAAAAATTGAGCATCATGCAGTGATAAATACATGTAAATATTTAGAAAAGAATGGATTTGAAATAACCTATTTACCTGTTAATGAAGAAGGGTTTATAAGCATTGAAGATTTACAATTAGCTATCACAGATAAAACAATTTTAGTATCCATTATGTTTGCTAATAATGAAATAGGAACTCTAGAGCCCATTAAGAAAATTGGTGAGTTATGTCGAGAAAGAAAAATATTTTTTCATACGGATGCAGTTCAAGCTGTAGGCCATGTAAATATAGATGTGGAAGATATGAAGATTGACTTATTGTCCATGTCAGGTCATAAATTTTATGGTCCAAAAGGCATTGGTGCATTATATGTGCGAAGAGGTGTTAAATTAGAAAATTTAATTCATGGGGGTTCACAAGAGCGAGGAAAAAGGGCAAGCACAGAAAATATTGCTAGCATCGTTGGAATAGGTAAGGCCATAGAGATTGCTACAGAGGAATTAGAACTAGAGTCAGAAAGACTTAAAAATTTAAGTGAAAAGTTAACAATAAGTATTGTAGATAAAATACCTTACACTAAAATCAATGGACCAACAAGAAATAAAAGACTCCCTGGAAATGTAAATCTAAGTTTTATAGGTGTAGAAGGAGAGGCCTTGCTTTTAGATTTAGATTTAGACGGGATTTATGCCTCAACAGGTAGTGCTTGTGCCTCAGGTGCTACAGAACCATCACATGTGCTTTTGGCAATAGGGCTTCAAAGTGAACTAGCACATGGTTCATTGAGACTTACTATTGGAGTAGGTACTACAGAAGAAGATATAGATTATGTTGCTAAAAAGTTATCTTCAATAGTTGAAAGAATAAGAAAAATATCTCCATCATGGAAGGCATTTATTGAGAAAAAAGATAAAAAATAATAGATTTCCCTGCAAAAAGGTTGAATTATTTTAAGAAAAACGGAAAATACTAAAAAATTCACAATACAATATTGACATAAGTATGATTTTTAAATATAATTTTCATTAGGATAATATATAAGGTAATGATGGGAAGTAGTAAATATTTTGATATATTATAGAGAGGAAGTGGTTGGTGAAAACTTCTTAATCAATTTATTGAAGCAGTCCTTGAACTGTATTTTTTTTAAGTGACACAGTATATGTGTAATTAGGGTGGTACCGCGGAATTTAGCTTTCGTCCCTTGCAATGAGCAAGGAATGGGGGCTTTTTATTTTTTATAAAATTTTGAAAATTAATTAGGAGGATACAAAAATGGATACAATGGGGTTAAATGAAATAAGAGAAGCATATCTTAGCTTTTTTGAAAATAAAGGCCATTTAAGATTACCAAGTTTTTCTTTAGTGCCTAAAAATGATAAGGGACTACTTATCATAAATGCTGGAATGGCACCAATGAAGCCTTATTTTACAGGACTTCAAGTACCTCCAAGCAAACGTGTTACAACATGCCAAAAATGTGTCAGAACCGGGGATATAGAGAATGTTGGTAAAACTTCTAGACACTTTACTTTTTTTGAAATGCTAGGGAACTTCTCCTTTGGAGACTATTTTAAGGAGCAAGTAATTCCATGGGCATGGGAGTTTCTAACTGAAAGTTTGAAAATTCCAAAGGAAAAATTATATGTAACAATATATTTAGATGATGATGAAGCTTTCAAAATATGGACAGAAAAAGTAGGACTTGATCCAAGTCGCGTTTTTAGATTAGGCAAAGAAGAAAATTTTTGGGAACATGGTGCTGGACCTTGTGGACCAAGTTCTGAAATTCACTATTATAGAGGTGAAGGTACAATAAAGAATACAGAAGATTTCATGAAAGCTTCCGATGATGATATCGCAGTAGAATTATGGAATCTTGTGTTTACACAGTTTGATAAGGATCAAGATGGAAAGTATAATAAACTTTCAAAACCAAATATTGATACAGGTATGGGACTTGAAAGAATTGCCAGTGTGATGCAAAATAAAACAAGTGTATTTGAAGTTGATACTATAAAAAAAATACTTGATATGGTATGTAAAACTGCTAATGTGGAATATGGAAAAGATAAAGATACAGATATTTCAATTAGAATAATAACTGACCATGTAAGAAGTACTACTTTTATGATAAGTGACGATATAATACCTTCAAATGAAGGTAGAGGATATGTGCTTAGAAGACTTTTAAGGCGTGCAGCAAGACACGGAAAATTAATTGGTGCAAAGGGAACATTCTTGTCTGAACTTTGTGATGTAGTAATTGATAATTCCTTTGGGGCTTATGCTGAACTAAAAGAAAAAAGAGCCTACATTAAGAGGGTTATAAAACTGGAAGAAGAAAGATTTATTGAGACTTTAGACAGTGGTATAGAAATTTTAAATGAATATATTCAGGAAATGAATGCTACGTCCTCAAAGATATTATCTGGAGATAAAGCTTTTAAATTATATGATACTTTTGGTTTCCCAATTGAATTAACTCAGGAGATTTTGGAAGATAAGAACATTTCAGTGGATATTAAAGGTTTTGATGTTGAAATGAAAATTCAGAGGGAAAGAGCAAGAAATGCAAGGACCGAATACACTTATATGGGTAGTGATATAAGCATTTTTGATAAAATTCCGGAAAACTTAAATACAAAATTTTTTGGTTATGACAAATTACAAGTTGAAACTAAAATAAGTTTTTTGATTTCACAAGATCAATTTGTTAATGAGATAGGTGAAGGTGAATCAGGAATATTGATTACAGAAGAAACTCCTTTTTACAGTGAAATGGGTGGACAAATTGGAGATACTGGCATATTTATAAGTGAGACATGTAAAGGTAAAATCACTAATTGCAAGAAGAATATATCAGGGAAAATAATGCATTTTATTGAAGTGACAAGTGGAGAACTTAAGATTAATGATAAAATAAACTTAAGTGTAGATAAAGAAAGAAGAAACAGCATTGCAAAAAATCATACCGCAACTCATATGTTGCAGGAAGCTTTAAGAGAAGTTTTAGGGGAACACGTTCATCAATCAGGATCTTTTGTTGATGAATTTAAACTAAGATTTGACTTTACTCATTTTTCCGCAATTAGTGAAGATGAATTAAAAAAAGTTGAATTAATTGTAAATAAAAAAATAATGGAAACTATAGCTGTTGATACACAGGTGATGACATTAGATGAGGCAAAAAAATCAGGAGCAATGGCATTGTTTGATGATAAATATGGTGATGCAGTTAGAGTTGTTTCGGTTGGTGATTTCAGTAAGGAACTTTGTGGAGGAACACATATTAAAAATACAGGAGAAGTAGGGCAATTCAAAATAATTTCAGAAGCTGGAGTAGCAGCAGGTATAAGAAGAATAGAAGGAATTACAGGTTTTGTTGCATTAAAAGAAGTAGAAGAAAAAAATGAATTATTAAAATCAATTGAAAAAGAATTAAAATGCAATGAGAAGGACGCTTTAAGCAAAATTGCTACAATCCTTATTGAACTTAAAGATAAAGAAAAAGAAATTGTTGAACTGAAATCAAAACTAGCATTTAATTTTGAAGATGATATAATAAAATCAATGGTTGAAGTTAATGGAGTTAAACTTGCCACTGGTGCTTTAAAAGGGCTAGATAGTAATTCACTTAGAGATTTAGCTGATAAAATTAAATCTAAATTAGGTGATAATTCAGTAGTAGTACTTGGGAGCCATAATGATGGAAAAGTTCAATTTATAGCAATGGCAACAAAAGATGCTGTTAAAAGAGGAGCACATTGTGGTAATATAGTTAGAGAAGTTGCCAAAATTTGCGGTGGCGGCGGTGGCGGACGTCCTGATATGGCAGAAGCCGGCGGAAAAAATCCAGAAAAGATAGTCGAGGCTCTAGCAAGTGTACAAAATATTATGGTAAATTTAGTTAAATAGTATACTTTTATTGTTTATTGGGATATAATATACGTAACTAGTTTATACCATTCGGTAAAGGGGTGAAACTAAAATGGGGAACAATATTGATAATACAATTCAATTTGATGTTTTAAATAATAAAAAAGATCTTACAAAGTCCATATTAGGTGAAGTATACAATGCCTTGAAGGAAAAGGGCTATAATCCTATTAACCAGTTAGTTGGTTATATTATTTCGGGTGATCCTACATATATAACAAATTATAACGGTGCGCGTGCTTTGGTTAGAAAACTAGAGAGAGATGAGATACTTGAGGAAGTGTTTAAATCATATTTAGATGTGAAATAAAAATGCCCTTATTGGGCATTTTTATTTCGATTTTTACATAAAAGGAGATAAAATGCGAGTTCTAGGCTTAGATATAGGTGATAAGACAATCGGAGTTGCAATAAGTGATCCGCTTGGATTTACAGCACAGGGAATTACAACAATAAGAAGAAAAAATGAAAGCATAGATATTTCTGAATTAATAAATATATGTAATGAGTACTCTGTTGATACAATAGTCGCGGGTTTACCAAAAAATATGAACGGAAGCATAGGTCCACAGAGTGAAAAAGTTCTAGCATTATGTGAAATTATAAAAGAAAAAATAGATTTACCACTAAAAATGTGGGATGAGAGACTTACAACCGTAGCAGCAAATAGAGCAATGCTTGAGGCTAATTTATCACGGGCAAAACGTAAAAAGTTAGTTGATAAAGTTGCAGCTACATATATTTTGCAAGGTTACCTAGATAGTTTGTAGGGAGTAAAGTTTGACAAAGACTACTGTAATATTTAAAATGGAGGTAAGAATAAAATATGGAAAATGATACAACTAATATCACTTTACTAGATGAAGATGGAAAAGAAGTTCAATTTGAGGTAATAACGAAAATTGATATAAAAGATAGTGAGTATGTGATTGTCTCACCAAAAGAAGCAGGTCCAGAAGTGGAAGCTATAATACTTAAAATTGACGTTGATGAAGACGGAAATGACATTTTGTATACAATAGAAGATGATGAAGAATTTGATATGGTAAGTGAAGCATATGAAGCCTTGTTTTCAGAAGGAGACTTAAATTAATTGTTTAATACTGTAAATCGGGTTTTATATAACTTATGAAATGGGGGATTTATATGCATAAGTTATCAACAGGTGAAATTGAAAAATTAAAGAGTAATTTAAAAGAAAAAGGATATAAACTAACGCCTCAACGGAGAGGTATTTTAGATACGATCATAAAGAGTGAAGGCCAACATCTTACGGCAGAAGAGCTTTATGAGTTGGTTAAATTGGATTGCCCTGAGATTGGGCTAGCAACAGTATATAGAACCGTATTATTATTAGATGAACTGGGAGTTATATGTAAATTGGACTTAAATGATGGTTGTAGCAGGTATGAACTTGTACACCAAGATGAAAATCACCAGCATCATCACCTTATTTGCACAAGTTGCGGAAAAGTACTTGAAGTTCAGGGTGATTTGCTTGAAAATCTTGAAAAAACCATTGAAGAAAAATATGATTTTGAAATAAAAAATCATAGCGTTAAATTTTATGGTTTATGTAGTGATTGTAAAAATAAGTAAAACTAGATTAACTTATTTTTAGTAATAATATAGTGAAAATTTATAGTCCGTAATATTATTGAATTAATAAAAATATGGTTACGAACTATAATAAATAATTTAACTCCACTAGAATTTTATTTTAGTGGTTGTTAAAAATATCCATTTTGTGTTATTTATTGATTAAGTTTGGTCAATAAGTTAACTCGGAATAGTTTGTTTGAAAATATTTATACTTAAAATATAAATATTAAAAAAGGAGGGTAGAGTTATGCGAAAAGAAAAGGATAAAATTAAAATTATAGCTTTAGGTGGGCTAAATGAAATTGGAAAAAACATAACTGCTATAGAATTCAAAGATGAAATAGTAGTTATAGATTGTGGCTTAAAGTTTCCTGACGAAGAGATGTTTGGTATAGACATAGTGATTCCGGATGTGAGTTATTTAGTAAAAAACATTGAAAAAGTTAAAGGAATATTTTTGACCCATGGTCATGAAGATCATATTGGTGCACTTCCATATGTGTTAAAAGAATTGAATGTTCCAGTTTATGGCACAAAACTCACGTTAGGTATACTTGAGTCTAAATTGAAGGAACATGGTCTTTTAGGCAAGGTTACACTTAATTGCGTAAAGCCAAAGGACATAATAAAGCTTGATGTTATGTCAGTGGAATTCATAAGAACAAGTCATAGTATAGCGGATTCAACTGCTATAGCTGTGCACACTTCACTAGGCGTGATTCTTCATACTGGCGATTTTAAAATTGATTATACTCCAATAGACGGATGCCTTGCAGATTTTGCTAGGTTTGCAGAACTTGGAAAAAGAGGAGTACTACTCATGCTTTGTGATAGTACGAATGTTGAAAGACCTGGATATACAATGTCAGAAAGTACTGTTGGAGTTACATTCCAAAATCTTTTTGCTAAAGCAGAAGGTAGGATAATAGTTGCGACTTTTGCATCAAATGTGCATAGAATACAACAAATTGTAACAGCATCAGAAAAATATGGCAGAAAAGTAGCAGTATCTGGTAGAAGTATGGAAAACATTGTGGCTGTAGCTACTGAATATGGTTACTTAAAATCAAATGAAGGTACAATGATTGGCGTAGATGCTATAAATAGATATCCTAATGATAAGGTTACCATTATAACAACAGGAACTCAAGGTGAGCCAATGTCTGCACTTACTAGGATGGCAGCTTCAGAACATAAAAAGGTAAATATAATTGATGGGGATATGGTTGTGATATCAGCATCTCCAATTCCAGGTAATGAAAAATTGGTTTCTAGGGTTATAAATCAACTATTCAAAAAAGGTGCACAAGTTATTTATGAAGCATTGGCTGATGTACATGTATCAGGGCACGCTTGCCAAGAAGAATTAAAGCTTATGCACACTTTAGTAAAACCAAGATTCTTTATGCCGGTACATGGAGAATACAGACATTTAAAACAACACAGTGAACTTGCAGAAGGTCTTGGAATGGCAAAAGCAATATATTGATTGCAGATAATGGCGATGTGATTGAGCTCACAAGAAATTCTATAAGTAAAAATGGAAGTGTTCCAAATGGTCAGATATTTGTAGATGGCCTTGGTGTAGGTGATGTTGGGAATATTGTATTAAGAGATAGAAAACATTTGTCCCAGGATGGTATATTAACTGTAGTTGTTACAATTGAAAAGCAGAGTGGCAGCGTAATTGCAGGACCTGATATTATATCAAGAGGTTTTGTTTATGTAAGAGAATCAGAAGATCTTATGGATGAAGCAAGAGAAATAGTTAAAAAAGCACTTAGAGAATGTGAAGAAAAACACATAATTGAGTGGGCCACAATAAAATCTAATATTAAAGATGTTTTAAGGATGTTTTTATATGAAAAAACTAAAAGAAAACCAATGATATTACCAATTATTATGGAAGTGTAGTTTAGGGTTAAGAGATTGAAAATTATACAAATTTTAGTATAAAACTACATTTTTAGTTTTAAATGGAAGGCATATTTAAACTTTTTATGATTATTTAGATTAAATTTTACTTTTTACATTAAATAGTTTGACTATAAGTTGACTTTTGTCAAACAAAATATTAAAATAAGAATGATGATAAATTGGGTACATTGTAGTATCCAATTTTTGTTTGTAGTATTTATAGTTACTACTAACAATTAGTAATTTTAATTAAGGTTCAGAAACACGCCTTATAATTTAGTTTGGAGGATAAAACATGGAATTATTTACTAGAAATGACATTAGGAATGTAGCTATTATCGCGCACGTTGATCATGGCAAGACTACTCTTGTGGATTCACTATTAAGACAGAGTAATGTATTTAGAAGCAATGAAAAACTTGAGGAAAGAGTTATGGACTCTAATGATCTTGAAAAAGAAAGAGGAATAACTATACTATCAAAAAATACATCTGTAATACACAAAGGTATTAAGATTAATATAGTTGATACGCCAGGACATGCGGATTTCGGTGGAGAAGTTGAACGTGTACTTAAAATGGTTGATAGTGTTCTTTTACTTGTAGATGCATATGAAGGACCAATGCCACAGACCAAATTTGTTTTAAAGAAAGCATTAGAACTTGGACTTAGACCAATAGTTGTAATAAATAAAATTGATAAGCCAGATTCTAGACCTACAGAAGTAGTTAATGAAGTCTTTGATCTATTTGCAGAACTTGGTGCTAATGATGATCAACTTGAATTCCCAATAGTATACGCTTCTGCAAGAGAAGGCATAGCTAAATATGAAGTAGATGAAGAAAGTACAAATATGGAACCATTATTTGAGATGATTATCAAACATGTTAAAGCGCCTTCTGGTTATATAGATGAACCTTTCCAAATGCTTGTATCAACAATTGATGCCAATGAATATGTTGGAAGAATTGCTATTGGTAAAGTTGAAAGAGGAAGATTAAAGAGAAACCAACAGGTTACTTTAATAAGAAGAGATGGAACTAAAGAAAATGTTAAAATATCAGCACTTTATCTTTATGAAGGATTAAAGAGAGTTGAAGTTGAAGAAGTTATGCTTGGTGATATAGCAGTTGTTGCAGGAATATCTGATGTTAGCATTGGTGAAACTATAGCAGATGCAAGTAAACCAGAACCACTTCCTTTTGTTGATATAGATGAACCTACTTTAACTATGAACTTTATGGTTAATAACTCTCCTTTTGCAGGTAGAGAAGGCGATTATGTAACATCAAGACATTTAAGAGATAGATTAATGAAAGAACTAGAAACTAATGTTAGTCTACGAGTTGAAGATACAGAATCAGCTGATTCATTCAAAGTTAGTGGAAGAGGAGAATTACATCTTTCAATATTGATTGAAACAATGAGAAGAGAAGGATATGAATTACAAGTTTCAAAACCATCAGTTATATTCAAAGAAGTAAATGGTAAGAAGTTAGAGCCAATAGAATACCTTACTATTGATGTTCCTGAAGAGTTTATGGGAGTTGTAATGGAAAAGCTAGGACCTAGAAAAGCTGAACTTAAAAACATGACTTCTGCTATAAATGGTTATACAAGACTTGAATTCAAAGTGCCTTCTAGAGGTCTTATTGGGTTTAGAAATGAATTCATGACTGATACTAAGGGTAATGGTATAATGAATCACGTACTTGATGACTATGAAGAGTATAGAGGACCTATAGCTGAAAGAAGTAGAGGATCTCTAGTTGTATTTGAAGCTGGTGTATCTGTAATCTACGGTCTTTTCAATGCACAAGAAAGAGGTAAGCTATTTATTCCTGCAGGTATTGAAGTTTATGAAGGAATGATTGCTGGAGAATGTGCAAAATCTCAAGATATAGATGTTAATGTATGTAAGAAAAAACATTTGACTAATACTAGATCATCAGGAGCAGATGAATCACTTAAATTGGTTCCAATTGGTGATATGACATTAGAACAATGTATTGAATTTGTCTCTTCAGATGAATTGGTTGAAATAACACCAAAAAATATCAGAATGAGAAAGAAAATATTAGATGCAAGTTTAAGAAAAAAAGCAGGTAGAAAATAAAAAAATAATACTTGCAATTGGATGGGTATAAAATGTATAAAATTAATAAAAAAGTTAAAATTATATCAATAGTTATTATTGCACTTTTTGTAACTCTTTTAGTTTCCACTGTTTATGTTGGCTATTCACTAAAGCATCCCTTTAAAATAACTAACAATAAAGAATTTGAGGTAAAAAAGGGAGATACATTTTATAGTATAATCACCAGATTGAATTCACAAGGTGTAATGACAAATCCACTAATTGTAAAGGCATATATTAAATACTATAAAATTCCCGGCATAATAAAGCCGGGAATTTATATGCTTTCTAGTGATATAAGTTTAAAAGAATTTATTCACAATGTGGGTGCTGGTACATTTGATGAGAACTATGTTAAAGTTACTATTCCAGAAGGTTACAACTTATCCCAAATTGCTGATAAGTTACAGAGTCAGGGCATATTGAGTAAAGATAATTTTATAAAGGCATGTGAATCTTATAAATTGCCTAGCTATGTTAAAGATGATAATAAAAGAAGATACAAATTGGAAGGTTACCTTTTCCCAGATACATATGAGCTTAAAAAAGGAATGTCAGGTAATGACGTTATAAAGTTAATGCTTAATAGTTTTAAGGATCATATGAACCTTTTAGCAAAGAATGATAATATCACCATAGATGAAGATAAATACGACTCAATAGTAGACATGGCTTCAGTAATTGAAATGGAAGCATATAAAGATGAGGACAGGGCCACTATTGCATCAGTATTTTATAATAGAATAAGCAAAAATATGAAGTTACAATCAAATGTTACAGTGGAATACGCACTTGGATATCATAAAGAAAAATTATATAATAAAGATACGGCAATTGCATCGCCATATAATACATATTATGTGACTGGATTACCAGAAGGTCCAATTTGTAGCCCGGGAATTAAATCTTTGAGGGCAGCAGCTGAGCCAAGCAAAACAAACTATATTTATTTTTTATCCTATGATAACGGTGTTAGTTATTTTACCGCTGATTACAACAAATTTTTGGCTGAGAAGAAAAAATTACAGGGCAATTAGGTTGGAGGATTTTAATGAGTGGAATTACCTATGATTATATGGAACAATATATAAAAGGACTTATAACTGAAGAATCAGATATTTTGGAAGAAATGAAAATCTATGCAGAAGAAAATTTTGTTCCTATAGTTCAAAAGGAAACTGGAAAGTTTCTAGAATTTATGGTTACGGTAAAAAAACCTCTTAAAATATTAGAGCTTGGTACAGCTATTGGTTATTCTTCTATTTTGATGAGCATGTATTCTGGAAAAACTACAAGGATCACAACAATTGAACGTGATGATAAAATGATTGAACTTGCAAAGAGTAATATTAAAAAATACGGTTATGAAGATCGGATTCAGGTTTTACCAGGTGAATGCCTGGAAATGCTAAAATCTCTCAATGGTAAGTTTGATATGATATTTATGGATGCTGGAAAAGGTCACTACAATCATTTTTTGCCAGAATGTCTAAGGCTTTTGAATGAAGATGGAATAATTGTTGCTGATAATGTTTTATTTAGAGGAATGGTTCCAAATAATGACTTACTAGAGAGAAGAAAAGTTACCATAGTAAAAAGAATGAGAAAATACTTGGAACTTGTTTCAGATAATAAGTTGTTTATTACTTCTGTGATACCTATGGGGGATGGAATAGCAGTAACAACAAGGAGGAGTACAACTAATGAACAAGCCTGAGATACTTGCACCAGCGGGAAATCTTGAAAAGTTAAAAGCAGCAATAGACTTTGGAGCAGATGCTGTCTACCTTGGTGGAAGTAAATTAAATTTAAGAGCATTTGCTGATAATTTTGAAGTAGAAGAATTAAAAAATGGTATAATTTATGCTCATGAAAGAGGAAAGAGAGTATATGTCACCTTAAATGTATTCCCTCATAATGAAGATGTAATAGGCCTTGAAGAATATCTAAAAGAATTGTACGATTTACACGTAGATGCAATAATAGTTTCAGATCCAGGAATAATTATGACTTCTAGAGAAGTAGTCCCTAATTTAGAAATACATCTGAGTACTCAAGCAAATAATGTAAATTGGAAATCAGCTATATTTTGGTATAAACAAGGGGTAAAAAGAATTGTTCTTGCCAGAGAGCTGTCATTGATTGAGATAGGGGAAATTAGAAAAAATCTACCAGAAGATTGTGAGCTTGAAGCTTTTGTTCATGGATCAATGTGTATGGCATATTCAGGAAGATGTTTGCTTTCTAATTATATGACAGGTAGAGATTCAAATAGAGGCCAATGTGCTCAACCTTGTAGGTATAAGTACAATCTAGTTGAAGAAAAACGCCCTGAAGAGTATTTCCCTATAATTGAAGATGAAAAGGGAACATACATTATGAATTCAAAGGATTTATGTATGATAGAGCATATTCCAGAACTTCTTGAATCAGGAATAAACTCTTTCAAAATAGAAGGAAGAATGAAGAGCTCATATTATGTTGCCTCAGTAGTAAAAGCCTATAGAGAAGCCGTTGATTCCTATTTTGAGGATCCGAAGAATTATACATTTAACAGTAAATGGATGGACTATCTTCTTAAACCAAGTCATAGAAGATATTTTACTGGATTTTATTTTGGAGAAGATAATAAACAATATTATGAATCATCCTCATATATTAGAAACTATGATATTGTAGGAATTGTTGAGAGCTATGATCCGAAAAGTGGAAGAGCAATTATAAAACAGAAAAACAAGATTTTTGAAGGCGATAAAGTTGAAGTTTTAAAACCTAAGGGTGATAATATAATAATTGCTTTGTCCGATTTAAAAAATGATAATTATGAAAAAATACCATCAACTCCAGTTGCACAAATGATATATTCTATTTCAACAGATGTTGTACTGGAAAAAGGTGAAATGCTTATAAAAGGTAAGGAGGCAAAGTAATGAAGCGTCCTATTCTAATTGGTATAACAGGTGGTACGGGTTCAGGAAAAACAACAATAGCAAGTGAGATATTCAGAAAATTTGACAAAACACGTATTACTGTAATCGAACAGGATTCTTATTATAAGGATCAAAGTGAGTTACCTATTGAAGAAAGAATTAAAACTAATTATGATCATCCTGATGCTTTTGATACCGAACTTTTGGTATCTAATTTAAAAGAGCTTATTATGGGGAAATCTATAGAAAAACCAATATATGATTTTTCTATTCATAATAGAAAAAAAGAAAAGGTAGTTATTCAGCCTTGTGAAATTATTATACTTGAAGGTATAATGATCTTGGATTCACCGAAAATTAGAGAACTCTTAGATATAAAAATATATGTTGATACGGATGCAGATGTTAGAATCATAAGAAGGTTAATAAGGGATATGAATGAAAGAGGAAGAACTATGGATTCCGTAATCAATCAATACCTAAATGTAGTGCGCCCAATGCATCTGCAGTTTATCGAACCATCAAAACGTTATGCAGATATAATTATACCTGAAGGTGGAAAAAATATTGTTGCTATAGATATACTTACTGCTAATATAAGGCAGATACTTTCCAGAGAAGACAAATAATAATACTAATATTGAATAAAACATCTTACCTTGGTCTAGAATTAAGACTATGGTGAGGTGTTTTTTTTATGGATATAAGGAAAAAAAGATGTTATATGATTTTGTTTTCATGTGTAATAATATTTTCTTTACTAATTTTCAAAATATATTTAATTGATTTCAAAGATAATGATCAAATTTTAAGTACTTACAATTCTCAAAATACATCAGTAGAAAAAACTTCTGATATAAATTTTGATATAATTGATTTTAGTGGCAAACAACTTTTAAAATATGATTTTGATTATTATGTTGTGGTTAATCCATATATATTTCTTAAAAATAATAGTGATACCAATATGTATGATTTGAGAGCACTTACATATACTTTGAAAAACTATAATAGTAACTATGATTTATTTAACGATGACATAATAAATAAAAGTTCCAAGATATATTGGAAAGTTGATGAACAAACCTATGATAAAATCAACAAAATAAAGGGAGTTAATGGAGTTTACTCTTATATATATTACAAAGTAAATAGAAGTGAAGCATCGGATATATGTAATACATTAACCAATGTCAAAGATAATAATGGCAAAGACAAGGCCAGTAATTCTTTAGAGATGCAAATCTACAATAAGGTTTTAAAAAATGGTTATACAGAAAAATATTTTCAAAGTGATGATAATGGTAATTTGACAAATGTTAATGATAAGAAACTTAAAAGCACAACAAATGTGAAGCTTACAATTGACCAGGACATGAATGATAAGGTGAATGAAATTTTAGATAATGATGAGTTTAAGAATTATAAGCAGATTGGTGCAGTGGTTATGGAAAGTGATACTGGAAAAATAAGAGTGCTTACGCAAAAGGACAAATATAAAGGTAATATAAATGCAGGAATACAAGATGGTTACCTTTTCCCAGGTTCAATTTTTAAAATAATAGTTGAAGAAGCTGGATTACAGAGCAAAGCTATAAATACATCGGAGATATTTCATGATGATGGCAAATATAGTGAGAGTGGCGAAAAGGGGAATTATAATCTACTACAGGCATTCATTGTGTCTTCTAATGAAGTATTTATGAAAATTGGCAATAAAACAGGTTATGATAGCATATATAAATATGCTAATGAGCAAGGCTTATTTGACAAAGTTTTAGGGCTTAATTATGAGCAGCATGGGAACCTAAACATGGATCCATTATCAACTGGTGATTTAAGCCTTTTGTCTATAGGTGAAAAATTCAGGATGACACCACTTGAAGCATTGAGTTTACCCAATACAGTAATAAATAATGGTATATACGTAAAACCTACTATCATAGAAGGCTATGTGGATAATAATGATAATTTAATTTCCAAACAAGAAACAACTTCAAAAAAAATATTAGATACAGATACTTCAAATTTTATAAAAGGAGAAATGGAGCAGGTAGTTTCCAATGAAAGTGGAACAGGAAGACTAGCATATGTTGCAAACAATGATGTAGGAGGAAAAACAGGAACTGCAACAAGAGTTGAAAATAAAGATGAAAGTCATGTGGATGCATGGTTTGTGGGATTTTTTAAAATTAAAAATAAATATTATTCTACTGTGATACTTGTACCAGATATACAAAATAGCCAAGAAGCAGGAACAACTGCTGCACCAATATTTAAGAAGATAGTTGAGGAACTTAATAAATAGTTAATAGTACATGCACATTTTAAAATTATACACATAATATATTATTGAGCGCTAAGGGAGGGAGCATCTTTGTGTTTATAATATATTGTTTATTAAATATGTTTGGAAATATTACTTTTTTAACAGCTTACGTTGGAAATGGTGCTTCATTTCCAAAACCATTAACTGAAAGTGAAGAGAGGAACTACTTAGAAAAATTAAGTGCCGGAGATAAACTAGCAAAAAGTATATTAATCGAGAGAAATCTAAGACTAGTAGCACATATTGTTAAAAAATATTCATTTTCAGGTAAGGATTCTGATGATCTTATATCCATAGGTACTGTGGGTCTAATAAAAGCTATCGATTCCTATAATTTTAAAAAAGGCACAAGACTAGCAACTTATGCAGCTAGATGTATCGAAAATGAAATTCTAATGCTTATAAGAAATAACAAAAAATCAAAAGGTGAAGTATATCTTAATGATCCAATAGGTATTGACAAAGAGGGGAATGAATAACCTTCCACATGTTAGATGTACATTTAAACCCTTGGAAATAGTGTGATATGAAAATCATTGCCACTTTGTTCCTTTGATTTTTTGTATTCAACTTTATATAGTATACTTTTTAGCAATTCGTTTTTTTGTATAATACTTTTTGATAGCCTGTAATTATCTATTATTTTTTTTATTTGTAGATTTGATTTATTTGCGGATTTTTTAGTTTGTTTTTCAATTATACATTTTAGTTTTTCAATTCCTTTTTCAACATTGTCTGAACGTTTCGTAATATTATTTGACCTTTCTATGAAAGTAACGTTGTCATATACACCTTGTTCAAGTAAATCAAACAATTTAAGCCTTTGCAAATTTAATGTTGCAAGTTCTTTATTTGAAATTTCAATTTGTCTAGTATATATATCAACATCAACGTTGAGGTGTTCATTTCCAATATCAGTTTCTTTATTTTTTAAATAATTATCCAATGCTTCAACAATAGCATTTTCAACATAATCAAATCTACTACTTTTGTTTCCACATTTTTTAGTACATACCAAGTGAGGCTGTTGACCTTCTTTATATTTTCTCAAAACCATTTTACTACCACATACACTACAAATTACAATTCCAGCCAAAGGGTTTGCAGCTCCATTTGTAATTTTGTAAGGAATATGATATTTACCTCTCAATATTTCTTGTGCTTTCTGAAAAATATCATTTTCAATTATAGATTTATGTTTTCCATCTGCAATTATCCATTCAGAAATATCTCTAGTTCGGGTATCCTTAACTTTGTTTGGATCTTTAGATTTTTTTATTTCTTTCTTTTTCCATGTTACTTTCCCTATGTATACAGGATTTTTTAAAATAAAGATTATAGAACTCCTCTCGAAATCATTTCCAAACTTGGTTTTATATCCTAATTCATTTAAATAATTAGCGATTACTCCGGAACCATTGCCTTCACAATACATTTTAAAAATAAGTTTTACTATTTCAGATTCTTCAGAGTTAGGCTTCAAAGTTCTAATTTTACCTATAAAATCAATGTCATATCCAAATGGAGCGTTAGGGGAAATATAATTACCTTCTTCAACACTTCGTATCCTTCCACCTTGCATACGCCTATTTATCATTTTCAATTCTTTTCTGCTCATAAAAGCCTCAAATTCGCTATATTCTTCATCAAAATCATTATTGAGATCATATGTCTTTTGTGGAGTTATAATCTTTGTATTTGAACTCTTGAATGTTTCTAGTATTAATCCTTGGTCTTGCATATCACCACGCCCTAAACGCTGCATATCCATTACGAGAACACCATTATAAGCCTTTGCTTCTACTTCTTTTAATAGTTCTAACATCTTCGGTCTAAAAAATAAACTTTCTCCGGATATTATTTCTTCTTTAATTTCAATAATGTTTAAATCTTTTTCTTTGGCAAATTTCAATAATGCTCTTCTGTGTTTGTATAATGTTTCTCCTTGACCTAAAGTTTTTTCTAGTTCTTCATCTGTTCTTGACTTCCTTAAATATATACAAATTTTGTCCATCGGGTTACTCCTTTATTCTATAAAATCTATTGATATTTTTTCTTTAACTTCTTGTCTATTTCTGCATCTAACATTTTTTGTATATATGCCTTAGTTTTATCATTCATGCCACCTTTTTTATCAATTAGTTTTTGTTCAATCATATAATCTAGCAAAGTATCGAGATCATTTAAATTTCCCCACTCTTTTTCCTTATCTTCCTTACCATACCACCAATCAATACTTTTGTTACTATACTCAGATAATTTCATTACAACCTTTTGAGATGGAGGTCTTTGACCAGATTCAATCATTCCTATAATAGCTCTTGATATTCCAGCCTTTTCAGCAAGGACTTCTTGTGTAAAACCTAAACTGTTTCTATATTCTTTTAATTTAGTACTGAACATTTAATCAACTCCTAATGTATACAAGTCTAATGATATAGCCCTTGTATACATTATATGAAACATTATGAAACATTTCAATAGCTTTCTTAAATTAAATGACACCATACGTTACAATAAGAAAAATGTAGAAATATGATGTATTACTGAGTATATCTGCTATTTGATGCATTTTTACAATTTGATTTATGAAACATATTGTTACATAATATAAATATATCAGGGGGTGAGTAACATTATGAATATAGATTCGGAACTAATAAGACAGGCTAGGATAAACATGGGATTAAATATTAATGAAGTTGTAGATAAAACGAAAATTTCAAGAGTTTCAATTTGGAGACTTGAAAAAGGACTTTCAGAAAATCCACTAGCAAAAACTATAAAAACACTAGCTGACTTATATGGGAAAGATACAGATTATTTTTATAAGGAGGCACAGAAAGATGAATTCAAATGATATTTTCGAAGAAATTATTGATGAACTAGAAAAAGAATTAAAAAACTCAATAGATGAGGAATAGGACAATCTACAAAATAAATAAAATCTAATGAGGTGGTGAATATGCCTACAGTAGCTATAGTTAGACCAAACATAACGCAGGAACAAGAAGAAAAAGCATTTAAAGGTGTTGCACGTGTTATAGAAAAAATCATTTTTGAAGAGTATGGGATTAAAGCTATAGTAAAAATAAAAGAAAAAGTTAATTAATCAAAATGAGGTTTTATTATGTATCAAGTGGCATTAATATTTCATGAAAACAGAGAAATATTAGAAAAGGAGTATACGGAAGTTCTAGCTAATATTGTTAATGGAAAATCACCCCAAGATGAACGTGATATTTGATATGAGAACTAGGGGAAAAGGAAAATAACATAAAAATTAAATCAAATAAACAAGGATTATAAAGCAAGGAACTAAACACTTTATTTAAATCTAAATCTTATTATAAACAAATAAAAAAAGGAGCAAATATAAATTGAAAACACAAAGGATTTCAGTTCATTCAGATACAAATTAATTAAATGTTTTATTATTCATTGGACTAGAGTCAAATCTAATAATTGGAGGAAACTGAAAATGAAGAATAACGAAAAATTAGAGCAATTAAGAGAAGAATTAAATAAGTTAATTCTTAATAATAATTTTAATACAACTGAAGAAGTACTTGCCAAGTCTCTGGAATTGGACAAAGTAGTTTTTGTAGTACAAGCAAAGATGTGTAGCAATGGATACAAAAATTGTTACAGTGAGGTGGAGTTAGCATGCTTGATTTAAAAACCATAGCAATAACCAATTTAGTATTAACAATGAAAATAACTGATGGACAAGCTAAAACAATAAAGAATCGTATTGATAGCAGAGTAGCAATCTTATGTTCTGGAAAAAACAATGCTTATTTAAGTATTGCTCTGAGAAAAGAAATATATAGCCACCTATGGAAAACACTAAAGGATCACTTTTGTGTAACTGATTATCATGACATATGTAGGAAAGACTACAGTGAATCATTAAAGTATATAAATTCAATAGTTCTTCCATAACATTTACTTAAAGAAGCCCAGGCATTAAATAGATATTGAGGAGCTCAAATCGAAAAAATTCATGTAAAAGAAAAAGCATGTGAGGTGAGAATATGGCCAATAAACTTAAGGAGCTTTCAGATGTGGTTCTCGATGGTCAAATATCGATTTTTGATGTGTTTACGGAAAAATATAAAAAAGTTACAGAAAAGAAGGCTTTGGACACAGAAAAAACTATTTTGGATACAGATAAAGATAAAATATGCATCATTCATCATGAAATAACATTAGCCCAGCAGACTATTATTGATAAGTATAAATCTAAAGATAATATAAACAGGATTATTCATTATGGTGGTGGTGGTGTAGGTATTGAACTAAAAAATGATGATGGATTTAAAACAATATATGTAAACAAAAAGGGTTTAGAAGAAATAAAATGGGACAAACAAATAAGAGTATTAGATATGGATAAAGTAATTTTTACTTTTGAATCTAAGCATAAAGAAGGAATAGGCAAAAGGGTTAGGGTTGAAGATTATATAGAAGCCTATTATTCAAAAGAAGAGATTATCCAAGGAACTATCACACATACGTATGGACTTGGAGATGAATGCTTATGTATTAATTTTTTACATAATAAGAAAAAGAGTAGTACCGCAATACCAAGATCAATGGTAATTGAAATTATCAGCAGTATAGATGAAAAAGTAGGTGATTAGATGCATCTTGTAGAGCCTATCCGTAGTATTAACAAAACCCAAAAATATGTGTTAGAGGACACAAGAGTATTTAATAAACATACGGAGAAGATAAAAAATGACATACCAAAGGTGAACTTTGAGGAAGTTCTAGATGAGATTTTAAAAAATAATATGAAATGAAAGCTACACATAGGTGTAGAAATTGGTTTAAATACATGAGGATAATTGCTGGTATAAAAATATGATTGTGTGGGGGGTTAAGTATGTTAAGGGTTATTGTAGCTGGTAAAGAAGCAATCCTTACTGAAGGTACATTAAAGGGAAAAATAGGAATGGTTGTAGCTTGTGATCTATTAAAAGATGAAGTAACTCTTGTACTAGATGAACATTACACTATTGTAACTAAAACAATCAATATCCAACAAAATTACATTGAAAATCTTGAAAAAGCATTAAGGACTATTAAAACAGATTTAAGCAGCATAGATGAACCTACTGAATTTGATAGTTATATAAATAGTGACATAACAATAATTAATGAGGTTTTGGGGGAGTAGATATGAAAAAACAATATGATGTAGAAAAAATTAAACAGTTATATGAAAAATATGGAACATTAAATGGTGTGGCAATAAGAATAGGGTGTGCATCTGGAACGGTAAAAAAGATTCTTGAAGAAAATAATGTTGAAATAAAAAAATATGTAGCACCAAGATGGAATTTTAAAAAAAATTTAAGTGGATTTTAGGGAGAATGAAGATGGAATATGTAAATGAAGTAAATATAAATGCAGCTGTTATCAATATATTAGACAGTAATTCTAATGGTCCTGTGTGTAATGATTATGAACTTAAACTCGTAGATGAAATTTATGAATATATTTTGAAACATGTACAAAAATGTCTTAAAGATGAGGATTTGAAGTACGCTGTTTTCAATAATAAACAAAATACTGTTAATGTTATAACTCAAAAATACTTCAATGGTGAAATAGGAATTGTGGAAGTTTCAAAAAATATAGCAACAGAATTATTTTGCTTAATGAAGTCCGACAATGAAATCCCTTCATGTGATCTAATTAGTGTATCTATATCAACGGAATATGGGTTGATGTTTGCAATTCTAAAGCTTGATTATGCTAAAAATTACACTCATGCAATTGACTTTGTAGAAGGTAAGATTGAAATAAATATAATTTCTCAATTTGGGGGATTACCAGGAACACAAAGAATACAAAAGTGTGCATTTATAAAACCTACAAGGGAAGAAAATAAATTTGATTTAATGGTTATAGATAGGCAAGGCAAGAATAAAACATCTGAGGAATATGAAGCTAATTACTTCATGAAAAATTTTCTTCAGTGTACATCAATTACTAATGAAAGGGACAGTACCAAGAAGTTATTAAGCACTACGGAAAGATGGATAAGAGACAATTTGAAAGACAATGCAGCTGCAGCTGAAATTGTTAGAACTTCAATTAAGAAAAAACTGAAAGAAGAAGATAGCATAGACATAAAAGAATTGGCACAAGAGTTATTTTCTGAAAATGAAGTAGCTGAAAATTTTATTAAATATTCAAAAGAGCGGGGCATTACTGAAGAAGTAGAAATTGACAAAGATTATATAGCTAAAAAGTTTCAAAAGGTAAGGCTAAAAATCAATAATGACTTTGACCTGGCCATTGATGAAGATGCTTATAATGATAAACAAAAATTTCAGGTTGTACCTAATACTGATGGTACTGTAAATTTAGTTATTAATAATGTGAAAAATTATACTGAAAAATAGTGTTTGCTGTAATTGCCAATAATTTTGGCTAAATTAAAAAAAATAGGAATTGGAGGAATTAATATGACTGGAAAGACACATGCTGCAGTAGGTATTTGTGGTGCAGCCTTTCTATTAGTACCTAAAGTTGATATAAAGACAGCTTTGGTTGGAATAGGTTTTTGTATTATAGGATCTTATGCTACAGATGCGGATTTGAAGGTATCAAAAGCTGGACATGTTTTTACAGATGCTATTTATGCAGGAGTTATTCTAACAGCATTATATCTTATATTAACACTAAAGATGCATTACAATGTATCGGCATTAGTAGGCAAAGATATGCCTTCTCAGCTTAAAATAATGGGTGTTTTACTAATAGTTGGGTCAATAGTCCTTGGGAGAATCACAGGACATAGAAAGTATATGCATAGTTTGATTGGTTTCTTTGTGATGAATCTTGGTGTAGGTCTAATTGCAGGAAGTTTCGTTATTTGGTTTGGACTTGGATATGCTCTACACATGATAGTAGATCTTTTAAATGAAAAACCAGAAGAGTTACTCTTTCCACTGCATGCGGGAGATATCTGCTTTCACCTTGCAAGTTCCGATGGCATTTTAAACTGGGTGTTAGCTGCAGGGGGCTATGTTGGTTTTATATATAAAATAACATCCATTTACAATCTTAGTTATCTGCAGAGTATTTTTATAAAATAACTAAAGTTACAAGTATTATAAAAAAATATGAAAAAGAATGTATATTCACTGACCATTGTAGAGTGTACAAAGAATTTGAAGATTAGCACAATCTGAAAATAGGAGAAGGATTTAAATGAGTTTAATAAAGGAATTAGATAAGCTAAATATTGAGCAAAGAAACCAAGTTTGTATGTCTACTATATATAACATATTAGGTTCTTTTGATACTAATAAAAAAGATGAAATTTTAACAAAAGAGAGATTTGAAAAATTTGTGAATTGCAATATAAAACATGTTTTAGAAGGTAAGGTGATTTGATGAATGAAATACCCAGCCAGTTACAATGTGCTTACTGCATAAGAAATACTGGACATGGTGGTGAATGTACTAGTAAAAAATCAATTTATGATGTTTCAGGGTGTTTGATTTTTAAAGCTGATGAAAAAGGATGTATATGGAATAAGGACTTTGGGATAAGGATTAAGATGTATCAAGATTTTCCACTATTAAACACGTGGTGCGATTATTGGCAGTTAAATGATGTTGATACTGAAATAAGAGTAACAAGAATATATGGGCTCAAATGGGACATCAAGACAGGCGAATTAATGGTGCAATGCAATTGCGACTATTACATTAATGAGTTTCATGAAGATTATAAAGAACCTAAGCAGAAGCCAAATCTAACAATTGTTAAATAGGATAAATATAAGTATGTAGCTGCAGGATCTACAGAAGTTGAAATCACGAACAATAATCAGGGGGAATTAATATGAATAAAAATGATATTGAAAAACAAATTAGAGAAGATTGGTTTAAGGGGCATACAGCGGTGTTGGAAAAGTTAAACGATGGAGTATCAATTTTAAGCTGGGGTAAACCAAATTCAATCTTTTATTATATAAGATATATTTTTGATGGTTGCAAGCTATATATAAGTGGAGATGTGGGAGAAGCCATATTCTCACTCACAGAGAAGGCAAGTTTAGAATCAATAGCAAGCTATAATGTGGGATATTTTCATGGAAAGTTATCAGCATTTAGTGAAGATAAATATTCATTTGATAGCGATACAGCCATTGCAAGACTTAAAGAAGAAATAGAATATGTTAATGGAAATAAGGAATCAAGCCTAGGCGAAGAGAATGAACATGATGAAGAAATAAATGAGTATATATCGCTGCTTTATAAACTAATAAATGCAAGTAGAGAATGTTCAAGCAAAAGCTTATGGGGCTACGAAGTACAGCAAAAGTATGATGAATTAACTAACTATGATCCTGATGTTGCTGAATGGATATTTAGGGCTGGTGATGTTATTCCTTCTAGAGTTGAGGGCTACTTAATAGGTCTTAAAATGGCTTATGAACAGATAAAAAGCCAATATGTATTTCAAACAATTAAGGATAATTAAAGGGAGAAATATAAAAATGGGTAATATATATTTCAAATTTCCATTTATCTACATATCGGGTGCTAAAATTACACCATTTTTGATTCTTGTAGTTTTAATGATTATAAGTATTGTATATGACTATATTAAATTTAAGATGAACTTAAAAAATGTAAAAATTACAACAAGTGGAAGAGATATTTATTTAAAAAGCGACTGGAGCTTAAATTGGAAAATTCAAATGTATTATATAATTATATTTTTTTTATTGCATATGCTTACAGTTAAAATACTTTAGTAAGTCATTCAATTAAAATATAAAAATAATGTTCAATAAATATTAAGGAGGGATTTATCATGAATGGAGAAAATGAATTGAAAATTTTTGCACCAAACGATAGTGAGTGGTATGTAAGCCCACTAGGAAAGGAAGATTTTATTATCTGGTTTATAAAACATTTGGATAGTTCAGAAACGTTTGAGGAAATGTTAGAAAATACTGAAGAGTGCAATTTAGACAATGATTATATGTGGTGTCCAACAGAGAATAAAGAAGACATAGAAGAACTTGGTGACAATGATGAAATTAATGATATCAATGGTGATGGATATTTAAGACGAGGTCGTGAGGACAGTAAAGTTGTAGAAAAGCTTATATCATTCAGACAGGCAATGAAACTTATTGAGATACCTAAAGAACCATATTGTATATCAACAACTGGTTATTAGATTCACAATTCAAATAAGGTTTGGTCCATGGGCTACATAAATTGAAATTAATGTGAATGTGGAAGCAATTTGATATATTATACTTCTCACTCAACAGAAGTATATCATGAAATTAACAATACAGGGACTATGGAGAAAACCCCATTTAAAACGGTAGAATCTCCTATGTCAACACAAGATGAAGTGCTAATTTGTAAAAATGAGGATTGTGGCAATGAATATATAGCAGGTTGGGAAAGTGGAAAGTTATTTAGAGGTTCAAAAATTTGATTCATAACAAAGATAAATATGCATAAAAGTGAAGGGTACCGCAAAATTTTTAGGAGTACCGAACTCGTTTTTGCAAGTTTAACATTAAAATGAAGGATGGTGGAATTATATGATACCCGTTAATCTAAGAGGAAAAATAAAAGAAAACGATAATACAATAGGTGAATGTTTAGCTATTAAGAATGTTGATTTAAAAGAAAATCATTGTCCTCAAGGATATGATATAGAATTATATATTTGTAAAAGATGCAGGCATTTTAAATCTAACAATTAGTTACGTAATTCAAAGAGATGTATCAAAAGGCCAGGAGGTAAATTTATGTTAGAAGATGCTACAGTTACTGTTAATTATATCGAATTTCAAAAAATTAAATTGATGGCAGATAAAGGTGAAAAACTGTTAAAAGAGATAGAGGAGGATGAATCAAAAAAAGTAATTGATGAAGTTTGTAAACTTCTTGAAACTGGAATTAAGTGTGAATCGGAACATAAACAGTGGTACTTAGTCCAGGCTTTAACGAAGCTTTATGATGATTGGGGAATTAACATGGATGAAGAGTTTTCTGATATTGATAAAGGAATCGCTCCATAGTAAGAAGGTGAGGTTTTAGAATGAAATTAAAGGATATAGTAAATAAAATTTCTGTTGAAAAAAGTTTTCATTGCGAATCTAAAAAAAATTTATGGTTATACCCTTTTAACATGAATAATGTTGATAATCACTATAGTTATGATGAGTTGGCATTATTAACCAATGATAAATATCTACCTTTTTGATTAGACTCACAATTTAATGAATTTACCATGCAATATAAAAAACAGACAAAAATAAATTAGAGGATGGTGTAAATATGAATAATAAAAAAAATAAACAGAACATGCCAACAACAGGCGAGGGTATGTCATTTTTGAATAGCTTAGATGCCATAGGAGTATATATAGGTGTACCAGGTCATGGAATGTCATATCGGGCAAAATTTAAAACAATAAGCGCAAATAAATTGAACACTAATAGTCTATTTATTGGTGAAATAGGTCAATGTAGAAAAATAAATATATTTAAAGAACTAGAATTCAAAAAAGAGTTAGCTCCTAAAAATGTAGATGTAGAAAATTTTCATATTAACGGAGAAAAATTTGTAAAAATGACATATTAACATTTAATGTAAACTGGAGGAATGGATATGGCGGTAAAAGTTATTTTAGAAAATGACATGGGAAAGATAGATCGTCAAATAAAAGCATTGGCAGCTATCATTCCACTAGATAATGAAAAAGATAAAAATATTCATCTTAATACCTTAATTAGTCTAAAAATACACAAAATAAAACTTGAGAGCGCATCCGAACATAGAAAGTGTCAGGAACAATTTAGAGCATACAAAATAGAACTAGAGATCTATAAGAGACAAAATGAAAATTTTTTAGCAATGCTATGCAGTATTGAAGATGCTAATTGTCTTGAAGAAGCTAAAGGAATTGCTAAAGGGATTGCTAATGCGATGCTAATGCGATGCTAAACAAATTTCAAAACTAATTTTATGCTTTGATTTGGAGATGGAAATCAAAAAAGGAGTTGTTACTATAATGAACAGAAAGTTAATAGTTAGTTTGGTTGTATTCACAAGTCTAATTTTTGCTGGTTGTAGCCAAAGTATTGCAACTACTAAACCTGTAAATAGTACAAGTACAAGTTCAAGTAATACTGAATACTATTTTACAAGAGAGAACAAAGGAAATCCTGAAGAACATTTAATTCAAGTTATAGATTCCTCGAAAAATTCGCTTGATATTGCAATATATAGTCTCACAGATAGAGCTATAGCAAATGCTATCATACAGGCTAAGAAAAGGAATGTAAAAGTTGAAATTATAACGGATAAAAAGGAAGCTGCCTGTAAATCAGAAAAGATAATTCTCACTTTACTGAAAAGTAACAACATACCAATAAAAATCAATACTCATTCTGGACTTATGCACATGAAAGTTACAGTGATGGATGGATCTATTGTTACTACAGGTTCATACAACTATACCAGCGCAGCTAGTAAAATCAACGATGAAAATTTAGTTATTATACATGATTCTAAAATAGCAAAAGCATTTGATGATGAATTTACAGTAATGTGGAATGACAATAATTCTTTTGAAAATATTAACTAATAGAAGTTTAAGCGTAGAAAAACGGATGAAATTAGTCAATAATAAAATGCATTTAAATGGCGTTTAAATCAATTATAACGCATTTTAAATTTTATAGTATAAAAGGTTAACTTAAATATAATATGCGAAAATAAAGGCGAATTAAGCTAATATAAGGCAAGAAAATTTTAGTTAACCAATTAATATTACTAATAATCATATTAGAAAATTATATGGAGGTATTGAAAAATGGCTAAGTATAGATACATATATAAAGAACTTTGGGAGGACATGAGTGAAGGATTTACGCCTGAAGATAAATTATTTTATATATACCTTATGACAAATGCGAGCACAACCCAAATAGGGGTATATAAAATATATAAAAAAATGATAGCTATGGAACTAGGATACTCAATTGAGACAATTGATAGCTTGTTGGCAAGGTTTGAAGAACACCACAAACTAATAAAATATAATGAAAAAACAAGAGAAATAGCACTTAACGAATGGGGGAAAATTAACTTAAATAAGGGTGGTAAACCTATTGAAGATTGTATAAAGGCAGAGTTCCCATTTGTAGAAGATAAATCATTGCTTTTGTATGTGCTTGATAAGATCAAGAGTGAAAAGATAAGACAGGTTTTCACTGATGAGATTAAAAAGTATGGATTGCTCCCAAATAGTTCTAAAATAAATGACGATACGTACCACGATACGTCATACGATACGTCAACGATACGTGGACAAAATGAAAATGAAAATGAAAATAAAAAAGAAGAAGATATATATAGTCAAACTGAGAATGTAGAAAAACGGGAGGATTCTGTGGATAAGGTGGATGAGTTTGAGGCATCAGCTGAGAAAGCCCTAGATGATCCAGGAGAAACTATGCCTAAAAAATTGAAGGATACAAATATTGTGGATATGTATAACAATATTTGTAAATCTATGCCCAAAGTATCACATCTTACTCAAAAACGAAAGGATATGCTAAAGTCTAGGTTTAAAACTTTTAAAGATATTAAAACCTTCGAGGAGTTATTTTCTAGAGCGGAGGTCAGTGATTTTCTCTCCGGTAGAAATGGAAAGTGGACAGCCTGTAACTTTGATTGGCTGATTAATGAGGAAAATATGGTTAAGGTACTAGAAGGGACATATAAAAACGATGACAATAAAAATAATAGTTATAAAAAAACAACCTTTAATGACTATGAACAGCGGAGTTATAATTATTCTGTTTTAGAAGATAATATGCTTGCCAAAAGTTCAAAAGACAGTGCAATGGCTGCGGCTAATATACCTTTTGATGATGAGTATAATTCATTACAAAATAAAATATTAAGGCGAAATGTTTAGGAAAAAATGGATTAATGGAGGGTTTTATAAATGGATTCAGACATGAATATAACACCTATATTTGGAGTAGTCGTAGCAATATGTTATTTTTGTGTAAATATAAGCATTGTTATGGATATAAAAGATAATAAATGTGAGGTATATGACGATCTAGTTGGGTCCATAGAAGAAAATGGATTTCAGGTATGGCACCTATTTGTATGTATACTCTTTGCAGGTGTAATTATAGGATTAATTTTAATATATTTAATAAATCATCTGTGCAAGTTGATTATTTATGTAATTGTTTTTTTATTTAATCATATTTTAAAACCTATTTTTACATTGAAAATTGTAAGTGAAAATTATTTGAAAAAATGGTTTAAATAGAAAATAACATCTAGCAAATAGTAGGAAATAAATACTAAGGCCAAAAGGCTAAAATAGGAGTGATGATAGATGGAGGAAAAAAGCATAAGCTATGGAGATGCTGTAAAGATTGGTGTCCGTGAAGGAATAAAGTATATTAAAGAACAAGAATACTATAAAACCAAAAAGAGATATGACAGAAGACTAAGAAATACAAGGTTACTGCTTAAAAATTATAGAGGACTAACAGTTCATATTAGAATGACTAGTAGTTCTGCAGATAAAGTTAAACAGGAAAATGCTATTGATGTGTTGGACGATATTGAATCCATTGATGATGAAGAGCAGTATATACAGGCTATAAGTAGAACTAAAATAAGAACTTCAATAATGATTGAACATATAAATAAAGTTTTAAATTATTATAAACTTATCTGCAAATCAGAAGAAAGTAATAAAAGAAAATATAAGATACTTGAAATCCTTTTTATTAATAAAACTGATAATGATATAGTACCAACTTATGAGGATGCTGCAGAGAAGTTAGAGATCAGTGTATCAACAGTTAATAGAGAAGTAAGGGATGCAATGCAAGACTTAAGCATATTACTCTTTGGGGTAGATGGAATAAAATTATAAAACTCAAATTTTGCTTAAGCATGCCCACGTTGCGAAGGTTTAACTCATAGATAATAAAAAAGATAGCACAGGAGCTGTAGTGGCTCCTGAAAATAAAGAGTGAAGGTGCGGTGAAATCAATGCAAAAAATTAATATACCATATGGACTTTCAGAAGAACTTAGAGAAGACATAGAGAGAGCTGAAATAAGTATCGAAGGGAACAGGGGGGAGTTATTATGATGATATTACTTATCATAATTTCACTGGTAGGATTAATTATAGGGCTGGTAATTGACAAATTAGGGTATGAAGTATCTATAGCAATCGTATTAGTTACTGTTATTCCACCTGGATACGTACTATATGCAATTTTAGTGTCAGGTTTTGAAATATTAACATCTGGGTCAATACAAGCGTATTTCGGTACTACGTAATTCAAAGATATTAACCAGGAGCTGAATGATCTGAAAATATAACGCAATAAATTATAAAGGAGACAATATGAAAATTGATAAAAATATAAAATGTTGTCCTTATTGTGGAAGCGAAGAGTACTATATTAAACAAAGCTATACAGGCACGTGTAATTATAATATTAGGTTTGATGGGAAGGTAGCTGAAAATGGGGAAATGTGGGAAGAAGCACAGTTTAAAAATACAAGTAAATACGCATGGTGTAATGAATGTGATAAAAAATTATTTAAGATAGATGAACAATTAAAACAATTAACTTAGTAATTCAAATATTGGAGGTAAAAAATTATGGATAGATTAACTGAAAAGACAATAGGAAGTTTTAAATATGATTTAAAAAACTTTAAACATAAGCCAAAAGAATTTAATGATTATGATGCTTTTTATGCTTATAGCAACGCTGTTAAACGTCTTGGAGAATATGAAGACACTAATTTAAGTCCAGAAGACTTTGTAGAAACAAACCTAAGATATCGTGATATGCTTCAAAGGTTACAGTTTTTAGAAAATACTACAAACATAGGTGGTGCAATATATAAGTTTTGTCCTATCTGTGGAAATGCAAATATACAAGGACATAAAAAAGATTGCGAGCTTGTTAAATTATTAAAATAGTTCGGAATTCAAATAGATTAACCAGGAACCGTAGCATCAGAAAAAATTGCGAAAGAAAGGAAATGATAATGGTGGATAAGGAACAGGTTAAAAAAATGATTTGTAAAGCTGTAGATAACATACCTGAATGTGCTGAAATAATAGATTGCTATACAGAACATAGTTCTGGTGATTGCAAAGCATTTATAAAAGTAGTTATTAAAGTTAAGGATATCACAGATGAAAACACTCTAGAGTTGCAGAATACTGCACATGATGCTTTTAATACAGATATGGGATTTATAAGTTAGCTAAGTTGAGAAAAAATTAACCAGGTGCTGCAGCCTTTGATTAAAATTCGTCGTAACTATTCAAATATAAAACACAACTAATAGCTCTTTGATAATTGAATAATACGGTGTTTGGAAATGAAAGTATTTAATATTTTCTATGAATATTATACCATAAATCTGGCTAAATTATCATACTGTAAATTAATGCAATTATTTGATATAATTACTTGTTAGATACAAGAAAGGAAGGTATTCAATATGAAAATTGTAGCTATTAATGGAAGTCACAAAGGTAAAGCTGGGAATACTAATATAATGGTAACTGCATTCTTGAATGGAGCGCAAACAGCAGGTGCTGAAACTGTTAATATTTTCTTGGATGAAAAAGAGATTAAGCATTGTAGAGCTTGTAAGGCATGTTGGTTCAATAGTTCAGAGCGTTGCGTCATTAAAGATGATATGGCTGAAATCATTTCATTAATGGAAGGTGCGGATATTCTTATCCTGGCCACTCCACTCTATTTCGATAATATTTCCAGTATGTTAAATGTATTTATGGACAGGTTAATGGTGAAAGCTAGTCCTTATTGGGAGAAGGATAAAGATGGAGAATGTAGACATTTAACAACACACTTATTTCCGAAACTAATTATGATATCTAACTGTGGTTATCCCGAAAGGTCTCATTTTCAAGTAATTTCACACTGGATGAGAAGAGTGGCACGTAACATGAGTACTGAAGTGATAGGTGAAATATATGCTTCGCAAGGCACTCTTTTGAGCAACAAAGTAGAAGAACTACGTCCTATAATTTCAAAGTATCTGCAGGGCTTAGAAAAAGCAGGCAGAGAGATTGTTACCGATATGAGATTGTCAGAGGGAACAAAGAAGTTATTGGAACAAAACTTTATTTCTGATGAAATTTATATTCAGGAAGTTAAGAAATTTGCTGATAATATGTTGAAAAAATAGATTTGAAATAGTTAAAAAAATTAACTGAAATACGTATTATTCGGAAACGAATTTTACGGCATTTTTACATCGCATTACAAAAGAAATTAACTTACAGGTGGAATGAATGAGAAGACTCAAAATATTGTTTTTAAAGAGCTACAAGGCATAGCAGAAAGAGCTGCGAATGCTGATTTTAATGAATTATCAGAACATAAAGGAGGTGACATTAATAAAGGTAAATAAAATTTAAAATAATTAATAATAAAATATTAGAAAGAGGGAATTAACAATGCCATTAAATCCTATATTCAACAAATTATTAGAAACAGATTTCGACAGTATGTATTCTTCACTTAGTATTGATCAACTGAGAGAATATTATGGGAAAAGTTGGGATGATTATAAAGGTGATATAATTCAAGTAGGAACTGTAACTAATCGCACCGTTAGAACTTCAAAAAGAGATACTCCGATCAGAATATATAACCCTAAAACCGAAGGGATCCACCCTGTATTTATATGGATACATGGTGGCGGATTTATTTTGGGAAGTATTGAAGTTTACGATTCTATATGCCGTAAAATAACAAAAAATGTAAATTGTATAGTGATATCAATTGATTACGGTCTGGCTCCTGAGCACAAATTTCCCGAGCCAGTTGAAGAATGTTATCAAGTTGTAAAATGGGTATATGAAAATGCAAAAGAATTGAATATACAGCCTGATAAAATTGCCGTTGGCGGTGACAGTGCAGGCGGAACTCTTACTGCGGTAACTGCTCAGCTTTCAAGAGATAGGAGAGAATTCTCAATTGCTTATCAGGTAGAGGTTAATACCATGTTTGATTTGCTTGGAAAAACAAAGCCTTTATCCAGAGTGGAAAACGCAAAGGGGTACAGACTGACAACAGAAGCAAATGATAAATATTTTGTTCCAAATTATTTAAATGATTTAAGCGAAGCTAATAATCCTTTAGCTTCACCACTGCTTGCAGAAAATTTCAAAAACCTTCCTGATGCATGTATCATTACATCAGAATATGATCCGTTAAGAGATGAGGGTGAGCATTATGCAAAGAACTTATCAGAGGCTGGTGTTGATGTATGCCTTAAGAGATATGACGGAATTATTCACGGCTTTTTCAATATGCAAAGAACACTGAAAGAAGCACGGGATGCGCTTGATTTGATATGTGAAAAATTGAGAGAAGTTTTTAGTAAATAATTTAAATTATTTCTACTGTACATTTTTCTCAATCAAATCGTTTAAGGAATCACTGATTAAATAAAGGGGTGCAGATTGCTAGAACGGTTTTTTGTTTGGCGAGAAAAAAACGCACGAATACTTAACTTACTGCATTCTGAGCATCTTTGACGCTGTTTTACCGAAAATTTGAGTGGCAAGATGGGTAGCAGAATTTATTCAGTGATTTCTTAAATAATCACTTTAGATTTGAACTAAATAAGAGACCTTTATAGAGTGGAACATTAATTACTTTCTCAGGAGGCTTCTACGATTATTAGACCAATCAATCTGTAACTCTTCTTGGTGACTATTGTCACAAGTTGAGCAATACAACTTGAAAAGGAGAATTTTATGGATAATGTAAGAAAATTAGATTTTTTTAAAATTGATGTACATGCACACTATTTGCCACAAGCTTATAGGGAATCATTATTAAATATTTCGGTGGATCCCGATGGATTTCCAACTCCTGAGTGGAATCCGGAAGCGCATTTAGAAGTAATGGATCATTTGGGTATTTCAACTTCAATATTGTCTTTATCGTCACCACATATTAATTTTGGGGATAAAAAAGCCGCTAGGGATTTAGCACGAAAGGCTAACGAAGATGGTGCGGAACTTGTGAAGAGATATCCTAACCGATTTGGTTTACTGGCTTCTTTACCATTGCCTAATATAGAAGACAGCATAGAAGAAATTCAATATGCAAAAGATATCCTTCATGTCGATGGTTTTGCTTTGCCTACTAACACACAGGGAATTTATCTGGGAAACACATGCTTAGACCTGATATTCGAAGAATTAAATAGATATAAATCAGTAGTAGTTCTGCATCCGAATAAGCCTAGTAGCCTCCCTGAAAATGTCGTGGAAGGATTGCCTGTTCCTATGATGGAATTTTTCTTCGATACAACCCGCACTGTAATCAATATGATATTAAAAGGAACATTAAATCATTTCCCTAATATCAAATTTGTTATTCCTCATGCTGGTGCCTTTCTAACGATACTTGCCGATAGAATTGCCCCCGCTCTCCAAATGGTTCCTTCATCATTCGGAGAACAAATAGAAAGCGGTCATATAGATATATATGGCGCTTTAAAATCTTTATATTATGATGTTTCTGGAGTTTGTCTGCCCAGACAATTAGCCAATCTAATGCAAATTGTTGATGTTGATCATTTGCTATACGGCAGTGACTACCCATACACACCTGAGCATGGTTGCGCTTTTTTGGCCACATCATTGGATAAAACAAATTTGCTAAATGAAAAACAACGCCACAGTATTTATTATGACAATGCATTGAAATTATTTCCAAGATTAAAAACAAATAAATAAATAAATATTATTATCGATTAAATCATGCAGATTGTAATCTCTTATCTAAAATTATATATTCAAAAATATATACGAAGATTTTTACTAGCTATGATTGATGAACAATATTCGTATTTAGCGTTACAACAACTGAAAAACGAATAATTATTAAAACCACCGTATTATTCAGAATGAATTTTACGGTGGTTTTGCGTCGCATTACAAAGAGATGGTTCAGTTATTGAGAATAATGTGCAACAAAGAGGGGAAACAATATGATGTTAATCGTTTTATTAATATTAGTATTAAGCGTAATTAGTATTTTATATCAATATAAAATATTAAAAAAATGGAATCTTGAAATTAGGGTATTAAAGGTAATAGTAGAGAAAAAGTAATAAGAATTATGAGTTAGGAATATTAAAATATTAAATGTAAAAAATTGAGAAATATGATATAATTATACTTTGGATAAATATAAATGAATGGGGAATAAAAATGGCAGATAAAAAATTTATAAAAAGAAGACACAATTTATCATTACTTAATGTAGACCCAAATTTAGATTTAATGAAAAAGTATAAAGAAATAAATGGTGCAATAACAATGATTGCTAACGGTGGTGTAAATGGTGACGCTTATAATGACGTTGAAACTATAGTCATAAGAAAGATAGCAAAACGAAGCATACAATTAGATTGCAAAGAATCAGATAAATTTTGGCACAGGAAATTAGGAAGAGAATTGGCAAAAAATTATGGTATGATGGAATTCTGTTTTGAAGATTTTAAAAGCAGGAAAGATTTAATGTTTGAATGGTATTAAATTAGAATATATATCAATAATAATGAAGATGTCAAAAAATACCGTATTATTCAGTTAATGAATTTTACGGTATTTTTTCAGTCTAATTCGAGTTAATTGAACAGGAACCTCGGCGCCCAAAGACAATGGGTAGGTGTTTAAAATAGAAAGAAATGAAATAATTGAGAAAATTTTTAAAATATATAATAAATCTAAAAATAATCCATCTGAAGAAGAAATAAAAGTTCCGTTTAGGTGGATCATTTACAATTAATATTGAACTTTGACATAGTATTGTAATAAATAAAGATTAGTATATAAATATAAGAAGATTACCCCCTTTTTTAATACTATGTTCTAGCATTTGGTTGACTCCAGGTGCTTTTTTATATTTTATCACAAAAAAATAAATTACAAGTCTTTAGATATAAATTTTAATAGTTCATTTAGAGTATAGTACAGACAACTTAAAACGAACACTTCTCAAAGTCGCATTATATCGTACTAAATATCTATAAAATTGGTTCATCAATTAAATTGACCTTAAATGAACTAAATGGTAATATTAGCATAGAAACAAGGGAACTGAAAGGAATGGTATCTTATGAATACATATTTTTATATAAGGGTATCCAGTAAAGACCAAAACACTATAAGGCAGGAAGTTAAATCTAAACAATATGATATACCAGTAGAAAATGTATTTATTGAGAAGGCAAGTGGAAATAATACAATTGATAGACCTGTGCTAATTAATATGATGGCTGCATTAAAGAATGGTGACAAATTAATTGTAGAGAGTATCAGTAGATTTGCACGTAATACAAAGGATTTAATAAACCTAGTAGAGCAATTAAATAGTAAAGGTATTATATTTGTATCGCTTAAAGAAGCAATTGACACAACTACACCAACAGGAATGTTCATGCTAACGATATTTGGAGCAGTAGCACAACTTGAACGTGACTACATAAAAGATAGACAAATGGAAGGTATAGCTATTGCAAAGCAGGAGGGAAAGTTTAAAGGTAGAAAGGCAATAGAATATCCTAAACAGTGGGACAAGTATTATAAAATGATGAAGCAAGGACAAATAAAAGGTATTGATGTAATGAAAATATTAGAGTTAAAGAAAACTACTTTTTATAAATTAATAAAAGAATACAAGGGTTAAAAATAGTAGGGGGTACAGCATGGTATAATAGTCCTAAGAGTTACGTCAAAATTGTAAAATAATATCAACTATTGCAAGTAAGAGGGGAAATATGGAAGAAGATTTTAATAGTGAAGAATTAGAACTAATTAAAACAGAACCTTATTTAAAACATCAACTATCGATTATCTATCCTGATAAAATTATCAGTAATTTGTATAAATTGAACGCATCCTTATATGTAAATAGTTTTAGAAAAATATGTATAATTAGAGCTATGAGCAGTGTTGAGTATGCTAAATTCTTAGGGTATGAATGGATAACTAAATATGATAGTAAATATGATAGCAAATATGATATAGATACGATTAGAATATTATTTCAAGAATTTAACCTTAAACAAACAGATATTGCAAACATCCTAAATGTGAAAAGACAATATGTTTCAAAATTAATTAATGATAGCACGAATAATCATTCAAATTGGGTTACAGATATAATAAGTGCAGAAGAAGAAAAAATAATAATAGCAATGATTGATGATAGAGTAACAAAATATAAAAAGGACGAAATAATTATTTGTATTTTAAATAATAATAAGTATGAAAACGCAATATTAATTAAAAATATGGATCAAATGAAGTTTGTTCAGAATATACCCAAAGCTATCCTTGCAAAATTCAAGCAAATAGGTTTTGATAAGTATAATGAAATAGATTTTGAAAATATAAAAAAAATTGAAGAAAAAGGATATAATAAAGGCGATATAGTAATAGTGTTACCTGATAATATAGAAGTACCTACTAAAACGGGTAAGGAACCATACATAGAATTTTTAGGATATAATTATTATCACCCCAATACAAAAACTGATGAAGAAATATTTAATATTCTATTAAAATATAAAATTAATGATAATCAAATATGTTTCACAACTCAGAGCGAAGATTATCATATGGTTTATATTGCATTATACCGCAGAAATATTACAGTAGATGAATTTGCAAAACAATACAACTATGAAGTAGTGTCGGATTTAAGCCGTTCAGTTAACGCAGTTAAAGGGTATGTAGAAGACCTAACTAAGAGAAAAATAGGAATAGGTAATCAAGTTTATGTTCATTCGTATGATCCGTTATATGCTAAACTGCAACAATTTACTGGAAAAAGAGACAATTCTGTTGACAAATTTATAAATAAACTTGGATTTGAAAGAGTTTTAGTTGTACCAGAAGGCTATTACCAATATGATTGGAAGTCAGAAGTTGACAGCGAAATTACAGAAGATAAGAAAATAATGATTTTACATATGCTAAAACCTTTTATGATACGTGGTAATTTATTATATTTACCTGCAGACAGCGATGAATACGTTAAATTATATGACTTTATCGGGAAGAAAGGATTAAAAATTGATGACGTATTGCAATCATGGGGAATTCAAAGAATTACATTATCGTCATTAAAAGATTTTAAGAAAATCAAATACCAATTAAGCAGAATTGAAAAAATACAAGGCAATGCCACTGTTGTATTAACTAAGACAGAAAAAGTTCAAAGGAATAACCGCTTGGTTAAGGAACTAAAAATATTATATAACTATAAATGTCAGATATGCGGAGAAGAAAGGATAGATTTATTAATAGATATGGGGGATGGTAAGTACTATGTAGAAGGGCACCATATAAAACTGTTATCTTCCGCTAAGCAACTTACTGAACAAGAAGAAATTAATGAAATTGACAACTATAAAAATGTAATTATTGTCTGCTCATACCATCATAAATATCTACATTATCATCATGGCGGTTTTTTCCATATATTTAGAGATAAGGCTAGTAAATTATATTTTGAAAACGAGCGGGGAGAAACAATTGAAGTAAAATTAGATCTCCATTTAGTAGCTGAACAACTTTAAACGTAATCTAAACTAACTAAAAATGAAAGTTATCCATTTTTTAACACAGTAATTTAGAATGAAATAGATAAAACAAGGCTATGATTAGTCTGTAATTTAATCATAATATCTAATTTGTGTTAAGCCACAGTTTTATTATAGTGTTTAATAACTAGAGCCACATGTTTCCTTTATATAAAAAGGTGGGGGTATGATGAATAGAAATAAAGTAATAATTGATGAATTAGATGATAAGATTAAACACCTTACAGATATATATTAAAGAATATGATAAATCAGAGCGCCCCAGCGATGACTACACAGAAGGAAAGGCATTGATGGGTCATAATTAGAAAAATAAGTAGTGAAATTTAAGATAAAATAAATTTATGGGGAAAATGAACATATAAAGATAAAATTGATATATAATGAGACAACATAAGTATAAAATGAGATGAATTGTATCATAAAACGGCATTAAAATGGAGGTTAGGATTGATGGAAAAAAAAGAAATTATAGTAGCTAAAATTGCGGATATAATTGGAAAGCAAGGATTTATTAAGAAAAATAATGGAGAACTAAAAGCCAGATTGAAGTGTGCTGGTTTGAACGAGTATTATGAGAAATATTCCAAGTACTTAATTCCATATTGCTATAGAACCGCACATGGAAATAAATATGAAAACAGTAACGAAGAGTATAATGTTTTTTTAGGACTAGATTTTATATTTAGCGATTTATATATGGAATGTAAAAATGAAGCGATTATTCTATTATTGAAAGAGTTAACAAAGGCATTTAACATTTCTTATATTGAAGAAGAAATGGTAGATGATTATGATGAACTAGTAAAGTTATATCAGTTACTAGGGTTAGATATATATATAGAAAATGATAATATCAAAGTGCTGTCATTAATGCATTCTGATATAGTTAGAATAACTGAAGTTTTTTCAGTAGAATCTTGGTTAATGGGAGAACACCCAGGAGTATATGATTCTTATGATTCTGCCATTTCTGCCTACACTTGTGGACATGCAGGAGCATGTATTGAGTCATGTAGAACAGCATTAGTTAGCATCTTTTCTGAATATAAGGGAACTGAATCTTTTGCTAAATGGTTACGGGGAATATTTAATGTTAGTGGTGATGTCAATGTTTCTAGTGTTTCAGAACTTGATTTAGCAATAAAGACTAGTTTGAGAAAAGACGATTTAGCAAAGTTTTTTAATGAAAATAAAGATGGAAAACTTACAAAAACCAAAACAATTTATATGATCTACTCTATGATGTCTGATTACGGAACTCATAGAAATGAATCAACTTATGGATCAGCTAAGGAAAGTCCAACAATAGAGGATGCTATTTTCATGCTTAGGCTAACGGATAGCATCTTGTTTTGGGTATTTTCAATGACTAACCGATAAGCTTTTTGAATAATGTATTCGTAGGAAGGTGGATATTTACAATGAAATTGGCATTCAACTTATAATTCATTTAGGAGGTAAAATATGTTTTATCATGTATTAATAGAAACATCAGAGAAAATTGAAAAAAACAAACACAACAGAGAAATCTTTGAATTAGATATAATAAATCGAGACAATGTTCTTAACGATATAATTATCCCGTATTTAAAGAAGGAGCAATTTCAGGTTAATGGGTATCTTTTAAATTATCAGGATATTGTAAGGGTTGTCGCTAAAGTTACAGAAAAATCCACAAAAGAATTAGCTTCATATGAAAATAGTCATAAGCAGGCAGGGTTACTAATGTATGTATCTCCTAAATCTATTTTAGGTTATGCTAGATATACAAAAGACATTACTAAAGAGGTATTTTATGAAGCGAAAGAGATTATCGACAAAGATGATTCGACAAGCAAAGTTGTGGATAAGATGGTCAAAATGGATAAAACTAAAGTATTTATTGTTCATGGGCATGATGAGTTAGCGAAAACTGAAGTCGCACGATTCATTGAAAAATTAGGATTTACTGCGATAATACTTCATGAACAGGTGAATTCAGGTAAAACTATTATTGAAAAAATTGAAGATTATTCAAATGTAGGGTTCGCCGTTGTATTATATACTTCATGTGATTTAGGTTCAGCTAAAGGTAGCGATAAAATGCAACCACGTGCTAGACAAAATGTTGTTTTTGAGCATGGTTATCTAATGGGAAAGCTAGGTAGAAATAGGGTATGTGCTTTAGTTAAAGATAGCGTAGAAACACCAAATGATATTTCTGGTTTAGTATATATTCTAATGGATTCTTATAAGGCGTGGGCTTCGTCTTTAGCCAAAGAGATGAAGGCTGCTGGTTATGAAATTGATATGAATTTAATTACAAATTGAAAAATATAAGGATTTGAAATAGATATTAATAAAAAATATGAAGATGAAGAAGAGCAGAAGATACTTTCTGGTCTTTTTTTAATAATTTTATAAGGTAAGGGGGTAATTAATGTATAAGCTAAATAAAGAACAATTAAGTTATTTCAATTGCTTTATAAAAGGTTTAAAGGATAAAGAAAGATTAAACTTATGTGAGAGTTGTAATAAAAAATTTCAATGTGGAAATAAACATAGCTTGTATTTCATTTGTTCATTATGTGCTAAAACAACTGATGTTATTAACTGTGCAATTGCTAATGAGGTTATTAAAAATGGAATTGAACCCCAGATAGACTAAATAAATGGGAAAAGTGTAATTTAAAAGTATAATTCATATTATAAGAAAGTGGGGTGATATGAATAGAAAGAATTATCATTAACAGCTACAGATATACATGGTGTTTTAGTTGCAGAAGCTACCCAAACAGGATATTCAAAGGCTAATGAAGGAGACTCTATAAATCTAGCAGTACCTGGTAGCAAAACAAGACGGGGTAGAGTGGGGAAAAATAGAGCTAATACACTAGATACATCTTGTAACCAAGGAACTCTAATCAATGGTAGGATTCGAAGACTTACTCCACTAGAATGTTTTAGACTACAAGGATTTTCAGATGAATATTTTTATAAAGCCAAAAATGCAGGATTAAGCGATTCAAGATTATATAAATGTGCAGGTAATTCAGTAACTGTGGATGTGATTCATGCTATAGGATGTAATTTATAATTATTTTTTTATAAATATCAAAATATATGCGAATTATGACATACTCTAAATTTAAATAACCCTTTAAATAAGCCATTATTGTCCTAAAAAGGCATTTAAAACGTGAAAAAATCATGACATTTACATGACATGATTAATGTGGTTTAATAGTATTGTTTAAAGTTATGTTATGAAATTTACAGGCTATTTTATAGCTAAATAAATATGTTGTTAAGCTTGTTTAGCCATAGGTTTACATGTAAACGCCAGTAGAAATGCTGGCGTTTTGTTTTGCAAAAAAAATATTTATTTTAGTGTGATGGGTGGTGAGATCTTATATATAAAAAAAGATATGTAGGTGGTAATTATGATTATGGGACAAGTACAAAACCTAAGCTTTGAAAAAATAATTGATTTTAAATTTAAGGAGGGAAATTAAAGTGTCTGAAAAAAAAATCAAACAAGACCTTAGAGAAAAAACAGAGGCAGTTAAAAAAATACTAAGTATCAAAGGTGAGGACTATGAGGAATGGTTATTAAAAAAACAAACTGAATATATAACAGACAATGTATCTTTTTTATTAGATATAGTAAGTAAAAATGAACAAGTACAAGAGCAAAAATCAGAATAAATTATATTATGTTTTTAAAATTGGAGGTGGTTTAACATTATATTATTAGAACGTTATATAAAAGAATATGTTGAAATAGTTAGAGATTTATTAGATACAAAAAGTGAAGATCTAAATGATAAATTGAAAATAAACAAGGATGTAATCCATATAAGAAAGGAAATTTTATTTGAATATTTTTCTAAAAAACCGTATGAAAAAAATGCAGATAAATTATCAAATTGGAGCAAATTACATCTAATTAATACCGACTCTGGAAGATTAACTAAGAAGGTGTATGTAGGTGAAAATAAGAGAGATAGAATGATTGTAATAGATAGAAAAATGTTCAATTTAATATCAAATATGCTGGAAAAAAATGTACAAATAGACAGTGATACTTTTAAATTTGGTGGTGATTTCTTTTGAATGTACTTGAAGTGTGTTTTGAAGAATACATTGCAATAATTAATAATTTGTTGCAAGACGAAAATAAAATTGAAGAAAAAAAAGAAAAAAAAGTGATAATAAAAGACAATTTTATTTATATAAGAAAAGAAATTTTATTTGAATATTTTTCTAAAAATCCTTTTAAAAAAAATGCAGATAAATTATCAATTTGGGGCGAATTTAATCTAATAGATCGAGAGAATAAATGTTTATCCAAGAGAGTTTATATAGGTGACAATACGAGATCTAGAATGATTGTAATAAATAGAAAAAGGTTCAATTTAGCATCAAATTTAATGGAAAGTAAGCTGTAAAAATACATGGGACATTGTAAAAATCAATAATGTATTTTGGACAGGGTGTAAAGCTTAGAGGCTGTAAGCTTAGCATTGATTTAGTCTCAAGGGAGGGAATGGGGTATATATATACGTAGTATATATATACATAAATATATTGGGACGGAACGGTCATGTTAGATGTACGGAGTACAGATAATATGATTGTGGAGTAACAGTATATTTATGTGTATATATCGGAGGATATATATTACCATAGTATATTATTTGGAGCGTTAGCGACAGATGATATACTATTTGGAGCATTAGCGACAGATGTATATAACGGAGGAGTGAGGATGCGGTGAAGGTTAGGGAATTGATAGAAGTTTACAGAGAGCAATTAAAAGGTGAGGAATTAAGGAAGGCAACAGAAGAAAAATATATTAATTCATTACACAGATTTTTAACAAAAAGATATTCTAGGGAAACAGAAATTGAAGAAATAAATAGTGATGATCTATTAAAGGATTTAAAAAAAATAAAAATGCGAGGGGAAACTTCTGCAATAGTAAATGGATTAAGAAGAGTGAAAAATTATATTAATATTCCTGATGAAGAGGAGTTAAAAAAAACTATAAAAAGTAAAACAGTAAAGCTAAGAGAGAATGACGAGGGAAAAGAATTAAAAAAAATAATGAAAAAAATAAATGTATTAAGAGATAAAAAATTAAAATTAGGTTATAGATTAATGCTGATGAGTGGACTTAGAGTTTTTGAATTAGCAGAGCTTAATAAAAAAGATATAGAGATAACAGATGCAGGAATTAAAATAAAAGTTTTAGATGGTAAGGGTGGAAAAAGTGCAACTATAAATTGCCTTCGTGATAAATATTTAGAAAAAAGTTTGAGTGAATACTTAGAAAGCACCAATGAAGAAAAAGTATTCTATTCAAAAAAACATATGATGAATAGAGCTTTAGAAAGTGGATTTGAATGTCACGATTTAAGAAGAGCATTTTCTAAGCTTCTATATAAAGAAAAAAAAGAGGAGGTTGGAGTTTACAAAGCAAATATTGAAGTTCAAAAAGCAATGCGACATACAAAATTCAGCACTACAAAAATTTATTTAAATAGCAAAATAAAAGTGTAGGTTAGTAAAAGTAAATCATAACATGTTTTTATTTAAAATTCCAACTCATATAGGGGTAGTGCTCAAAAAACGCGGGAAATATACGTTAAGACAGTTATTACCAAAAGAGTCTTTTATCAAAACATTCTGACTAGAATTAATAGGGGGTTGTGTAGTAATGGAACAGAAAACGACTATAAGTATATAAATATTTTACAGCTATAGCCGTTCAGTTAACTTTGGCGTATATTTGTGCAATTATCAGTATGTGTCGATAAATGTTTGAATTTTAAAACATATTTAGACATAATAAATGATATGATTGGTATATACTAATAAATATAGGCAAGCTTGTAATATATTAAATACGCTGACACTGGGGGACATGTAAAGTCCAAGTTAGCTATTTTTATGTACATCTCAGTGTGTACTGTATTTAGAAAATATGATATTATAAGGATGCATTAGTAAAAAATAGGACGAAATGGTAAGACAGTACATTTTCATATAATCTATATTGTTACTTCTAGGTATAAATATAAAATTTAAGGAGGCGAAATATTGAAAAAATATATATTATTGTTAAGCATTGTAACAGTGGTTTTAGTCATTAGTGGCTGTACAAATAATAAGTATAGTAATGAAACTATGAATAATAAGACCATAACTTCTAATAAAGCTACAACAACTCAAGAAAAAAGTGATTTAAAGAATGTTAATGAACACGAAGGCAAAAATTTAGAAGCATCATTTAAAGAAATAAATGATTTAAAGAAGACTAATATAGAAGATGCCAGGAATTTTGAAGCATCTCTTAAAAACGGAAGTGTAATAATGATTTCTAGGGATGATAGTGAAAATCTTGAAGTGTATAATATATCAATGCTAGATAGATTTCTTGATTCATTTAATAATGGTAAAGAAGGCTATGTGCGCATAATTAAGGGAACAATAGTAAGTGGTAAACTTTTAGTAAATAAGCTTGACGAACTAGAAACTGATGGTAAAGTTATTAAAGATACAGTATATGACACGTATACTTATAAAGATAAATTTACAGCAGGAACACCAGTCTATAGCTCTAAAATAGTAAAAACGTATCCGAATAATGGAATTAGATATGCTCTTCTTGAAAATAAAGAAACTCCAGATAATATGGGAACGACTGTAATTAGTTTTAACAAAAATAGCATAAAAAATTAACCAATAGAGCATTACTAACTAGTAAATTCTTTAGATAATAAATTTAGATGTATGTATTAAACTTTCTATTTCGTTACCTATATGAGAACTCCTATAATTTATTGTTTTGTCGATTGGCAGTCGCTTTCAGTTTATTATAGGAGCTTTTTCTTTACTCAGAGTTTAAATAGTTTTGTCACATGGCATAGTCAGTTATTATCAAAGCGCCTATATGGTATTGGATTTATGGAATAATTTAAAATTAGTTAGGAATATAATCAAGTATTGAATATAAATAGTATTACTATACTCATAAATTAATCAAGCCTTACTTCCAATAATTTTTCATACTAAATTTATCATTTATAGCCTATTTTAGTATAAGATAATTATTATTTATGTGTTTCAATGCAATCAAGAATTTTGTCATTATCAATTTTTAGTACTGTTAAAATAGTTTTATTTTTTAAATCATAATAATACACTTTGTATTGATTACTGGATTCACTAGCAACAAAATAAAATCCTTTTCCATCTTTAGAAAAGCATATTTTCGTTATATCCTGATAACGTCCATTAGTACTTAAAATAGATTTGGGTTCATTAACATTATCAAAACTTGCTAATATAATTTGTTTTTTAACTTTGTGTTCAGAAAAATTAACTAGTTCTCCTGCTAAAATTATTGCTGATTGTTTATTTGGAGATATAGATACATCTACAATGTTACTTTTTAGTGCTCTGTAATTTTTTTTATCTTTACCATTCCAATCCTTTATTATCATTTTATTATTTATTGAATAATTAAAGTTTTTACTTTTGTTAGCTGAATCCATGAGATTAAATTTTTCTTGCTCAGAATTTTGAAATACCAATATAGAATTAGACGAGTTAGCAAAATCAAAAAATTGATCTGATAAATCTTTTTCATTCTTATCTAATACGTTTAATCTATTATTCCTTATATCATATATTGATAAATTAAAATTTCTATGGTCTTTTTGGACTGTTCTTAAATAAATTAAATTTTTTTTGTAATTAATTTTTAAAAAATCAACATTAATAATTTTATCACCTTCTTTTGTTGTTAGCTGCTTTTCCTCATGTGTATTTAAATTTCTTTGAAACAGTTGAGGATACCCATTTTTATCACTTTTTGTGAAGTATAATATTTTCCCGTCATTCGATAAAGCAGCAGTTGGATAACATGTTTTATTTATACTATAAAGCTTATTAAGCTTTTGTTTTGAAATGTCATATTCATAGTAATTAACAATCTTATTATTATTATTAGGGGAAGATATTATAAGCAAATCTTCATTAGATTTTATTCCACATCCACCCAATGTATATAAAATTAAAATAAACATTAAAAAAAATAATATATTTTTATTTCTCATAGTAATATCCATTCCTTTCGCTTCACTCAATGCACAAAACGTGATATGTTGTTATTTGTTCTTGGCTTTGAGCTAATTAGTTTATGTTGTTTATTGGTAAAGATACTAAAAATATGCTTGCATATATAATTCATATTTGTTATTATAATTTTTTCAAAAAAATAAAAGTTTATGTTAAAAATCTATATTACATTAAACACCTCCTATCAAAAACGATGGTATTTGATAGGAGGTGTTTTTATAAAAATAGGATACTTAAACCCATTAAGAGGGGTCACAAAATTAATTTCAAAAACACTTATCATTAACTACTGTTTATGATAAGTTGAAATGTCCACTATATTACAGTTACGTTGAAGTACATCGTAGCAACCCCACTATATTAATAATGGCTGTAAGATGCATTTCTTACAAGCCCTTGATTGGCGCTAACATCAAGCAAGTATGAAAATTCATATGCACTCCAAATATCGATTATTCTTGGTGTAGACTGAGCCTGTAAATTTCCAACATCCCATTTTTTTAATTGAAAGTAGTTACCTGAAGAAGCAACGTATATATTTGTGCCTAAAGGGCAGTTATCTGCATATTCATCTGTAGCACAGTCATAATTAGTTAATGTATGATTACCTTGACCTATTTGATCATCATACCATGATATAGCTCCAGAGTTTGAATAAGAACCATTTCTATAGCTTGGGCTCAATGTACCATTTTTTGTATTTAGTTTATTACTATATGCTTTCCCATTTATTTTAATAAATGTAGGTTCGCCAGTTCCATCATAGGATACTGTCATACCTGGCTGTGGTTTAGGTAATGAACTATTAATGCTTGTACTACTAATATTACCATTCAATATAACCATATTATTATTGTTATCATATTTAATATTTGTACCAGCAGTTGCTTTTGATGGAATAGTGTTAGCATTAGTTGCTGCTTGTGCTGATTGTGAAACACCAAAACTCATAACAGTCACAAGTGATAAAACCAATGACATATTTTTTATAAATATACCCTTCATAAAAACTCTCCTTTAGATGAATTATTTTACAATGCATGCATTACTTACAGTTTACACCATAATATATATAAGTCAACAATATTATACATTTATTACATAAAATCATAATAATGTTGACTTTTAATCAATTCGGCAGGTAGCTCCTGCGAGAGCGACGTAGTCTCAAGATAAATATTATGAAAGTTGTAGTGGATGGATTATCACTGTAAACAGGGGCTAAGTATATCAAATTAGATTAATAAGATACGTTAGGGTTATCGCCAACATTTCCGACAAAACTCACGCTAAAGATATAAATGGCAATACATCAAGACTTTCGACCACGGTAAGCTAATAATATTTTATAATAAGTACCATAAACGGTATATTAACATTATTTTGATACTTTGTTTTTGGTAATACTTTTGGAACTGAAAATCACCTGTAAATCAGCTATTTATAAGAGTTTTATTTAAGTACCATAAACGAAGGTTTATGGTATTATTTTCATTAACGTTGGTTTTGTAGGTTTAGTTGGCTGTTCACCACGTATATCGGTGTCCAAAGTACATGATATAGTATGTAAATTATAATTATTTTTTTATAAATATGAAAAAATCAACGAATTATGACATGCTCTAAATTGAGATAACCCTTTAAATAAGCCATTGTTACCCTAAAAAGGCACTCGAAACGTGACAAAATCATGACATTTACATGACATGTTCAATATGCTTTAATAGTATTATGCGAAGTTACGTTATGAAGTTTATAAGTTATTTCATAGCAAAATAAAATATATTGTTAAGTGTGTATATCCATAGGTTTACATGTGATCGCCAGTAGAAATTCTGGCGTTTTATTTTGCAAAAAAATCTTTATTTTCGTGTGAAGGGTGGTGAAATATTAGAGCTAAAAACAAAAGATGAGAAGGATGTGGTAGGTATGTTAAATTCACCTATTAACAGAATGGGAGGAAAAAGTAGATTAAGAAAAACAATAATAGGTATGCTACCTAAACATATTTGTTATGTAGAACTATTCTTTGGAGCAGGGTGAGTATATTTTGGTAAAGAGCCTTCAAAGGTTGAAGTTATCAATGATATTGATAAAGAATTAATAAATCTATTCAGAATGATAAAATATCATGCTGCGGAAGTTGAAAGGATGCTTCAGTACGATTTTTCAGGCAGAGACATATTTGAAGAATATAAAAATGAAAGTATAGGAAACCTCACAGAGATAAATAGAGCTGTGAGGTTTTTATATTTAATGACACAAAGTTTTGCAAGTAAAGGTGGTAATTATGGTTATGGAACCAGTACAAGACCAAAGCAGCAGATATTTTGTACTGAGCTACTTAGTGATTTGAAAAGGAGGCTTAAGAATACTTATGTTGAAAACCTAAGTTTTGAAAAGATAATAGATAAATATGATAGAGAGCATACATGTTTTTTTGCAGACCCTCCATACGTTGAATTAGCAGGATACAGTAATGAGTTTGGCGAGAAAGAACATATACTTCTTAAAGATAAGCTTGTTGAATTAAAAGGCAAATTTATTTTGACTATAAATGACCATGAAAAAGTAAGGGAATGGTACAAACAGTTTAATCTTAAAGAAGTAGAAGTAAATTATTCAGTTTCAAGAGAACAGAAAGCAAGAGGTAGGTATAAGGAATTAATAATAACTAATTATTGATCCCTTATAGAATATATTAATAAAAAATAATCTGGGGGAGAGAATTTGAGAAAATTTATTAAAATTTTCAATAGGATAGTACTTGTAATCATAAGTTTAGTTAGCTTGTATTGTTATATTAAAGCCTACAACTATGAAGGATATTTAAACATAAGAAATGATTTTATTTCAATGAGTGCTACAATTATTACAATTTATATGACTTCATTAGTTGTTGTTATTGGTTTTGATAAAATGTGCAGTGATAATAAGGCGAGTTATAATCAAATATTTTTGAGAAGTGCGGTTCTTGCAATCAACATTCCTCAGATACTATTGATTTCATTTGATTGGAAATATAAATTAATATATTCAATTTTTTTAGATTTTGTAGGGGCTATATATTTCATGTATATAGCTTTTTTAATTTATGAAAAAAGAATTGAGATATGTGATTTTTTTAGATGGTTTAAAAGTAAGATTATTAAAAATAAAAATTTAAATATTGAAGCTATGAATAAGAAAAATTCAAAATGAATGTACTTAAAACAGTCTCATAACAGGTGTAATTAGTAAGGAGATGATATAAATTTGTTTAAAAAGAAAATAGAAAATAAAGATATTGTTGAATTAAAGAGTAATGGGCAAAATGAGCTTGTTTTAGATGAAAAGGGCTTTTTAAAATCAGTTATAAACGACTTTATAACTGAGGAAGCTTATTTTATAAATCTTATTAACAGAAAGCTTAAGCCTAAAAGTGATCTTAAAAACAAAGTAAGGCAGTATCTTACTAAAAAGAAATATAAATTTAATGAAGATGAATTTGACTTGATTTATAAAAAATTTGAACTTCGTACCTGGAGTTATGGGATTATAAATGATTTGATTGAAAATCATGATGAAGTATATGACATAAGGTTAATAAATAAAGACAATATAAGAGTTAAGTATCTTGGCGGTAGAAAAACTTCTGATGTGAAATTTGAGTCAAAGGAAGCTTTTAATGATTTTATACTTAATTTTGTAACACATAAAAATGATATTATACTCAGCGAGATTGATAACATGCAGTCTTTTGCAGATACAACTACATCGGAAAGATTTATTTTAAGAATTGATATTGTAGGTAATTGCCTAACCAAAGATGATCCGGTGATGCACATTAGAAAGTTGCCTAAAGAAAAAGACCTTCTTCCAGATTTAAAATTGAAAGGAATGCTAAATGAAGAATTAGTGGAGCATTTTAAAGAATCTATGGAGGCGGGACTTGGAATATTAATATGTGGTCCAAGTGGGTCAGGAAAAACCATTTTCTTTAACGCATTACTTGAGGAGATACCTCATAACAAAGCTGGATTAGTTGTACAGGAAAATGAGGAATTGTTTAGTAAATCACATCCTGAGATAGTTACACTATCTGTATCAAATGCAAAGGGTGATAGTAAAACACACTATTCTTTAGCCGAAATACTACAAAAGCATGCGCTTTTAGGAGGCTATGATTACCTGATGGTTGGAGAAATAAAAGGAGAAGAATCATGGGATTTAAGCAATGCTGCATTTACTGGACATATCCCAATAACTTCTGTGCATGTGTTTAGCTCTAAAGCGGCCCCAGATAGATTGGTCGATTTAATGAAATATTCTAAACATGCAAGTGGAATGAGTTATGGATCATTGCTTTCAACTTTAGTTGGTTTTGACGAAATAGTTTTTATGGAAGATTTTAAAATCAAGGAAGTAACACAAATAGCAGGATATAGCAATGAAACAGAAACGCTTGAACTTAACCCGATTTATGAATATAAGCTTGAAGAAGATAAATATATTCCACTTAATGAGGATTGTAATAAGGTAAAATCAAAATTAATAAAAAATAGATTTAATAAAAACAAAATGAAGGCTGTGAATTAATCCAATAAAATTTTGAATCAAAATAAAGGGATAGGAGGTATTTTCAACAATGAAGACTAACATAATCTTTTATGTTTCAGTTTTTTTAGTGTTAATGGCATTTGCTTATTTTCTAATAACCTTTTTTAAGGATATTAAGAATAAGGGGTTTGTCGAAATTTTCTTCAATAAGTTTAGTGAGAGAGAAGAAGATAGAGAGCTACAGGAAGCAGCGAGAATTCTATATGAAGGAGAAGTTGAAAAAAGAACTTATATTGAAAAACTTGATATTTTAATTAAAAGGTCACAAATAAAAGCTATATTTCCTTTCATAACCAGTGAAATTTTAACACTTACAGCTATTTGTCTTGGCCTTTTAGTAGCGCTTATAACAAACTTAGCATTACATCTTTGGATTATAAATATAACAGTATTCTTTTCAGTGATATTTGTTATATTTGTAATCCTTAAATTTTTATCTAAACTATCATTTGATAAAATAGACGGACTACAACTCAATTATATTAATTTACTTGAAAATTTGAGTAGTTCTAATAACAGTATTGTTGTTATCTTTGATAAAAGCATACCATATGCAGGTGAGCCACTTAAAAGCTATGCACAGCAATTTGTTTATGAGTGTAAGGCTGGAATATCAGTAGTAGAATCCTTCAAAAATTTTGAAGATAAGGTGGAGAATATAAGGTTTAAGCAACTGTTAAGAAATTTGGCCATGGCATCCATGCATGATGCCAGCTATGAAAAATTGTTTAAAAAATCAAGAAAAATATTTAAAAACTACTATGTACAGAAGGAAAAAAGAAGGAAGTCTGTTATATCCGGCGCAATTATTTTAGCACTAACTATTGTTGCCGGAGTTATAAGCTTTTCCGCAACAAGCACTTTTACAGGTAACATATTTGTTAAGTTTATAACTACACCACAAGGAAATATAATGTTGGGATATTTTATCCTGATTTTTATATATACAATTTACAAATCTATAGCCCTGGGTAAATTAAATTATTAATAGAGGAGGTTTAGAAATGAAGTATATAAGTATTATCAGCATATTCCTGTGTATTCTTGTATCAGCCTATTTTTACTTAAGCTATATAAGAGATAAGAATGCAAAAAATACTAATATAGAAGTTAGTATTTATAAGAAAATTATTAATTATCTGGGGGACATAAAGGGGGGATATTTTTCAAAAGAGAGGATTTCGAAGAGCTTAAAAAGTTATGGCAATCCATATAATATTACACCAGATGGATATATAATTTTTAAAGTAATTCCAACAGTTTTATTTTTCATTTTGTCATTCGCAGAAGGATGGTATATAGCAGGAATAATATTAGCTATAGCATCATTTTTTATACTTGATTTGTGCTTTTTCATCAAAAATTATGAAGATATGAATAAGATAACTTTTGAATTAAAAAATATATATGATGCAATTATAATGCAGACTGCTGCTGGATTATATATAGGTGATATTTTAAATCAATGCTATCTTATAGTTTCAAATAAGCGAATTAAAAGAAGCCTAGCTGAACTAACTGCTGAAATAAGCATTTATTCTAACATGGAAAGTGCCCTGGATAATTTCACAGAAAAATTTAGGTCTGATGACATAAATAATTTTGCAGTGGCTATAAAGCAAAGCTTAAAAACTGGAAAAAGCCTTGAACAGCTAGAAGATGTATCAAGTCAAATTGACGATCTTAATTTAGTTGCTGTACAGGAAATAACTAGTAAAATACCAGATAAAATGTCTTTAATTGGTCTGTATTATTTTGGTGGGATAATGGCTACTATAGCAATTTTCACATTCCCATCGCTTACACAGTTTAGTACAGGACTATTAAAATAAAAAATATTATAGCACAAACATTGCCATGACAAGGGGCATTGTACCTTGTACACGAGATATTATAGGAGGAAAAAAATGATAAGAGATTTAATGATTTTAGGAAGTAAAACTTTGGAATGCGGTGTTGCTGCAATAAACCCAGCTGTAAATGTAAGGGTAGAAGAATTTAAAGGAAACTTGAAAAAGAAAACGGGTGATATGCATCCACTAATTGTTCTTGCTATTGGTATTATTGGATTTGGTTTTGTAATGCTGTATAAACTTGATGTTGTTCCACAAATGAACACCGCCATTAATACTATGGGAGCAAATATTGCTGCATTTTCGTCTTCATATGGTGGGAATGGTACTGGAACCGGAGGTACAAACTAATATTAAGTTATAGATATTAATAAAGCAGCCTTAAAAATAGTGTACGAGCATGTGCACTATTTTTATTTACAATAAAATCAATACAAGAGGAAGGTGATGTATTGAAAAGGGAATTAAAAAAGAAAAAAGGCTTTGTACTTCATCACATTGTAATTATTATCATGGGAATATTGATGTTTCTTTTTGTGGGTGTTTCCTTTATGGGAGAAGCACAATCTTTAGATAAATATTTAATAGCAAATAGGATAGCAGGAAACTACATGAAGAAAATGGATAGCTATGGCAATGGCTATTTAAGTGAAGATAAGGCATCAAAACTTGTGAGTGATTTTCAAAGTAATGGATTCACTAATATAGACCTTACAGGTACTACTATGAGTGAAGTGGATAATGGTGGAGATATATATCTTGATATTAAATTTGATCAAACAATTAAACAGTTCAGTTTTGATGGACTTAAATTAAGTTTTCAAAGTAAGACAGTAAGAAGTGAAATTGCAATTTCTGACACTTCGAAAAACTAAGGGGGAGAGTGATATGCCAGGGTTAAGAAAGAAAAAAGGATCAGCATATATACTTACCTTATTTGCATTTTTAACATTTTTACTGCTCTATACTATATTTGCCATAGGTATTACAAAATATAAACTTGCAGCTGTTGGTGAGATTTTAGATAACTCTTTAGTAGTTTCAAATTTGTCTGTTTTTAGTACAAATAACTTAGATCAAGATTTACTTTCACAAAGTCCAGATAAAAATATAATTATTATTAAAGATCCCAATAAAGCTATTGAAACATGGAAAAAACATATGAAATATAATTTTAGTTTAGATGATAATTATACTCCGAAATATAGCACAAGTTTTATTAAGAGCAAAGTTGATATAAAGACATTTATTATTTATAATGTGGACCCTACAACAAACAATATTACAGAATATAAGTATAATGCACAGGCAGGATCGTTCGATACTGAGAATTTTCCATCCCAAAAAGGAATTATGAAAACAGAGAATGGAAATACAATAAATGTTACCACAGTAGATTCAAACATCGGTTTCACAATAGATACTATATTTAATAAAACAAAGTATGTAACCATAGGTAGAGACGTAGGAATTTATAAAAAAAATTAAAGATTATATAGGGGAGGTTTAAAAAACTATGTCTAATGAAAATAAAAATATAGAAGTACCTGAGAAAAAACAGTCATTTATAAATGGGAAACTTGGAATTGCTGCTTTATGTTTTTTCCTGGCAGTAATTTTGACATTTGTGTTTGGTGCTATTCAAAATAAAATGTCACATCCAAATGGTGTGCATAAGGTGGTTTATGCCATAAGACCAATAGGTGTAAATACTAACATTACGGAAAAAAATATAAAATATTATTTTTCTGAAGAGAATAGTGATAACGCATTATTCATTGATGGCGCTGTAAGTGATGAAAATACTTTAGTTGGTAAATATATAACCTCGGAAATTTTAAAAGGTGAACAAGTTTCAAGTGTAAATGTAGCCAATACTGCTAATAGACTAAAAGATATTAAAAATCCTAGAGAGTTCTCTATTACGTTCAGTGATATAAGCAGTTGTGTAAATGGAACGTTAAGAGATGGAGATATGATAGATTTAATACTTACAATAACCGAGGATAATAATGTAATAACAAAACCAGTATTAACACATCCTATTTTAATATCACAAGCATTTACCACAGATGGACAGGTGGTAAGTAGAGATAGTGGAAACAAACTTGCTACATCAAAACTAAATCTCTATGGTAGTTCTGAAGATCAGGAAAAGATTGATAATGCTTTGGCACAAGGAAAAGTACATGCGGTAAAAGATACTAATAATACTGCTACGCCTAATATAACTATTCAGAATGCAATTAAGTAGGAGGATAATGATGCCAATAATGATAGTTCCATGGTTTATAACAAGTACACTCATAGCTGTTATTAGTGTACATTATTTATCTAATATAAAATACTTCAAATATATTGGTATTGATGTATCTGTCATAGTTATACTCTGCATTTTGTTAAGTTTAATAGAAGGTTATAGATCTAGGAAAAAAGATAAAAAAGCAATAGTAGAATTCAACAAAGGTCACACTTCAAAGGTAATTGAACGTGATATACCTATAAGAGAATTGAATATACCAGAAAATTATATATTAATTGATAGAAAAACCCTAAAAGTAGAGAACTCTAAAGCAATGCTTCAATTTAAGTGTTATTTAAAATATAATTTTCTATTTAATGAGTGTAGTATAAAACCATTACTTGCATTTAAGACATGGACTAATAATTATTACTATTTAATAAAAAAGGAGGAATTAACTATTATCAAGGACTATCTCAGAAAAGAACACCCTAAATATTTGTTAACAAGCGAGCTTTAAAGGAATATATTCGAAGAAAGGATAAATTTTATAAAAATAAACCAAAAATTATATATTTTTTATTGACAAGTGAACCAAGCAAACCTATAATGAGCTTGTAGAACCAAATAAACTATGGAGGTAGGCTATGAATAAAATAGAATCAACTAAAGATGAAGAATATATATCAACGCCAGAGCTGCAGAAAATATTAAAAATAGCAAAATCAACTGTAAGCAAATGGAGGGCTGAAGGCATGCCATATATAGGAATACCAAAAGCTTATAGGTATAAATTTTCTGAAGTAGAAAAATGGCTTACAGAAAAAGAGGAGAAAAGAAAACTAGAAAAAGAGGGCAAAAAATAAAAGGAAGTCCAGTGATCTCACTAAAAGATTGGACTCCCATATAAAGGATATCACAAAGATATCGAAAATAAGTATACCATATGCTTTAAGTAGTTTAAAGATTAATTTGGTGTACAACTTGTCGTAATAAAAAATATATAATTTAGGAGTGAATTAAATGAAAAAAATAAAAATAATGACTATGATTCTTGCTTTGGTAGTTTCAACAACTTTATTTGCTAAAACAAATATTGTAAAGGCTGAGCCAGCAACTGTAGGTGTTAGCTATTCGGGACACGTACAAAGTATAGGATGGCAAAAACCTGTTACAGATGGTCAAGAAGCTGGAACAGATGGACAAGGATTAAGAGTAGAAGCATTAAAGCTTTCATTAACAAATGCACCAGCAGGTGCTAGTATTAGTTATCAGACACATGTAGAAAATATAGGATGGCAGAAGGCTGTTTCAGATGGAGCAGAAGCTGGTACAGATGGTAAGGCATTGCGTGTTGAAGCTTTAAAAATTTCATTGGTTGGTATGCCAGGATATAGTGTTCAGTACAGAGCACACGTACAAAGTATAGGATGGCAAGCATGGGTATCAGATGGCCAAGAAGCAGGAACAGATGGTAAGTCACTTAGGGTTGAAGCAATAGAAATAAAAATAGTTAAGATCTCGGATAATACTACAGTAGGAGTTTCATATCAAGGACATGTTGAAAATGTAGGTTGGCAATCGTCCGTACAAAACGGACAAATAGCAGGAACAGAAGGACAGGCATTAAGGGTTGAAGCTTTAAAGCTTAATTTAGTTAATGCACCAGCGGGTGCAGCAATTAATTATCAAGGCCATGTGGAGAATGTAGGATGGCAAACACCTACAAGTAATGGTTTAGAAGTTGGAACAGATGGAAAATCATTGAGAGTAGAAGCAATGAAAATAACTTTAAGTAATATGCCAGGATATAGTGTACAGTACAGAGCACATGTAGAAAATATAGGATGGCAGTCTTGGGTAGCAGATGGACAAGAAACAGGAACAGATGGAAAAGGATTAAGAATTGAAGCAATTGAAGTAAGAATAGTTAAAACGGCAGATGGAAGTACTCCAACTCCTGTAGCTTTCGTGCCTGCTACAACTCCAGCAGTACCTGTAAATCCTACTCCAGATGCAATAATTGCTCAAGATAATGTACCAACTACTACTTTTAGTTCAAATGTAAAAGGATATGCTACGCAACAACTAACTATAAATACAGCATTAGGTAAAACTAAATTACCAACTGGTAATTTAAATTATACGAATGCAGGTGTTATTAAGAGTGGGGATGTATATCAAGCATTGGATATTGATGCCAATTATGTTTCTTTTGGTCAAATGACAGTTCAAGCAATGAAAAATGATATTCTAAGTGCATATACACTTAATAACAATGGGGTGTACTCTAATAATGGTGTGACTTACAAGCTAGTGAATGCATATGCTGAGTATGTTATATCAGATACAATAGATGATGCAACAGTTTTAAAATATGGTAAAGAATTAAATAAACAATTTTTAACCACTGGTTTTGATGCTTCACAGACTTTTGATAGGATTTATATAGACAATACAGTAGATGGAAAATATATAATATGCAGAGTTGTTATATACTTTAATAAATAATTTTATTAGTAAAGGGCAAAGGATGTGATTACAATAAAAAATCTCCAAAAATTCAGTATTTTTACACTATTTTTTATTATTATAATATTAAATTTAAATGTATCCTCAGCTCATGCTATAGGTACATTATCTTCACCAATACTAGATGGCTGGAAGAATACCGATGATATGAGTACTAATGGTTCTGCTGTTGAGTATGGTGGCTTGAGAATAGGAAATACAGTATGGTGTAAACCAAATGATATTTTAGGTGTAACAGTTTGGGGAAAACAATATTATGATGGGGATTGGACACAAATAATTGGACACAGTTATATATCATTTGGAGGTACAGATACATTCACAAAATATTGGCTACCACAGCCTACAAGTAACAATCCTCCACCGAGTATAGTACCTTGGTATACAGATGCTTCGAGTGATGATATTGCTATTCAATCTGTAAATAGAGGTAACTCTACTGAAGCTTCAGAGTATTTAAGAATAGGTGGTCTTTTTTGGACACAGTTTTTTCAAGATAACAGAAATTACTCAATAAGAAATAATGAATATAGTCTAAATGGCAATTGGATGTTACCCGAAGATAAAACAGGAATTGGAACTTCTAATTATTGGGCTATTTCAACTGAAACTATTAGTACTGATGGAGATGCACCGACAATTGGTGTATCTCCAAATTCATCTTCATGGGGAAACAAAAATGTAAATGTAGGTATAAATGTAAATGATACTAGAAGTGGTATTCAAAAATATAGATATGCTTATAATAAAGATAATAGTGGATGGCAATATTCAGATTGGATATTGCCATCTATTCATTCGGATTTTGATGGCTCAGCTTTTACACATACAACAAATGGAACTTTAGGAAGTTCGCCAGAACAATTAGCAAGTTCTACAGCTAACATGTCATCAAATCTAAATTTAAGTGGGCAAGGTACTTATCAAGTTCAAGTTCAAGCGAGTGACAATTTAGGTAATGCAAGAACTTATACAAGTGGAACTTACTTGATAGATACCACAGCACCAACAGGAGTATTTACACCAAATTCACAGAACTGGACCAACACTAATGTAACAACATCATTTAATCCAAGCGATAGCGGGGGAAGTGGAGTAAGTAAGTGGAGATATAAAACATCTTCAGATAATGGAACTACATGGGGAGCATGGAGCAGTTATACTACTGGAGATACCGCAGGAAATATTACGCTTAGCGGACAAGGGCAGTGGAAAGTACAATCTGAAATCACTGATGTTGCAGGGAATGTAGGAACATCAACAAGTGGAACTTATCAAATAGACATCACGGCACCAACAGGAGTATTCATGCCAAACTCGCAGAACTGGAACAATGGAAATGATACAACTTTATTTCGTCCAAGCGATAGCGGAGGAAGTGGAGTAAATAAATGGAGATATAAAACATCTTCTGATAATGGAACTACCTGGGGAGCATGGAGCGGTTATACTACAGGTGGCACCGCTGGGTATATTACTCTTATTGGACAAGGGCAGTGGAAAGTACAATCTGAAATCACTGACGTTGCAGGGAATGTAGGAACATCAACAAGTGGAACTTATCAAATAGACATCACGGCACCAACAGGAATATTTACACCAAATTCGCAGAGTTGGACAGACACCAATGTAACAACATCATTTAATCCAAGCGATAGCGGAGGAAGTGGAGTAAGTAAGTGGAGATATAAAACATCTTCAGATAATGGAACTACATGGGGAGCATGGAGCAGTTATACTACTGGAGATACCGCAGGAAACATTACGCTTAGCGGACAAGGGCAGTGGAAAGTACAATCTGAAATCACTGATGTTGCAGGGAATGTAGGAACATCAACAAGTGGAACTTACTTGATAGATACCACAGCACCAACAGGAGTATTTACACCAAACTCACAGAACTGGACAAACACTAACGTAACAACATCATTTAATCCAAGCGATAGCGGAGGAAGTGGAGTAAGTAAGTGGAGATATAAAACATCTTCAGATAATGGAACTACATGGGGAGCATGGAGCAGTTATACTACTGGAGATACAGCAGGAAACATTACTCTTAACGGTCAAGGACAATGGAAAGTACAATCTGAAATCACTGATGTTGCAGGGAATGTAGGAACATCAACAAGTGGTGTATTTCAGATATTTAATCCAGTACCTAATAATAATAGCTTAAATGTTACTCAGTTCGATTATGAGCAAGACAGTAATAATTATTGGGTAAAGCCAGGTAGTGTTATAGGAGTTTATACAGATGGATATTTTACTTCAGCATATGGAATATATCCCTCAAGAACGTATTTAGCACTTGCTAAAGATGGGATATTAACTTCAAATACATCTGTGCAATATGCAGATTTAAATAATCACTATAATTCAGGAAGTGAATATTCAAGTAATTTCAACTTTTTAAACAATGGTGATAAAGCAAGTGATTCAGTTGCAAGTGGTAATAACTATATAAGTACAACGCACCATATGCAAGCCAAGAATGATGGATCTAGTTATAAACTTTACTATAAAACTTCGTTTATCGATAGCAGCAATAATGAATATCTGCAGAACTATGCTGATAGTGGAAAATGGATTAAAGTAGATGGTATAGCACCAGGCTTTGATAGTGTAGCTGATTATAATAATGATGCTGTAGACAGAAATGTGAGCACTGTTTTAAATTTAGATAAAAATTTAAATTTAAGTGGTACTGTGGCTAATCTATTTGATAAAGGTTCGGGTATTAAAAATGTTTATGCAAAATTATACCCAACTGGTAAGGAAGGTGCTGCAAAAGTAATAAACTTAACTAATGTAAATGGAGAGTGGACTTTACCAACTACAGATGCTTACGCTTTATTTAAAAGTGCCGATTTAAATGTTGATATTTACACCCAGGACAACGTTGGGAATATAGGTAAAATACAATCACAAAAATTTAATTTACTGAGCGTTTCAGCTCAAATAGTTCCTTATGATACACCAACATTTACTGGAACACCAACATTAGAAGCAGGACAAAAAGCAATACTTAAGATATACACAACAGGCTATGCGGATAAACTTAATATAACTTTTCCACCAGAACTTTCAGCAATTGATTCAAGCTTAAACCGAACTATGAATATAAACCCACAGGCTACATCAGAAACAGATGTGGTATTTAATGTACCTAGAAAAATATCTGAAAAGCAGTATACTGTGGACGTAATCGCTACAAATAGCGCAATAAACAAAAATTCAAGTACTACTGCAGACTTTATTGTAACAGGAGATATTTTTGAAGGACTTAGAACAACAATTCTTGATGATAATTAAATAACTAAAGTATATAAAAGCCTGACAGCTAATTTTATTGTTAGGCTTTTAGCATTCTTATGAAAGGGTGATATAAATAAAAATTCACAGGATATATTTAATTTCAATAATTACAGGAATAGCTTATTGTTTGATTCTATACTGTGCAAGGTTATATATCATTATCATGTATATTTAGTTGAGGTTAATGAGCCTTAAAGGAGGAGATGGATGCTTATATTAATACCTATAATGCTTAGTATGTTTTTTATATTATATAGTTTATTAAATATATGTATAAACTATATAAATAAGAATGATACTCAACAGATAAAGGATAACCCTAAGATAAGACTAGTTGTTAGCGTTACTTCAGGTATTTTAGTTGGCCTATTGTATATAAAATATTCAATGGGCTTTAATTTTTGTAAATATACTGTTTTAATGATTTATCTGATAGTAAGTGGATATATAGATGCGTATTCAAAAACTGTGTACACCTTTATATCTCTTATATTTTTAGCAGCAGGATTAATGTTTTTAGTTGTTAATCTAGCTAATTATAATGGATATTTGGTGTTTTATTTAATTGGAATTGTTGGAAGCCTAATATTAACATCTATTGCTGTAACCTTAAAAGTATTTAATTGGGGTGATGTAGAAATACTTGCAATAACCGCACTATATATTGGGGGATTTACTAGTATATTAGGTATATTTATAAGTTTTGTAGTTGGTGCAATTGGTTCATTAATATTATTGCTTCTTAGAAAGGCAAATGTAAAAGATACTATGTCATATGCGCCATATATTGCGATATCAACGTATTTACTTTTAGTAGGTATTTTATAGTATATATTATGAAATACTAATATATAAGCACAGAATTTACTATTACGGGGTGGTTATAATGGAATACACAAAAAAACAAATTAATACTCTAGCAAAGTTACTACGAAATCATATTCATGGCTCTAAAGAGGATAAAATTTTAATTGAGAAATCAATGAAAAAGTATGGATGTAGTGGTCCAGGTGATGTATATAAGATATTAAAAAACATAAGGAAGCAAGACAAGGAAGAAATAAGGGATTTAGCATGACCCTTCTAGATGTCTATTTTGAAGAGTATATAGCTATAGTGAATCATTTACTTACTGTTAAAATTCCGGAGGAGAGTAAAGATCCTTTAGTAAAAGAAAACTCTATTTTTGTAAGTAAAGAAGTATTATTTTCACTGTTTTCAAAAAATCCTTATAAGAAAAATACAGACAAGCTAATTTGTTGGAATAAGCTGCATCTAATAGATAGCGATGAAGGGCGGTTAACTCAAAAGGTCTATATAGATAATGGACCAAGGGTTAGAAGGATTGTAATAAATAGAAAAACCTTTGAATTAATATCAAGTTTAAAGGAGAAAGAAGTATAAGGAGCAAGGAGAGATATGATTGAAAGTAAGAGAGCTATTAGAAATCTATACGGAGCAGTTAGAGCAAGAGGAACTTAGAGGAAAAACTAGGCAGACATATGTTAATTCTTTGGATAGATTCTTAACTAGAATATATTCCAGAGAAGCAGAAATAAAAGACATAAAAAATCAAGACATAGTAAATGGGTTAAAAAAATTGAAACTTAAAACAGAAGCTTCAGCAGTTGTAAATGGTCTTAGAAGACTTAAACCTTATATGGATATTCCTGAAGAAAAAGTATTAAAAGAAACAATAGCATCAAAACATACTGGCCCAAGGAAACATAATGAAGTAAAAGAGTTAAATAAAATGTTGAAGAAGATAAATGTTATAAGGGATAAAAAATTAAAGCTGGGATATAGACTAGCTTTGGTAAGTGGTCTTAGAGTTTTTGAATTAGCCAATCTTAAGAAAGGAGATATAGAAATAAGCCCTTCAGGAATTAAAATTAATGTTTGTGATGGTAATGGTAAAGGAGGAAAAAGTGCAGTTATAAATTGCCTTAGAGATAATTATTTAGAAAAAAGTTTAAAAGAACATTTAGAAAGCAGCACTGAAGAAAAAGTATTTTACTCAAAAGATTATATAATGCATAAGGCTTTAGAAAGTGGGATTCAATGTCATGATTTGAGAAGAGCTTTTTGTAAATTAGTATATAAAGAGAAGAAAAATGAGGTTGGGGCGTATAGAGCTAATATAGCAGTCCAAAAAGCAATGAGGCATACAAAGTTTAGTACTACAAAAATATATTTAAATAGTAAAATTAAAGTGTAGGTGATATTAAAGTATGAATGAAAATCAATTGAATAGTGAGATTGAAAATATGCTGGTAAGCATATTTAAAGCAGTTGGCAATTTTTTTAAGTCAGCTTTTTTAGGAATTAAAAAACTAAAAGAGCTGCCTTTTTTTATTGGCTTTTTAGTCAGCATCTTAATAACAATTGTAGCTGTTTGTTTTAAGGTGAAAATTAAAACACTAACGGAAGTCCATTCAATCATTATATATTACGTTGTTTATTATGGATTGCTTATAATGCCAGTTATTTATTTAAATTTTATAGGTAAATTTAACAGTAATAGTAAAAATGAAGAACTATTTAAGAAAGTGGACTTTAAAAATAAAGATGGCAGCTATCCTTACTTAGTTAAGAAGCAAGTGATAGCTAAGGGGGATGGTAAAATAATAAACTATATATTTTCATCAAGTCTTAACCTTGATATATGGAAAGGGCGTAAATCAGATATTGAAACAGCTTTAAACTGTACAATTATTAAAATTGAACAGGGAAAGAAAAAAACGCTGATTAACATAGAAGCTATTCCAGGAAATGTTAAGGTTGATGAATTTGTACCTTGGAAGGATGAATTCTTAATAAATGAAGATGGTGTTGTAGCCATAGGAAAAAATCAATTAGGAGTCATTCAAATAGATCTTAATAAAACGCCACATGTTTTAGCAGCAGGTGAAACAGGCTCTGGTAAGAGTGTAATACTTAGATGCATTTTATGGCAGTTTATATTAAAGGGTTGCAGAGTTTATATGCTGGATTTTAAGGGCGGTGTAGAGTTTGGCCTTGACTATGAAAAGTATGGCGAAGTTATAACAGAAAAAGAAAGAGCTCTTGAAGTTTTAAAATTATTAACTACAGAGAACGTTAATCGATTAGAGCTATTTAGAGCTGCCCGTGCTAAGAATTTAGCTGAATACAACAGTAAAGAAAATACAAATCTCTGCAGAATAGGAGTATTTGTAGATGAACTGGCTGAACTTATGGACAAAACAGGAGCTGATAAGGAAGAAAAAGAAATGCTTGATCAAATACAAAAGGAAGTATCAAGTTTGGCAAGACTTAGTAGAGCTACAGGCATAAATTTAATTCTAGGAATACAAAGACCGGATGCCAAAGTTATAACAGGTCAGATAAAAAACAATGTACCGGTTAGAATTTGTGGAAGGTTCGCAGATGCTTCAGCTTCAGAAATAGTTTTAAATAATAGATTAGCAACAAATCTTCCTGAAATAAAGGGTAGATTTCTATATAAAGCAGGAGCTGAGACATTAGAGTTTCAAGCATATTACTTTGATGATGATAAAAACTTAAAAGACATAGAAACTAATCAAGGAACTATGCTTATTGAACAATCTGAAGATAAGGAGGATGTAGAAAAAGTTGATACTGAAGATGTGCAACCTGACAAAGATGAAAAAATAGATACAGCTGATATTAAATTAAATAGTCTTAATCCGGCTAAAAAAGAAAGTAATAAAAAAGATAAATTTAATTTTCACTTTTAAAATATAAAAATATAAAAATATAAAAAGGGACGGTGCCATATGAATAAACCAGAATTAATTACAAGTATATCTGAAAAGAGCAATTTAACAAAGAAAGATGCTGAAGCAGCTCTAAAAGGATTTATAGAAAGTGTTGAGGAAGCTCTTGAGAAGGGAGATAAGGTTCAATTAGTTGGCTTTGGTATATTTGAAGCAAGAAAAAGGGCTGAAAGAAAAGGGAGAAATCCTAGATCAAAGGAAGAAATAACTATACCAGCATCAACGGTTCCGTTATTTAAAGCTGGGAAGGAGTTTAAGGAAAGAGTAAACAAATAATGATTCTTAATAAGGAGGGACTGCTTTGTTTGATAAATGGAAGAAAACCAATTCAAATAATTTGAAAAGTAAAAGCGACATTAAAATAAAAAACAGTAAAGACAGTAAAGATAATAAGTTGAATAAAACAACAGGATTAAAAGTGATTAGAATACTGATATGGATAGTTTTAGCTTTTATCTTTATAAGGGGAACAATAACCTTAATAAGACCTGATCCAGTATCAGCAATGCAAAAGAAAGAGGATAATTTCATGTTGCAAGTTTCTACTTCAAATGCCTTTGAGAATAAGGCTTTTTCTTTTGCACAAAATTTTGCAAAAGATTATATGACTCACATTCCAAAGGATGATGTCAGTTACAAACAGAGAACTTTAAAATACATGACTCAAGACTTAGCAGAAAGCATAAAATTTGATGATAATGACTATACAACAGTGTTATATAGCCAGGCTTATGACATTAAAAAGTACAGCGATACTCAATATGATGTTTTTGTGTACCTTAGAGTACAGTATAAAACACCAAATACAAGTGTTCCTCAGATGGACCCTAATAATATTCAATATAATATATCTGAAAATGACGTGTATTTAGACGTACCAGTGGCATACACCAATAACTTTGTTGTTGAGGATGTACCGGCAGTTGTTGCAGCACCAACAAAAGGCTATGTGGATAGTAATTCATATAACGGCAACAGTGCTTCAGATAATATAAATTCTGCTGTACAAAATGACTTGAATCAATTTTTCAAAGCTTACTATGAACAAAATCAAACCCAAGTTGAATATTTCTTGGATTTAGATAAAGGACAAACTGTTAATGCGTTAAATGGTAGATATACCTTTGACAAGCTTGATAAAATAACAACTTATAGCACCAAGAGTCAAAATGTTTACTTGGCTATTGTTGAATTTAACGTAAAAGATGTTAATGGTAATGAATTACCACAGAAGTTTAATCTTAAAATCACAGACAAAGACGGTAAGTATTATATAAATCAGCTTAATACAAGAAGTATTAATATACTAAATAATTAACCATAGGGGAGGCAATTTAAAATGAAAAAAATCAGAAAAATGAAAGAAAAAATCAGAGGTAATTTTAGTAAGGTAGTATCTTTAATACTTGGATTGTGTTTTCTAGTACCAAATTATGTTTTTGCAGCTGGTCCAAATTATGGACAAAATTTTGGTAACTATGCATTAGATCAAATCTTTTGGGTAGCAGTTGTTTTCATTGCATTTGCACTTGTTGGATGCCTGGTTAAGCGAAATGTTGTAGGGATTGTTGTAACAATATTAATTGGTGTTATTGTTCTTGGTATAATTAAGGACCCTACAGGGCTTCAGAGTGTGGGTACTGCTTTGTGGAATACAGTAAAAGGCTAATTGTAGATAGGAGATGGTTAAATGCTATTTTCTTAGTAATTTGCAGATGTATCAAGATGATTAGATCAATCACTGCAAATGGTACTTAAACTGATTATTATTAATTAGTTTAAAATTATATATGGGGCTTTAGGGTAGCATAGGTGTAACTATGCTGCCCTAAAGCCTGTATGCTAGGAGTTGATTAAATGCAAGATAGAATTATACTAAGAAGCTACAATAAAATGAATAATATAGAGAAGAAAATCTATACTATTCAAAATTTCAAACTACCAATACCAGTTAATTTATATGCTTCAATTTACTTTTTTATTTTTGTTTTGTTAATGTTATTAATAGGACGAATACTTCCATTTTTAAGCATCATACCACCCATTCTAAAGTATGTTCTAGTACCGTATATTATATCAAAATATATGAGACAGAAAAAATTAGATGGCAAAAAACCCTGGAAGTATGCTATAGATTATACAATTTACAGGTTTACGAAAAATAATGTGTATGAACGATTTAAACAAGGGAAAATACCAAAAGAAATAAGATTTGCTAATTCTAATTTTAGAGAATCATAAAATTAAAATAAATATAAATATTATATTTATAAAAAAAGTAAAGCTGCAGGTTAGCTTTACTTTTTTTTATGCTAATTAAGAAAGTATGTAAAATCTTAATTTAGACAAGGAAAGCGAGGAATTAATATGTATAAATGTCCCATAAATTATTATAAAGGCAATATGATTTTTACAGATGATGGATGCTGGGGAGCGTTTCAAATTCAAGGTTTTGACTATGAAAACAGAAGCAGAGAATCAAAAATAAAAATTTTATATAATATTATTAGATTTATTTCTAATATACCCTATGAAGCAAAAATATTGATAATTCCAGTAAGCCAAGATATCAAGAAAAATTATGATATTCTAAGAAGTAACCTGGATAAAAATGATCCTTTGTATGATGCTGCGTTAACTCATACAAATATGACAGAAGAGTATTTAACTAAAAAAATTGAAGAAAACGGGAATGCTAATGATTTCAAAACCTATATAATAACAAAATTAACAACACAGGATGAGGAAGACATACTAAAGAAAACTAAAGACATAGCAGAATATTTTCTTAAAGATCCTATGAATGCTCTAAATAATGTACTAGGGCTTGATTCAAGGATGATTCTAAAATCACGTATAGCAAATTTTAAAAGGCTTTGTGATTCATTCTTTAATGAACAGAGTAAAAGATTAACTTTAAAATATTTAGATGATGAAAACCTTCAGTGGTTGTTTAGGCGGGTTATGTTTCGTGGACTAAACATGGATGTAAAGATAAATAAAAATTTTAAACCAGAAGTTGAAATATTAAATTCAAAAACATATAAACCAATTAAATCAAGGGTTGAAAGCCTATTTGAAGGCAGAATAAATCCTCAAAAACCAAGATATTTAGAAATAGAGCATGATGATAAATCTATAAGCTATCAGAGTTTTTTAAGTATAGCTTGCATACCCGATGCTTTAGAATTTCCAGGTAGTGAATATATTTTTATGCTTCAGGATTACACAATACCAACTGAGGTATGCATACACATTGATAGGCTTACAGATTATCAAAGTAGAACAGTACTTAGTAACAAAAAGAAAGAAATAAATTCTCAAATTACTAATGCAAATGAAGCTGGAGAAGAAATACCAGAGGATCTACTTGACGCTAAAGATGAGACAACTGATTTTGAAGCTGATATACGAGGAAATAAATTACCTATATGTAGAACTTCAATTACATTTTGCATTGCAGCAGATTCAGAAGAAGAACTAGAAAGAAGAGTTAATTTTATAAAAGGTACTTATGAGGATATGGAGTTCACGGTTATAAGATCTCTAACAGATCAATATAAATTATTCATGGAATTTATTCCTGGTGCGGGGAGGTACTTAAAAGATTTCATTATGCCTTTGCCCTGCAAGATGCTGGCAGGGTCTATGTTAGGAGCAAGCAAAGAATTAGGTGATACAAATGGATTTTATATTGGCACAACCGGAAAAATAAAGAAAGATGTATTCCTTAATATGGCCAGGGCATGTCTTGAGAATAAATCAGCTGCAACAACTTTTTTCGGGAACTTAGGTTATGGAAAAAGCTTTAATGCTAATCTTTTAACTATACTTCATGTGATGCATGGATCCTTTGGGCTAATCTTTGATCCAAAAGGCGAAAGAGATCACTGGACACATGCATTTCCATGGCTTGAGGGTTATATTTCTAATATTAAATTATCTTCAGAAGATGAATATAGAGGTATGCTAGACCCATTTAATGTGTATAGAGATAATATAGAAGCTGCTTGTGAACTTGCTAATAATGTTATTACAGAATTGTACAAGCTAAACCCAAAAGATGATGAATTTATTGCTCTTGGGGAGTCACTTGCAAAAATTAAAAATGAAAAACAGCGATCTATGTGTAAATTAGCTGAGATGTTAGGTGAATTTAATGAAAAGGACGACCTTTGTAAAGCAGCTAGGAACCTTGGAAGAAAGCTGAATTTACTTCAGAGTGTTGGTATGTCTAAACTTCTATTTGGTAAAGGAGAAGAGAAAGCCTTAAATCTTGATAATAGATTAAATATTCTTCAAATAGAAAATTTAAAATTACCAAGCCCTGACACTCCAAAAGAAGATTATTCCCAAGAAGAAACCTTATCAGCGGTATTAATTATGGTTATTGGTAATTTTGCTAAGAAATTTGCATTGACACAAAGGAATGTTTTTTCAATAGTATTATTTGATGAGTCCTGGTTCCTGAAGGTCACAAGTGAAGGACGTAAACTGTATGATTTCTTAGCAAGAATGGGAAGAAGTCTTTTTACAGGCTGTATTTTTAATGGACATAGTGTTCTGGATATACCAAGTGATGCAGTAAAAAATACTATATCTTATAAGTTTTGCTTTCATACGGATGATACAGACGAGGCAAAGAGAATGCTTGAATATATGAATATGGATGTAACAGAAGAAAATATAAATTTGGTTATTGGCTTAGAAAACAGGCAGTGCCTATTCCAAGATTTAGACAAACGTGTAGATGTATTAACCTTTGATGCTGTATTTGATGACCTTATAGAAGCATTTGATACAACACCAAAAACTAAAGACAATAAGCAGGAGGATCAGAATGAAAGCAACTGAATATACGGTTAAAGTATTTAATAAAAATAATGAGGAATATACAAAATTTATTATGGGGTCAAAGATAAATTTAAAAATGGAAAAACTTATAATGGCCCTTGGAGGTAAGTTTATAAAGCAAACTAAAACAGCTAAACATTATGAAGTAAAAGGAAATCAAATTAAGTTAATGGCACTTTGTTATTAATAATAATACAAAGAGGTGAATCAGGTGAAGAAAAAAATCATTATAAGTGGTATAACCTTTTTCTTTGGAAGCATATTTTTTATGCTTCTTTTTTTTACGTTGATTTCAGGAGGATCAGCAGACGCACAGTCAAATGGAGATCCATATGGCGGAATACAGCAAGTTATGCCAAATATGACAGAGCAGCAGTTTTTAGATGCTATGTCAAAGCCAGCCATAGATTCTTTCCATCAGTATGGTGTATTCCCGTCTGTTACTATTGCACAGTCCATTTTAGAGTCTGGTTGGGGAAAATCCGGGCTTACCAAAATTGCCAATAATTTATTTGGTATAAAAGCTTACAACTGGACTGGTCCTTCTGTATCAATGCAAACAAGTGAGGTATATAACGGCATGACAGAAACAATTGAAGATAAATTCAGGGTATATCCAACCTGGCAGGATAGTGTTATGGATCATGGCAAATTCTTAGCTGAAAATTCTACTTATAAAGATCATGGTGTTTTCAGTGCAAAAGATTATATAGCCCAGGCAAATGCACTTAAAGACGCAGGGTATGCAACAGAACCGGATTATCCAACATTATTAATAACTTTAATTAAAGAATTCAATTTAGATAAATACGATAAGCAGTAAAATGGGGTGATGATTTGAAAATTAATATTATTAAGTTAAAGGATAATTTTAATAATTTCTTATTGAAATTATCCTTTAAAATGCAGAAACTAACTTTTAAAAAGTTGTTTAGAATAACCTTGTGTATAACAACTCTTATAGTTATTACTAGTGTACTAGGAAATGCTGCACATGCTGCCAGTGTGGACTCAGGAATAAGTCCAATAGATGCCTTTGATAAATTAACTTCTGCCAATGGAAAGTGGCTAAATTCACAGTATAGAAATAATTACTACCTGGATATAAAAACCCTTGGAGCACTTGATATATTTGAGAAGGGAACAAACGGAATTGCAAATATATTATTTTACTTAATGAGTATGATTTCGTATATATGTGTTGCAGCCTTTTATTTTTGTTTTAATACTAATGTAGCAGATCTATTCAAAGATATAATTAACAACATGCAAGAATCACTTAGGGCGGGTATTTTCGATAATTTATTTTTAGTAGCTTTTATTTTTATCGCTATATATCTAGTTCAACAGCTACTAAAGAGAAATACTGTAGAGATATTTACACAAATACTTAAACTACTGTTTATTATTGTGCTTTCATTTCTTCTAACAACAGAAACAAGTGCTGTAATTACTAATTCAACTGAAATTGCAAAAACTATTGGAGCTAAAGCAGTTGTGGCCATAAATAATTCTGAAAGCACCCAAAGCTATGCTGCAGATGTTTCAGGTAATTTATGGTTTTCTTTAGTGCATGAACCTTGGCTGATGATGGAAGCTAATAATAAACTTACAGAGCAGGACCAGGAGAAAATTTTAAGTCAAGATTCTAGTTCCAGTGACCGTCAAAGTTATATAGATAACCTTAATAGTAAGGACAGTAGTATTTTCTCAAAAGATGCAGGAACAGCAAGGATAGCACAAACCTTTATTATATTGATATTAACCTTATTAAAGGCTGGAATATTGCTACTAATAGCCTTAGTGCAAATAGCGTTTCAGGTAATGGCCATACTTTGTATACTGCTTTCCATGGTAGCTCTTTTACTTGCTATGGTTCCACAACTTGGAGGCATGACTATAATCGAAAACTTGGCTAAAAGAATATTTGAAACACAGCTGGGCATTGTCATAACAACATTTATGCTTGCTCTTATGACAAAAATGGACTCTCTAATCATGATAGATTTTCAGAAGGCAACAAACTGTGGATGGCTTATTGCTTTAATAATACAAACATCTATATATGTTTGTATGTACATGTTTAGAAAGAAAATATTTAACTTAATAAGTATAGCAGGTAAAGGCATAAAATCAGGACACGTAATACCACAAAATTTTGTTCATAATAAATCAAGGCAATTTGCAGAAAAAACATCCAATGTAATAGCTGGTGCTCCAAGAGCTACTGCACATGCCGCAGGAACTGCTGTAGGATCTACAGCTAGTGTTGCTGCAAATGGAATTAGAAAAGTAGCCGACAAAGTAGGAAATGTATTTCCAAGTAAAAGACATGATGAAAAATCTGAAAATCCATCATCTGATTCTGGAAATAATTTAAATAATAATATAAAAGACAATAGTAACGAAAAAGGTAACCCTATGCCCAAAGATAAAGGAAATGACAAGGATAATAAGACTAAAGGAAATGGTCCCAATTTGAGAGCTAACCTAAATAATAAAAGTAAAGAAGGTAGCTCAAATGCATCACAGAGTGGAAGTTCTAATAGGAAGGACAGCAACGATATAAAAATTAATGACGGGACTAAGTTAAGACAAAATTCATCAAAAAATAATAGTGGTGAAAATAATGTAAAAGATACTACTGCTGTGGGAAGTTCGAAACTTAACAGAGTAAAAAATGATACTGGTACTGACAATACTAACAGTAATCCACAGGACAATGAAACTAAAGAGAGCAGGCCAAGTTTAAGAGATAACCTAAATAATAAAAGTAAAGAAGTTACCTCAAATGCGTCACAAAGTGAAAGCCCTAATAGGAAAGACAACAACGATATAAAAATTAATGACGGGACTAAGTTAAGACAAAATTCATCAAAAAATAATAGCGGTGAAAATAATGTAAAAGATACTACTGCTGTGGGAAGTTCGAAACTTAACAGAGTAAAAAATGATACTGGTACTGACAATACTAACAGTAATCCACAGAACAATGAAGCTAAAGAAAGCAGACCAAGTTTAAGAAACAGCCTAAATAATAACAACAAAAACAACAATAATGAAAGTGCACCAAATGTTAATCATGCTTCCACAAATAAGGCTAATTCAGATCCAAATATGGGCGAAAGAAATAACCTGAGAAGTAATTCACCAAACAATAGCAATACTGAAGAAGGGATGAAAAATAATTTTAAAACTACTAAAAGTGAATCTCCTAGCCAAAAAGCTAATGATAATACTGCAAAATCGGATACACCAGTGAATGGTAAAAAACCATTTAGACTGGATAATAATATAAAACCGAAGGCAAAGGCTAACCCTAAAACTAAATCAGATAATTCAAATAAAAGAGAAACTAAAAGTAAAGTTAACGTTACAGTTATTTCAAAACTAAATAAACCTAATAAATAAAGTATTATAAAGAGCTGTATCTACAGCTCTTTATTTGTTATTCAAACATAGATAAGAATAATCATACACGTGTGAAAATGAATCGCTTTTTGAAAAAATAAAAAGGATGGAGGAATATATAAAATGAAAAAAGTATTTTTAGGTGGAACTTGTAATAAAAGCAAATGGAGAGATGCAATAATAGCATTTTTGAAAATTGAATACTTCAATCCAGTAGTTGAAGTTTGGACTCCAGAGTGCCAAAAAGAAGAAATGGAACAAAGAGAAAATTGTGACTATTGCCTTTATGTAATAACACCAAGGATGAAAGGTGTTTATAGTATTGCAGAAGTTGCTGATGACAGTAATAAAAGACCATTTAAAACTATATTTGGTTATTTAACACATGATTTTGGTGACGAGCAAAACACTATCTGGTTTGATGAAGACCAAATAAAGTCACTTGACCAAGTAGGAACAATGGTTGAAAACAACGGTGGAAACTTCTTAAAAGATTTAAATTCAATAGTAGAATTTCTTAATAGTTAGTTCGTCATACAAAGATAAAAACCAGATATTATGAGAATTATGCGAAACAAAATGTTTAGGAGGAATTAAGATATGAGTATAGTAAGATTAGGTGCGAATGTTGGCAATGGATATACTAAATTTAATAATTTAAATAATAGCATAGAGTTTTATATTAGACCATTTATTACAGAAACTGACCTTTCTGTAATATGTGACATGATATATAAAAACTTTAATACAGATATGAATTATATTATGTCAAAGTATGCTAAAGTAGCATCAGAAAGCAATAAATATTGCTTTGTAGCTTGTAATTCTGAAGGTATTTTAGGATATATTCAATTTTCAATTTTCAATAAATTAGATTTGGTAAAAAAGTATCCAAAGGCACAAAGTTATTTGAGTTCTTTAACTGGTGATATTCTTTATATTTCTGAATTAATAGTATTACCTAGGTTCCGAAATAGTGGAGTAGCTTCGAATTTGCTGGAAGTTGCGAGAAAGGGTGGTATTAAAAATAGTTGCAGCAAGCTAGTATGTTTTGCTGTAAAAGATGGTGTCAATGGGATTGTAAATGCTAAAGGTATTCTAAATAGATCCAAGTTTAAGTGCATTGCTACTATAGTTGATGCTTGGAATCAAAGTGATTCCAAGGATAATGTAAATTATTGTCCAATTTGTAAGGGACATAGTAATATTTGCAAATGTGAAGGTGTTATTTATGAAAAAGAAATTTAGGGGGTATCTTTATGTTATTTGTAAAGACATTTTTAGGTAAGTCCTGTGAGGGGGGAATTGGCTTATTTGCTGGTGAGCAAATAAAAGAAGGGAAGGTGCTATGGAAATTTAGTGATTTGACAACAAAAGTTTGGTCAACGAAAGATTATGAAAATTTAAAAAGTAGTATCCCTGCTGTAAGTTTTGATAGTATATCAAAATATATTTATATGCACCGGTCAACCGGTTTGTACTATTTAAACTTAGATGATACTCGTTTTATGAGTCATTCAATTAATGCAACTGTGGTACATAGAATGGAAACTTGGTTAGATGTCCGTTATGCTGCACGTGATATTGCTTTTGGTGAAGAATTAATAGTTTATTATAATGAGATTTATGATGTTGATACTTTTGAGGATTACCTTAAAAAACATAATTGTGAACAATGTTGAGATTAGGTGCTGCAGCCTTTGAAAATATTGTTCATTAAATAAAATTTAGATTTATGGAGGTTTTTAAATGGAAAAAGTAATAAAAGTAAAATGTATAGATAAATTTACTTTGAGGAATCATGCTGAGACAGAAGTATTAGCTGAAGTGGAGGAAAAGGATTATGTTGCAGAATTACATGAAGAAACAGAAGAATATTTTGCAAAGGATGATCAAGGCAGAGAGTTTTTAGTAGGAGAAATTAACATTATTGGAGAGTTGGTTCTCCAGGATGGATTTAAGATGAGTAGTGATCGAGTTATTCTTATAAAGGTAGTAGATAAGTTAGGAACTCACACGCTTATGAGTAATTGTTTTGTTGTACAATGTTTAAAATGCAAAAAAGAAAGAAATTTAGTCGAGAGTGACATTAAAGAAAATCATAAAATTCTACCGGAAAAATGTGAATGTGGTGGAAAAAATGAATTTAAATATTGGCTAGATAGTGTATACACAGAAGATGAATATAAGGAACTAGAAAGAAAAGCTGAATTAAAAGAACAAGCTGTAGATTTATTCAGGAAGTATCCAGGAAATATCAACATAAATTTATTAAAACGTCATTTAAGAATAGGATTAATAACTGCAAATATGTTACTTGAGGCACTTGAAAATGATGGTGTAATCAGTCACTTAGGTGAAAATAGAAAGAGAACTCTTTTAAAAAGTTAATTCGTCTTTCAATCAATAAATCAATAAATCAATAAATCAAGTAATCTACATAGATTACTGTCATTAAGGAAATAAGAATAGCCCTGAAGATTATTACTCATGATCTTCAGGGCTATTCTTAGCATAAAGACACATGAATCATCAACTGATATTTATAACTGACGGAGGGAAATATATGAAAAAAACAAAAGAAAAAATTAAATGTGAATTAGTAGATATACAGCAATTTTTAAATTTAAGTAGAACTATTATTAGGCAAATTAAGCTTATTAAAAATTCGGATATTTCTGAAGAATACTATGAAATAACTAAGAATGCAGCCGCAAAGGTAGCTAACGAAATTGAAAATTTTAGAATAAACGACAGAAGGTCTTTAGCGAAGGAGCTTAATTAATATGAATGGATTATGCAATAAGAGATGTAGTAAATGTGTTGAAAAAGGCACTTGTGGCGGATGTTCTTTGTGTGAAGCTTCAATATGCAATAAAGGATGCAGCAAATGTATGGTTCTATGTGCTAAAAGACCAGAATCTATTCCATATATTAATTCAATTGGCGGAACAGGGATAGTGTTAAAGAATAATAGAGAGATTAAGTTGAGCTCCTACCATATCCCAGTACTGCCGGATAGAATGATTAATATTCCTAAATATGAAATGATGCCTATAATAGCCTTACATGGGGGTAACATGTTCGCTAAAAATGGAGAGAAAATAAATAAATCATATTTAGAAAAAGGATATTGTAAAGCCCTTAATATAGATACAAGAACAGAAGCAATAGTTGAGTTCTATGTAAAGGATCGAACGTTAGAAGGCTTCTGGGATAAAAGAAAGGTAATATATGATGAGCTAAAAAAAATGAACGTTAAGGCTGTAATAACGCCAAATTTTTCAGTGTATGAAGACGTACCACGGATAGACCATTTATACAACATTAAGAGATCAAGTGTTGTATACAATGAAATGATAGATGAAGGAATAAATGCTATTCCTGATATAGTCTGGTTTACAAAAGAAGATTTAGATAGATGGATTGAGGCTATAGGCAAAAGTAATATAAAAACAATAGCATTCTCCTTTCAGGTAGTAGGCGTGCAATTAAAAGCATCTAACATATGGCAAAGCTATCTAACTGGTTTTAGGTATATATGCAAGAAAATAAATAAGGACATAAAAATTATAACTATAGGGGTGAGCTCAACACAGCGTATTGAGGAAATTTTTAAAGCTGCGAATGGCCATGAGATATATGTACTCAATCAAGCAAGAGGCGTTATATCTGAGGCTAGATTGAGTGATACAACCACGTCTAGGGACGATTTGTTGGAGAAAAATATAATATATTTCAATGAATTTTATGCCAAAATGAATGAAATTTACAGAAGAGAAGGTGAAGTTAAGGTATGCCAAAATCCAGAAGAAATAATACACTAGCTTCAGGTGGAAATACATCAGGAGGAACTTCAGGAACAGGGACAAGTAATGATATTAATGGCGGAGCTGCCATAACTACTGAAAATGCAGAAATAGTACAAAGGGTAGAAGATAGATTAGATGGGGTGCGAACAATTACTGTTAATATAGAGTCCAGGACAAGAAGACAAACTGAAGAAGTACAAGTAACGCTTGATCCTAATAGAAGGGATATTGCTCGTGTAGCATCTGAAAGTGGTAATACCTATGAAGTAAACCATGAAGAACAAACATGCACTTGTATGCACTATATAAGCCATGAGGATGGATGTAGACATATTGATGCTACTAATACAGCGATTGGTCAAATATTAAATGAAAGAGTAGTTGGAAATGACAATGGAGCTGATGCAGCAGGTAATAGTGTATTAGAAGGACAAGAAAATGTTGATGAAATTAATGAGGCAGATAGAAATACTTTAAGCTTAGATCAAGAAGATGATGGATTCTTCTACGAAGATAATAAGCAAACATTTAAATCAATGATGCAAGGAGAAATGGAAGAAGTCCCTTATGAATATGAAAATGTTTTGAATGGAAGTAAAATCACATTTGGTGTAGAACTTGAATTTGTTGGTGGAAATGCCCATGCAATAGCAAGGGAACTATATACTTTAGGTATATGTGCAAATGCTCAGAGAGTAGGGTATCATGCGCCTAGTGTTGAAGGAAAATGGAAATTAGAAAGAGACTCATCAGTATCTAGCGGAGACGAGGGCGGTGAACTTGTTTCTCCAATTTTAAAGGATACTCCAGAAACATGGAAATCTATAGAAAAAATATGTGAAGTAGCAAAGAGACATGGAGCAACAGTTAATAGCAAGACAGGCGCACATGTGCATGTAGGAATGGAGCCATTAGACACAGCAAAACAACGCTGGAAAAGATTTTTTAAATTAATCGGAAGATATGAGGAGTCTATATATAGGTTTTCAGGTGGGGACTTAGGAAGAATACGAGAAAATCATGAACATTATGCTATGCCATTCGCTGATAGAGCTAGAGAAGCATCAAATATGAGATTTAGAATGGAAAGTAACGATGATGTTAATAGATTAGCTGATTCAGTGTGTGGTACAAGGTATTATGGGATAAATTTGAGGAATATAGCAAACTATAATGCACCTAATACTGTGGAGTTTAGATATTTTAATGGTAGCTTAAATGCAAAGCAAATCCAGGCAAATGTAAAACTAGCAAATGGAATTGTAATGGCATCAGAGAAGGCTAGAACACATGAAAGTGAAAATTATAATACTACGGATACAATGAAAAGAAGGGGTGAAATGCTTAATAATTCAGTTGAAAATGTGAGAAGAAGAGATGAAACCAGCATGAGAAAATTGATAGATATAGCCTTCACAAGAAAAAAAGATAAAGATGCAGCTATAGAAGTATTTTCAAAAAACACATGGCGATAAAAAAAATTGTTAAAATTCATTGATATATTACAATTTTAATGTTATATTATAATAAATTATAACATTAAAGTTGAGAGGTGCTTGTCAATGGAAATAAATAAAGATTGGATATTACAGCATGGATTTCAATATAAAATAGATTTCAATAATTCAAAAAATAAATCTGTAGGTATAAGTAAGGGCAATGCTGAAAAACTTTTTCAGACACTATTTAGCGAGGAAGATTTGAAAAATATTTGGAAAGCAAAAAAGCTAACTTGTGCTGAATATACAAAGGTTTTGGTTGATGCATACTTTGAAAAAATATTAGATGAAAATATATTGGCCATAAGCATAGCTGTAATAGAAGAAAATAGCTCTTTAGATATAAGGGACGTTGCTACTCAGAGGCTAGTTGGTAAAAGAAGAAAAGAAACAGTTTTTGAGTTAAAGGAAAAAACACATGTTGTATTTAGAAGTGAAGATTATGATGTAGTTGAGTGGATGTTATGTAATAGAGAAGATATAATACTAAATTTTTTAGAAGAAAATAGTAATAAAGTAAGTCGGATTAAATCATTACTTAGAGATTAGTAATGATTTAGCACATCGGCGGGAGGCGAAAATATGTGCATGTTGTTAGGATTCTCTGCAGATAAAAGATATGAGATAGGAAAAGTGGCAGCTAGTTTTTTTAGAAATAGTAATAGACATCCCCATGGTTGGGGAATAGGGATATATGATAATGACCTGACAATGATTAAACAACCTTGTGCTGCGTATAAAAGTGAATATGCTAAGAATATAACAGCATTTATCTCTGCTAGATTAGCAATAGCACATATTAGGTATGCCACGGTTGGAAAGAAATCATATCTAAATACACATCCTTTTATCCAGGATATAAATAATACAGAATGGCTATTGGCCCATAACGGAAGCATACCTTTAAGTGTTTTGAATACTGTAAATGGGTATGGCGAGACTGATAGTGAACGAATACTCGCATACTTAGAAAAAGAGCTAAGCAATGGCTCTAAAACTGTGGATATAACAGATATAAACGTAAAAATAAAGTGTATAGAAAGTATGATACTGAATCTTTCTCAATATGGGAAATTAAATCTTTTAATAAGCGATGGAGAATATTTGTATATTCATTGTAATTATATAAATTCACTTTACATTTATAGAGCTAAAGGATTAGTATTCTTTTCAACAAAACCATTAGTGGATGTTTTGTATAGGAATCAGTGGAAAAATGTACAGCTTAATACTCTATTTGTTTATAAGAATGGAGCAAAAATTTATCAAGGGAAAGCTCATGAAAATGAGTATATAAAAAAAGAAATCAAACTAGCATAAGCTGTGGCAGGGTGCTCTGTATCTTGTACACTAGATAATTATAGAAGGTGAAAATAATGAAAATAACAGATCAAAGCAGGATAATTAAAAATCCTGAAAATCCAGAAGAAACAAGAGTACCAGTTATGCCTTTATTAGTTTTATTAGGAAATGAAATAATTGGAGAAGCAAAAAGTCTAAGAGGTGCAACAGCTATAGTAATTGGCACTGAATATTATGACACTGAAAACAATGAGGATGAATGGCATTATAGAGTAGAACATGCACGGATAGAAGCAATGAGAGCCTTAGCAGCAGGCTTAAATATAAAAATAATGGATAATAACTTAGGTGAAATTAAGAATAACTACGCTGCATCTGAAGACGATCCAGACTATGAAGATGACACAGAAGAAAATGAATCAATGAGTATTTCAGTAGAAAATGAAAAAACATTTTTATTATCCCTGGTACAAATAGGTGCAATAAGAATTATGGAAAGAGAAGACAGCTGTATATTTAATAAAGAGCTAACTGATAGCTGTAACTGCGGAAAATGTACGTTAAAAAAACAAAATGGAGAAGGAAATATTATTTGTGACGTATATGATGCTGTTAGAACTGAGACAGAAAGTTGCATGTCCGGAATTGTTGGATCAGTTAAAGAATATGTGGGGGGGGAATATAAAGTGATTTGATTGCTAGCATAAAACATATAAAAAAATTGATCAGAACACTAAAATGATTAAACACTGGATTAGCCTTCCAGTGTTTAATCATTAAATCTTTTTTAGCAAAAATTCTATTTTTAAGTCTAACAGTGTTTTTAGTAATTTAACAATATTATGTAACAATCATATCAGCACCAGCATATTAAAACCATAGGTTTGAAAATCACACATTGAAAACGAACATACTTAGTAAGACTATAGTTAATAATAATATATAAATAATATATAAACAACAACTATATACCTAAAGGTATATAGTAAAATACTGGGGCCGTTTTGTCATGTATAAATTTATATAAAAAATAAGGTAACTATAAATTAGTCACCTTATTTTTTATATTCTTTCTCTAGTAGAATTATAGCTTTATCTAGTAATTTGCTTAAAGGAATAGATGTTTCTTTTGATAATTTCTTCAAGCTTTCTAATAGATTTTTATCGAAAGAAGCAGTATATCTTTGTCGAGTCGTTAAATCATCATTGCTTTTTTTATCCATATGAAATCCTCCAATAATACTTATATACCTATTATAACATAACTTAACTAAGTTTGATTATTTCTATAAAAAAGCACTTGACTAAGTTTTACCAAGGGTGTATTATAAAAACACAACTTAACTAAGTTTGACTAAGAATAACCAAGGAGGCAATAACATGAATACTAAAGGATTCACTAAAATAGACAATCTAATAATCTTTGACTTAGGACTATCTCTTGAAGCCATAGGTCTTTATGTTAAGCTACAACATTTGGCCAGTATAGATAATTTTTCTATCAAAAGAGCATACATTAAATCTATTAGCGGATATGGAGAAACAGCCTTTAGGAGAGTTTGGAAGGAGCTAAAAGATAAATGTATACTCCTAGAAACAAAGACAAGTAACAAGGGTAGATATGAATATTCATACATTTTAAAAACTAATCATAATACTGGCAAGGCCATTAGCTCAACAGAAGAAAAAAAGCCTAAACATAATGATAGTGATGGGAATACTCCTATAAATGGACAAATGTATATTGATGATATTTTAGGAAAACAGGAAACAATTAAAAATGAAAATGTTGAAGTAGTTGCAGAAACTACAGGGTTTAATAAGTGTCAATCAACAGAGCTTTTGAAAGAAGCCAATAATGATATTAACAAAGTAGCTGAATGCTATCAATACTCTCTTAGCCAGAGAGGTGTAAAGAATATATTCAGCTATACCAAATGGGCTATAAAAAACAATAAGTCACTTATTAATAAATCACAAAATAATGAAAAAACTAATTTTGCTGACTATCCACAGCGACTTTATGACTATGATAAATTAGAACAGGCATTAGTATATGGAGAACAATATGAGTTACCAGGCTAGGAATGGAGTGCGATATTTGCTTGAATACATAAGAAAAATTTAAAAAATTTTTATACTAAAGATTGTAAATTGTATATCGGAAAAAACTAATAAAATATGTGGAGGTTTTAAAAATGAATAAAGAAATACAAAGTACAGTAATTGATTTGGGAAACTATTTTATAAAATATATTGGAACCAATAAAGGCAGGTTTAGTAGTAAATATACTACAGACTATCAAAGTTATCAAGACAGCTTTCAACGTGTAGAGATTGATGGATTTATAACATACTTAACCATTGGGGAATTTTCAAAGGAATATGATAAAACCAATAAGGAAAATTTTATACCACAGCTAATGTATGCAATCATTAAGGCTAACAATGAAGATATTATTAAAACCAACTTATGTTTAATGCTACCCATAATGCAAATGGCTAATAAAAATAAGCTATTAGATATAATAAACAAACATAAGAATATAAAATTGAAATTTAATGGCAAGGATAAAGATGTGACTATAGAAGATACATTAATATTACCAGAAGGATATAGTAGTTATTTTTGTTTAACTACAGAACAGAAAAAAGGCGATATATGCATTATAGATTGTGGAAGTAGAACAGTAAATCTTGCTATGTTTCAGAATGGAAAAGTTGTTAAATTGCAGACTATAAAATTAGGCTCTTATGATTTCTATACTAAAATAAAGAATATAGAAAATAAGGATTATAGTGAAGAAGATATACAAAGGCTTATAGATAATAAAATAATTACTGTACATATTAAAGAATATGTTCCATTTTTAAATAATATATTAAATGCTATAAAACCATATGCTAATCTAAATACATATAAAGTGTATTGGACAGG
>NZ_KK366008.1:0-14028 GCF_000686725.1 Clostridium akagii DSM 12554 | reverse complement strand
CAAAATAACTCCATTAAGGAAATAATTTATAATTATATAGTGAGTAACAGTGGTGTAAAGTCACCACAAGTTACTTACATTAAAAATATTAAAAATATTCAAAGTGATGAAAAAATACTCAAAGTTACTCAAAGTGATGAAAATTTACCGGAAACGAGTGAATTGGAAATAAATGAATTAGAGGAATTAAATAAGTTTATTTGAATGGAAATAATAATTAAAGGAGTGGCTTAGTTGCTACTCCTTTTCTATATCTCAAACCAGGTTAGAATAAAAGTATACATCTTACAAATTAATTACTGCGAAGGGATATAGGTTCTATATTTTTATATAGAGTTAGGCGTAGTAGAAAATAAATTGCAACATAAGAAAAATATTGAAATAATGCATAGTTTTAGAGTGAATTTTGGAGTATAATGTGATAAATCAAGAGTAGATGTTAATTTATGCCGATTAGTATGCTTAGCATTGGATTTATAGACTTCGTATAATGTCTATAATCAGAAGTTCAACATTTATAAGTTTTGGGTGATATATTATGTGTGTTAGAAGAAAACACTTAGTAATTCTTTTCTGATTAAAGAGAAAAATCAGTAAATATGTAGAAAATATTAAAAGGAAAATGAGCATTATTTATTAAAAAAAATATGGGATATACAAGAATATTATAGAATTATTAGTTAAAAAACCCAAAAATATAAAATATAAAAGATAAATTAAAAATGATATGATAAAAAGATAATTATTAAATAGATTGAAAGATATTTACAATTATGAAAGGGTACTGAGTAGATTCTCAAAAACCATATTAAATTTAATGGGGATGGAAAATGGATTATAAAGAAGAGTATATTAATCAAATAGCAAATCATTTATTGAATGATAATTTAGCTCTATTTATTGGTGCAGGGTTTTCTAAGGAATTTGGATACCCTAGTTGGAAGGAATTGTTAATTGAGATTATAAATACTAATAATATAAGAAGTGAGCTTATAAAGTCAAATATTTTTCCGTTTGTTAGTGCAGAAAGTTTTGATAATTCTATAAGCATAAATAAGTATATCTTAAATAATTTACTTGGGGTAGATTATTTAAGATTAGCTGGATATGTAGATTTTCTACTTAAGAAGAATTCAGGGAGTGATATTCATAGCATGGTAATAGATAAAATAAATACTTATGAATCTAAGAGATTAAAAACAGATGAAACCGAGGTAATTATAGAGTTCTTTAGTAAATATAAGGAATATTTAGCAGATATAATTACAACAAATTATGATACAAATATAGAATATTGTATGGATAATGATGTTTCAGTTATAAGTAGAAAATTATCGACTTTGAATGATTTGAAAGGTAAAAACAGGTTGTACAAGATACATGGATGTATTAAAGACAAGATGGATAATAACCCAATGGAATTAGATTCAAGTATTGTGATAACAGAAAAAGATTATAATAATTTTAAAGCTAAAAATAGATATTTGTTCTATAGGACATATTCTATTTTCACAGAAAAAAAAGTTGCTTTTATAGGATACAGTATAAATGATCCTAATATTAGAAGTCTATTAAATGATGTGATTGAGGAAAGTAATAATAGTGTTAATTTGCAAATGTATTGGATTAATAAAGATAAGATGAGAGAGATTGATAAAAGTTACTATGAAAAAAATTATGGACTTAGAATAATAGAGGATATTTCACTTGAAGACTTCTTTATTGTTTTACAAGATAGAATTGAGAAAAACATGGAAATGAGAAAGATTAACACTGAAGATATTGAAGAATATAGTAAAGAGTATATATCAAAGTATAAAGATAATATTTTATTACATAAGATTCTTGAAGATAAAAAAGAGCTACAGGTATTGAATTATTTATACCTTGATATAATAAAAGATGAGGATAATACCTCAATAGTTCCATTTTTTAAGTTACTTATTTCATGTTGTGAAAGTATTCAAACTGAAATGAGGTTAAAAATACAAGGCATATTAGAATTAAGTAATCATGGGATTTCTAGATTGATTGATGAAATGGAACAAAACAAAGGAATAGTGAAATTTTTGGTTGACAGTGGATTTAAGAATGTGCAGTTAAAAAGCATATTAAATTATTGTGATGGTAATCATTCCTTTGGGGTTTATGCAAGTTGTATTAAGAATCTACTTAAAATATATGATATATATGATGGAATAGATAAAATATTTGAAGATGAGTATATTGATAGGTTATCAAGCAATATTATGAGCTCAGCGAAAACTAAATGTTATGGGTATGATTGGTATGGAATAAATGTAGTAGAAGATAGAATTGGTATTCTTAGTAAAAAGCATATTATGATGCTACTAAATAAATATAGTTGTAGAAGAAAAGATCAGCAACAGAAAGAGCAAATAGAAGCTGTTATTAAATACTCATCATTAATCGACAATGATAAAAAAATACTCGGATACAATTATATATTAAAATATGACATAGAATATATAGTCGACAATATGATTAATGAGATTTTAGATGATTATTTAGAAGAAATACTAAAGTATAAGTATAAATATAGACAAGGTATTTATACAAATATTGAGGAAACACGCAAAATAGCATATAAAACTAATGAAACCGATGATTATATTGAGTATCTAGTGGATGACATTACAAATGATCATAATATATTTAGATTTGAACAAAAATATGAGGTGGAAGTAGATCAATATCGATTTAGTCTAAATGAAGATGAAATTGTAAATTATACTTCAGATATTAAGGTTAAGGATTTAAAAAGCAAAGTATATGAAGATTTTAAATTAAAAACCGAGTATTTCTTAAAAGAAACAGTACATGAATAACATAGCAAATTGTAAGTTCATCATCAGGATTATTAAACGTTATGATGAACTTGCAATTTACAATCTTATTATGCACATACCCATTATGGTGTTCGGATAGTTTAGTAATATTAGTCACAAAATCTTATAGTATAAAAAATTAAAATATGATAGATATTTTAATGTAATCAAATACAAAATTTAGACCAAAAGAGACGCTGGGGGGAACATGATGATAGGGTTTGATTATATATAAAGAACTTAAAAGCTATGGTATAAAATTATATATTATTTGAGGAGTTGTGGATTAATGAACGAAGTAGTTAAATTTGCTGTAGTAGAAAATAAAATAGATATAAATGATTATCTTGAGTATGTTGAAGAAAAAATTAAGATGACATTTTTGGAAATGAAAGTAGAACCAAAACAGTGCTATATAGATAGATTAGATATTTCAGAAAAGGTAAGTATTGATAATGGAAACGAGTGTTATGCAGACTTCTATATAGAAAATCAAGAATACTTTGTTGGTTTTTCTTTTGAAACATTCAACAAAGTAAAACAACTTGAAATAAGTATAAATAACTTTATTAATATAACAGATTTAGAAAAATCCCTTAATAGTAGTCAAATAACATTTTTGGAAAAATTTAAAATTGTGTTAAAAAATAATATTTTATACACAGATCGTGATAAAGAACTTAAATCATGGGGAAAATGCATTTGGTTAATAGATAAACAATCTCAAGTGTTTGCAACAATGCTTTACCCTATGATTTATGAAACTGAAAACCTCTACAGGGAATTAATAAATCAAGTAATGGTTAAGGTGTTTGGCGCTGATTGGTGGGATACGATAGTTCTAAAGGATTTGAAAGATGATCAACGATCTAAAGTAGGAACTTATAAATCAATAATTCAATCATTAAATGATGTTGATGAAACATTGATGTCAATTGACGTGTCAGATCTTTCGAAATTGACAAAATTAAAATTATCAGAATGGAAACCAGAGTATAATCATGAATTAAAAGAGTTAATACAAGTATTTAGAAAACAACAAAGTTATAAGAATATTAAAGGAATATATTTAGACAAAGCAATTAAGATATTAACATCTCAACTTAATGATACGAGTGATTTATGGGAAAAATATTTTTCGAAAATCTTATCTATTAGTTTCTTTAAGAAATTTTATGAATTTAGTACTAATCGAAATCATATTGCTCATAATAAAGTAATCGATAGACAAGCATACAATATAATTAAGAATTCCATAGATAATGTTAGAAATGAGTTGCTAGGAGCTCTAGAGCACGTTAATAGTGATATGAGGTCATTGGAAAAGTTAGAAATAGATAGACTAGAAAAAGAATATGATACTCAAGAAGAAGAAGAGTTTATGAGAGAAATCATGGAAAGTGAGAGTGGAGTAGAAATTAAAAGTGAAGATGAAATTTATATAATTTTTCAAGAGGCTATTAATACGCTTTACCAAGATGTTGAAGAAAGATTAAGATTTAGATTAGATATAGAGGTAGAAAATTTTGAAGGGTTATCGTATATAGTAGATAATCAAATTTTATTTAATATAAAACATTTAGTAACAGAAAAAGAAATAAGAATAAGCTGTGAAATAACTATAGATACTTCTCAAGGCGGACAAAGTATTCTTAAAATAATATATGTATATGGAAATCGTAACGAGACTTTTAATGTGCCATATATTAATGGCGAAGTAAGTTATAATGAGGAACAATGTACCTACATGCCTGAAACTGAGGATGAATTTGGTGAAATACAATTGCAAGAAGCTATAGATGAATTAATTGATTTCGTAAATATTAATTTAGAAAACTTAAAAGAAAAAGTAGATAATCAAAAGTATACTGTAATTAAAGAGGGCACTAGTAGCCCGGTTGCAGATATAGGTTGTTGCAATTGTGGAGAAAATTATATATGCATTGATGGAAATTATGCCGAATTTGGGTGCTGCTTAAATTGTGGAGAAAAGAATGAAGTATATGAATGTGAAAAATGTGGTAAATATTGTAATGAAACACATGATGTAGCTGGAGTACAGTTATGTGAAAATTGTTATCAAAAATTTAAAGAGGAATAGATTTTTTCAAGAAAATTATATGTGCATATATTTAATGGAGTTGCATAGTTATGTTTCATCAAGATATGCGGAGCAATATAACTATGTTGTTTATAAATAAGCAGGCTAGGGATGATTACATTATTTTATCAATAAATCTGTAAAAAAACTAAGTGTATTAAAATATTTAGATATGAAACAGTATTTCAGAGACTTTCTACTTCTGATCATGTTGAGAATTTTTTTAATATCAGAGAAAAAAAGTAGTGAAGCTAAGAGATTAGCAAAAAACTTATCTGATATTGATGCGTTAATGTATAAATCACGAGATTTACAAGATACATATCAATTTGTTTGGTTAGTATGGGTAATATTGGTATTAAAATAAATAAGCAAAAATAAATAATGAATAAATATACTAATGCAATTATGGTTTATAAGTTAAATTATAAAGGTGAGCTAAGAGAAGTAGAATATCCAGTTCATTCACTATATATGAATTCAGAGTATTTTTTGAAGCCACGAGAGGAAAAAATAGAATGAAATATTTATCACAATTTTACTTCCCATTATCCATATAATTGGATCTGATGTTTGAAGGGTAAAGAATTGTTTATATTACTAAATAAAAAATAAATATAATCTTATTAATATGAAGTAGATGGTATTTATTAGATTATAAAATACATTTGTGTAGAAAAATGTACATCAATAGATAAATAAGGATTATAATATAAGTATTGGATAAAGTATCAAATTATTATATTATAGGCAAGAGTCAAAGAAAAAAACAGAGCACTTAATATTAACAATTACAACCATTTGAAATTTTGTTTTGAGAGGAGAGAATCATGAGGTTTAAAATACAATTGGATTTAAAAAATGAAAAAATACCTTTGGATTACCGCCCAGCTGTAATTAGCTTATTTAAACATTGTCTAACGGAATATGATAATGGAGAACATTTTAGTACTTATTATGAAATCGGTAACGAAAAGCCATTTACATTTGCAGTTGGTATACCAAGCAGCACATTTTCAAAAGAGATGATATTGGTACCAAATAGAAAAATAAATATTACATTTAGTACAGGAGATATAGGAACAGGTGTAGTATTTTTTAATTCATTACTAATGCAAAAGAATAAAGCATATCCCTTGGCATATGAAAATGAAATGACTGTTAAAAATGTTTTAATAGAAAAAGAAGTGCCCATCACAGTAAATACAATTGATGTGATGTTCAAATCTCCTCTTTGTGTAAGAGAGCATAACAAAGAAAATAACAGGGACATGTATTACTCCTATGAAAAAGAAGAATTTAATGAAGCACTTAATAGGGTAATAGAATTTCAAGTAGCTAATTCAAATGCTTTGCCAATATCTATATTAGAAGGTTTTTCTATGGAGCCTATAAAATGTAAAAAAACTGTAGTTAGGCACCATTCACAATTTATAGAGGTAACATTAGGAATTTTTAGATTGACTGGCAATATAGCATTGCTGAATTATTTATATACAAATGGTGTAGCAAGTCGCAAGTCAAGTGGATTTGGACTGATTGAAATAATCAGGAAGGAGATGCTATGAAAAGTATAATAAAAAATGAAAGATTCGACACTAAAATGGAAACATCTGATTGGAGATATAGTGCAAGTATAGTTGGGCTTATAAAATATTTCAATTATCTTGTAGGTAAGGGATACGAAACGGAAGCTAACGTATATAAAATTGATGAGGATTTAATATCATATGATAGTGAGGCAATTACAGAAGAAAGGTATCTGTTATTTGTTGAAGATTATTTTGAACGTGCAATGCATCACAAAGTGGTTGAAGAAATATTAAGTAGCGCCGAGTTCACTGTTGAACAAATTAAGTTAGTAAATGATAAATTAAAAGCCAATACTATTATGAAGAAAATTTTTGGCGATATTAAATTCTCTGGTGAAAATAGAGAGCTTATATTACAAAAAATTAATGAAAACAGGTTATTGCTGATAAAAGAAACATACAGAACTGGGAAAAGCTTGTACGCAGATTTTTCAAATACAAATAGTTTATTTGAAGAACCTGGTAGCATTTGCAGAATACAAAATTATAATATAGATGCACCTAAAAAGAGTAAATCAATTTCATATAATTGGGATTTTAAGACGTACAAATTTGATGATGAAAAGGAATTTGATTTTATTCCATTTGCATTTTCAAAGTCATATGAAGCATTTTTTATAAATAATAACTATTCTATCAGAGAACTTTATAAAACAAATAATTTGTTAAGCAATAGTAATAATCCAAGAAGTACATTATTCTGCGATTTAAAGAATTCTTCGGATTATATTGACTTTGACGTTGAGGTAATTATAAAAAATAGGAATGTTGATTATTTTGAAACATTGTATATTAGAAAAGATGCAATTAAAATTTTCAAGGCAATTGATGAATATAAAGCTATCAAGATTAGATATAAAATAAATGATAATTATTACATAGATTTTGAAAAAAAAGTAACAGATAAAATTTTGAATAATATAAAACTTGATGAATTAATAGAAATGTTAATAAAATCAAACTCAAATTATTCATATAATATAAAGACACTCATAAAAATAAATACACTAATTTATGGAGGGGACAAAATGGACAAGCAAATGAAATCTGCATATGCAAGTGCTAAGAGGGTAATGAGAGAAATTCCAGAAAACAAAGTAAATAGTTACAAGCAGAAACTAATAAGTGCGATAACCTTTAAAGATTATGAAAGATTTTGTGAAATATTATTACAACTATCTTCCTATTCAGGGGTTGTCTTTGACTTTGCTTATGACTTATTTCAGGATTTTGATGATAATAAAAATATAGCTTATACATTTATAAATGCACTTAATAACGAGTCTAAAAAAGAAAATGGAGGAAAAAAAGATGAATAAGAGAGCATTAACACTTACTGTTGTGGCAAATATCACATCTAATTATGGAGAGGGTCTCGGAAATATATCAAGCGTTCAAAAGGTATTTAAGAATGGGAAAAGTTATGCTACAAGAAGTCGAGAGAGCCTTAAAAACGCTATAATGGTACAAAGTGGAATGTATGATGACTTACAAACATCAGTAGATAAAGCAACTCAAAAATTTGTGTCTAAGGATCTTAATGTTACAAACTGTAGAGCTTTAGAGGGTGGATATATGAACACAACAGGGAATACATATATTCGTAAAAGTTCATTCTATTTAACAGATGCTATCGCTTGTGATGATTTCGTAAATGAAACAAGATTTCATAATAATTTATTCCTTGCATCGAATTTTGCAAAAAATAACAATTTAAACTTACAAGCAGACGCAGGAAAATCTGGACTTATGCCATATCAATATGAATATGATAAAACCATGAAAATATATAGCATAACCATTGATCTTGAAATGATAGGAAAAGATGAAAATTTTGAGTCCCCAGAAGCTGGTGATAAGGAAAAAGCAGATAGGGTTAATGCTATATTAGATGCAGTTGAAAATCTAAATTTAGTGGTAAAGGGAAATCTAGATAATGCTGAACCTTTATATGTTGTAGGCGGTCTAATTGATAGAAAAACTCATTATTTTGAAAATGTGGTAAAGGTAAAAGAGGACAAACTATTAATTACGGAAGATTTAAAAGATAGAATAGCAAAAGGATGCAATGCAGCATTGCTGGAAGGCGGAAATTTTAAAAATGAAATTGAAATTAAAAATGAAGTGACAACTACCAGTGTTGCTAAATTTTTTGAAGGTTTAAGGAAGCAAGTTAACATATATTATGGGGTGTAGGTATGGAAGCTTTAAGAATTATACTAACGCAAAGTAGTGCAAATTATAAAAAAGAAGAAACTGTTTTAAATAAAATGACTTATCCACTTCCACCATTTTCAACAATAATTGGAGCAATACATAGTGCTTGTGCCTATAGATCATATCACCCTATGGATATTAGCATTCAGGGGAAATATGAATCTATGCACAAAGAACCATATACAGATTATTGTTTTTTAAACTCTATTATGGATGATAGAGGTATTTTAGTTAAAATGAAAAATGAGAATCTTTTATCAACGGCATTTGATAAGGTGGCTAAGGCTAAAAAACCACAAGGAAACAGTTTTAAAAAGGGAATTACAATAGAGGTTATAAATGAAAAATTGCTAGAAGAGTATAGAGGACTTAAAAATTTATCAGAAAAAATAGCACAATTTAAAACAAATAGAGTTGGTAAAGCATTATTGCTTATAAAAAAACGAAAAAATACATTAGTAGATAAAAAGAAAAGGTGTGAGAAAAACTCATTAGCATTTAATGTTATTGCAAAACGAGAAACACAAATAAAAGAATTAGAAAAAATGATTAAGGAAAGATTAAAAGATTATGAGAAGGAAGAATACAAGATTCCATATTCTAAATTTGCAAGTCTTACAACATCTCTAAAATATTATGAGATTTTAAATAATGTTGAATTAATAATACATGTAAAAAGCGATAAAAATACACTTATGGATATTAAAGAGAACATATATAATTTAAAATCAATTGGTAGAAGTGAGGACTTTGTCGACGTTAAAGAGGCTTGCTTTGTAGAACTAGTTGATGAGGTTGAAGATGGGATAACAAGTGAATATTCTGCATATATGGATTATGATCTCATAAAAAATGATTCTATATATTTAAAATTGGGAGATAAGATCACAGCAAATGGAACAAAGTATTATCTAAATAAAAATTATACAATTGAGGATAATAAACGGGTATTTGAAAAAAAGAAAGTTGTTTATATTTCTGAATATGGAGCAGAAGAAGGTAGCGATAACCTTTATTTTGATGTAAATGGAGAAAAGTCATATATAGTTAATTTTAATTAGGAGTGGTATTGTGGATTTATCTATTTACAAAGCGAAATCTGACAAAACTATAAGACAGCATACAGATGAATTATTGATAAACCTTGATATATTAGAGAATTTAAATTACATAAAAAATCAGCATACATATAATCTTACAAAAATAGCATGTGAATATCATGATTATGGTAAAGCCAATAGGGAATTTCAAAATAGAATAAAGAACAATACTAAATTTAATGAAAATACAGAGATGGCACACAATGTGTTGTCTCTATATTTTATAAATGAAAATGAATTTGCAAATAATGAAGACTATTACAAAGTTGCATTTGCAGTTTTGTATCATCATAACTACTGTGATGGTTTGAAAGCACTACAAGATAAAGAAAGCAAAGAATTAGCAAAAAATTTATTAAGTGATTTTAAAGTAAATACTATTAAAATGCGTACACCTAAGAGGATAAAGGAAATAACAGAAAACCAAGAGGCAATTCTTATAAAAGGATTTCTTCACAAATGTGACTACAGTGCAAGTGGTGGAATTCCAATTGAATATCAAAATGACTTTTTAAACTACGGACTTGATAATTTATTAAAAAAATGGAAAGCACATAATAATAATTCAAAATGGAATGAGCTTCAGCAATTCTGCAAGGAAAATACAAATAAAAACATTGTTGTTGTAGCTCAAACTGGTATGGGCAAAACTGAAGCGGGACTCCACTGGATAGGGAATAATAAAGGCTTTTTCATATTGCCTTTAAAGACAGCTATAAATTCTATATATAAAAGAATTAAAAAAGATATTTTAGATGAGAATCATATTGAAACTAAATTAGCACTGCTGCACTCTGATGCACTAAGTTTCTATAATAACGATAAGAATAACGAAATGGATATAATGGATTATTACAATCAGAGTAAACAGCTTTCCTTACCGCTTAGCATTTCTACACTAGATCAATTATTTGATTTTGTTTTTAAATATCAAGGATATGAACTTAAACTTGCCACCCTATCTTATTCTAAAATAGTCATTGATGAAATCCAAATGTATGGATCGGATTTACTTGCATATTTGATTTATGGTATTAAAACGGTAAATAAATTTGGAGGAAAAATAGCGATTTTAACGGCAACATTAGCACCATTTATAAGAGATAAGTTAAAGTCGGGAGAAAATCCAATTGAATTTCAAGAAAAAACCTTTGTTAATGATATACAAAGGCATAATTTGAAGGTTTATAATAGTGAAATTGATGCTGACAGTATTTTCAACAAGTTTGAAGAAAATAGCAAAAAGAATATTAGTAATAAAATACTTGTGGTTTGCAATACTGTTAAAAAAGCACAACAAATATACAAGGAGCTTTTAGAAAAGGGAGTAACAGACATAAATATATTACACAGCAAATTTATTAAATGTGAACGAGCAATAAAAGAGGCAGAAATATTAGAGTTTGGAAAGACTGAAAATATTGGGAAGTGTATATGGATAGCTACACAAATCGTAGAAGCGAGTTTAGATATAGATTTTGATTATTTATTTACAGAACTATCGGATATAAGTGGATTGTTTCAAAGGCTTGGAAGGTGTAATAGAAAGGGATTAAAATCTATAGATGAAGCAAATTGTTTTGTGTTTTTAAACATCGATAATAACCTTTTAACAAATGGAACTAAAGGATTTATTGATAGAAAAATATATGAACTATCAAGAGAAGCAATAAAAGATGTGAGTGGAATATTAAGCGAAAAGGATAAAATAAATATTATAAATGAATATTTAACAACAGAGAAATTAAAGGGTAGTGACTATGAATTTAATTATAACAAATTTGAAAAATGGGTAGAGGACTTGAATCCTTATGAATTAGATAAAAATGAAGAGAATTTAAGGAATATTATATCTTACGATGTAATACCAAATGAAATTTATAAAGAGTATCAGGATGAGATAAATGATAATTCGAGAAAACTATTAAAGTCTGTAACAAAAAAGTTGGATAAAACAGAGTTAGAAAAAATAAAGTTAGAGAAAATAAAATTCAAAGAAGAAATTAAAAAGTATACAGTACCAGTCGGAATATATGATATTTTTTTTAATAGGTCAAATGCGATTATTAAAAAGATTCAGCTAGGGAGAAATGAATATATAAGTGTTGTAAACTGTCAGTATAATGAATTAGGCTTTATACGATTAACAAGCAAAGAAGTGAAAGGCTTAGAAGATAATTTTGATAATTTCTTGTAAGGAAGGTGTTATTATGGATAAGCCAATTAGTGGTATGATGATTTATTATTATATTGTTTGTAAGAGAAAATTATGGTACTTTTACAATCAGATACAAATGGAATCAGACAATGAGAATGTAAAAATAGGTAAGGTTTTGGATGAAAATGCCTATGAAAGAGCAGATAAGCATATTAATATAGATGATGTGATTAATATTGATTATATAAAAAGTAAGGGTATATTACATGAAGTGAAGAAGAGCAAAAAAATAGAAGAAGCTGGGATAATGCAGGTAAAATATTATATATACTATCTAAAGGAAAGAGGTGTGGAGGGTATTAAAGGTAAAATTGACTATCCACTTCTAAAGCAAAGCATTGATGTAGAATTAACAGATGAAGATGAAAAATATATAGAGTCTGTTTTGTTAGATTTAACAGAGATTGTAAATAGACAATTACCACCACTTCTCGAGAATAAAAGAATATGTAAGAGTTGTGCATATTTTGAATTGTGCTATATTTAATAAAAGGGAGGATTCACTTTGAAACGTAGCTTTTATATATATAATAATGGGGAGATACATAGAAAAGATAATACACTACGGTTTACAAATAGTGAAAATGAAGCTAGAGATATACCTATAGAACAAGTAGAAGATTTATATATTATGTCCGAGATGACATTTAATACAAAGTTTATAACTTTCGCATCACAGTATCAAATACCTATACATTTTTTCAATTATTATAGCTTTTATACAGGAAGTTTTTATCCAAAAGAAGCTTTATTGGCTGGTAATCTGTTAGTAAAACAAGTTAATCACTATGAAGATGAACAAAAGAGACTTTGCATAGCAAGAAAATTTATAGACGCTGCTGCTTCAAACATCTATAGAAATCTAAGATACTATAATGGTAGAGGCAAAGATGTAGAAAAGGTTATGATAGAAATTGATTCTCTTAGGAAAAAAATATTAAAAACACAGAGTATTAATGAATTGATGGGTGTTGAGGGGAATATTAGAAAACAATATTATTCAGCTTGGAACACTATTGTAGATCAAAAAATAGATTTTGAAAAGCGAGTAAAAAATCCTCCTGATAATATGATTAATACTATGATTTCTTTTGTTAATGGGCTAGTGTATACACGAGTCCTGGGAGAAATATATAGAACACAAATTAACCCCACCATTAGTTATTTACATGAACCAGGTGTAAGGAGATTTTCATTAAGTTTAGATTTGGCTGAAGTATTTAAACCGATTTTAGGTGACAGGCTGATTTTTTCATTGTTAAATAAAAATCAAATAACGCCAAGTTGTTTTACAAAAGAATTAAACTATCTTCATTTAAATAAAGATGCATCTAGAACAATAGCAATGAAGTTTGATGAAATGTTAAAGACAACAATTTATCATAAAGAATTATCTAAAGATGTTACCTATCAACATTTAATAAGACTTGAATGCTATAAATTAATAAAACATTTAATGGGCGAAAAAGAATATGAAGGTTTTAAAATGTGGTGGTAGGAGGAGATTAATTTAATGTATGTTGTTCTGGTTTATGATATATGTGGAGATGAAAATGGACAAAGAGCATTGACAAGAGTATTTAAAACTTGTAAAAAATATCTAACTCATATTCAAAATTCTGTTTTTGAAGGAGAGATAACTGAAGGCCAAATAGCAAAATTGAATGCTGAATTAAATAAACTTATTAGAAAAGATTTAGATTCTGTAATAATATTTAAAAGTAGAAATGAAAAATGGCTTGATAAAGAATTCTGGGGTAAAAGGGATGATGCATTATCTAATTTTTTTTAATGTACATTCGCTGTCGATATAACATAGTGTAAAAATACTGGCAGTACGACAAATCATTGCGCATCAATACTTTATCTTGACGAAAACTTATATTTTAGATATTATAAAACTTGAAATATACATAATAAAAGTACATAGACAAAAACTATCATTAAAAAC
>NZ_KK366007.1:478322-619111 GCF_000686725.1 Clostridium akagii DSM 12554 | reverse complement strand
TAAGGCGCTAGATCCTAAGTCTAGTGCGTCTGCCATTCCGCCACACCTGCACATTTGGTGGCTTACCGGGGAATCGAACCCCGGACAACATGATTAAAAGTCATGTGCTCTACCAACTGAGCTAGTAAACCTTATTAAATTAATTGGCTGGGATGGCAGGATTCGAACCTACGCGTGCAGCAGTCAAAGTGCTGTGTCTTACCGCTTGACGACATCCCAAAACAATAATGGGGTGGATAAAGGGACTCGAACCCTCGGCATCCAGAACCACAAACTGGCGCTCTACCAACTGAACTACATCCACCATATGGTGTGTCTTAAGGGATTCGAACCCCCGGCCCACGCCTTAGAAGGGCGTTGCTCTATCCAACTGAGCTAAAGACACATTTTGTATTGGAGCGGGTGGAGAGAATCGAACTCTCATAACTAGCTTGGAAGGCTAACACTCTACCACTGAGTTACACCCGCTTGCAAATGGTCGGGGTGACAGGGATTGAACCTGCGACCTCATGGTCCCAAACCACGCGCGCTCCCATCTGCGCTACACCCCGATACTTTATTTTCCTCGCTGCCCACTATCTTGGCAACAAAAATTATTTTACACTAATATGGGTTGTTCGTCAATACTTTTCTTTATTTTTTATTTAAACTCTATATTAATTTTATGCTTGGCACTATTTTTTCACCGATAATTTCAATCAAACCAATGCTATTTTTGCCATTTCTAGCCATACCCGCGCTACCTGGATTTATGAACCAGATTCCCTCTTCAAACAGTGTGGTAGCAATATGTGTATGTCCAAATAATGCTATATCTACCCCTACTTCCATGGCTTTATATTTTAGATTTTCTAGAGTTGTTTTTACATTATAATTATGTCCATGAGTTATAAAAATTTTTTTATCACCTAGTACTTCTATTCTCTCTGATAGAATGTTTTCAGCGTAATCACAATTTCCTTTTACACTTATAATTTTTCCATTATAATATTTTTCAATTTCTTGTACATCACTAGTATTGTCCCCTAAATGTATAATAAAGTCACATCCACTTAGCTTATCTAATGCCTTTTTAATATACTTATTTTGCCTATGTGTATCACTTATTACTCCAACTAGCACAAAAATACCTCCATTTATGTGTAATACCAAATATTTATTTTCGGTATCTTTTTTCTATAATTTTTTTAATTTATCTTTTAATAGCTCCAATGCTTTCCCTCTATGGCTAATTGAGTTTTTTTCTCTACCATCTAGTTCAGCAAATGTCTTATTTAATTCAGGTATAAAAAATAGTGGGTCATAACCAAAACCATTATTACCACGCTCATCTTCAATAATATAGCCTTTAGCTTCTCCTTGGACTTTTATGGTGTTATTTCCATTGACTATCAGCACCATTGCTGCTACAAATTTTGCCTTTCGATCCTCATTTTTTTTTCCCTTAAGTAGCTTTAGCAGTTTTTTATTGTTTTTTTTATCATTTCCATGTTCCCCTGCAAATCTAGCTGAAAATACTCCTGGTGCTCCGTTTAATGCATCTACCATAAGCCCAGAATCATCCGAAAGCACCATTTCACCTGTTAATTTATATATCTCATATGCTTTTTTATAAGCGTTATCCATAAAAGTTTCCCCGTCTTCAACTATGTCCACCTTGATTTCGGCCTCTTTAAGTGATAATATTTCTAAATCAAAACTCTTTAAAATTTCTTTTATCTCTTTTATTTTTCCTTGATTATTACTAGCAACTATTAATTTTTTCATTTTCTTCTCCTGTTCCATTAGTCTTCTCTATATTATTTTAAATAATTCATCACTCTTAGGAGGTGTTACTTCTTTATCTACGTCATCAATTACAATAATAGCTTTATCAGATGTTATTTTTCCTATTATCGTGGCCTCTATATGATTTTTATTAAGTTCACTTACTAGTTTTTTCCCACTGCTACATGTTATAAGCATGCTTCCTGAGGATATAAATCTTAGTGGATCTATTTTAAATTGGGCACATATTTTTTTTGTCACCGTACTTATTGGCATTAAATCATTATATACTTTAAATCCACTTTGACTTGCATTTACAACTTCCCAAAGTGCACCAAGTACTCCGCCCTCTGTTATGTCATGCATGGAATTGACTCCGTAATTTCCACATATCCTTCCTTCTTTTACTACACTAATATTTTCTATATATCCTTTTGCTTCTTTTATTTCTTCATCGCTTAAAACTTCTTTTAGAATATCTAGCTTATCACTTACAGCAATAAAACTTCCCTCCATTGCAAGTTGTTTTGTTACTATTATATCGTCGTTAATTTTTGCTCCACCAGTCTTTACAGCCGCATTTTTAGGAGTTTTTCCTATGGCAGTACATGAAATAACCATTTTATTCACTGCACTAGTTACTTCAGTGTGACCACCTAGCACTTCAATATTTAAATTCCTGCACTCCTCACTTATTTCCTCCATAACCTTTTTAATTTCCTCTATAGTGCTTGTTACAGGTGCAAGTATTGTAACTAGTATCCCGATGGGTTCAGCACCGCAGGAAGCGATGTCATTGCAGTTTATATGTACTGCTAGTTTTCCACTTCCATTTTCAGAACCAGTTATTGGATCCGTGGAAACTACACACTCCATTTCTCCAAATTTTATTACACTGCAGTCCTCGCCAATACTACCTCTTATTCTAACATCATCTCTTTTAATACCTCTATTGTTATCAATTATTTCTTTTAATTCATAGGAATCTAATTTACCAACCTTCATAAAAATCTACCTTTCCATAACTGTTTTATACACAATTAAAAATATAATTTCATATACTGTTATATAGTAATATTTTGGTGGTGTTATTTTGAAATATATCGGTCCTTTTCTAAAATTAAATTATCTAAGTAAAGAAAACATAGGTAACCAATTATTCCACCTTGCAAAAGAAAACGAAAAATTACTCACATTCTACTCAAATTTTGGCATAGTAAGTGACTCTAAACGACCAGAATTAAGTATTAAATCTAACTATGATATTAACACATTTAAAGCTTTTTCTCCACTATTATGTATATATAAAAAGGGAGACACAAAGCTTATAAATGAAGGAAATAAATTGCACTTTTTAGAGGATAGATTTAGGCAGGATATACAGATTTCCAGCAATGCTCTCATGACTTTGTCCATTTTAGAACTGGCAAAATACTATAAGACTGTTGAAGGTAATCATAAAGCAAAACACAGTCTTTATAAAACATATATTACTGTTGCCGAAAATCAATTGGAGTTTTATTTAACATATCTTAGAAATGCCGAAGGAATATTTGTAGATAAAAAAAACATTTCAGACTCAAATGAATTTAAATTTGAAAATAAATCTAAGGGATATCTATTTTCAGATCAGGCTCTCATTATGGCTGCTTTTGGGAGTTGTTCCCTTCTTCGCCGGGATAAAGATGGAGAACAATACAAAAATTTTTCTTTTGATATATTTAACATGATTTATGGCTGTAGAGAAAATATATATGATTTGTCAATTGATGAGATCATGAAAATATGTTTAGGCCTCAATTTATTCTACGATTTTACTATGGACCCAAAAGTATTTTCCCTTCTGCTTGATTTGTATGACTGCATTGAATATAACTTAGAGGAGGATATTGGCAAGGAAATAATAACTACTAAGTCTATGTTTTTAATTAATTCAATGCTTATTTATAAACATAGTAATCTAATAAAATACAAAGATAATGCACTTAACACCTTTAAAGAGATTAATGAATTATATGATAGTGATATTGGAATTTTTAAAAAAGAAAGTTCAAAAAAAGAAATAGACATTTCATCTTCTGATTTAATTTTATATCTCATTGCTACGCTTCTTTGTTTTGAGGGCAATAATGAGACTGAAACAAACAGGTTAGTTTCCTCACTTTTTAGGCACATAGTTGAGGCATCTCAAATTATAGGTAGCTGGCCTGATGTTCCAAATTTAGATAGTCCTGAGCGATATTTGAATTTTTCTTTGGATTCCAAGGATTTGTTAGATGAAAAAAACTTCAAGCTTGATTCCATGGGCACCCCTGAATCTACTTTAGTTTTACCCTTATTTTTAAAAGAAATAACCTATAATAAAAAGAAAAATTCATTTTCAGAACCTAAAAGCTCTTTTTACAGTGATCAAAACATGCTTTTTTTCTTTTTATTTATTTATCTTTTCAGACCCACTTTTAAATAATTTATCAATTTGAATATTTCCATATTTATCAACTTCAAGACCCTGAACAGTTGATTTTGAACAGACTCCTATGTTTTTAGTATAAACAGGTATTATGGGCATAGTATTCACAAGTTCTTTTAAACATTTTGAATAAAGCTCTTTTCTTTTGATTTTATCTGAAGTAATGTTTGCACTAAAAAGCAAATTATCATAATTATTATCATTAAATCCATATATATTAGCTGGATATTTCTGCTGCCATATCTCCAGAAATGCCATTGGATCATTATAATTTATATTATATTCTCCAAAATAAATATCATAATCCTTGTTTTTTATAACCTGGCTTATATCCTGACTATTATAACCGGTGAGGGAAAATTCAATATTTTCTTCTTTTGGAATGCTAGCATTTATGCTTTTTATTATCTGCTCACATTCCTTTTTATTATCACCTTGATCTAGATATACAATTTTTATGGTTTCTCCATTATAAATGCTATTATTAAGGTATTTCAAGGCTTCGGTAGGTACATTACTAGGAAGTGTAATAGCTTTTAGTTCTGTACTCATTGAACTTGGAAAAAAAGAATTATTAACTTCCCCAAAATCATCTATACCTGAACTTTTAAATATATTTTTATCTAGAGCATAATTAATTGCTTTTCTAAAATTTACATCACTTGTAGCAGTTTCATTATTTAAATTGAAAAATAATGATTTAACTGTAAAAGTACTAAAGCTCTTTTCTTCATTTTCTTTTTGAAGTCTTTGAACTTCAGTAGCCGGTGGATTTAAAAAAATATCTATATTATTAGTTTCAAAATCAGCTAGGGAGTATACTCCTCCATTTTTACCTTGGGCTAATACTATATTGTCACTAATGACAGTATTTTTAAATATATAATTTTTGTTCTTAGACAAATAGATTTTATTATCATCCGAAATATTTTCAATTTTGAATGGCCCTGTATATTGTATTTTTTCGTAATTTTTTTTCCAATTAGACAGTTTAGAGTCAATTTTTCTAAGGCCGTATATTGGTTGACTCAATAAGTTTAGCAAATATGGCTCTGGGGAATTTAGCCTAATTTGAAGTATATTTGATCCCAATGCTGTTATTGCAACGGATGAAAAATCATTTTTATTTGAAACATAATCTGTAACACCAAAAATTACTTTTAACTCATTTCTATATACACTGTTATAGTCTAATTTTAGTATATCCCTAAAAAAGTCACAGAAATCAGTGGCAGTAATACTTTTTCCATCGCTCCACTTTATGTCATCTCTCAGGGTAAAAGTATAAATAAGTCCATCTTTAGAAATATCACAACTCTTTGCTAGTCCATACTCAATGCTACTATTGCCATTATTATCTTGTTTTTCATAAACTAAACCTTCAAACAGAGCTGCTCCAAATTCTTTTGCTCTTGAATTATATTCATCTAGTTTTACTAAATCATTAGGAAGTTTTTCTATGTCATATACTAGTTGATTATTATTTTTTGACATTGCACTCAAATCTTTTTTTTCTTCTACGCAGCCTTGCAAATCTAAGCTTATAATTATAATTAAAACTAAACATAAAATCTTTTTTAATCTATTCATACTCTACAACCTTTTCCTACTAAAAATTAATTGTTTTTTATATTATTGCCAAAATAAACCTTTTTCAAACCAAACTATAAAACACAAATAAAAACTTTTATGATATAATATTAATGTATTTACAAGTTACATAGTATAATAAGATAATTTTTACTGGAGGGTAAATCCATGTTTATTGCATTAGAAATAATCGGTATTTTGTTCATGCTTACATTTATACTTATTGGGATATGGAGTTTTATTATTTTAAACAAAGTTTATGGTCAGTTAAAATATAAAAACTACCTTATAGAAAAAATAAATCATAACCTTACAATTAAAAATAATTGTAATAATCTTACCCCTGCAGGCAGTACGTCAGAGACCTTAGATAATGAGACACTAGATAATTCAGGTGAAATTCCTTTAGAAAAAGATTCCTCAAAGGAATCTACTATAAATGCATATGATTCCGAAACCCTTTCACCGGATAAAAAAGAAGTATAGCCTAAAAAAAATAAGTTACAAGTGCACGTTACTTGTTATTCTGCCAATACATAACAATCAATAAAAAATGGATGTAAGAGCTTTATTAATAAAGCCTTTACATCCATTTTATTTTCATCATGAATAAAACTTACCACTTATAATTGAAGCAGTTGTTAATATTTTTTTATTTCTTCATTTACAAGTTTATTTACAATCTGAGGATTTGCTTTTCCTCTTGTCTCTTTCATTATCACACCTACGATAAATCCTAAAACTCTATTTTTACCATTTTTAAAATCTTCAACGGATTTAGGATTAGCATCTAGAACTTTTCTAACTATGTCTAGTATTTCACCTTCATCACTATTTTGAATAAGTCCTTTTTCTTTTACAATTATTTCAGGTGATTTACCTGTATTAAACATTTCAACTATAACCTTTTTCCCTATAGCATTTGAAATAGTTTTAGCATTTATAAGTTTTATAAGTTCACCAAGTTGCTCTGGAGTGAATTTTAAATCTTCAACCCAAGTAGCATTTTCTTTCATTATTTTGGATATATCACCCATTAACCAGTTAGATGCTGATTTTGCATCCCCACAAGCCAAGGCTGTTTTCTCAAAAAAATCCGCCATGGACATGGTAATTGTAAGTACATAAGCATCATATCTAGGAATTTGAAATTCCTTAACAAATCTTAGTTCTTTCTCCCGAGGAAGTTCTGGTATAGTTTTTCTTATTGCCTCTATCCAAGCATCATCAATGTTTAAGGTAACAAGGTCTCCTTCTGGAAAATATCTATAATCATTTGAAAACTCTTTACTTCTCATTATAGCAGTTATGGAATTATCATCATCCCATCTTCTTGTATCCTGAGTAAGTTTTTCCCCAGCTTCAATGGCTTTTATCTGCCTACCTATTTCATAGTTCAGTGCTTTTTCAAGTGCTTTAAAAGAATTCATATTTTTTATTTCTGTTCTTATCCCAAAGGTGTCAGATCCCTTCTCCATAACTGAGATATTGGCATCGCATCTTAAAGATCCCTCTTCCATTTTACAGTCTGAAACTCCAGTACATGAAAGTATGCTCTTTACCATTTCTAGATATTTCACTGCTTCTTTAGGACTTCTCATATCCGGCCTTGAAACTATTTCCGCTAACGGAACTCCAGCTCTATTAAAATCCACTAATGTACCTGCTCCTGTGTGCAGTAGTTTTCCAGCATCTTCTTCTATATGAATTCTCTCTATTCCAATTGTTTTTGTAGTTCCATCATCTAATTCTATTTCTATATGACCATCTCTACATAATGGTAATTCATCTTGAGTTATTTGATAATTTTTAGGACAATCCGGATAAAAATAATTTTTTCTATCCATTCTTCCAAGCTTTGTTATGGAACAATTTAACGCAAGCCCTGCCCTTATTCCATATTCAACTACCTTTTTATTTAAATGTGGAAGTGATCCTGGAAGACCCATACATACTGGACAAACATGAGTATTAGGCTGTCCTCCAAATTCAGTAATGCATCCACAATTCATTTTAGTTTTTGTTAAAAGTTCAGTATGAACTTCAAGTCCTATTACAACTTCATATTCCATTTTTTTCACCATCCTTACTCGATTACTGCGCTTTTTTTATGCCAATCTGTTGATGCTTCATAACTATATGCCATATTAAATAATACATCTTCTCTAAAATAATTTCCAATAAACTGAAGACCAACTGGAAGACCATTTACAAAACCACAAGGGACCGAAATCGCTGGAAGTCCTGCAATATTAACAGGTACTGTGTATACATCTGATAAATACATTGATAAAACATCCTCTGTCTTTTCTCCAAACTTAAATGCAGTAGAAGGAGATGTTGGTGATACTAATATATCAAATTCTTCAAAGTTTTTTGCGAAATCTTGTTTTATTAGGTTTCTTACTTTTAAAGCCTTCTTATAATAAGCATCATAATAACCTGAGGAAAGAGCATAAGTACCAAGCATTATCCTTCTCTTAACTTCTTTACCAAAACCTTCACTTCTTGACTTTGTATATATATCTATAGCATCCAATGCATCTTTAGATCTGTGTCCATATCTTATACCATCAAATCTTGCAAGATTTGATGAAGCCTCTGCAGAAGATATTATGTAATAAGCAGCTAAGGAATATTCTGTTAGTGGCAATGATATCTTTTTAACGATAGCCCCATTGTCCTCTAAAACTCTTATTGCCTCATCAATACATTTTCTAACTTTGTCATCTAGACCTTCTCCAAAATATTCTTCTGGGATACCTATTTTTTTACCTTTTATATCTTTAATTAAACTCTTTGAATAATCCTGTACTGGCGAATTTACAGTGGTGAAATCCATTTTATCAATCCCTGCAATAGCTCCAGTTAGAAGAGCACAATCCTCAACATCTCTGCCTATTGTACCTACCTGGTCAAGAGTTGAACCAAAAGCTGTTACTCCATACCTTGATATTCTACCATAAGTTGGCTTTAATCCAACAACACCGCAAAATGATGAAGGCTGTCTTACAGAACCTCCTGTTTCAGTTCCAAGTGTAAGTGGTGACTCAAAAGCTGCAACTGCTGCCGCTGACGCACCTGAAGATCCTCCTGGAACATATTCTTTTTTCCAAGGATTAATTACCTTTTTATAGGCACTGTTTTCATTTGATGAACCCATTGCAAATTCATCCATATTAAGTTTTCCAAGAATTATTCCATTGCTACTCTTTATCCTCTCAGTAACTGTAGCATCATAAGGTGATATGTACCCTTCAAGTATTTTAGATCCACAAGTGTTTTGCATTCCCTTTACACTTATATTATCTTTTATTGCTACTGGTACACCGCCAAGCCCTTCTAATTTCCCATCAGCACCAAGTTTAGTATCCAGCCTTTTGGCATTTAAAATAGCTTCTTCCTTAGCCTTATATAAATAAGCACCAATTTTGTCATCTGTAGTATCTATTCTATTAAAAAAAGCATTAGTTACTTCTTCAACCTTTACCTCTTTACTATTTATAAGTTTTTTTAGTTCATGAGCTTTAAGCTTATGTAATTCCATTTTTTACCTCCTGTTTGCTTTACAATATTTATTCTATTATTTTTGGTACTACTATATATTCTTCTAATATTTGTGGTGCATTTTCCAGAACATACTTGAGTTCCATTGAAGGTTCTACTTCATCTTCTCTGAATTTATTTTCAATATAATAAGGATTTACTATTATATCTGTATCTTTTGTATCCAATTCATTTAGTTTTTCAATATAACCTAATACACTATTTAGATCTCCAATTAGCTCATGCTTTTCCTTTTCAGTAAAGCTAAGTCTTGCAAGTTCAGCAACGTACTCCACATCATTTTTTGTAACTGACATATTATCCCTCTTTTCTTTAATCAACTCTTTTGATTATACAATAAATTCTAGTATTTTAATAGCCATAACATCATAGCAAAAATAGGCTACCTTTTGGTAACCTATTTTACTCTGATACACATTCAAGAATAAATGTTTCAATGTTTACTATATATATGTAATTAACTTGTTAGGTTAATAAACTCCAATGTAAAGAAAAACCATTGCACCACATGCAATTAAAGTGCACAGTACACAATACAATGCATTTTCAGCTCTTTCCTTTTTATCAATGCACATTTTTATTGCCCAAGTAACCATAGTTACCCCCAAACAAACTTGTAATGCGTTATACGAAGTAAAATAATTTACTTGACGTCCATACATATAAGTGGAAAATACTGTGATTATTATAGAAAACATTGTGAGTACTACAAATATCCACCCCAAAGCACTTACTACTTTTCTCATTTTCCTCCTCCTATTTCACTCTAAAAATAATATTAGTACACTTTCTACTATTTGTAAACATTTTTATATCATTAATAGTTTCTAATTTGTTAATATTTTGTAAAATTCCTCTTCTGAAATAACTTTCACTCCAAGTTCTACAGCTTTGTCATATTTAGATCCCGGGTCTTTTCCAACCAGAACATAATCTGTCTTTTTACTTACACTACTAGAAACTTTAGCGCCTAGTGCCTCGATTTTTTCTTTTATCTCGCTTCTGCTTAAGTTTTCAAGACTACCTGTAACCACCACAGTTTTATCCATAAATTCGTTTTCAATAACCTGCTCTTCTTCATAGTGAGGTTTTACTCCAACCTGAATTAATTCCCTTATACTATTTAATATTTTGTCCTCTTTAAAAAAATCTAGAACACTATTTGCCACTATTTCTCCGATATCTTGAATGGAAATTAACTCATCAAAGTCAGCATTTATAATATTTTCTAAATTTTTTAATTTTTTAACCATATCTTTAGCTGTCTTTTTACCAACGTTTGGAATTCCTAGTGCATATACAAATGCAGCAAGCTCTACATTTTTACTATTCTCAATAGATTCAATAAGATTTTTTGCTTTTTTGTCACCAAACCTGTCCAAATTTACTAGTTCTTCTTTCTTTATTTTATATAAGTCTGTTATGGCTTTTATATCTAATTTTTCAAATAGAAGTTCCGCAGTTTTTTCGCTAAACCCCTCTATATTCATTGCCTCTCGACTTCCAAAATGGACTATACTCTTAACCATTTGAGGTCTACATGACAAAGTATTTTCACAAAAATAATGAACTCCATCTTGTACAAGTTCACTGCCACAATACGGACACACGTTAGGAATATTAATGTCCCTTTCGTCAGCACTTGATTCAGCCACTCCCATTATCTCTGGAATAACATCATTTGAACGGCGCACAAATACTAAACTTCCTATTTTAACACCCTTTCTTCGTATATCATCCATGTTATTTAACGTAGCCCTTTTAACTGTAACTCCAGCAAGTTCAACAGGTTCTAAAAGTGCGGTAGGTGTTATTTTACCAGTTCTGCCCACATTCCATTCCACACCTATTAGTCTTGTAGCTGCCTCTTCTGCTTCAAATTTAAAAGCAATTGCCCACTTTGGAAACTTTATAGTGTAACCGATAAGCTCTCTGGTCCTAATGTCATCTATAGCTATTACTATACCATCAATATCGTAGTTAAGTTTAGGTCTTAATTCTTTTATATATTCTATTTCTTTTTCAATTTCCTCAATGCTGCTACATTCTTTTATATATCTGTCTACAGGAAAATTTCTATCTATTAAAAAATCCATCATTTCTTTATAAGTCTTAAATGGAGATCCTTCATTATATCCTACGTCGTAAAAAAAAGCAGATAAATTTCTTTTTGCGGTTTCTTTAACATTTAAATTTCTAAGTGCACCTGCAGCACCATTTCTCAAATTTTTAAGAGGAGAATCCGCACTACTATTATATTTCTCAAAAGCTTCCTTAGTCATTACCGCTTCTCCGTGAACCTCAATGAAAGAAGAGTAATCGATTTTTAGTGGAAGAGATTTTATTGTTCTAGCCTGCATAGTAACATCTTCACCTATTGTTCCTGTACCTCTACTTGCAGCAGTTATCATCACACCATTTTCATCATAGGTGCAATTAATAGTAAGTCCATCAAATTTTTTTGTTGCAATATATTTTATATCTGGAAGTTTTTCCGCATGATTATCGTTATATTCTTTTATAAATTTTAAATTTCTGTTATGCCACTCTTCAATTTCAGCAAGTGACTGTGCCTTATCAAGGCTCCAAAGTTTTCCCCTATGAGTATATTTTTTAAACTCTGGAAGCACAACATCTCCAACCCTAACAGTTGGTGAATATGGTAATACTACTCCTATTTCCTCTTCTAGCTTACGAAGCTCATCATATTTTTTATCATATTGCATGTCAGAGATGGTAGGATTGTCTTTAGCATAATACTGGTACGCATATTTATTGAGTTCTTTTATTAGAGCTTCCATTATACTTAATTTATTATCCATTAAATAATTACTCCATTCATATAATTTCCAAAGGTGCTAAATCCAATTTTAAATTTTTAATCCCCATATTCTCAAAAGCAATAGTTAGATTTACCGAACCTTCTTTTTCATTAACAGTTATGATAGTTCCCACACCAAATTTAGTGTGTTTAACCTTTCTTCCAATGGTAGCTTCTGCTTCACTTAACGGTTTTATTTGTTTTTTAGGCACTACGCTATAGTCCAAAACAGATTCATAACTCTTAACTTTTAAATCCAAGTTAGAATTTTTAGGTGGCACATCTCTATTCATCTGTGGGAAATTATTATAGCTTCTTCCACTTTCATATCTTTTATTATTTGAACTTTTATTTACCTGTCCACTATTTCTATCACCTAGCGTTACCTGTTCTCTTAAATTTTTGGGTATTTCAAGCACAAAATCAGACTCTCCATAAGAAACTGACCTACCAAAAACTCTTCTAGTCTGGGCTGATGTCATAAAAAGTTCTTCTTTAGCTCTTGTAATTCCAACATATGCAAGCCTTCTTGACTCTTCCATTTCAGTAAAATTACCAAGTGATGCTGCTCCCGGGAACATTCCATTTTCCATTCCAACCATAAATACTACTGGAAACTCAAGCCCCTTTGCACTGTGTACTGTCATCATAACAACAGTACATGCTGCCTCGTCGTAGTTATCTACATCTGCAACAAGAGCTGTCTTTTCAAGGAAAGCTGCCAAGGATTTATCTTCTTGAGTATTTTCAAAATCCACTGCTGCTGACACAAGTTCTTGAATGTTTTCTATTCTAGTTTCATCTTGCAAATCATCTGATTTTTTTAGCTCGGCTAAATATCCAGTTTGATCTAAAAGCTCTTCAATTAAAGTTGAAATTTTTATTTCATCTTTCCGTATCATAAAACTGTTTATTATACTTGTAAACTTATTAATTGAAGACAGACATCTTGGGGTAAGTCCTGGTATGTTCTCCGCATCTAATAATGAGCTATACATGCATTCCTCTATTCCATCTGCGAAGTTCTGTATTTTTTGAAAAGAAGTATCACCAATACTTCTTTTGGGTACATTTATGATTCTCTTTAAACTTATGTTATCAAGAGGATTACATATAAGTTTTAAATAAGACATTATGTCTTTAATTTCTTTTCTATCATAAAACTTTAATCCACCAATTATCCTATACGGTATATGCCTTTTCATAAAAATATCTTCAAAAAGTCTAGACTGAGCATTTGTCCTATATAAAATGGCAAAGTCTTTATAACTTCTTTTTTCTGATTCCACTGCATCTTTTATTTCATTTGCTACAAATTGTGCTTCTTCAATGTCTGAATAACTTCTGTACACTTTTATCTTAGATCCATCTTCACTTCTTGTCCTAAGAGTTTTGAAGTGCTCATGCTGATTGTTTTGTATAACTCCATTTGCTGCTTCTAGTATATTTTTTTTAGACCTATAATTTTCTTCAAGTTTTATAACCTTAGCATTTTTATAGTCTTTTTCAAAGTCCAATATATTTCTTATATCTGCTCCTCTCCAACCATATATACACTGATCATCGTCACCAACAACGCAAAGATTTTTATGGTCCATTGCTAAAAGTCTTACAAATTCATACTGAGTTTTATTAGTATCTTGATATTCGTCAATCATTATATACTTAAATTTTCTCTGATAAAATTCTAAAACTTCCTTATTTTTCATAAATAATTCAACAGTTTTATATATTAAATCATCAAAATCTAATGCATTATTTTCTTTAAGCCTTTTTTGATATAATATGTACACATCAGCGATTTTATTCAATCTATAATTTTTTTCGTTTTTTATTTTGAATTCTTGTGGGGAAACCATTCTATCTTTTTGATCTCCTATTTTAGATATTATCTCTTTGTCTGTTATATCTTTATCATTTATACCTACTTTTTTTACGCATTGACTTATAAGCGTTTTTTGATCAGCGCTATCATATATAGTAAAATTTTTATTATATCCAATTTTGTCTATTTCTCTTCTAAGTATCCTAACACAACTTGAATGAAAGGTTGAAATCCACATATTATCTGCTTCATTTCCTACAAGTGCCTTCACTCTTTCTTTCATTTCATGTGCTGCCTTATTTGTAAAGGTTATTGCTAATATTTGAGATGGATAGATGTTTAAATCTTCTATCATATGAGCAATTCTGTATGTTAAAACTCTTGTTTTACCAGAACCTGCTCCAGCCAAAACTAGCAAAGGTCCATCAACAGTTATAGCTGCTTCATATTGTTCCTTATTTAACAAATTTTTTAAATCCATATGTTTCCTCCTAATAATAATACTATATATTAAATTAATTTCCCTTTTCATATTTTATATTCATAAAATATGATTTTACTTGTGAAAATTAATCTTAATTTCAACCATATACCAAGATATTATATCACACTTTTATTACCTTCTGTTTCCTAAGTATTATAATTTACAAATACATTTATCATCACATTCTCTTTTCACATAATAAAAGATGCTCCCATCTTATTAATTCTTTGGGCGCATCTTTTATCCTCTATGTTTGTTATGTATTTTCTGCTATTTTTCTTTTTTATGATCTACATTAAGCCTATTTAACGCCGTGTTATACCCATCACTTCCATAATTCAAACATCTATTAACTCTGCTAATTGTAGCAGTGCTTGCACCTGTTTCTTCACCAATTTTTGAATAAGTATATTTTTCTGATAACAACTTTGCAACATGTAAGCGTTGTTCAATAGCTTTCACTTCATTTATTGTAAATATGTCTTCAAAAAATCTATAACATTCCTCTCTTGTCTTTAAGGTTAAAACAGCATCACATAAAAAATCTGCATTTTTATTTTCAAGCTTGGATTCAAATTTTGCCATTTACATTTCCTCCTCTTTTAAGAGCACTCTATAAATTTTAACATTAATTACACTCATATTCTATATTTCAAAACATTTTATTTGAAAGAAACTAATATATAATTTTGCAAATTTATGCATTTTATAATTCATTTAATTATCTTTTTGAATTTTGAAATTCATTTTTATAAAATAAAAAACAGCTCTTGGGGCAGAGCTGTCTATAAATAAATAATAAGGGGGCTATTCCTCTTACTTATCTTACATAGGTTATTATATATATGTGAGATATAAAAATCAAGTGTTTTTTGCAGAATTAATTTTATATGTGAAAAATCATGACTTTAATTCATTCATATTTTTCTACAAATATATTGTTTTAAATTTATTTAAGATGCCTAGGCTGATTTAAAATACTAATCTCATCTTCAGTTAATTCTCTATATTCACCCTCATTTAAATTTTCATCTAAACATATTGGTCCAAATTTAATTCTTCGCAGGTACACTACTTCTTTACCTCTTGCTATAAACATTCTTTTTACCTGGTGGAATTTACCCTCTTGTACTGTGACTTTAACCTTAGAACCAGTAGCATCTGAATTTATTATATTAAGAACTGCTGGCATACATACATATCCATCATCTAGTGTTATGCCTTCTTTAAATGCTTTAATATCCTCTTCATCCACAGCTTTATCTATTTCAGCGTAATAAACTTTATCTACATGCCATTTAGGGGAAATTAATCTGTGATTCATTTCCCCATCATTTGTTAACATTAAAAGACCAACTGTATCTTTGTCTAGTCTTCCTACAGGGAATGGATTAAATGAAGCATCCACTGGCTTTAGAAGGTCTATAACTGTTTTATCATAATTATCAAATGTTGCAGATACAACGTCTACTGGCTTATTCATTATATAATAAACATATTTTTTATATACTAAAGCCTCACCTTTAATAATTATTTTATTTTTTTGTATATCTACTTGGATATCACTGGATTTTATCTTTTCCCCATCTATTTCTACAAAACCCGCTTTAACTAATTTTTTTACATCTTTTCTTGATCCATATCCTGAATTTGCTAAAACTTTATCTAATCTTTCCATTATAAAATATTTCCTTTCTGTTACATAAATCAAAATACCCTTTGTTTTAAATAACAAAGGGATTTAAATATATTATTTTAATCATAATTAAACGTTGTTATTTTGGTTAGCTGAGTAATAAGCTGATACCTTAGATACATAGTTAATAGTTTCACTTGGAAGTCTATTAATATTTTCTCCACTTTTTTCTACTGCACCAGGTCCAGCATTATATGCAGCAATTGCCATTTTAGAATTACCAAAAGTATCAAGTAAGCTCTTTAGGTATTTGGTGCCACCATCCACATTTTGATTTATATCATAGGCGTTATTAACACCTAGTTCACTTGCTGTACCAGGCATAAGCTGCATAAGACCCATGGCGCCACAGCTTGAAGTTGAATTTGGATTAAATGATGATTCTTGTTTAATAACTGCTAGAATCAAATTCTTATCCACTCCATATTTTTTAGAAGCATTATCTACTGCCTGTTCTATGCTCAAATTACTCACGCCAACATCATATTTAACATCAGCAGTAATATTATCCTTGCTTTTAAGTATTGGCAATTTACTAACATCAACATTTCCAACTGAACTTTGATTATTATTGCTTGCAGCTGAACTCTGATTTCCATTTAATAGATTCTCAATTATACTTTCAAATGAATTAGATTGTGTTCCAGCTAAAACACTACTCGATGAATTATTTTTAGTTATATTAGTTAACAGCTCGTTCATTATTTCCAATTGAAGTGAATTTGTTACGCTATCTACTTTCACAACATCACCCTATCCGTTATAAATTTTTAAGCATATCTATATTATACATACAATGAAATTTAATTTATACCTCAAATTCTAAAATATTGTAGTCCTCATAGGCTATTTTTTTAAATTGACTCCTACTTAGAACCAAAATCTTGTAATTTCCTGTACTAAATATCATAAATGTATAATAACTCTTTCTGCTATATTTCTGAGCTAAACTCCATTCTCCTTTTTCAAATAAATAGAATTCATAAACTACTTCTCTTCCTCCATCACAAGATACATTAAAATTAATACTTTCATTAACCGTAGGTCTTATTTTATCACATTCAATGGTAGTATTAGTGATTGGAAGAGCATCAAATATGCGTAGTTTTATATTTCTTTTGCAATCAAAACTCATGTCACTTTTTTTATTTTTAGCGAAAATTTCCACTTCATAAAATCCAGAACATTTAGGTTTAATTATATATTTATTATCGGGTATATATTCTGTTTCTTCAACGATTCTATCATTCATTTTTAATGTATATTTATTCAATATATTTTTTGTATTTTCTGAAACAACTGTAAGTTCTATTTTATCTCCCACCATATAATGATCATTATATGGGAAAAGAACATAGTCAATACTGGCAGGAATATAGCTTAGCACTTGTAAATAAACAAGACTGTGACTATCATACTCTTTTGATGAGAATTTATCTTTAACCCTAACTTCTAGTTCATAATTTCCACATTTTTCACCAGTATAATTAACCCAGTTGCATGCTCCATAGGCTATTTTTTCTACATTTCCATCCTCATCTTTAACATGAAATGAATATCTAAGTTCACTTCCTCCATCTGCTATAGCTTTTATATTAATAACTTCACCAATTAATATTTTATCCCCCTTATCTTTTATTACTTCTTTTATAATAACAGGGTCATACTTTATATCCTCAATGTTAAACTCCAAACTTGCCTTATCCTCATAATCACCTTTAAACGTATCATCTTTTACTAAAAGCTGTATTTCATAGTTACTTGCTTCTTGAGGTTTCCACTTAAAACTATCACTTTTCAAATATCCTGTATCTTTATTTTCTGCTCCTTGAATTACATATCTATATAATAGATTTCTCCCACCACTAACAACTGGCTTTAATGTTATCTCATTTTCAATGGACTGAGGAGATGAAACATCTGTAATGAAACTCTTTATTTTTACAGGTCTATATTTTTTTACATTATACATAATTATTGCTCTTTCGTCATAGGGGCTAGGCGAATACATATCCTTAACCATGCATAAAAGTTTAAACTCTCCAAAACCTTTTTCTATGTAGCTTACTATTCTTTTAGTTGAATAGTTTTGAATACATAAAGTGTTACCTTCAGCATCGATTTTAACAAATTTATACAAAACAAGTCTGCTGTCATCATATTCTATATCTACTTCAAAAGTAATTTCTGTATCCATCAATAACTCTTGTGTAAGACATTTGAAATCCTTTATTTCAATTTTATTTATTTCAAGCACATTGTAAGCTGCATTTTCAGAATCATCATATTTTTCTTTGGAATCTAAAAGTTTACATTGAACTACAAGTTCTTGTTTCCCAATTTTTGTACCCGTCCAAGTTATCATATCGTCGGCGCTATAATCCTTTAAAAGTATCCAACTATCATCTTGTTTTATAGCATACTTAAATAAAAGTCCACTCTTATCAGTTTCAACCTTTGCAGTTATCTTTTCTCCAACAGTAAACTCATCCTTGTCCAAGGTTACCTTGGTAATTATCTTTTTCTCAATATCTCCAATTATGTACTCTACCTTGCTTAAATAGTTAAAAGGTTTTGTCTCGTTATTCCTTCGAGCTTGCACCATTATAGTATATATTCCATCCTTTTCTGGTTGCCATTCAACTGATTTATCTTTTGAAAAGTCCCTTAAAAGGTTCCATTTACCATGCAAACCTATGAAATATTTGTAAAGTAAATCTTCTTCAATCTCATCTGCAATGCTAACGATTATATTTGGATTGACATTCTGAGGACTTGCTATATTAAATTTGATTTCAAATTCATTCATTAAATTCATCCCCTGTTAGTATAATCTTTTTTTTTCATTATACATCATTACCATTATTTGTCACAAGCTTTTTGTTTACATTCCTAAATTTTTCTACTAATATGATTATAAACATTCCTTTAAAAATTAACTACATTTTTACGGAGGTCAAAAATGAATATTATTAGAGCATCTATAACCAGGTTTAATTCTATTGAATTCAATGTAGACAATATCAATGATTTTAATTTAGTTCAGTTTTATGTTAAAAATAGAGATAAATCTATAAATATTATTAGTCATTACAATAATAATAACATAATAACTCTAGTTTTGTCAGAAGAAGTAGATATAAAATATCCTTGTACCCTATATTATGATGAACATACCTTTGCCAGTTGTGATTATTATAAACTCTTCGCTTGTGAAGAATTTAATGCTAGATTTTTTACATTAGATGAACTTGGATTATACTACAATGAAACTTTTTCTGAATTTAGAGTTTGGTCGCCTGTAGCAATTTCCGTAAATTTACTTATTTATAATAAAGGTGATGTAACAGATTTAACTTCAAAACCTACAAAAATACAGATGTCAGAAATAAATGGATTATGGTCCGTACGCGTAGATAAAAACCTAAAAGGCAGATTTTATACTTATGAGATTAATGTGAATGGAAACATTAATGAAGCTGTAGACCCTTATGCCAAAGCTGTTTCCATTAATGGTGGAAGAGGAGCCATAATAGATTTACTCAAAACTGATCCTATTGGCTTTGAAAATGATGCACCAATAAATCATGAAAATTTTTCAGATACCGTAATTTATGAATTGAGCATTCGAGATATTAGTACAAATAAAAATGCTGGGATTAAAAACAGTGGTAAATTTTTAGGCCTTACAGAAAAAAATACAAAAACTAAAAACAATATCCCAACTGGTTTAGATTATATAAAATATCTTGGAATAACCCATGTTCAAATAATGCCTATGTTTGATTTTTCATATAAAAGCATTGATGAAAAAAATCCATATAAATATAATTGGGGATATGATCCTCAAAACTATAATGCACCAGAAGGTAGCTACTCCACAAATCCTTATAGTCCAAGTTGCCGAATAAATGAATTAAAGCAAATGATTCTTGCTTTTCATAAAAATGGTATAGGGGTTAACATGGACGTAGTTTATAATCATGTCTTCGAGTTTAAAAGTCACAGTTTTGAACTGATTTTCCCCGGGTATTATTTTAGACATAATGAAGATGGTTCTCTTTCAAATGGAACTGACTGTGGTAATGATACTGCCTCTGAAAATCTCATGATGAAAAGATTCATCGTTGATTCTATGTTGTTTTGGGCAAAAGAGTACCATCTAGATGGGTTTAGAATTGATTTGATGGGCATTCACGATATAGATACAATAAACACCCTAAGACATAAATTAAATATACTAGACAGAAATATAATGCTTTATGGTGAAGGTTGGAATCTTGCTACTTCCCTTAGTAATGATAAAAAAGCTACCATTTCTAACTCATCAAAACTACCTGAAATAGGTTTCTTTAATGATATAACCCGTGACTTACTGCAAGGTAACGTTTTTTCTAAAATTGATAGGGGATTTATAAGTGGAAAAGAAGATCTTGAATCAAAAATCATGTCTTCTGCTCTAGGATGCACAAAATATTCTAATTTTATAAGTGGTCCATTTTTATCGCCCTTGCAATCAATAAACTATATATCCTGCCATGACAACATAACCCTTTGGGATAGATTAATGTTTACCAATAGCCAGGAGTCAGAAGAAAACCGACTGGAGAGGCTTAAATTTGCAATTGGAATTTTGCTTACATGCCAAGGCATACCTCTTTTATCTTCTGGAATGGAATTTGCAATTTCAAAAGGTGGTATTGAAAACAGCTTTATTTCACCAGATGAAATAAATTCCATTGATTGGGAACGACGAGATGAATATATTGAATTAGTGGAATATGTAAAAGTCCTTATAAATTTAAGAAAAACTCATTCTGGTTTTAGATTAAGCACTTTGGATGATATAAAAAACAATATAGAATTTTTATTTGTTCCTTCTAAAAACACAGTAGCTTTCATTATAAAGAGCATAGATATTACTGACTCTTGGCATAATATTGCTGTTATTTATAACGCAAACCAATACTCCGTTGAAGTAAAACTTACTCCAGGAACATGGAAACTTGTAACTAATAAACATGTGGCTAGTAACAAACCTATAAGCAGTCATAATGGTTTATTTTTGGCTGAAGGTATAGGGGTTAGCGTGTTATACAACACTCACTAGTCCACAAATCAATAATGTAGCAGAAAAAAATAACTAGCTTGCTAGTCTATTTTTTTCTGCTACATTATTCTAGTGACCATTTTTCAGAGCCTTCTATAATTCGTTTCAGTGAAATATACAATTTTTCATCATCATCTTTATTTCTCTTTTTATGATTTGAAGTCTTACCTCCACCTTTTCTAACTTTTTGGCTTATATGCCTCTCAAAAAGGAGTCTTTCAATATTTTCATTTGAATATATATTGCCTTTAGGGCTTATGGCATAAGCTTTTTTAGGTAATACCATAGCTGCAACGCCAAAATCCTGAGTAATTACTATATCGTCTTTTATTACAGCATTTACAATTTTCATATCTACACTTTGATATCCACTGTCAGCATATATAATAGTACTATAATCACTGGTCAAAACATGATTTGTGTCACAATACATTATTACTTCAATTTCATTTTCTCTTGCTGCCTTCTCTATTAATTCTTTACCTGGACACGCATCTGCATCCACAATTATTCTCACAAAAATCACCATCTTAAAAATCCTGCCTAAAAAGGCAGGATATAATTATTTCTTTAACTTTGCTTCAAGTTCAATTTTCAAGTCTTCATATCCTGGTTTTCCAAGAAGTGCGAACATATTTTTCTTATATGCTTCAACTCCTGGTTGATTAAATGGATTAACGCCAAGTAAATATCCACTTATCCCACATGCTTTTTCAAAGAAATAAACAAGCTGCCCAAAATAGTAAGGTGTAAGTTCTGGTACATTTAGTACAATAACTGGAATTCCACCATCATTGTGAGCTAGAACTGTTCCTTTAAATGCTTGCTTATTTACAAAATCTACAGTCTTTCCACTTATGAAATTTAATCCATCAAGATTTTCAGCATCTGTACCTATTGTAATTTCTTTTTTTGGTTTTTCAACATTTATAAAAGTTTCAAATATATTTCTTACGCCATCTTGTATATATTGACCCATAGAATGAAGATCTGTTGAGAAATCTGCTGCAGCTGGGAATATTCCCTTGCCATCTTTTCCTTCACTTTCTCCAAATAACTGTTTTAACCATTCACCAAAATAATGTAAAGAAGGTTCAAAATTAACCATTATTTCTATGCTTTTTCCCTTTCTAGATAACGCATTTCTTGCTGCTGCATATTGATAGCATTCATTTTTTGTTATATCAGTGCTTGAATAATTTTCTCTTGCATCAGCTGCACCTTTCATAATACTATCTATATCTATACCTGCTGCTGCTATAGGTAAAAGTCCAACTGCACTTAGCACGGAATATCTTCCACCAACATCGTCTGGAACAACAAATGTCTCATAACCTTCATTACTTGCTAAAGTCTTTAATGCACCTTTTTTTGCATCGGTAGTGGCATATATTCTTTTTCTTGCTTCTTCCACACCATATTTTTTCTCAAGAAGTTCTCTAAATATCCTAAATGCTAAAGCAGGCTCAGTTGTTGTACCTGATTTTGATATAACATTAACAGAGATATCTTTATTTTTTACAGCTTCTAACAATTCAGATAGATATGTGGAACTTATGTTGTTTCCACAATAATATACTGCTGGTCCTTTTCTAGTGTCCTTATCTACACTATATGAAAATGAATGTGATAACATTTCTGTTGCAGCTCTTGCACCAAGATATGAACCACCAATACCAATAACTATTAGTACATCTGAATCTCCTTGTATCTTTTTAGCAGCCTTTTTAATATTTTCAAACTCTACCTTATCATAGTTAACAGGCAAATCAACCCAACCTAAAAAGTCGCTTCCATCGCCAGTTCCATTAGCAATCATGTCATGTGCTGTGCCTACAAGGGCTTTTAAACTATTAACTTCATTGTCACCTAAGTAAGGTTTTGTGTTTTTAAGATCTAATTTTAAAGATTTTTCCATATGTATAACCTCCGATATTACTTAATAAATTTTCATCAATTAAAATTTTAGTCCATATAAAAAAATAAATCAAGTTAATATTGGGTATATTATTACTTAGATGCTTACAAAAGTATAAAATTATTTTATTTTTTTATTGTTAAAAGTTTGACAAGCATATAAAACTGTTATATAATAGGTTCATAAGATTAGTACACAAATTAAAAAACAGTTACGAGGAGGATTTTATTATGGAAAAAGTGATTAATGTAAAAAATGTTATTGGTGAGAATTTTACCTGTGCTGATGCAATTTTATTAAAAAGTAATTTTAAAGTTGCCGACCATGAAAGTGTGGTACTTGATTTCAATGGTATAAACGATGTACCAACAACCTTTTTCTACAATCTATTTTCTGATATTTTATATACTCAGAACAGAGATAAGTCCTTTAAGAACATTAAAGTTAAAAACTTAGCAGCAATGGATAATTACAATAGAGTAATTAATGGAACCACATTGTCTTAATCCCCCAACTTATAGATGCCTTCCCAAAAGCAAAATTTAGGTACATTGTATTTAAGTTTAGTTTTTAATTATAATATAGCAAAGCTGTATATAGCCTTGCTATATTTTTTAGTTTAATGCCTTAATATAAATTCCTAGCTATTTCTATTAGTTTTTCTTTTGTATTTAGTTCAGGGCTTTCTAAAACCTTATCAAGTAACAAATTTAAAGCAGCTCCAATTTTTTTACCTGGCTCTATTCCTAGTTCTATTAATTCATTTCCATTAATATTTAAATCTTTTAGGCTAAAACATTGTTTTTCTTCAATGATATTGTTTATTTCAATTTCCAGCATTTTTAAATTCTTATGTCTTTCAGAATAAAAATCCAAATTTTGTGCTTTTATATCTGCTTCTTTAACCTTTAATAGATCTGTTAAATTATCTTCACCAATTTTATTAAGTAATCTTCTTATTTGTTTTTGGGTGGTTATCTGAATATCATGATATTCTACTAAAATCAAAACCCTTTCAATAGTTTTATTATCATATTTCATTCTTGTTAAAATCTCTTTAGCCAGCCGTATAGATTCCTTTGGATGTTTATAAAAATGATCAATGCCTTTTTCATCAGTGGATAAACAATTAGGTTTACCTATATCATGAAAAAACATAGTTAATTTTAAGACTAAATCCTTCTCAATATTGTTAATGCTGCAGAGTATGTGTTCACCCACATTAAAAACATGATAAATATTGTTTTGTCTTGTGTTAAAGCAACTTTCAAATTCTGGGATAAAATATTGTAATAATCCAAAGTTATATAATTGTTTAACCTTAGACCCATCTGAAATTATTATTTTATTAAATTCTTCTCTTATCCTCTCTATAGATACATATTTTATATTATTTGATAAATTGGGTATAGATTCACTTATATCTCTGTCCAAGCTAAAATTAAGTTGTGCCTGAAATCTTATTGCCCTTAGCATCCTTAATGCATCTTCATTAAATCTGTCATTTGCCTTACCTACACATCTTATAATTTTATTTTTTAAATCACTTATTCCCCCAAAACAATCTACCAAGCCATCCTCATGGTTATAAGCTAAAGCATTAATTGTAAAATCCCTTCTTAACAAATCATTCTTTAAACTACTAGTAAATTCAACTTTTTCCGGATGCCTATTATCTAAATACTCTCCATCAATTCTATAAGTAGTAATTTCATATGGAATTTTATCATTTCCTATTAATGTTACTGTGCCATGTTTTAACCCAGTGGGGATAACTTTATGAGTTGCTTTGAATATATTTATAATAACCTCTGGTAAACAATTTGTTGTGATATCAAAGTCCTGAGGAGTGCGACCTAATAAACTATCTCTTACGCATCCTCCAACTACATATGCCTCATAACTAGACTCCTTTAGTTTTTTTAATATATCTTCTGCTCCCCTTGGCACATTTATTTTATTCAATATAATTCACCTTCTTTTTTTTGATTCAATTGTAAATATGACTTAATTATATTCTATTTTAAATTATAATTCTCTAATATATAGGAAAAACATCATATGCCTTAGACATCTGAAAGAAAATAACAAGTCAAAGATGCGACGGATATTTTGTGCCAGACAAGGCGACATGTCCCGCTAATAGTGGTGCTATTTAAGGGTTATGTCAACGCGGTATGGCACAAAATAGACTAGCATACTGACTAGTTATTTTTTTGAAGATGCCCTAACATAAAAAAGACTATCTCTAGTCTTTTTTATGTTAACTCATCTGAAAATAAATAACTGTATTTATTAATTCGCTATATTATATTCTTCTGTAATTTTAGCATAAATAGGATCATCCTTAGCTAAAAAAACACAATTATCAGGTTCATCTCTTATGACAACTGTAGCAGCTTTACTATCAAAAATACAATAAGATTGCCCGTTGTATTTAAGTTTAGTACTCCCACAATGCCAACATTCTTTACTAATTTTCATAAATAACCATCTCCATAATTTAACATTTATAGAGTATTATTCGATAAAAAAGTAAATATTCCTTTTTTTATTAATGATTATTAATGTTTCCTTCGTATTTAGCATCCCTTTTATCAATTAACAACTAAAAGAAGTTGCATAAAAATGAATATAAATCATTTTCATGCAACCTTCTTTTTTAATGGTATTTTCCTTTAGCTGTTTGGCGAGTCCTGATCAACATGTACAACATGAGTATTTGTATTTGTCGTATTATTATTTAATACCCCTGTTGATATTGTTAGTGTCAGCATTAAACATCCTAGTGCCATAGCAAAAGTTTTAATTAGTTTGTTTTTCATAGTAAAAACCTCCAATTAATTTAATTTTTTTGATAATTTCAAATATTTTTTACATGTGTCTATCTTATTTTGATTTAAATACATAATGGCTAACTCATTGTAAACTGTTTTGAGCTTGTCATTATTTGCAGTATTCTTTATTAACTCAATAATCTCAAGATAAACCTTTTCTAAATTTTCAATATCTTTTATTTTATCGTAGATTTTTCCTAATAAATGATTGCCTTTTAGTAAATATTCTAAATATTTATATTCTTTTGCATATTTAATACCCAATTCAATAGTCTTAATTGCTTCGTCTATTAAGTTTTGCTTTAATAGAACTTCTGATTTTTCTATAAGTGTCGCCGCTAAGTTTGCTTTATCAATGTCATTCCTAAATTTTTCTGCCATTTCAAAATATTTTATACTTTCCTTAAAATCATTTTTATGACAATAATTCAAGCCCAAATTATTATATATGTAGCCTAAAAAAATACTTTTATCATCTGAAATTTTAGTAAGCAAAAATTTATATATCTCTATTGCTTTATCATATTGACCTATGGCACTATAGCAGGTGGCTTTAGTATTGTAAGCATAGACATATAGTCTATTATCTTCTTGTTCATCACATACGAATAAAAATCTCTCAATAGTTTCTAAAGCTAAATCTATTCTATTTAATTTTTTATAGCTATTTGCTAAAGAATATAAACATAATTTCCTTGTTTCACTGTCACTATATTGGGAGCAGTAATATTGACTTAATTGATAATATTCAACGGCTGCATCATATTTCAAATCATCTGCATTAAAAACTCCTAGTCTCCAATAAACATAACCTAGTTTTTCATTTTCCCCAATATTTATGTATATCTCCCTGGCCTTTTTATAAATATCGCAAGCTACCTCAAATTCTTTTTCTTTGAAGTAAATTTCACCTAGTCCACAATATGCTTTTGCCTTAACTTTTATTAACTCGTATTCTTCTGCTAATTGAAAAATTTCATCAATTGTACTTTTAGTTATGTCATCATTTTTAAGCTTGTTTAAACAATAAATTTCAGCATCTTCAGCTGGGGAACGCATTAAATATGCTTCGTCAATATTCATTATAATGTTAAGTTCTTCAGCTTTTTCGTTAAACTTCTCTGCAAGTTTTACGCCTGTAGCAAAGGTTACGTCTCTTCTTCCTGTTTCAATCATACTTATAAGTCCTCTTGTGACTTTTTCTGAGACTAAATCCTCTTGTTTCATATTTAATTGCTCTCTTAGTTTTTTAACCTTCTCTCCCGTCTTTAAAAATTTCATTTCATCACCTTTTCCCACAATATTCTATATATGTATAACATACAATGTTTTAATGAAAATAGCAACATCTTTTATTACTTAATGTTTTTATAATTTTATAAGAAAACGGAGTAACACCAATTCGTCAACATGATTTAATCTGCTCCATGTGTTTTTACTTATCGAATTGGGATTTACTCCACTTTTAATTTCAGAATATTAGGATATGAGAAAGTACAAACACTCTTGATGCGTTCCCGCATCTATTTTTTTACAATACAATACGCTCTAAAAAATCAGTTCTCCTGGTTTATAACCGCTCGGCAATTCTTCCTCACTTAAAAATTTAAAATTGTCATCACGAAGTATTGGTAAAAATGCTTCATATGGTATTGCATCGAACTCACAGGCATAATTACTTGCCCCGAACCATTTGCCCTCTTTGCTACTCAAATTTAAATCTCGTGCAAATTTTGTATAGTTTGAGCAATCATGAACTACCAAATCCCAATTTTCTTCATCTGCTATTTTCATGAATTTCAGAGTTAATTCCCTACTCCAAATTGGAGATATATAGCCATGTCTACAAATATACATGTTTTCTCCATAATAATTGTCTATGTTATTCTCATTTAAATGTAATTCCGCACAATTAATAAAATCCAGTTTTGTATCTAAGATTGCTTGTTTTTTCTTAAAAAAATCTCCGAAAAACTCTGGAGTCATTGGAGTTTCAATACCTACATTTTTAATATATTTTTTCGCTATTCCAATATTTTCAATAACTTTATCTGAACAACTAGAAGCACCCAGGTTAAAACGTAGTTCGTTAAGACCGGCTTCACCTAATGCTTTCAATGTCTCTTCTGTAGCTAAAGTGCCATTTGTATATAGATGTTGATAAACCTTAGCATCACTAAATTTCTTTATAACCGAATAATATTTTTCAATTTCCATAAATGGTTCCAAATAAACGTAGGCAACTCCAGTAGGTTTATTGTGACTGGAAAGAAGTAGATCAATATCCTTCTCATAAAATTTTGTGTCTCCAATTTCCCACATACCTTCGCCAATTGGAGGAATATTATCTAGATCTCCATAATTATAGCAGAACTTACACTCTACGTTACATTTGTTAGTTTTCCTAATTGCACCAAGTCCAGTGCCCAGTAAACAAGAACGGCATCCTCTAGGAAATTTACTTTCATTTCCCACAAAAATAGTTCTATTCTGTAAAGTTTTTAAACCTTTGATTTTTGAAATTAAAGTATCATTTCTATTATCGATTGCCGCCTCAATTTGCGCAAAGGTAGAATAAATGATTTCTTGTTGTTTTGTCATAATTCCCTCTTCCTCAGGCAATGATGAAAAAAATTCGAACCAACTTAGTGCATCTTTCTTTGAAATTTTCATAATGTATCCTCCTCATATAATTAATCTTATCTTTTGTGCATGAATCTATTTTTTCAAAACATTCTACTCCTGAAAACAATGAATACATTATATCCTAGAGGTTATTTGAAATCAACTTAAGTTTTCTGTTAATATTTATTTTTACAATAGTCAATTTAATAATTACTATAAATAATAAAGAGAAAAAGGGTATAATCATTTCTGACTACACCCTAAGAAAAAATTGATTCCCTAACATTTCATTACAACACAATCAGTTTATTCCCACTCAATTGTAGCTGGTGGCTTACTTGTTATATCATACACAATTCTATTTACGCCTTTAACTTCATTTACAATTCTTCTTGAAACTATGTCTAGCACTTCGTAGGGGATTCTAGCCCAATCACAAGTCATCGCGTCAGAGCTTGTTACTGCTCTTAAGGCTATTGTATGGCAATATGTTCTCTCGTCTCCCATAACTCCAACAGATCTGATATTAGGCAGGCATGCAAAGTACTGCCAAATACTTTCATCAAGATTTGCATTTGCAACTTCTTCTCTAAATATGGAATCTGCTTCTCTTACAATCTCTAGCTTTTCTTCTGTGATTTCACCAAGCACTCTGATTCCAAGACCTGGTCCTGGGAATGGCTGTCTCCAAACTAGTTTATGAGGAATTCCTAGTTCTTCACCTACAGCTCTAACCTCATCTTTAAATAGTTCTCTCAGTGGCTCAATAAGTTCAAATTCCATATCTTCTGGAAGTCCACCAACATTATGGTGACTTTTTATAGTAGCAGAAGTGTCCGTACCACTTTCAACTACATCAGGATATATGGTTCCCTGTACAAGATATGCTATATCACCTAATTTTTTAGCTTCCTCTTCAAATAATCTTATGAAACCTTCTCCAATAATCTTTCTTTTCTTTTCAGGCTCGCTTACACCTTTAAGTTTTCCAAGAAATTTTTCTTTAGCATTAACCCTTATAAGATTAATATCAAACTGTTCTCTAAATACCTTTTCAACCTGATCTCCCTCATCTTTTCTAAGAAGACCATGATCTACAAATATACACGTAAGCTGTTTTCCTATTGCTTTATGAACTAGTACCGCTGCAACAGAGGAGTCAACCCCACCTGAAAGCGCACAGATGACTTTTTTATCTTTAACTATATCTTTTATAGCCTGAATTTTTTCTTCTGCAAATGAGCTCATAGACCAGTCACCACTGAGCTTACAAACATGGAACAAAAAATTCGAAATTAATTTTCTTCCAAAAACAGTATGTTCTACTTCTGGATGGAATTGAACGCCATATATATTTTTTTCTTCATTTACCATAGCCGCAACTGGACATTCTTTAGTGTGTGCAATTGTTTTAAAACCTGCTGGTGCTTCTGAGACATAATCTGTATGGCTCATCCATGCAGTATTTTTCTTTTCAATTCCTTGGAATATATTGTAGTCTCCTGAAATTTGAAGTTCAGTTTTTCCGTATTCTCTAATTTCTGCATTTTCAACTTTTCCACCAAGTGCGTGAGTTATAATTTGATGACCATAACATATTCCAAGCACCGGTACTCCAAGTTCAAATATTTCCTTATCTATTTTAGGGGCACCTTCACCATAAACACTGTTTGGTCCACCTGTTAAAATAATAGCCTTTGGAGCCTTTTCCTTAATCTTATCAATAGTATAAGTATAAGGAACTATTTCACAATATACTTTGTTTTCCCTAACTCTTCTTGCAATAAGCTGATTATATTGACCTCCAAAATCTATAACTAAAACTAATTCTCTTTTCATAGTTTCCTCCCAAAAGGTATTTATTTTACTGATTAACGCTGTAATTTGGAGCTTCTTTTGTTATAGATATATCATGTGGATGACTTTCTCTAAGTCCTGATGAAGTTTGAACCACAAATATTGATTTTTCATAAAGATCATTAAAAGTTTTTGCTCCTAAATATCCCATACCTGATTTGATTCCGCCAACAAGTTGATATATAGTATCTAAAACAGACCCTTTGAAAGGTACTCTTCCTTCAACACCTTCTGGAACAAGTTTTTTGTTGCCTTCTTGAAAATATCTATCTTTGCTTCCATTTGCCATTGCAGCAAGTGAACCCATACCTCTATAAACCTTATAGCTTCTTCCTTGATACATTTCTATTTCTCCCGGTGCTTCTTCACAACCTGCAAATAATGATCCAAGCATTACTACCTTTGCACCAGCAGCTAGTGCTTTTACAATATCCCCCGAGAACTTTATGCCTCCATCAGCTATAATAGGTACTCCAGTTCCTTTAGCTGCTTCAACACAATCCATTACTGCTGTAAGTTGTGGTACTCCAACTCCGGCAACTACTCTTGTTGTACATATTGATCCTGGTCCTATGCCAACTTTTACAGCATCAGCTCCAGCTTCAATTAAATCAGTTACAGCATCTGCAACTGCTATATTACCTGCAATTATTTGAAGATCAGGATATTTTGCTTTAACTGCCTTTACAGCATCTATTACCCCTTTTGAATGTCCATGAGCAGTATCTAGTGTTATAACATCTACATGAGCATCTACAAGTGCCTCTACTCTATCCATCATGTCTTCAGTAACGCCTACTGCTGCTCCACAAAGAAGTCTTCCCTGTGAATCTTTAGCTGCATTTGGAAATGCCTTAACCTTTTCAATATCTTTTATTGTAATAAGTCCTTTAAGGTTATTATCATTATCTACTAAAGGGAGCTTTTCTATTTTATGCTCTTTTAATATTTTTTTAGCTTCATCTAAAGTAGTTCCTTCTACCGAAGTAATAAGATTTTTTTTAGTCATTACTTCAGAAATTAATCTTGTGTAGTTAGTTTCAAAAACTATATCTCTATTTGTAATTATTCCAACTAATTTACCCTGAACCGTTATTGGCACTCCAGAAATTCTATATCTAGCCATTAATTCTAATGCCTGTTCAATAGTGTTTTCTGGTGCTAGTGAAAAAGGATTTTTTATTACTCCATTTTCTTGCCTTTTTACCCTATCTACTTCAGACGCTTGTTCTGCAATACTCATATTCTTATGAATAATTCCTATTCCGCCTTCTCTTGCCATAGCAATTGCCATTTTAGATTCAGTTACAGTATCCATACTGGCGCTCATTATTGGAAGATTTAATTTGATAGTCTTAGTTAAATTTGTTCTAAGATCCGCATCTCTTGGAAGGATTTCAGATTTATTTGGTAATAGTAGTACATCGTCAAAAGTGTAAGCCTGTTTTAAAATTATAGCCATTTGTAAATAACTTCCTTTCTTTATATATAATTTTGGGTAAACAAAAAAGCGTACTAATTTCACGGAGTGAAGATTAGTGCACCTTAAAATGGGACAAAGGTATACGTAAAAATCACTCATAGTCGGAAATTTGCGGCTTCCGGTAGATACTCCTTGCCATATTCAAGGTATATACGAGTTATTCGTTGAGTTTATATATTAATATTAGTATAATTTTATGTAAAATATGCCGATTTGTCAATTGAAAATACTTCCATGTACTTATATTAAATGAATTAGGCAATGATATCTTTTCACAGTTTACTTAATTATTATAATGCTTTTTGTAACAATATTAAAGTTTTACATGATAATTTTGCGAAAATAATATTTTTTAGTAAATTAATTAGAAATTAATCAAAACTTAAAATAAAATTAACATAGTTGTTTTTACTATTAACTATAATTAAAGTAATATAATAACACATGAGGTGCTGAAATGAAGATTGATAGTGAACTTAACGCAATACTTAAAACTGGCGATATATCTACATTATATCAACCCATTGTACAACTAAATAATGGCGAAGTAATAGGATATGAGGCACTTAGTAGAGGCCCTAAGGATTCACCTTTATTCTTTCCAGATATGCTCTTCAATATTGCTGAACATTGTAATATGCTTTGGGAACTAGACTTATTATGTAGAACAAAAGCACTTGAAGGTGCCATTTCGTTAGACAAAAGCAAATATTTATTTATTAATGTAAGTCCATCAATAATAAGAGATTCTAAGTTTAAACAGAATTTTTCAAAAGAATTTATAGGGAAAAATAATATTGTTCCCTTAAAAATTATTTTTGAGATAACTGAAAAAACTTCCATTGGTGATTATATAAGCTTTAAGGATACTCTTAATAATTATATTGGACAAGATTATACTGTACCAATTAACCAATCAAATTCTAATTTAACTAACTTCACTGACCTAGAACCTCATTTTATCAAAATTGACATGAAACTTATTCGGGGTATAGATACAGATTCATTTAATCAATCAATAATTAAAAATTTTGTTTCCCTTTCCGAGAGTACAGGTACAAAACTCATAGCTGAAGGCATTGAAACGGAAGCTGAACTTAGAACATTAATTGAGCTAAAAGTTTATGCTGGACAAGGCTTTTTTTTACAGTCACCAGTATCTGGTTTCAATAATATACCAAAAAATATATATGAGCTAATCATCAACATAAATGGTAACGTAGGTTATTCCTTTGAATTCAACAAAAATCGAATAGGTCAAATTGCCTCAAAGGAACCTTCATTTATTGAATCAGTTTCCTGCAGAGTCATAAAAGATTATTTTTCTAATTCTAGGGCCACAGGAGCCTGCATTATAAATTCTAGTGGAGTTCCTGTAGGTCTCTTAATGGAACATACCTTAAACTCCATGTTAGCTACACAGTATGGTAATGCAATCTTCTATAAAAGACCTGCTTCTATTGTAATGAATAGAACTCCTTTAATCGTTGATTATACAACCCCAATTAGCACCGTATCAAAAGTAGCTATGCAGCGAGATGACAATACTCTTTATGACTATGTTATCGTAACAAAAGATAAACAATACTCTGGTATTGTTACAATAAAAAAGCTATTAGAATATACAACTACTATGGAGACAAACTATGCCAAAGAATTGAATCCATTAACAGGACTTCCTGGCAATGCAATAATATTTAGTGTTCTAAGGGATGTAATAACTAGTTGTAAAGATCATTGTGTTTTATATTTTGACTTGAATAATTTTAAAACTTACAATGACACCTACGGTTTTGAGAATGGAGATAAGGTTATAAAATTTACAGCAAACTTACTAGAAAAATATATAAAAGGTGCCTCTCCTTTTAATAGTTTTGTTGGTCACATTGGTGGAGATGATTTTATAGCCATATTGCAGGCTCCCTTTGAAACTTGCATAGATGTGTGTAAAAATTTTAATAATAAATTTGATCATGGTATTCTTAAATTTTTCAATAAAACTGATAGGGAAAATCGTTATATTTTAGCCACCGACAGAAAAGGAAATAAGGATATATTTGGGCTTACTTCTATGAGCATTGCAGGTATGTATGGTAATTTTGAAAAATTTTCAGATGAAGATAGCATATCTCAATATATAACTTACATCAAAAAGCAGGTTAAAGCTGAGAAAAAGAGTGCTTACTTTATTGAAAATCTAAATTTCATCTGAAATTTTTCCTAGAATTAAAAATATAAAAAAAGTGCCTCGTAAAAAATCTACGAGACACTTTTTTATTGGGAGAATTAGTACATTCCTTCCATTCCGCCCATTCCTGGTGCTCCGCCCATTGGAGCTGGATTCTTATCAGGAATATCTGCTACAACACCTTCTGTTGTTAAGAATGTTGAAGCAACAGATGCTGCATTTTGAAGTGCTGATCTAGTAACCTTAGTAGGATCAACTATACCGGCACCAATCATATCTACATATTTTTCACGTAGAGCATCAAAACCAATTCCTTTTTCACTGTGTATAACTTTTTCTATTATAACAGAACCTTCAAGTCCAGCATTAGTAGCTATTTGTCTAACTGGTTCTTCAAGTGCTTTTATTATTATGTTAATACCAACTTGAATATCTGGTTCTTCATCAGTAAGTTTACTGATTTCTGGTAAAATATTAACATAAGCAGTACCACCACCTGGAACTATACCTTCTTCAACAGCAGCCTTTGTAGCAGCAAGAGCATCTTCTATTCTAAGTTTTCTCTCTTTAAGTTCCGTTTCAGTAGCAGCTCCAACTTTAACTACAGCTACTCCACCTGCAAGTTTAGCAAGTCTTTCTTGAAGTTTTTCTTTATCAAAATCAGAAGTTGTATCTTCAATCTGAGTTTTAATTTGTGCCACTCTATCATGGATTGCAGTTTTATCGCCTTTTCCATTAACTACAGTAGTATTTTCTTTAGTTATTTTAACACTTTCTGCTCTTCCAAGAAGATCTAAAGTAACATCTTTAAGCTCTCTTCCTAGTTCTTCAGAAATCACTTCTCCACCTGTTAAAGTAGCTATATCTGTAAGCATTTCTTTTCTTCTATCGCCAAAACCTGGTGCCTTAACAGCAACACAAGTGAAAGTACCTCTTAATTTATTAACAACAAGAGTTGCAAGTGCTTCTCCTTCTATATCTTCTGCTATTATTAAAAGTTTTTTACCTTGTTGAACTATCTGCTCCAAGATTGGAAGTATATCTTGAATACTAGCTATTTTTTTATCTGTTATTAATATAAATGGATCATCTAAATTAGCTTCCATTTTTTCAGTGTCAGTAGCCATGTATGGGCTTAAGTATCCTCTATCAAATTGCATTCCTTCAACTATGTCAAGTTCTGTTCCCATAGATTTTGATTCTTCTACGGTAATAACACCTTCATTGCCGACTTTTTCCATAGCATCTGCAATAAGTTTTCCTATTTCAGGATCTGCTGCTGATATTGCTGCAACTCTAGCTATATCCTCTTTACCATTTATAGGTTTTGATAATTTTTCTAGTTCGCTTACTGCTGCAACAACTGCTTTCCTTATTCCTGTTCTAAGAAGTATTGGGTTTGCTCCAGCAGTTACATTTTTAAGTCCTTCTCTTATTATTGCTTGAGCAAGAAGTGTTGCTGTAGTAGTACCATCTCCAGCTACATCATTTGTTTTAGTAGCTACTTCTTTTACAAGTTGTGCTCCCATATTTTCATATGGATCTTCTAGTTCTATTTCTCTAGCAATACTAACACCATCATTTGTAATTAATGGTGACCCGAATTTCTTATCAAGGACTACATTTCTTCCTTTTGGTCCTAAAGTAACTTTGACTATATTAGCAAGTTTGTCTACGCCTTTTTGCATAGCTCTTCTGCCTTCTTCACCTAATAATACACTTTTAGCCATCTCAAAATCCCTCCAATAATATTTAAATTTATATTTTTCTAATTATTCCTCAACTACTCCTAATATATCATCTTGCTTTAATATCAAGTATTCTTCACCATCTAGTTTAACTTCATTTCCACCATATTTTGAAAAGAATACTCTGTCATTAACCTTAAGTTCCATTTTAACTTCTTTTCCATCAACATATCCACCAGGTCCAACTGCAACAACTTCAGCCATTTGTGGTTTTTCCTTTGCAGCTCCTGTTAGAACGATTCCGCTTTTTGTTGTTTCTTCTGCTTCTAATCTTTTAATAACAACTCTGTCTCCAAGTGGTCTAATTCTCATCTCAAAACCCTCCTCATATATTAAAAAACAAATCATATTTTCTGTTAGCACTCATCATTGTTGAGTGCTAATACAATTATTATGATAATTAATACCATGCAAATAATCAACTTCCTTATTTTAACCAATACAGCTGATTATAGCAATGTAGTCTATTTATATTCCTTACAGTAGGTATATTAAGTATTTACTATGTATTTCTTGAAATTCCTAAAAAAGTTATATATAATAATATCATTAGTCTATATTAACCCTATTTATGATATTATTTTTAAATAATTGTCAATAATTATAACTAGATGCACTGGAGGTAATTATATTGAAGAAATATTTTTTGTTCCACTCATTAATAGCTATTGTGCTTGTTATGTTTACTATTACTTTTTCCACAAAAATTGTCTATAACTTTAAACCACTTTATTATTATGATATCGTTAATTTAAATATAGAAGAAACCTCAAACCTATCCTTAACTTCTATAAAAAGTAACTACAACTATATTATTGATTATTTAAATGAAAATAATACACATGAGTTTAAATTACCTTCTCTCCCATCCTCAAAGGACGCTATAACTCATTTTTCTCAGGTGAAAAATGTTTTTAAAATTCTTAATTATATATTTTATTTTTCTATGCTACTTTTAATACTTGTTATAATAATTACAACCAAACTAAAACAATTTTTATATTTAAAAATATCTAGTATTTTAATATTGGCAATGCCAATATTACTATTACCCTTGTCCCTTATAAATTTTGATACGACATTTACTCTTTTTCATAAAATAATCTTTCATAATAGTCTTTGGTTATTCAACCCTGAAAAAGATCCTGTAATACTTATGCTACCTCAGAATTTTTTCATGCATTGCTTCATATTCATAATTCTACTTAACTTTTTATGTGGGCTACTATATATTTTGATATATAAAATGACACTAAAAAATAGCCAGTAAATTATGCTACAATTACTGACTATTTTTTTAATTAGGCATCTGAAAGAAAATAACAAGTCAAAGATGCAACGGATATTTTGCGCCAGACAAGGCGACATGTCCCGCTAATAGTGGTGCTATTTAAGGGTTATGTCAACGCAGTATGGCACAAAATAGACTAGCATACTGACTAGTTATTTTTTTGAAGATGCCTTAAGCATGCTAATTATATTCATTTCATCAAATTATACTTCTATATTGTTTTCTCTTGCATAATAGAACAAATACTGCTGTGCAAAACCTGACAATTCACCAAATTTATCTCTTCCAAACTCTCTTATCTTTTTAAGTGAAACATCTGGTGCTACATAAAAATGCATCATTGCTCTTTTAACCCATACATCCACAGGAAATGCCGAATATTTTTGCATGGAGAATAACATTATGCAATCTGCTACTTTTGGACCTACACCCATAAATTTTTGAAGTTCAATATGACACTCATTGTCATCTAATTTAAATATCTGCTCCAAAATTCCAGTGTTTTCATAAACTTTTTGACATGTGTTAAAAATATATTTGGCTCTAAAACCAATACTACAATTTTCAAAGTCCTCTAAGGTTTTAGTGTGAAGCTCTTCTATTGTAGGAAATGAATAGTATATCTTCCCTTTATATTCTATTTTTTCTCCCCACTTCTCACTTATAGTTGCTATTGCTCTCTTAATCATAGGAATCCTATTGTTTGAGGATATTATAAATGATAATAAAAGCTCAAAATGTTCCTGTTTTAATAATCTTATACCTTTGCCAAAGTCTACAGATTTTTTTAAAAGGGCATCTTTACTAAGCTCCTTTTTTATTTCTGTATAATCTCTGTTTAAATCAAAGTATTCTTGCCAAATTGTTTTAAATTCTTCTATGTTTGTGTTATAAATTATTAAGTCTTCGCCGTTTTTTTCAACTTCAATCACTTTACCATATGCAATACCAATAAATTTTCCTGTTTCAGTTTTATTCCACCTAAAACATTGACCACATTCAAAAACATGATCTAATTCAAAATTTTTAACTTTTTTTACTACCACATAATCGTTAAAACCTTCTACTTGTTTAAAATCCATATTTACCCTCTTTTTCTGCCTTACGCTAAAATACAACATATTTTATAAATTAGCTTGCATAGTTTATATGGCTGCTATTTATTTTCACCACTTAAATCTTCATGTATTGCTTTTGCCGCTTTTTTTCCAGCACTCATAGCAAGTATTACTGTTGCCGGTCCCGAAACTATATCTCCACCTGCATATACGTGACTTTTAGATGTTCTTCCTGTTTCCTCATCAATTTTTATAAGATTTTTTCTATTTACCTCTAATCCTTTAGTAGTATCTTTGATTTTAGTGTCAGCTCTAGATCCTATAGCCATAATCACCATATCTACATCTAGTACAAACTCAGAATTTTTAATTGGAACAGGACTTCTTCTCCCTGATTCATCTGGCTCACCTAGTTCCATTTTAATGCACTTTATTCCACTAACCCAACCATCTTTATCACCTAAAATTTCAGTTGGGTTTGTTAGTAGATGAAATTCAACGCCTTCATTTTTAGCAAATTTAACTTCCTCAACTCTTGAAGGTAGTTCCGCTTCTGACCTTCTATATATTAGATACGCCTCTGATCCAAGTCTAATTGCAGTTCTAACTGCATCGATTGCTACGTTTCCACCGCCAACTACTGCTACTTTCTTGCCAACAACTAATGGAGTTTTGTAGTCATCTCTGTAATCTTTCATTAGATTATTTTTTGTAAGAAATTCATTTGATGTAAGTACTCCATTTAAATTTTCACCAGGTATGCCCATAAAGTTAGGGGTTGCTGCTCCTGTCCCAATAAACACAGCCTCAAAACCTTCTTCACCTAAAAGCTCATCTATTGTAACTGTTCTTCCAACTATAACATCAGTTTCTATCTTTACACCAAGCTTTTTAATATTATCTATTTCATGTTTAACTACAGTACCCTTTGGAAGTACAAACTCTGGTATTCCCCATGCAAGTACTCCGCCTAGTTCATGTAAAGCTTCAAAAACGGTGACTTCATAACCAATCTTGGCCAAATCTCCTGCACATGTAATTCCCGCAGGTCCACTTCCTATTACTGCAACTTTTTTGCCATTACTTTCAGCCTTAGTGCTAAAATCAATTTCATTTTCTCTGCACCAGTCTGCTACAAATCTCTCTAAATTACCAATAGCTATTGGCTCACCTTTTATCCCTAATACACAACCTCCTTCACATTGAAGTTCTTGTGGGCATACTCTTCCACAAATTGCTGGCAATGTGCTGGTCTCTGCTATAATTTTTGCTGCGTATTCAAAATCATTGTCCCTAATTGCTTTAATGAAGCTTGGTATCTTATTATTTACAGGACATTTACCGATACACATTGGTTTCTTACATTGAAGGCATCTATTTGCCTCAGTAATAGCCTCTTCTTCATTATAGCCAAGTGATACCTCATTGAAATTACCTATTCTTTTAGCTATGCTCTGTTCACGTACAGGCGTCCTTTTCATTCTATCCATTTTACTCGACCTCCAATCCTGTTGCTGCTTCGTTTTCTTTACCATTTTCTAATCTGAATTTTTCTTTTTCCTCGTAGGAAGAATAAAACTTTTGCCTTCTTTCAACTTCATCGTAATCAACAAGATTTGCATCAAATTCAGGACCATCCTGACAAACAAATTTAACTTCATTTCCAATTGTAAGTCTGCACGCTCCACACATTCCTGTTCCATCCAATATCAATGTTGTCAAACTAACTATAGTATCCACATTTTTTTCTTTTGTAATCTTAGTTACTTGTCTCATCATTTCAGTAGAACCCACTGCAACTACCATATCATATTTAGTATTACTATTTAATTTTTCTGCTAACTTCTCACATATATCAGCTGTATCACTTTTTGCCTCTGTTAAATTTCTACAAACTACACTTATTTTATCTTTAAATTCTAATTCATCATTTGTATCAAAGCTGATTATAGCATCACTTGAAATATTGTTCTTATTTAGCCAATATATTTCTGTATAAATTCTTGCAAAACCTAAGTCATCTGCAACAAATAATACATTTTTTAATTCCTTGATTTTATCCACAAGATGAGACGCGTGTCCAATGGGTCCTACAAAATCTTTTATATTATCCCCAACATTTAGATTTATAAGATCATTTGCTGTATTCCCGATAGCTTTAAAAACAATACTAACCGTTCCCTGTTCTCCATCAAATTCGCATACTGGAAATGGTGTTCTCTCACCTTTGTCATCTACCCTAACAATTACAAATTGCCCAGGTAATATTGCTCTTGAAACTCTAGGTGCTTGAATTTTTATTATGTATACATTTTTTGTTATATTCTTTTTATTTAATATTTTAAACATATTTTAACCCCCGTACATTTTAAAAATTAGTGTTAAAGCTAACTCTACAAATTAATATACAATTAATATCTACTTAATTATATATTATAATTAGTCCTTAGTATAAGTAAAATACTTTTATATTTTGAAGTCAATTATAAAACATTATTTTACGTTTAGTCAAACATATTTTATTGACAAATCATTAACATAACTTCCAAAGTATTTAGGCATCATCAAAGAAATAATAAGTCATTATTTCTTTGAAAAAATAAGAAAGAAGAATTGTAAACAATTCTTCTTTCTATGTTAATTTTATTTATCATTATATATTTTTAATTTTTTCCCATATTTTTTCATCTACTGGTATGCCATTTTTTTTATTTTTCTTCCTAGTGTTTAATGTTCTCTCTCCAGGATAAAAAATTTCTTTATTCTGATCAACTCTTTCTGAGTTTTTAACATTATTAATCACTTCATTAACTGCTGTTTTTAAAAATTCATTATCTGATATTGTTTTGGTATCAATAGCTATAAATATTTGTGACAGTTGATATTCTGCTTTTCCATCTATCATACCAACTTTGTATGAGGAATTACCTCCAGATAAGATTGTAGCTATTAAATCTAATAATATTGAGAGACCTGATCCTTTCCAATAACCAATTGGCAGTACTCTAGAAGTTTTTTCAATTTCTGATGGATCCATAGTAATATTTCCATTTGAATCATATCCACCTGGCACTGGTAATTGTTCATTATTTAATTTAGTTACTTCTATTTTACCATAGGAAAACTGTGCCATGGCTAAGTCTACTACTACATTACCATCTTCCCTTGGAACCGCTAATATAAGCGGATTATTCCCAATTCTTGTGTCTTTTGCTCCCCAAGCTGGCATATTAGGAAGAGTGTTTGTCCAACAAATACCTATACATCCTGAATCAGCTGCTTGCCAACCGTAACTGCCACCCCTCATCCAGTGGTTAGTATTTTTTAATGCTACACATCCTATTGCATTGCTTTTTGCCAATTTGATGGCTCTGTCCATACAAAATTCGGCGTTTAAATTTCCCATACCTAAATTTCCATCCCATTTTTCAAAAGCTCCTATTCCTTCAACTTTACTGGGAACAGCATTTACATCTATGTATCCTTTGTCTATATATTCTATTACTCTTGGAAATCTAACATATCCGTGAGAATAAACGCCATCACAACTAGTTTCAGTGAATAATTTTGCTGATGCCTCTGCTCTTTCTTCGCTGAATCCTTTTTTTATAAGTACTCTCTTAAACTCATTTCTCATATCTTCAAAAAAAACTCTCATAATAATATCTCCCTCATAATAATATTTTTTTTACAACCTTAATGCTAAATTAAATCACAGACCTGTTAATCTTTATATTAACTTTTCTAACTTTGCACGGTTCATTATATGCACACCAAGGTCTGTGAACATCTTGCGGAAAAAATACAGCAAAACTTCCTGCTTTCATTATTAAATCCATTTCATTCTCCACATCACTATAGAAAATAGAATCTTTTTCTTCTAATAATTCTTCTGTGACAATGTTATCACCAGTGTCCCTAGCATATCCTATTATTTCATTACCACCTACTGAAAATTGTATTTCCACATATTTTCTGTGCACTTCGGCTTTTGCGTCACATTTTAATTTTGTTGTCCTATCAACTATTTGAGCATATATTTCATCTCCCATAATGCTATATACACCAGGTTTCATACTTGCAAAATCATTATCTTTCAAATAATTGATAGCCTTTATTATTGATTTAGAACATATTTTTTCCACATAATCTGTGTTATCTATATTGCCAAATATCATAACTTCGCCTCTTATAATCTTATTTTGTTCTAATCATTTTGCTTTATGAAAGGGCTTTCATTTATGATTTTATTATAGTATATTTAAAACAATATTTCAATACCAATTACCTTTGCTTATATTGCACATCCAATATTCATCTGCTTAAATTTATAAAATAATTCAATATATTATGATTTAACAGTGTTTTCTGCCTTTACTTGTAATGCAGGATTTTCGCATTTCTCATTTTCCTTTGGTAAGGTAGTTGTAATTATAACTGCAATTACTAAAGAAATAACTAAACTATATATGCTGACATTATAACTGAATGTTTGCATTAATAAACCTACCAAAAACGGTCCAATAAATCCGCCAAGATTACCCAATGCATTTATAATCCCAGTCGCTCCACCAGCTACTTCTCCACTAAACACTGCCGGTGGAATAGTCATAAATACTGCCGAAGCTGCTTGCAAAAAGAATCCACATCCAACTAACATGGTGAATGATAACCACACTGATTGCTGAAGTCTTACCGATAGATATAAAAATATTGCAAAACCTATAATTGGCAATATAACGTATCTATTTCTCTTCATAGTTTTATCCGAAATAGAACCAAATACAAATAATCCTATTATAGTTGCTATGTATGGGAATATAGATAGAATTCCAACTTGAGCCATTCCTGTTTGTGTTAAATTTTTAAGTATTGTTGGAAGCCATAGCGTATATCCATATACACCTGTTTGATAAAAGAAAAATATAAATACTAGTTTCCATAAAGTCTTATTATATATAATCTCTTTTAAAGAAGCTTTTTTACTCTCACTATTATCCAAACAATTTTGTTCTGCGTCCAATCTTTCAACAAGATAATCTCTTTCCTCTTTGCTAATCCATTTAGCTGTTTCAGGCCTATCGCTAATTAAAGGCAGCCAGACCAAAATAAGTACAAGTGATATTATACCTTCAACAATAAATACATAATGCCAATTATATTTAACTATGATAAACCCCGAAAGTGGTCCTGTTATAATTGATGCTATTGGATTGTTCATTATAACAAAAGCAGTGGCTCTACCACGTTCCTCACTGGGAAACCAATGACGTACTATTGTAAGTACTGCTGGCATAACACCGCCTTCAGCAACTCCTAGCAAAAATCTAAGGACAAGTAGTTGGGCTACATTTGTTGCAAAGCCAGACAATATTGCGAGGATTCCCCATACTATTATAGTCCATGCAATAAATTTTTTGGCACTTCCATGTTCTGCTATTTGTCCCCCTGGAACTTGCAGAAATAAATAACCTACAAAGAATATTCCTGCTGCTATTCCTGCAACACTTGATGACATCCCAAGTTCTTTACTCATTCCTCCCGCCATTGCAAACCCTATATTTGTACGATCCATAAATGCCACTATATACACTAACAGAATAGGCGGAATGATATGTATCCAACGTTTGTTAGGTATTTTAATTTTAGAGCTTATATTTTCACTCATATTTACACACTCCTACTTTTATATTTAAAGTAATCGTTTACTTGTTGTACTTAGTTCCTTATAATCAGATTATAATCCAAGATATTATATCATTTGAATTCTTCATGTAAACAATTTTCATATTAAACTATGTCAGTATTTATCTTTACAATTACTTTTCTTATTGCGCAGGCTTCTCCTAATGAACATCCGGGTCTATGAACATCCTTTGGAAAAAATACTGCGAAATTACCAGGTTTCATTATCAGATCTATTTCATTTTCCATTTTTTCATAGAACTTAATGTCATTCTCCTCAAACAAATCCTCTAATACCTTATTATTATCAGAGTCTCTTGCAAATCCAATTTTTTCTTTACCTTCTACAGAAAATTGTACATCAATATAATTTTTATGAACTTCAGGCCTTACATCATCTTTTTCCTTTGTTGTTGTATCTATTACTTGAGCAAATATATCTTTGCCCTGAATATCATAGACTCCAGCTTTCATATCGAGAAAATTATTATTTCTTAAATAGTTAATCGCTTTGATTACTGCCCTAGGAAGAACTTTTTCCATATCCTCATTATTATTAATATCACCAAATATCATTGGTCAACACCCCTTAGACTTCACTTTTATTTAAAATAAATATATTTTTGTTTATATTTCTCCTTATATAAGCTATATGTGTTTCTTTATGAAAGCGCTTTCATATTTGTTGATTTGATTATATTACACTTTAGAAAAAATTTCAATGATTATTTTATTTTTATTAGTATTTTTAGTGAAATATTTATTTTATATGACATTGTTATCTTCTATGCATACTAGTAATATCAAGCTATATGATGTACTTATAATAAATTTGACATTACTTGAAATTATAAATATAATTAAATTAGTCTATTAACAAATAACTTTAAAAGTCTAAATTTTATAGTATATATTTACATATATATTTTTTTAATATTGTATGCGCTTTCATTATTAAAATTTCACTTTAAAATTGGGATTTAAATTTATATGGAGGAATTAATTTGAACATATATGATATTGCAAAAGAAGCCGATGTCTCCATAACCACTGTATCTAGAGTTCTTAACAATAAAAATAACATTAGTCAAAAAACTAAAGATAAAGTTGAATTAATATTAAAAAAATACAATTATACCCCTAATGCTATTGCTAGAGGTTTAGTAGCTAAATCTATGAAATCTATAGGTGTACTCACTACTAATATTACTGATATGCATCATTCTAATTCTGCTTACATAATAGAACAAGAATTTAACAAGCTAGGTTATTCCGTTATTCTTTGCAATACAGGTGATAAGACTGAAGAGAGCATAAAATATATTAAAATGTTATCTGAAAGAAATATAGATGGGATTATTTTGATGGGATCAGTATTTAATAATGATGACATAAGATCCTCTATTTCATCTTATATAAAAAACATTCCATTAGTGCTTCAAAACGGATCTTTAGATATAGAAAATACTTATTCTGTGTTAGTTGATGACTCCTACGGTATATCCATTTGTGTGGATCATTTGTTTGAAAAAGGTCATTCTGAGATTGTCTATGTGAAGGATTCTGATACCTACAGTGCTAGACAGAAAAAAGATGGCTTTATCATTGGTATGAACAAGCATGGTTTGAAAATAGATGATAATTCCATAATAAATGTTAATTATGGATTAGATGGTGGTAAAGAAGCCGTTGAAAAACTTATTAAATCAAATAAAAAATTTACTGCCATAATATTTGGTGAGGATCTCACTGCAATTGGCGCAATGAAACATCTTAGAGAATTAGATATTAACGTACCTAAAGATGTGGCAATTATAGGTTTTAATAACTCTATCTTAGCCAAGTGTTGTTATCCTGAATTAACTTCTGTTGACAATAAATTTGAAACGACAAGCTATTTAAGTGTTAAATTATTAAATGATCTTATTGAGAAAAAAAATGTAACATCAAATATATTAGTTCGTCCAGAGCTGGTAATTAGGCAAAGCACCTAATTTAGTACTACAACCTTGCGGCAATAGACCTAAAAAATATGTGTACAATATTAAGGCCTACTGTCCATTTTCTTTATAATATATTATATTAGCCTTAGTTTATCTAATGCATTATAAATCCCATCATCTAGTACGTTATTTGTAATAAACGTTGCGATTTCTTTTAGTTCATCTACTGCATTTCCCATGGCAACTCCTGTTCTCACTGTTTTAAGCATGCTTATATCATTTTTACCATCACCAAAAGCAATAGTATTTTCAATATCTATTTTCAAGTAATCTATAAGATATTTCACTCCGTCTGCCTTGTCCCATTCCTTAAATGAAACATCTGCTGAAGTATGCTCGCCATGTGAGTTGAATATTAAATCCGTTCCAAAATGCTCAATGCATTTTTTTAAATGTTTTTTGTCTTTCAAAAATATATCAAGCATATTTGCCTTTACCTCACTTACCTCCCATTTTTCTATCATATATGGTTCACCACTATCATAAAAAGAGTTCATTATTGAAATTTTATCATTATCCATATTGTAAGCATATCCATTGTAAGCTCCACTAAAACTACATCCTAAATCAAGTTCATTAAAATCTTTTATTAAACTTACTAGTGTATTTTCATCTATGAGTCTATTATAAATACACTCACCTTTATAAATTATATTTGTTCCATTTCCACAAATGAACCCATCAAACATTCCATCAAACTCTTGAAGAATAAATCTTACTGGGCGTCCACTACAAATAAACACAATGTGACCATTTTCTCTTAGCCTTTTTACAGCCAGTTTTGTACTTTCTGGCATTACTGACTTTTCTCCATCAAATGCTATGAGTGTTCCATCAATATCAAAAAAAACAATTTTATTTTTCATCACCATTATCGCCCCCATTATTACGTTACTACATAACCTATTCAGTGAATTATATCATAGAGAAATCATAAATAATAGATTATAAATCATGAACCTAATCTAATGAAATTCTCATATAATACTATTTTATAAATCTTGTTGTAAATGCTTTTTTCTAATAGTACACTGTATATATGTATATTTTAAATAATTATAATTAAGTAGGTGCATCTTCATGATATTATATTTTTTATTGTTATGCTTAATATTTTTCCTGATAATTGAAATTGCAACAGTTATGTTTAAACTCACAGGATTATCAGAAGAAAAGTCAAGATTCCAAGTTATATCATTACTAACAAGTTCAGGTTTCACAACAAAGGAATCAGAGCTGATAACACAACATCCCTCAAGAAGAAAACTAGCACAATACGTTATGATTATTGGTTATATTGGATATCTAACAGGTATTTCATTTTTAATTAACATAATCAGGACTTCACTATCCGCGGAAAATATTTTAATTTTATTAGGCTTTTTTATAGTTGCTTTGTTTTTATTAAAGAATAAAATTTTCCTAAGAATTTTAGATAATTTAATTGAAAAAATCATCTTAACAAAACCTTTCAAATCACCCCATAAAATGTACAAATTAATCAATCGTGCAAAAGGATATGGTGTTTTTAATATTACCTTAGACGAAGATTCTCCATTAATAGGAATTCCATTAATGAATTCAAATTTAAAACCCCATAAAATAATAATATTAAACATTGACAAAGGAAACCTTTTTATAGGTTTTCCTAAAAGAGATTATATCTTAGAAAATGGTGACAATCTATTATTATATGGAAAAGTTGAAGAAGTTACTAAAGTATTTAACCTTAAATAATCCAAAGTTTTTAGATTAGAAAAAGAGCACTACCTTGCGGCAGTACTCTTTTTTGTGTTTATTACTATCTTGTATATTCGAAGAAACCTTTTTTAGATTTTCTTCCAAGCCATCCAGCTCTTACGTATTTTCTTAGTAATGTATGAGCTCTGTATTTTGTATCTCCTGTTTCACTATATAAAACATCCATTATAGCTAAACAGACATCAAGTCCAATAAGGTCTCCTAAAGCTAAAGGTCCCATTGGATGATTAGCACCAAGTTTCATGGCAGTATCAATATCTTCTGCAGATGCAACGCCCTCTGAGAAGATACCAATTGCTTCATTAATCATTGGTATTAATATTCTGTTTACAACAAATCCTGGAGCTTCTTTAACTTCAACTGGCTCTTTACCAATTTCAGTACTGATATTCTTTACAGCTTCAAATGTTTCGTCTGATGTAGCCATTCCTCTTATAACTTCTACAAGCTTCATTACTGGAGCTGGGTTGAAGAAATGCATACCAATAACCTTATCAGGTCTCTTAGTTGCTGCTGCAACCTCAGTGATTGACAATGAAGATGTATTTGAAGCTAAGATTGCTTCTGGTTTACATATGTTATCTAGTTCAACAAATATTTCTTTTTTTATCTTCATAATTTCAACAGCGGCTTCTACAACAAGATCGCAATCAGCTGCCTCATTAAGGTCAACTGTTCCAGTAATTCTTGTTAATATTTCTGCTTTAACTTCTTCTGTTATTTTTTCTTTTGAAACTAGTCTAGTTAAGTTTTTATCGATTGTTTTTAATCCTCTATCAACAAATTCATCCTTAATATCTCTAAGTACAACTTCAAAACCCTTTGCTGCAAAAGTTTGGGCAATTCCTGCTCCCATTGTTCCAGCACCAAGCACACATACTTTTTTCATAGTAATTTGCCTCCTAAAAAATTTTATTTATTTAGCTTTAGCTACCTTAACTTGAGCTATTAGTTCGGGGATTACTTTAGTCAAATCTCCAACTATAGCAAGATCTGCTAGTGCCATCATTGGTGCACCTTCATCTTTGTTTATTGCTATTATGTAATCACTTTCTTCCATTCCAGCAAGATGTTGAAGTGCTCCTGAAATACCACAAGCTATATAAAGAACTGGTCTTACAGTTTTACCAGTTTGACCAACTTGTAAATCTTTATCAACCCATTCCTTTTCGATTGCTGCTCTTGAAGCAGCTATTGATCCACCAAGAACTTTAGCAAGTTGATTTAATAGTTCAAAGTTTTCTTTAGTTCCAACACCTCTACCACCAGCAACGATAATTTTAGCTTCTGATATATCTTCTATATCCTTAGCAAGTTTTACAACTTTTTGAACTTTAGTTCTAATATCGCTGTCTACTAGATCAAATGATACCTTTTGTATTTTGGATTCATCAATCTTTGAATCATCTTTTTCAAGTTTAGAGAAAACTCCTGGTCTAACTGTAGCCATTTGTGGTCTATGATCAGCACAAACTATTGTAGCCATAAGATTTCCACCAAAAGCTGGTCTTGTAGCCAAAAGGTTACTATTTTCAGGGTCTATATCTAGTGCAGTACAATCTGCTGTTAAACCAGTTGTAAGTTTAGCTGCAAGTCTTGGTCCTAAATCTCTTCCTATAAATGTAGCACCTATTAATACTACTTCTGGTTTTTTCTCATTTACTAGTTCACTGATAACTTTTGCATAAGCATCAGTAGTAAAGTGGCCTAGAAGTTTACTATCAGCTGATAAAACTTCATCTGCACCATATGCTAATAGTGTTTCAGCAATCTTCTCAGTTTCACTTCCTAGTAATACTGCAACAAGCTTAGTGTTTAATTTACCTGCTATTTCTTTACCTTTACCTAAAAGCTCTAGCGATACTTTTTGAAGCTGACCATCTCTTTGTTCTGCAAATACCCAAACTCCGCCTTTATAATCTGTTATATTCATTTTTGAGATCCCTCCTACATCATATTAAATATAGTGCTTTTCCTGCAATTTTGAAACAACGTAATTTACCGCTTCTTTAACAGGCTTATTAACAATTTCTCCCTGTCCTTTAGCTGCTTTAGTCTCAGATTTTTTAACCTTTGTAGGTGATCCTTTAAGTCCAAGAAGGGCTTTATCTACACCTATATCATCTGCAGTCCATATTTTAATTTCTTTATCAAAAGTTCCAAATATATTTCTAATATCCATATATCTTGGCACGTTTAATTCTTTTATTGCTGTAAGTAGTACAGGTGTCTGAACTTTTACTATTTCATATCCATCTTCCCATGCTTTTTTAACTGTAAGTTCTTTATCTCCAGTTACATCAACTTTTTCAACATATGTGATTTGAGCAATTCCAAGATGTTCTGCAATTTCAGGTCCAACCTGAGCTGTATCTCCATCTATTGCCTGTCTTCCAGCGAATACTACATCATAATCAAGCTTTCTAAGTGCTCCTGCTAGTGCATTTGAAGTAGCTAATGTATCAGCTCCAGCAAATGCTCTATCAGTGATAAGTATAGCTTCATCTGCACCCATAGCTATTGCTTCTCTTAAAGCTGATTGTGCTTGTGGAGGTCCCATAGTTATTACTGTAACCTTTGCACCAGCATTTTCTTTTAGAACCAATGCTTCTTCTAAAGCGTTTTTATCGTCTGGATTTATTATTGATGGAACTCCTTCTCTAATAAGTGTTCCTGTTTTAGGATCTATTTTAACTTCTGTTGTATCTGGAACTTGTTTTAAACAAACAACTATATTCATAGCATTATCCTCCTTATTATCTGAATATGTTTCCTGAAATAACCATTTTTTGAACTTCAGATGTTCCTTCGTATATTTCAGTTATTTTTGCATCTCTCATCATTCTTTCAACTGGATAATCTTTTGTATATCCATATCCACCGAATAATTGAACTGCTTTAGTTGTTACATCCATAGCTACATTTGCAGCATGAAGTTTTGCTCTTGCTGCATCAACTGTATATGGTAGTTTTTGATCTTTTTTCCAAGCCGCTTTATATACTAGAAGTTTAGCTGATTCAATAGAAACTTCCATTTCAGCCATCATCCAAGATAATCCTTGGAACTTGTCTAAACTTCTTCCAAATTGCTTTCTTTCTTTCATGTATACTTTAGCTTCGTTAAATGCACCTTCTGCGATTCCTAAAGCTTGAGCTGCAACACCAATTCTTCCTCCGTCAAGAGTTTTCATTGCTACTACGAATCCTTTTCCTTCTTTTCCAATCATGTTTTCTACTGGAACAATCATGTCTTCAAATATAAGTTCAGTTGTTGATGAAGCTCTTATTCCAAGCTTATCTTCCACTTTACCTATAGAGAAACCTTTGAATCCTTTTTCTATTATAAATCCTGTTATTCCTCTTGTTCCCTTACTTTTATCAGTCATTGCAAATATTACAAATGTATCTGCAACTCCTCCATTAGTAATAAATATTTTTGAACCATTGATGACGTAATGATCTCCATTAAGAACTGCTACAGTTTGTTGTCCTGCTGCATCTGTTCCTGCGTTAGGTTCAGTTAATCCAAATGCTCCTAATTTTTCACCTTTAGCAAGTGGCACTAAATATTTTTCTTTTTGATCCTGTGTACCAAATTCATTAATCAATGACGCACAAAGGGATGTATGAGCTGAAAGTATAACTCCAGTTGTACCACACACCTTTGATAATTCTTCTACAGCTATTATGTATGACAATACGTCACCACCAGCACCACCAAGTTCTTTAGAAAATGGAATACCCATCATGCCACACTTTGCCATTTTTTTAACGTTTTCTATAGGAAATCTTTCTGTTTGGTCAATTTCAGCTGCAATTGGTTTTACTTCTGTTTCAGCAAATTCTCTTACCATCTTTTGTACTAATTCTTGTTCTTGAGTCAATGAAAAGTTCATTTAATATACCTCCTTATTTGTTCTTAAAATTGCCTACTAAGCTTTTTTTGTTTAAGAAAGCGTCCATTCCTTCTTTTTGATCCTCTGTGGAGAAACATGATCCAAACACTTCTGATTCATAAGCTACTGCTGTATCTATGTCAGTTTGAATTCCTCTGTTTATAGCTACCTTACAAAATTTAACTGCAACAGGTGCATTATTTGCTATTGTATTTGCAAGAGCTTTTGCCTCATCAATAAGTACTTCTGGTTCAAATACACTATTTACTAGACCTATCCTGTAAGCTTCATTGGCATTAATAATCTTAGCCGTATATATTAATTCCTTAGCTGCTCCGATGCCTACTGTTCTTGCAAGTCTTTGAGTTCCCCCAAAACCAGGAGTTATACCAAGACCTGTTTCTGGTTGACCAAATTTTGCTTTTGTTGAAGCAATTCTGATGTCACATGCCAAAGCAAGCTCACATCCACCGCCTAGTGTAAACCCATTAAGTGCAGCTATAACAGGTTTCCCTAAGTTTTCAAGTCTTCTAAACACCTTGTTACCTAGTATTCCAAATTCTCTACCTTCTATTACGCTCATGTCTTTCATTTCTGAAATATCTGCTCCTGCAACAAAGGATTTACCAGCTCCAGTTATTACAACTGCCAGTATTTCGGAATCTTTTTCAAGTTCGGTAATCACATTATCAAACTCTGCCAAAGTTTCTGTGTTCAAAGCATTAAGAGCTTTTGGTCTATTGATTGTGACTAAAGCAATTTTACCCTCTTTTTCAAAGGCAATATTTTTCAGATTCATGACTAATCCTCCTAAACCTCTTATTCATTGTTATAATATTAACAATGAAGTATAAAAATTTTTAAAAGCAAAACGCTTTCGTAACTATTATAACCTGTTCGTAAAGCATTTTCAATATAAAAACAGTTAACTTTTAATTTATTAATTTATTTCATTCATGAGACAGCTAAGTGTAAGTAAACTTTCGCTTAGATGCACATTTTCAACAATGATTCCTTCTGGAATTGTTAAATCAACTGGTGCAAAATTCCAAATTCCCTTTATTCCATTCTTAATTACAATATTACAAATACTCTGTGCACTTTTCCGTGGAACGCAAATTATAGCTATATTTACATTATTGTCCTTTAAAAATCCTTCTAATGAATCAATATCCTTTATTTCTATGTCATTTATCTTTAGTCCACATAGTTTGGGATTAGTATCAAAAATTCCTACTAGGTTGAAGTTCATCTTTTGGAAATTCGTATAATTTGCTATTGCCTGACCTATATTTCCTGCTCCCACAATAATGGTATTGTATTCTTTTGTAAGTCCAAGTATATTACAGATTTCACTGTATAAATCCTTAACATTATATCCATAACCCTGCTGCCCAAAATCTCCAAAACAATTTAAATCTTGCCTTATCTGGGATGCAGTGAAACCGATCTTCTCGCTAAGTTCTTTTGAAGATATTCTATCTATATCATTTTTTAATAATTCTTTTAAATATCTTTGATATTTTGGTAACCTTTTAATTACAGCCATTGATATGTTTTTTTTTCTTTCCACCTGTTGCACCCCTCAATTTAATATTACATACGTTTAATTGTACCACATATTTAAAGTTCTACACTTTTTAAAACAATTTTATATGAATAATTCTTCTTAAATATCTATATGTTAAATTAATATTTTATTTAAACACATCATAGTATACAATAAAATATTAATTTTTATAAGCTTTTTCTTTATAAAATGTAATGAAAATGGTAGAATATTATGATATAACACACGAGGTTGGTGATTTTATGATAGTTTTAAGTGCAAAAAACATAGAAAAATCTTATGGTATTGATACTATATTAAAAAATATAAGTTTCAGCATAGATGAAGGTGAAAAGGTTGGTCTTATTGGTGCTAATGGTACTGGTAAATCCACACTTTTCAAAATTTTAACTAATCAGCTTGAACATGATAATGCTGAATTATTTATAGAAAAAGGACTAATTTTAGGCTATCTTTCTCAGAACTTATCCCTAGATACCTCTAAAACCATATATGAAGAAGTGTTGTCAGTTTTTCATGAACTACTAAATATGGAAAACAAACTAAAAAAATTAGAGATGATTATGAACGAACCCTACGACTTAAAAAATGAAGTATATCAAACTAAGATAATTAAAGATTATACCACATTGTCAGAAATTTATAATAACAAGGGGGGTTATGTTTATAAGGGTGAAATAAATCGAGTATTAAAAGGCCTTGGCTTTTTAGCTAATGATTACAATAGAAATATTGATATTTTAAGTGGCGGTCAAAAATCCCGAGTAGCCCTTTGCAAGCTTTTGCTTACAAAACCGGATATTTTACTTCTTGATGAACCTACAAATCACCTGGACTTAGATGCAATTGAATGGCTTGAAGAATACCTTATTGGCTATAAAGGAACTATCCTGCTAATATCACATGATCGATATTTTTTGGATGCTGTAACAGAAAAAACATTAGAAATATTAGGTGGCCAAATATACACATACAATGGAAATTATACTAATGCTTTAGAATTCAAGAAAAAAAACTATGATCTTCTAATGAAAACCTATAAATTGCAGCAGTCAGAAATCAAACGTCAGGAAGATATTATAGAAAAATACCGTTCTTTTAATAGAGAAAAGAGTATAAAAGCTGCAGAGAGCAGACAAAAATCCCTGGATAAAATGGAAAAAATTGAAGCACCACCTAAGGAATCTAAGGCTTCCCGAATAGAGTTCGAAACCTCAATTAAAAGTGGAAATGATGTGCTACATATTGAAAATCTGGCAAAAAGCTTTGGAGATAAAGTTCTTTTCAGTAATCTTTCCCTTGATATAAAAAGAAGTGAAAAAATAGCTCTTATTGGTGAAAATGGTCGTGGGAAAACAACATTATTTAATATATTATTAGATAATGTTAACAGCGATAAAGGCACAGTGGTTCTTGGTAAAAATGTGTATATAGGTTACTATGACCAAGAACAATCAAATTTAAACGATGAAAATACCATAATAGATGAAGTGTGGAATCATTTTCCTGATTTGACTACAACAAAAGTAAGAAATGCCCTTGCTGCTTTTCTATTCATAGGTGATGAAGTGTTTAAAAAGATTGGTCTCTTAAGTGGTGGAGAGAAGTGTAGAATTAACTTGTTAATTCTTATGTTGTCTAAAAGCAACCTATTGCTTTTAGATGAACCTACCAATCATCTAGATATAGTTTCAAGAGAGGCTCTAGAAGATGCTCTTTTAAGCTATGACGGTACCGTTCTCGTAATTTCTCATGATAGATATTTTTTAAACAAAGTTGTCTCGAAAATACACGAACTTAAAGAAGATGGAACTAAAGAATATTTTGGCAATTATAATTATTATGTGGAAAAGAAAAAAAATCCAAATAGATTTCAAGATGAAGTTGAACAACTTCTAGGCAAAACAAAAACTCAAATTAACGTTGATAAAAAAAAGAGAAAAGGATTAGAAAAACAAGCACGAGATGAAAAACAAAAATCCAAAGAAATTGAGAATAAAATTTTGGAAGCTGAAACTAAACTCCAGAAATTACAGAATGACCTTTGTCTAGAGGAAGTTTACTCTAATCCAGAAAGTAGCAAAAAAATTAACTATGATATAAGTAGACTACAATCTGAGTTAGACGATTTGTATGAAGAATGGGAAATAACGCTGTAAATAATTAGGCTTAAATGGTTATTTAAGCCTAATTATAATTTAAATAGTTTATTCTGCTTTTTCTTTATTTGAATCTAGAAAAGTAACTTCTTCTCCAACTACTTCTGAAATATATCTTCTATTTCCATCCTTTCCTTCATACCTTTTTATTTGCAGTCTTCCAATAACACTAATAAGTCTGCCTTTTTTCATATAATTACATATTGTTTCAGCAATTCTTCCCCACACAACCACAGGTATATAATCTGCTTCTCTTTCTCCATTGGCATTGGTAAAATTTCTATTTACAGCTATTGTGAAATTACATACTTTTTTATCTGTTTCCTCAATACACTTTAACTCAGGGTCCTTAACCATACGACCTACTAATTCAACTTTATTCACAAACATGCCTCCCTATACTACTAATTTATCCTCTAAATTATTGACATGATTTTATTAATATATTCACTGAATTCAATATTTTTATTTTTAACAAATCATATTTTAATTATTTATCAAATTGTATGATTTAACCATATTTTGAATTACAGTTTATATCATTGCAGAAAATTGTAATACACTACTTTAGTTGCCAAACATATAATAATGTGAGTAATCATTATAAGGAAGGATTAACCATGAAAGTTGATAATGTAAATAATGCTATAGACCATATTAATAATGATATTTCTTTCGTAATTAATGCGGGAGGAACGCCTTCTATTCAAGAAGGGCCTTACATCCAAAGACCTGCTGCAGGTATAATTGGTAGACTGTTTTTAGATACAGACAATGGTATCCTATACAGAGATACTGGAACTAGGTGGTTACCTTTGCAATTAGGACCTGAAGGTCCTAGGGGTCCTAGAGGTTCTCAAGGACTTCCAGGATATTGGGGTCCTCAAGGGCCTCAAGGTCCTAGAGGTGTTACCGGTCCCACTGGCCCTGATAGCGGTGCTACTGGTCCCACTGGCCCTACTGGTCCTGTTGGTGCTACTGGCCCTACCGGTGCTGACGGCATCACCGGTCCTACTGGCGCTACTGGTATCACCGGCTCTACTGGTTCTGTTGGTGCTACTGGCCCTACCGGTGCTAACGGCATCACCGGTCCTACTGGTCCTGTTGGTGCTACTGGTCCTACCGGGGCTGACGGTATCATCGGTCCTACTGGTCCTACTGGTCCTACTGGTATCACCGGCTCTACTGGGCCTGTTGGTGCTACTGGCCCTACCGGTGCTGACGGTGTCACCGGTCCTACTGGTCCTGTTGGTGCTACTGGTCCTACCGGTACTAACGGCATCACCGGTCCTACTGGTCCTGTTGGTGCTACTGGTCCTACCGGGGCTAACGGCATCACCGGTCCTACTGGTCCTGTTGGTGCTACTGGTCCTACCGGGGCTAACGGTGCTGGTGCGATCATACCGTATTCATCAGGGCTTCCTGTTTTATTAACTACTATTGTAGGTGGCTTAGTTGGTTTACCTGGTTTTGTTGGATTTGGAAGTTCGGCCCAAGGCATTGCTGTACTTGGAGCTACAATAGACCTTACTGGTGCAGGAGGTACACTTCTTAATTTTGCTTTTTCAGTACCTCGTGATGGAACTATCACTTCAATAGCCGCTTATTTTAGTACTACTGCAGCTTTAAGCCTTGTAGGTACAACAATAACTGTTAATGCACAGTTATATAGTTCAACTACACCCAATAATACCTTCGTCCCTATAGCCGGAACTCTAGTAACATTATCTCCATCAATTACAGGTATTGTTGCAATAGGAGCAATTAGCAATGGAATACTCACTGGATTATCAATACCAGTTTCTGCTCAGACTCGATTATTAATGGTATTCTCTACAACAGCTACAGGATTGGCCCTTATAAATACAGTAGCTGGGTATGCAAGCGCCGGTGTTACAATATCCTGATTTTATGGTATCTGTAGTCGCATAATGAGATTTAATAAAAATCAGAGATCTTATTTTAGAATGGTAAATAATTAAATAGGGCTGTTGTACTATAAAGATTAGTACAACAGCCCTATTTATGATAAATTTTATTATATCGACTGCATTCTCAAAGCATTTAACTCATAGCCATGTATCCTTACCGTTGTATACAATACAATTTAATTTTGCATTGCAGGTTGTTTTGCCATAATTTAATGGATTTAGTACATTATACCGACAAAATATGACAAAATAAATAGTCTATAAGCATGCTAATAGTGTTGGCTTATAGCCTATTCATTTGTTTTATTAATACTTATAAAATTGTACGACTGTCATTAAGTCTTATTGTTATGTATAATAAGAATATACTGATTGGTGTTATTATATCTAATAAATATATGAAATTTTTATCTAGGGAGGTAATTTATATGATAGTTGTTACCACTGAAAACATTGTTGGTTTTGCAGTAAAAGAAGTAAAAGGTGAAGTTTTTGGATTAGTAGTAAGAAGCAGGGGGCTTGGAGGTACATTGATGGCTGGCTTAAGAAGTCTAGTTGGTGGAGAAATCCACGAATATACATCTATGCTTGAAGATGCTCGTAAGCAGGCAATCGACCGTCTTGTAATAAATGCAAATGCAATGGGTGCCAATGCAATCATAATGATGAGATTTGATTCTAGTGAAATTGGGCAAAACATGAGTGAAGTATTAGCCTATGGTACTGCTGTAATAATTGAGAAGGATTAAAGGCTATGGGTACAATAGTTAGTTTCTATGTTCTTATCCAGGTTTGTGTAGTAATTTTCGTAGTAATAGCATTTGTAATTTGGGATAAAAGATATGGAAAAAATCATGGTTTAGATGTTCCAAAAGATTTTGAAAAAACCGATGAGGTAACCATAGATCCCAGCGATGGAAGAAGACTCAGAGTTTACTACAATAGAAAAACTGGTGAAAGATTTTACCACGAAGAGAAGATTGATACTTAATCCTCTCTTTAATTTATCTAATTAATTACCTCATGCTTAAAATTAGAAGGTGAAAACAATATGAAAATTTTAATAACAGGTTCAAAAGGACAATTAGGTTCTCAGCTTATAGATGTTATAAATAATGGGAAGTCAGAAATAGGTAAAATACCCAAAGACGTAAAAAATGCAGAGGTTATAGCGAAATGTTCACAGGAACTTGATATTTCTGATATTGATAATGTAATGAGCATTATAAGTGAAATTAAACCAGATGTTATAATAAATGCAGCTGCTTATACAAATGTAGATGACTGCGAGACTAATGAGGAAAGAGCATTTAAAGTAAATGCTTTAGGAGCTAAGAATCTAGCTATTGCCTCTGAAAGTATAGGTGCTAAACTAGTTCATATTTCTACAGATTATATTTTTAGTGGAGAAGGAAATAAACCATTTAAAGAGTCTGATGAGGCCTTACCACAAAGTGTTTATGGTAAGAGTAAAAAAATGGGTGATGATTTTGTTAGAAAGTTTTCTTCCAAATATTTTATAGTAAGACCCTCATGGGTGTACGGATATAATGGTAAAAATTTTGTTTATACCATTATGCGAGCTGCTAAAGAAAGTGAAAGCTTAAAGGTTGTGAATGATCAAATAGGAACGCCTACTAATGTTGAAGATATAATACATCATATCTTCAAGTTAATAGTTACAGAGGAATATGGAGTTTACAACTGTGCTGGTCATGGTGAATGTTCATGGTATGATTTTGCATGTAAAATAGTTGAGCTAGGTAAAATACCTTGTAAGATAACTCCATGTCCCACTCATGAATATCCAAGTCCCACGAAGAGGCCTGCATATTCGTCATTAAATAATGGGAAGTTAAGAACTACAGTTGGTGATGAAATGAGAAATTGGGAAGATGCTTTAAAATGTTTTATTGGAAACACATTTTTAAAACAGGGCTGAAAAATTGTAAAAGCACTTTTTTAATCATTTGATTATAGGAGTGCTTTTACTCATTTTCCCCTGTTAGCAATACTTGTCCAATTTTGTTATTTTATTTTTTCATGGAATTTACTGATCATTCAATCCTTTTCCATTGAGAATTTTCTCCATACATTTTTCAACCCTTGACTCTCGAGTTTTAGATTGTTTGGGTTGAGAGAAATAAAGAATGTATGCTCTTTGCCGTCCAGGTGTCAATGCTTCAAAAGCAGTTTTCAGGGCAGCGGTTTCATGGAATTTATTTTGAAATTCTTCTGGAATTATTAATTCTATATTCTTTTTAAAATTCACTTCCAAACCGGCTTTTTCAATTTCAATGCCTTCATAAATATAGGCTTTCAAGATGGGTTCCATTTCAACTATTTCTCGAACATTGGTGAACCGAATCTGTCGCCCTGCCTGTACATTTTCAGTTTGTTTGATTAGAATACCATTTACATCCTGTAACAAGGCACCTTTAATAAACAGAATTGCACAGTATTCTTTAAATCCATGTATTAAAACTATGTTTTTTTTCTGAGACGTGTAACAAGGAACACCCCACTTCAATTCTTCGCTCAGCTGACAGTCAAGAATGATCATTCTCAATTTTTCAAATTCTTCCTGCCACTTTTGGGCTTTACTTAAATATTCATCTACCTTAGGATTCATTCCACTATTTGTCATCAATGAACACCCCTCTTTAATTTTTTAATCAAAATGATACATCTCGCTTGAGTATTTGTTATGAATAATAACAGTATACATAATATTGCTCTCACTTTTCAACTCTACACTTTACTTTATTGTGTCAAAACTAAAACCTTGAGACCTTAAATACGTTATCACCTGTGGAAGTGCTAGTACTGTATTTTTTTTTGCCCCCGCATCATGCATTAAGACTACTACCACATTTTTTCCTTCAGTGTTTTTTGTAAGTTGATTTAATAAATATGGTGCACTAGGATCGAAACTTTCAGAATCATTTGTTTCATCATTCCAGTCTATATATCTGTAGCCTGCTTTAGTAGCAGCATCTCTAAAAGGTGATAACCTAGTACCAAATGAACCACCTGGAAATCTAACTAGTTCAGAATTATATTTTTTGCCTAATATTGATTTTAAAATTCCATCACATTTATCCAAATCTTTAACAAAATTTTCTGGTCCTTCCTTATAGTTTAGCTGATGACTATAAGTATGATTTCCTATAATTTCGCCATCATCTGATTCTTTTTTCACAAGGTCCGGATATCTCTCTGCATTTGATCCTATTATGAAAAAGTTAGCTTTTATCTTATTTTGATCTAAAATTTGTAGTATTGATGTAGTATTGATAGATGGTCCATCATCAAATGTTAGATAAGCCATCTTAGTGCCATCAGTTCTTTTAATATTCCAAGGAGCTACTTCACCTACTACCATTTTTACATTTTTATTAGGCACTATGCTTTCCCTTTTATTCATAGATGATTTTTTATGCGTTGTTTTGTAACTTTTTTTTATTGTATTATTATTTTGAGTTTTGTTATTCAAAATAAATATGCTTGTTAATATCACAACTATAATTAAACTAGCAAATATAATCACATGCGTCCCGTTCATAATCCCGCTTTTATTTTTAATTTTAGTAAATTTTAGCATAATATCGGTCTCATCTTCCAAATAATTATTGTTAATGAATTATACAAAAGTTTTACATGTATAATCATTTTAAAGTTACACCGGAGCAAACTGGCTATTATAAAGTTCTGCATATTGACCACCCTTTTCTAACAATCCCTCATGGGTTCCACTTTGAACAATATTACCGTTATCCATAACTAAAATTATGTCAGATTCTTTTATAGTGGAAAGCCTATGTGCTATAACAAAGCTGGTTCTTCCTTCTAGCATTTTAAGGAATGCCTTTTGGATTTTAAGTTCAGTTATTGTGTCAATATTGCTTGTAGCTTCATCTAAAATGAGCATTGGAGGATCAACAAGCATTACTCTTGCAATAGTAAGAAGTTGTCTTTGCCCTTGGGAAAGATTTTCACCTAGATCAGTAATTATAGTGTCATAACCCTTAGGCAAATGGCGTATGAAGCTAGAAGATCCAGAAGCTTTAGCAGCACTAATTATTTCTTCTTCTGTAGCATTAGGTTTACCATAGGCTATATTTTCTTTTATAGTTCCACAGAAAAGCCAAGTTTCTTGAAGAACCATTCCAAAATTAGTACGCAAACTATCACGACTTATTTCATTTATATTAGTGCCATCAATAAATATGCCTCCACTGTTTATCTCATAAAATCTCATCAATAAATTTACAAGAGTTGTTTTTCCTGCACCAGTTTTACCAACGATGGCTACTCGGCTACCCTGATTAACAGTGAGATTGAAATTTTTTATAAGTGGGTGCTCAGGTGTATATGCAAAATCCACGTTTTTAAAAGAAATCACGCCTTCTTTGTTATGAACATCAATATCAATTTTCTTGTCACTAACTTCAGATTCCATGTCCATAACATAAAATACACGTTCTGCAGAAGCTGCTGCTGCTTGGATCTGTGTGAATATTGCGGTTATATCATTTATAGGTCTTGAAAACAAGGTGGAATATATTAGAAAACTTGATATATCACCTATGGTAAGTTTACCTAAAATAGCAGCAAAACATCCTATAACACCAACAATTGAATAAATTATGTTATTCACAACCCTTGTACTCGGACCTGACAGTGAACCATAAAATTGTGATTTAGTTCCTACTTTGCATAAATCATTATTGATATCCTTAAATTTCTTAATAGTATGATCTTCATAATTAAACGCCTTTACAACTTTTTGACCTTCAATGATTTCTTCAATATAAGCATTTAAATTACCCAAAATTTTGGCTTGTTTTTTAAACATTTTTTGGGATCTTTTCGTAATAAATCTTGCCATAAAGTAAGAAGCTGGAGAAGAAATCAAAACTACTAAGGTCATAGCATGATTTAAGTAGAACATAAATCCTATGGCCCCTACAATGGTAACAATACCTGTAAGAAGTGTTGATAAGGTTTGAATCATACCATCTGAAATTGTTTCTATATCGTTGACAAACCTGCTTATGGTATCACCATGAGGACTATTGTCAAAGAACTTTAATGGTAGTGTACTTATCTTTTTGAAAAGATCATGTCTAATAGTGTTAACTGAAGAAAAAGTGATTAAATTGGTCAAATATGTCAAAATCCAATTAAAGACGTTTCCAACAATATAAACTAGAGCTATTATAATTATCACTTTGAACACATATCCAAAGTCTACAAGACCTTTACCTGTCATCTTATCTATAGTTTTACCTATGAGCATTGGAGCAATAAGACTTGCTATAACAGTTATAGTTGCACTAAAAAGAGAAAGCACCATATATAGTTTGCTTTTTAACATATATTTTATGACTCTTTTAATAATATTTTTATTCATTATTTATCCTCCTCATATTCCTCATACTGTCCTAAATAATCATTTAGATTATTTATCCCCCTAGTATTCCTCATGCTGTCCTAAATAATCATTTAGATTATTTAGTCTCCTTTTCTGAAAGCTGTGAGAGGCATATTTCTTTGTATACTTCACAACTTGTCATAAGATAGTCATGTTTGCCTACTCCCACTATCTTTCCATCATCAAATACAATAATTTTATCTGCATATTTTATAGAACTGGCACGCTGAGAAACAATAAGCACGGTCATGATATCACTGCAATTTTTAAGAGCACTTCTAAGTGCTGCATCTGTTGCAAAATCAAGTGCACTAGAGGAGTCGTCCAATATTAAAATTTCGGGTCTTGCGATTATTGCCCTAGCAATTGTAAGTCTTTGTCTTTGACCACCAGAAAAGTTATTGCCACCACGGGATACCATTGTACTATAGCCATCAGGCAGTTTTTTGATGAATTGATCTGCTTGAGCTATTTTTGCTGCTGCTACAATTTCTTCTTCTGTAGCATTTTTCTTTCCCCAACAGATATTATCATTAATGCTACCCGTAAAAAGCACAGATTTTTGAGGAACCATGCTGATTTTATTCCTAAGATTTTTCAGTGAATAATCTTTAATGTTTACTCCATCTACTTCTATTTCACCTTTAGTTACATCATAAAATCTTGGAATTAAATTTATAAAAGTTGATTTACCAGAGCCTGTACTACCAATAATACCTACTGTTTCTCCTTTATTGATGCTTATGTTAATATCCGTTAGTTCTGGATCACTTGTACTATTATAAGCAAAATCAACTTGATTGAACTTAATTGAAGGAACTTCATCATAAGAATGTTTTTCTATGTAACTACCATTGTCTTCAATTGAGACTACAGTATCTAGTATTTCGTTAACACGATTTGCAGAAGCAAAGGCTTTTGTAAAAACAATAACAAGATTTGATACTACAACAAGTGACAATAATATTTGTGTTACGTAATTTACAAATGCAATAATCGTACCTTGAGAAAGGGTACCAGCATTAATATGATAGCTACTAGCCCATAAAATAGCCACTATTGCTGCATTCATAACAAGCGTTGTGAGGGGGTTTAGTAGAGCAGATGTTTTACCAACTAAAATTGCCGTTGTGGTTAAATCATCATTTGCGGTTTTGAATCTTATTTTTTCATTCTTTGTCTTTGCAAAAGCACGAATTACACGTATACCAGAAAGATTTTCTCGAAGAACTAGACCAAGTTTATCTAACCTTTTTTGATATTTACGGTAAAGCGGGGAAGTTTTACTTATGATAAGATATATAATAATTCCAAATATGGGGGTAGACGCAATCAATATAAGTGCCAACCTAAGGTCAAGTAACATTGACATAATAATAGCACCAATACATATAAAAGGCGCACGAAATGCAAGACGAATAAGCATGGCAACTGCCAATTGAAGTTGATTTACATCACTAGTAATACGATTTGTTAGTGATGCTGTACCAAATTTATCTATTTCCACATAAGAAAATGTAGATATATGCTTAAACAAATGGTTACGCAAATTTGTGCCAAACCCTTGAGAAGTACGAGCCGCAAAATATTGGCATGTCATAGAACTGCAAAAGCCTAAAATTGCCATAACACACATAATGCCTCCCATTCTTAATACATAGCTTGTATTATGTGTTGTTACACCATTATTTATAATAAGTGCCATAAGTGTTGGAAGCAATAGCTCTAATAGTGCTTCTGTAAGTTTAAAGGTTGGACCTAAAATACACTCTTTTTTATATGGTTTTAGAAATCTAAAAAGTTTAAACAAAAATTATCACTCCAGTATAAAAAGTATTGCATGTTTCGCTTCATGCGAATATTATTATATCATGGAGATTACCATATTAATAATATATGTTTTATATATGTGGCATACGATAATCGTATACTTAAGAAACAAGTTTCAGTTTAGCAGCTATAAGGGGGAAATGTATGGATATCAAACAACTTAGGTACTTTGTTGCAATTGCAGAGGAAGGTCAAATAACAGCAGCAGCGAAAAGACTTCACATTGCACAACCACCATTAAGTCAACAGCTAAAACTTTTGGAGATAGAACTAGGAATAAAACTTGTGGTGAGAGGCCCAAGACATACTCATTTAACTGATGCTGGCGAAATATTAAAAACTAGAGCTGAACAAATATTAGAACTTACGGACGCAACAATAAATGAAATAGATGACTTTAAAAAAGGATTAAAGGGAACATTGTCCATAGGAACGGTTTCGTCCTCTGGTGCACTACTTATAAAAAATATTCTGAATAAATTTCATAAAGAGTATGACGGGGTGAAATTTCATTTGCAGGAAGGCAACACATTTAAGGTAATAGAACTATTAAATAGAGGGGTTATAGAAGTAGGAATTGTAAGAACTCCCTTTAAAGCTTTAAACTGTAATCATAAATGTATGAAGAAAGAACCTATGATAGCCGCAATGACAAAGGAATATTGTTTAGATTTAGAAGGCCCTTATATAGCATTGAAGCAATTAGTAGATAAACCCCTGATTTTTTACCGCAGATATGAGCAATTGATAATGGAAACTTGCCAGGAAAGTGGCTTTGAACCTGAAATATTTTGTAAAAATGATGATGCACGAACAACACTTATGCTAGCCAATGCAGGCTTTGGAGTTGCAATAGTGCCAAAATCCTCCTTTGATCTTTCCTGTAATGAGAATCTAATTTATAAGGAGATAAAAAATGAGAAATTGGAAACATCGATAGTTGCAATATGGATAAAAAACAGATACATGTCTTCACTGGCACAAAAATTCATTAAAAGTTTTAAGGAAGAATAATCCTCCTTCCTCATGGTCATAAATCATTCTACCATCTCGCTTTAGTGAGGAAATCATGGATTTTGTATTTTGAAAACCTCACTTATCAACAGTATTATATATCAGATTGATTTTTCCATTACGCCATTATACATAAGGTTATATATAAGCTGAATAAGTTTTTCTATGGGTGGATTCTTTTCACGTTTAAAACCATAATTTAGAACTCCTATCATCGCAGATATTGTGTATTCAATTGTGTAATCAAGTATAAAATCATCAACATGACTTTGTGTGGAAAAAAGCTCATCTAGTGCACTTCTAAGGAGATTCCTTATTTTACCTTGAAATGATGGATCACCGTTGTCGCCCAATAGAATAACATAGTATTTACTCCTCTCCTGATATATTTTCACAAAGTGATTAATATGTAGCATAACGTCAGATTCCGGCAAAATGTTTTTTGGATGATGATTGCTTAGATTTGGTAAAAGTGAGTTTTCAATCCGTTCTAAAATGTCATAAACATCCGTAAAATATTCATAAAATGTGCTTCGGTTATATCCGGCTTTGGTAGTAATTTCTCTCACTGTAATTTTTTCAATTCGTTTTATACAGTACAATTCCCAAAACGAGTCGATTAAATTTTGCCTTGTTTGTGCAGTAATTTCAAAATGTTCCTTCATATAAATTATTCCTTTCCTATTTCTGCTCTCAAAAACCGACAAACCATATGAGATTGTTGGTTGAAGAAGAGTTAGAAAATAATTATAATAAAACAATACAACAAGTTGTTGGATAAGTCAAAACCACTACTAATGTGTAATACACAATTATCTTAATTGGCAACTAAATATAGGTATCTATAATACATTATTATACAAGGAGTATTTTCTATATGAAAAAATTAAAAACTAATGTATCATTGCCTGAAAAAGAGACTATAGATCCAGCGATACTTAAGGTAGCAGTCATCTTGGTGATTGGAGCCCTGGCACCATTACTGGATTCGACGATGGTAAATGTAGCAATAAAAACAATAGCCGGTGATCTCAAAAGTACAGTTTCAGTCATACAGTGGGTTATCACAGGCTATGTGCTGGCAATGGGTATGGCAGTACCCATTTCAGGATGGGCAAATAATCGTTTTGGAGACAAGCGACTATATATATTTTCACTGGCATTATTTTTAATAGGTTCAATTCTTTCATCTCTGTCATGGAATATAGACAGCTTAATTTTCTTCAGACTCCTACAAGGTATTGGTGCAGGTCTAATTATGCCAACCTTGACCACAATGCTTGTTCGGATAACTGGTGGACAGAATATGGGACGCCTTATGTCAATCGTAGGATTACCAATGCTATTGGGACCGATTCTTGGTCCAGTGCTGGGAGGAATTATTGTCAACACCCTAAGCTGGCGTTGGATTTTCTATGTTAATATTCCAATAACAATTATTGCTTTAGTGCTAGCAGTGTGGGGATTACCCAAGGATAAACCATCTGTCAGCAAACAACCCCTGGACATAATAGGATTTTTGCTGTTGTCTCCTTCATTTACTATGCTAATATATGGTATATCACAGATAAGATCTCATGGTGGTTTAGTTAGCAGTGCGGTTATTATTCCACTGGTTATAGGTATAACCCTGCTGATCGCATTTATTTTTTACGCCTTACGTACGAAAAATGTTGTAATTGTTGACTTAAGTCTATTTAAATCGCGTAATTTTTCCGCTTCCTCTATTTTGCTTTTCTTGTCAGGTATCATTACAAATGGAGGTATGCTCCTTTTGCCATTATACTACCAACAGGTGCGTGGTGAAAGTGTGTTATTTGCAGGACTTTTGCTTATTCCACAAGGAGTTGGGATGTTACTTACCAGAAGCTTGGTGGGTAGACTCACTGACAGTATAGGTTCGCGACTAATAATTATGATAAGTCTTGTTATAACAATTGTTGGTACATTGCCATTCGCATTTGCAGGTGCTAATACAAGTCAGGTATTACTGGCATCTGCTATGCTTTTACGAGGAGCGGGTCTTGGTGGATTATTCATTCCCATTATGGCCTCTGCATATCTAGGATTAAGTGGAGATCAAGTTCCTGATGCCAGTATTACCACCAGAATTTCACAGACAATTGGTGGGGCATTCGGTCCGGCCATTCTTGCAACAATCCTCCAACATCAACTTTCCAGTCATGGGGTAAGTAATATCCAAACAGTTACAGGTGCATACAATGTTGCGTTTGGGTGGTCGATTGGATTTATCGTAATTGCAGTTATTCCCACAATATTGCTGTCAAAGCATAAAGATGTGCCGGTGACAGTGGAGTAATTATTATCAATACTTTAAAATAACCTTTTCAAAAAACCTTATAGCCATCAAATTGATTATTTGATGGCTATAAGGTTTTTTATATCTTAGTTTTTATCTATATTTTTTAACTCTAAATGTTTGATTCCCCAGTAGTACGGTGGAGCAATCAGTCATTTACCGGCAAATGCTCATAATCTCCCCGAAATTGAAATTCACTATACATAATTCTCAAACATTGGCTCAATATATTCTTTAATAAGTTTTATTCTATCCTTAGCACGTGGCATAAAAAGAGAAGCAATAGAAATCACCATTTAGGTACAATTGACCTATTTTTGACATATCCCCAGGTGTCAAGAAAAGTCCCCAGCTTGCCGGGTTTATCCCTTGTGGGTCAACAACCCAGCCACTGGTGTTTTTATCTTTCATAAGGGCGATGTACTCTTCTTTATTACGTATCACCACATTGTGCGTAACATTGATTCTCAGTGGCGAGAATAGATTTTCCGTAGCGAAATCAAGTACTGGTTGACCCGTAGCTTTTACGAGAATTCCTGACAAGATATGTGTGCCTATGAGGGGAGTATACCTAAAATCGCCTATCTTCCCTTTACCTCCTAATAAATCCAATGCAGCTTTTATCCAGTTATCGCTGGAAAAAAACTTTTCGTATGGTTCCACCTTATATTTATACGGGGCTGTCATAGTCAGCATATCCTTAATCGTAACGATCTGTATCGTTTTTTCACCTCTATTAACAGTGTAATCCGGAAAAAAGTCCAATACTTTCTGGTCTATACTTTTAATATCCCCATTATCTATTGCGATACCAATCAATGCAGAAAAAATACTCTTTGTTACCGACGCTACATGAACGGCGTTAGCAGCAGTATATCCATTATAGTAGTTTTCATATAATATTTTACCATTTTTTAGTACAATTATGCCAGCAATATTGTTATAACTACTGTTTATTATCTTTTCTAACCATATCTTTTTTCTTTGATTCATATGCTTCCCTCCTTACCAATAAAGAAACCATCTGTAATACTTATTTCCTTTTCCACCAGTGTTTTTAAGTTCATGCAAGATACCTTCCTGTCTTGGAATTCAGATTGTCTCTCAGCTTCTCTGTTGTTCCTTTGGCAATGATCTCACCGCCCTTGTCCCCACCTTCCGGACCAAGTTCAATGATATAATCACAGCTTTTTAATACATCTACATTGTGTTCGATGACAATCACCGAATTGCCACTGGCAACCAGCTGATCTAATAGCTTTATTAACAATGCTGTATCATAAAGGCTAAGTCCTGTGGTTGGTTCATCTAACACATAGAGCATATTGCCAATTAAATTCCGTCCCAGCTCTTTGGCAAGCTTCACTCGCTGTGCCTCCCCACCGCTTAAAGAAGAAGATGGCTGACCAATCCCTAAGTACCCCATGCCTATTTGCTTTAATATACGAAGAGGTTTCACAATGCTATTCTGATCTGTGAAAAATAAAAAAGCTTCGCTAATACTCATCTCTAACACATCGGAAATCGTTTTTCTTTTATAGTATATAGAAAGACTTTCTTCATTAAACCGTTTGCCATGACACGTCTGGCAGAGCTTATCTACGGAAAAATCAGCAGTCAGAAAGATCCTTTCATAACCACTACCCGTACAGTCTGGACATGCCCCTTTAGAATTAAACGAAAAATGTCCGGCATCCATGTTTCTTATTTTTGCTTCCGGCTGTTTTGCAAAGAGTTCCCGAATCTTATCCCAGATACCAATATAAGAGGCAGGCATAGAACTGGCACTTCTTCCAATGGGCTCCTGGGATATCTTTGCAAAACCACTAATCAGTTCTACTCCTGCTATACCAGTTGCATGTCCATATTTCTTAGCGCTGGCGAGACGTTTCAAAAGTGTATCATCAATCAAGGAACTCTTACCACTTCCAGATAATCCAGCAATACCAACCATAGCATGAAGTGGAAATGCTACTGTTAAGTCCTTTAAATAATGGGTACTTACATGTTCCAAGGTAATAGAGTCTTTTTCATTAAATCTATGCTTTCTCACCGTCCGTTTCGGCATCAAACGTTTACTGAAAAGATACTGGCTAAGCAACGTGTCCGCTTTCTCGTATCCTTCATAATCACCCTGGTAGACCACTGTTCCTCCGTATATTCCTGCCTTAGGGCCAATCTCAATAATATGGTTGGCATGACGAATTACCTCTTTATCATGCTCCACCACAATCACTGTATTACCCAGGTCTCTTAATTCCTTTACCGCTTGGATCATGCTTTGCTTCTCTGATGGATGTAAGCCTGCCATTGGTTCATCAAAGACATAGATCAGAGAATCAAGTCTTGACTCCAGATGGAGATGGAGAAAGATGCGTTGCATTTCGCCACCACTTAAAGAAGGCATCTCCCTGTAAAGAGTCAGATGTCCTAAACGAAACTGGATTAGATGCTTTAATTTCTCCATCACATTTTTTACCACATTGTTGCCAAATTGTGATAGTTCTTCCTCGGGCATTCCATTTAGGAAATCAAGAAGACCTGTAAGTGTCATCTGTCCCAGTTCACCGATCTGATTTCCATGAAGGAAGACTTTTCTTGATTCTTCGCCGATTCGATCACCATGACAATCTAAACAAACGGTATTCACATAGACTTTCTCTACATCCTCCTCTTTTTCATAAGCATTTCTTAGTATCCGCTCCAAGCAGTAGCTTTGTTTGCCATTGTCATAGGTTCCATAGACCACTTCACCTCGGATATCTTCTGGTAGTTCCCAGAATGGGGTCTCAAAATACATACCGTATTTCTTCTTTAGATTACGCAAGAAACCAGCTGTTACCTTCAAACTCTCGTAGACCTCCAAAAGGAGAGTTGTTTTATCTGGAATGAGTTGCTCAAGATTGATATCATAATAAGAACCTCTGCCTTGGCAGCTGAGACACATGCCATCGGGCGTTGTATAGAGAAAGAAGCCTGGTGAGAAATGTTCCGTATGTTCATCCAAAGTTTTTCCATCACTAGCATAAACAAGAGCCAGCTGTCTTAGAATTCCGGTCTTTGTGCCGACTGTAGAACGAGGATTGCTCTGCCGAATTGTATTCTGCCGTATCTCCACCGTTGGACCGATGCCTTCCATTGCATCGAACCGATCCTCGCAATCTAGTCCAGTCAAAATGCCAATGGACCTTAGATACTGATTCTTACCTTCTTCAAACAGGATATCAAATGCAAGACTGGATTTTCCTGAACCACTGATACCGGTAATGACCACCAGTTGATGCTTAGGAATGGTTAGATTGATATTTTTTAGATTATGGATTCGTGCTCCTAGAATCTTAATTTCTTCCATATGTTCACCTCTCTGAATCGATTTGCAGCATGTTAGAAAAGAATGAGCTCAATGGGAACGTAGATGTCTAACTTAAGGATATGGCTCTCACTTACATACGGATCGCTAAGATACACTTCAAATGGATAGGAGTTTCTTGGAACATAACCACTGCTCGTGAGCCACTCATGATACATGTAATTCCAGGCATCGCTGCAGTGCTCCTGATGAATTTGAAAATGTCCCACCGCATACAGACCACCTTCTAACCTCATCGTTCCAAGGATTCCGTCTTCCTGAACCACAATGTTCTTTGGCACCGTAAGACATATACTGGTACGGAACTGGCTCGCCTCTCCGAATTCGGGATTGTCATGATACATGGCAAGTAGCAAGTTCTGACCATCCACAAGAAAGTTCTGCTCCTTTGCATAATCAAATAACGTCTGCATCAGATTATCATACTCTTTTGCTAATGTCTCATAGGTACCTGTATGTCTCACATAAGCCACCTGTTTTTCCTCAAGATTTGATATGGTAATCTGCCCGGTCACGGGAAACATATTGCCTGCCCATTCTTTCTTTGCCGTGTTCTTATTGTACTCAGACAATAAAAAAGAATCTTTGCAATTCTTGCTATATTCCTTCCTGTATTCTCTTGGACTGGCGCTATAATAATTCCTAAATGCACGGGAAAATACGGCTGAATCCGTATATCCCAGTTCATAGGCAATGTCTGTGATATTTTTATCTGCCCGGTGTGCCAGCAAAAAAAGTGCCCTCTCCATACGGATCCGGTTCACATAATGGGCTAACGGCTCATGTAACAGCCCCTGAAAGATCCTGCTGAAATGATATTTGGAAAACCCGGCGACACTGGAAAACTCCTCAATTGACATGGACTTTCCTAAATTATGCTCTAAGTAATCCTGTACTTTATGAATTCTTCGTATGTACTCTTCCTGGCACTTCTGCTTTGACATATGATTCCCTCCTGTTCCTATTAATCCCAGTATACCATGAATGTTATTTATAAGAAATCTCTCTATAGCTTACTATTCATTTAATTATTTCCCATATTTTGATATAACATTTTAATATAATAAATAAGACATCAAATTTTATATTTGATGTCCATAACCCTAAATATATATTAAATTCTCACCTAAACCTTTTTGACTCTAAACATTCTATTAAGTAATGACCAATTCCTTGGAAATGGCTTGCCCTGAACGAATGGAAGTTTCAAATCGTATCCATGTATATTTAAAATACCATATACTACAAATCAGCAATAGACACTTTACCAAATATAGTTTCCCAGTCAGTTGTAAAATCATCAACTGCTTTTTGAATTGCTGGCATTCTTAATGCCGTTTGTAAAATTTCAGGTGCTACTGTGGCCGTTTGTGCTCCACACTCAAATGCATCGTTCACCTGTCCTATATTTTTGAAACTTGCTGCAAGTATTTTTGTTGGATAGTTATACTTTTCAATCATATTTGCGAAAGTTGTTATAACTTCACGGGGATCAATATCCATATTTTCCATACGATTAAAATAGGGTGCAATAAAATCCGCACCTGCTTCCATTGCAAATAGCCCTTGTGCCTTTGTATAAATTGCTGTTGCTGTTACAGAAATTCCTTTTGATTTAAGTATTCTAATTGCTTTTAATCCTTCTTCATTAACTGGAATTTTAATGCTTACTTTATTATCAACATTGTCTAAAATAGCCTTTGCTTCTTTTAACATGCCTTCACAATCTTTTGCAGTAACTTGAATATGGAGAGTTTTATCCATTCCTATGATTTTACGAATTTCTCTAAAGTGCTTAAAGAAATCAATTTTCCCTTCTTTTTTTACTATACTTGGGTTACTTGTAATTCCCTCTATTGGGAAAATCTCACTGAGGTCCTTAATAGTTTTAATATTGACTGTATCAAACATGTATTTCATTTTTATTCTCCCCTTATTATATATTTGAGTTCCCAAAGGCAACATTCACCTTGGGAACCATTTTATATTATAGACCTTGTTCTGTTCTATCTATTATATCGTCTTGAGTCTGTTTGGTTAGTACGTTAAAGAAGGCACTGTATCCTGCAACTCTAACGATTAAATCTCTATATTCTTCTGGATTTTTTTGTGCATCAAGTAAAGTTTCTCTAGATACCACATTATATTGTACATGGAAACCTTCCAAACGATTAAAGAAAGTTCTAATTAATGAAACTAACTTTAGTCTATCTTCTTTTTTTGATAACATTTGAGGTGTAACTTTTTGATTTAATAACACTCCGCCAGTAATATCATGAGTTGGTAATTTTGAAACTGACTTAAATACAGATGTAGGGCCATTTTTATCCATGCCATGAGAGGGCGAACATCCTTCAGCTAAAGGCTCTCCAGCCTTTCTCCCATCTGGAGTTGCTAAAGTTCCGGCCCCCTGTGGTACATTAGCTGAAATTGAAGATGTTCCTGCATAATAGACTCCTCCAATTGGGCCTCTGCCATATCTAGTATTTTTGTATTTTTTTATTTCATCGATATAAATGTTATAGGCATCTTTTAATAATAAATCTATATAGTCATCATCATTGCCATACTTAGGAGCGCCATTAATTAATATATTTTGAATCTTTTTACCATCTTCTCCCTCAAAATTATTAGCTAAAGCATTCCACAATTGTTCTGGAGTGAATTTTTTTTCTTCAAATACACATTTTTTAATAGCTGCTAAGGAATCACCAAGGTTTGCAATACCTACTTGAAGGTCACTTATAAAGTCATATACTGCTCCACCTTCTTTTAAGTTTAATCCTCTTTCGATACAATCATCAGTTAAAGCTGAACATAATACATCGGCAGTAACTTCCTCTATAGCCATATCAACACTGCTATCTATAATTACACAATGTCTTGTAAATTCACGAATAATCTTGTCCCAAGCTTTCATAACTTCATTAAACGATGTCATATACTTAAAGTGACCTACACCTTCACAAAGCTTAGTTCCTGATTCAGGATCAACTCCATCATTTAATGCAATTAATAAAGATTTAGGGAAGTTTAAGAAACTCATACCCGTACATCTATAACCCCATTTACCTGGAACTGCAACTTCAACACATCCAATTGCACTATAGTTATATGCATCCTCTTCTGATACTCCCTTTTCTATAAAGGATGGAATAATAACTTCATCATTATTAAATGCAGGCATACCAAATCCTAATCTTACTACTTCAATACATTCCTTCATAAAAGCATCAGATAATCCTTTGTGATAACGTACTGTTAAGTTTGGTTGAGGTAATTTTGTTTGTGCAACACTCTTTAAAATTAAATAACTTAACGGATTTACTGCATCTTTTTTATGAGCGGTTTGCCCACCAACCGTAACATTTTGATATAATGGACTTCCTGCACTAAACCTTGTATGAGACCAACTTCTTATTTTATTTATTGTAAATGTTTTAAGCCATAGGTTTGTTAAAATTTCGCATGCACCATCTTCAGTAATTTCTCCAAGTTTTAAATCTTTTTCATAAAAAGGATCCAAATATTGATCCATTCTTCCATATGATAGTGAATGTCCATTTGATTCAATTTGTAAAACTAAGTGGATCATCCACATTGATTGTACGGCTTCATGGAAAGTTTCTGCTGGATAATATGGAACCTTATTTAATATTCTTGACATTTCTAATAATTCTGTTTTTCTTGAATCATTAGATTCTTTTTCTGCAAGGCATAATGCCAAATCTGCATAACGTCTTGCAAAAGCAACAACTGCATCAAGTACAATTAGAATTGATCTATAGAAATACGACTTCTTTAAGTTCTTATAATCAGTAAAATCTAATTCTTTTAACTTCTTTTCTGTTCTTTCTTTATAGTTAATTAGTCCAAGCTTTAATACAGTTTCATAATTTACAGCTATATGAGCATCACCTGAAGTAATGTTACCTTCTGCTTTTATAATCCCTAAATCATAGAAAACTCTACTTTCAGCAGGGATTCCTGCAAGTCCTCTATCACTTAGTGTCTTGTGTTGCCAAAATGGCGCAATTTTCCTTAATTCATCTTTGCTTTCTTCAGTAATGTAAAATACATCACCATCACGTTTCTCAAATTCATCAAGTTCATTAATAACCCAATCCATTGCATATTCAGGATAAATAGGTGCCGACCGATTTGATGATGCTTGATTACCTGCAATCATTGTGTCATTTTCAATAAATATACTCATATTTTGCAATATATTTTCTAAGCATAAAGCTCTACGTAAAACCATTGGCTTATCAGCATGTTCTCTGTAACTTTCTGTGGTATACTTAGCTCTCTCCACACACACCATAGGTTTTGCATTTAATAATTCCTCTCGAAAATCATGCATTCTCACTGTCAATTCACCAAAATAACTCATTATTATCATCTCCCATGTGATTATTTTACATATATAATAGTTAATTTGTAGAAACCATTTGAACGTCTATATCATCTTTTTTTAATAATTGTAAGATTTCCACTGGAATATTATTATCTGTTATTACATAATCAACTTCTTCTGTTTTAAACTGAGGTACAACACCTTGCCGTGAAAATTTTGAAGACTCTGTTAGTACAACTATTTTATTAGAATTTTTAGCCATAGCCTTTACTATTTCTGTACGCATGTGATTATTACCAGTAAAACCAATTTTAGAAATAAATCCATCAGTTCCTAGAAATATTTTATCTGCAAAAAATTCTTCAGCACATTTTCTAGCAATAGGTCCTACTAAAACTTGCGACTCAGGCTGGAAATCGCCACCCAAAAGTACAACCTTAACAGATGGTGCAGCCCTAATATAAGAAGCAATAAATACTGAATTTGTGATAATTGTTACATCTCGTTTGTTGTAAGCAAGTTCTTCTGCCAGTAGAGCGCAGCAAGAACCGGATTCAATCATAACAGTTTCTCCATCTGAAACAAGTTCCGATGCTAAACATGCTATTTTCCGTTTTACATCATAATTAAAAGCTAGCCTGCTACTAATGTCATCGCTTGAATTAATGAGAGCATATCCATGTTCACGACGTAATAAACCTTTTTCTTCTATTATACTTAAGTCCTTACGAGCAGTAACTTGTGAAACATTTAAAAGTTCAGCTAATTTTGTTACTTCAATACGTTTCTTTTCGTTTACTATCTCAAGAAGTTTTATATGTCTTTCTATCATGCTTGTTCACCTTATCCCTTGATTTTGTAAAAATAATTTATTGCAAATTTTCCATAATAGGTACGATTATTTTTCACCAGATTCAATTTTTTATACCTTCATTATATGTTCGTAATCTATGATTGTCAATGTTCTTCTTTCATTCGTAACTATATTATTTACTAAAATACTATTATGTTTTACACATGAATACTATTATGGTAAACTAATGTTTAAAATAATCTATAATTTGAGGAGTTGTTCCTATGAATGATATGAAAGCTTGCATTTTTAATATACAAAAATACAGCATACATGATGGACCAGGAATTAGAACAATTATATTTTTTAAAGGTTGTCCATTAAGGTGTTCATGGTGCTCTAATCCGGAATCGCAAAAAAGCACATTTCAAATCACATGGGATAAATCAAAATGCATTAACTGCCTCCGTTGTTTAAATGGTTGTGAGCGTAAAGCAATTTTTTTAAACCATGGTAATATTCAAATTGATTATAATAAATGTACCTCTTGTTTTAATTGTGTGAAATTTTGTCCAAACAATGCATTGAAAATAGAAGGTGAATATTTAACCCTTAAGAAAATCATGGAAGAAGTTCTAAAAGATCAAGATTTTTATGAGGAATCTAATGGAGGAGTCACACTATCTGGTGGTGAGGTATTACAACAACACGTATTTGCCATTAAGCTTTTAGGACTTTTAAAGGAAAAAAGCATTCATACAGCAATTGAAACTACTGGTTATACAACTGAGAAAATTTTCTGTGATTTTATAAAAAATGTTGATTTATTATTATTTGATATAAAACACTACAATAGGCAAAAACATTTTGATTCTACTAATGTATATAATGATATAATCATAAAAAATCTTAAAACAGCCATAAATATGGGCAAGCATGTTATTGTGCGTATTCCTGTTATACCAACTATTAATTCAAGTTTAAATGATGCAAGAGAATTTTGTAAATTATTAAAAACAGTTGGTGCCCATGATATTAATCTTTTACCTTTCCATCAATTTGGGGAAAAAAAATATGAACTATTAAATAAAAAGTACGTATTTCAAAATATAGATCAGCTACATGAAGAAGATTTGTTAGAATATAAAAATATATTTATTGAGAATGGTTTTAACTGTTATTTTTAATAAAAATAACATAGACATCAAATAATTATTTGATGTCTTCAGAATTTAATGTATATTAAATTTTCACCTAACCCTTTTTAACTCTAAACATGCTATTAAGTAATGCCCAATTCTAAGGTGAATCTTAATTATATTTAAGGACAGCAATCCCTGAATAATCTTTCATATTTGCTTTATTTAGTTCCAGTTTCTCATACTCTTTTGCTTTCAACCCTGAAACCGAGATAAATTTGTCCACCGTTCCAAACAACAAATAACCCGGTAGCCCTAATGCCTTTGTTCTATAATGCATTGGGATAACAATTGTTGGATTTAGCTGTTTCATTACTTCAGTAGCATCAAATGCATCAATGGTGGCTGATCCGCCAATAGGAAGAAGAAGTATGTCCACCTTTCCTATTTCTTCTATCTGTTTAGAATTTAAAATATGTCCTAGATCACCGCAATGACAAATATTTATTCCATCGATTTTAAAGTTATATACTGTGTTTTCCCCTCTCTTGGCCCCTGAGACTTTATCATGAAATGTTCCAACACCGTTTATCTCTATTACATCTTTTGAAAAAATGCCTAGTTCATTTATACATACAAAGTTAGACTTGACCGCGTTTATATTACTATGATCACTGTGATTGTGACTTACAGATACTATATTAGCATCAATTTGAGGCGGCAATTTATAACCCAACATTTTTTTGAATGGATCTGTCAGTACTTTTGTTCCATTCTCGGACGTTATCATAAAACATGATTGACCAAACCATTTAATTATCATTTAATTTCTCCTTTATTCCCCTCAATTTTGAATAACATTTAGTTTCTTATAAACCCTAAAATAGACCCACACTGCATTTATGAATAACAAAACACTTGTAATAAAAAACACATATCTTATTCCAAAGTACGCTGCTACTTGCCCACCTAAAACTGCACCTGCAAATACGCCTAAATACCCTGCTGACATATTAAAACCAAAAACTTTGCCTGTAAGAGAATTTGGTGTGATTTTCTTGATTAAAATACTAACAGAAGGCGTTAACCCAGCCGTAGTGAGTCCTAATAAAAAGCGAAGTCCCATTAACTGCCAAGGATTTTTTACAAAGGCTTGGGGTATAAAAATGATTCCTGCCATTATAAGTGCGACTAACATAACCTTATGTGCTCCAATTTTATCAGAAAGCCTTCCTAGTCTTGGAGCAGCAATTATATTGGCCAGCCCAGCTGCTGAGAATGCTAGTCCAGCCAGCAGCGCGATATGGCTCGTATTACGTGATAATTGCGTAATATATACTGTTATAATGGGTTCTACGCTATATAATGCCACTGATAATACAAAAAAGGTTACAAACATGGTAATAGTTAAACTTTTTTCGGGGACACTACTCCATGTCTCCTTGAGACTAAGTGCTTTTTTATTTTCACGAGTAAAAGATTCTTTTACAAATAAAGCTGTGGTAATAAATGAAATCAGTAGCAATGCACCTGTTATAAAAAATACAGGTTGAAAGCCAAGAGTCTCTTCTATATAACCTCCAATCATTGGTCCAATCAAAGAACCCGCAATACTTGCTGTTGAAAGTGTACCTAAAGCCTCCCCTGCATGTTCCTTATCCGTCTGAGTTGCAATAAGCGTAGTGCAGGCCGTGCTATAACCGGTTATAGCTCCTTGCAATAATCTTAATCCAATCAGTTGATATACATTTTGTGCTAGTCCCATAGTACCTATTACAACAGCCATTCCAAGGCTTGCACGTAAAATCATAGCTTTTCTTCCATACTTGTCTGCCGCATAACCCCATATTGGTGAAAAAATCGCACAAATTATATAGGTAACACCAAAAGCAATTCCTGATAATTGTGCAATTGAAGCTGTATTAGTAACTCCAAGGTGCCTTATATAAAGTGGCAATACTGGTGCAATCTGACTCATTCCCATACTTGCTACAAATATCCCAAACCAGCAGACAATTAAATTCTTTTTCCATATTTTCAAAAGTATCTTCCCCCTTGTGATCACAATTATGACTTAATTATAATCTTGAGAAGATCCTTACTCCATGGAATATTTCAATATCCATGGACATTTCTGCGGTAAAATTCTGTAGGACTAATGCCCTCAATTTTTTTAAATATTCTACTAAAGTAAAATTCATCAGTAAATCCAAGTATTTGTGCTACTTCTTTTATCTTTTTATCATCTTCAATAATCAGTTCTTTAGCCTTATCAACCTTAATTTTATTAAAAAACCCGATTATAGAATATCCTGTAGTCGATTTAAAAACTCTGGATAAATATGATGATGACAAGTGCACTAGTTCTGATAAATCCTTCAAGATCAGTTTATTGTTTATATTACTACGCATGTATTCAATAATTTTTTCAACCTTTAAGGAAGTTGAGTAATTTGGGCTATCCCTTTTTTTACTTTTATAAATCTCTATTATCAATTGCTGAAGTAAAGTTTTCGTAAAAAATTCATAACCTGGCAATTTCAGAGTCCAATTTTCAACCAATTTTTCAAATATATTATTAAGCTGATAATAATCTTTTAAAACTTGAACAGAATCTAGTGGTAAAGTATTAGTTCCCTCTGTAATAATCCATTTATCACTATTAAATCCCACATTTACGTAACTAAAGTGTACTACAAAAAAACAAAACGGATCCTCAACATGAATATTTACAGAATATTGTACATTGGGGCGGAGGTATAACAGTACACCGTCTTTAACCTCATATCTTTTATGTGGGAATATAATATGTCCCTTACCTCCAGTAATAAAAACGAGTTCATGATACTTAAGTGTTTTATTGATTTTTTTTGAATAGTTCAATACCCCACCAGATAACCTGGTATTACAGTAATGAACATGAAAAAATAAGTCCTTTATATTCATAATTTCCTCCAAATTTTAAAACAAAGCCCAAAAATAAATACACTTGAGAATATACTTTTTATTCTTTTGATTTATGTAAAGTTCGACATAAAATATTTATTCAATTATACTACTATTGCGTTGTAACTTTATATATTATATTATCATTCTCTTGCATTCTTTGGAATGACGTTTTCATTAAACAAATAAGACATCAAATAATTATTTGATGTCTATGGTACTAAATATATATTTAATTTTCACCCTAAACATACTATTAAGCAATGCCCAATTCTATGGGGATTGTGAAATTACATCATATTTAATATTTGCTCCATATTTTTCAGCTCTTATAACAGCTTCTTGATTGTCTAGCGCCTCTGCAAATGGTCCATCCTTAACGAATGGAAGTTTCCAATCGTATCCGTAGTATGGTAATCCCATAATTATTTTATAACTTGGGATTACTGAAACCGCATAATTCAAAACTTTTACTTTAATCTTTGCCCGGCTTCATAGATATCAAAAAAGTTTAAAGCAGTCTTATCTGGAGTTTTCATCATTTTGACCTTATTACCTAGTTCCATAGTCAGATCATTTTCCACATTATATTGTGTCCATAGAGGTAATGTTTTACCGTTAGGATTACCTGTTGTAGCAAAATTAATCCAGTATGAAGACATTATATCAGATAGTTTTTTATCAGCATCTGTATATGGTAGGTCCAATTTATCTAAATTATTGTAAGCATATGCTATTTCTGAGGAGTGATATGCTCCCAATTTTCTGAATTTGGACGGCCCAGGCTGTACCTTGTCAAAATAATAGTAATACACCTTTGATTTTCCTGTTTTACTCTGCAACTTTGCCCAGGTATTCATTTGCCAAGTAAACAATTGATCCCTAGCTATATTTAATTGGGATTTCACGGCTTCGCTATTAGTATCTGACGGATAAAGTTTTAGCACTTCATTTGCTTTATCTCCATATCTTTTCATAACTATGGCTTTAAATTTATTAGCATTCACAGCGCTATATGCTGGCCAAGGCAATGTTAAAAGAGATCCTTCGTCAGAATTACTACCAATTAGAATAGGTACATCATTTTGTTTACCAGCTGCAAAAATATTATAAACTGTATCTGGTAATACATATCCATCTATATTGGGGACTATAGTCTCATCCTTGGCAGCTTTAAGCAAATCCTCTGCTGACATTTTACGTAAATCAACTAAGGAAGCTTTTTTCAGAGATTTTTGAAATTTGTTCCCAGCCTGTTCTGCCTGAGCTAGAGTTTCCGTTGGATTCCCACCTGATTCCTTACCTTCCATACTGAAAAATGAACCACTTTCACCAATAGCACGTTGAAATAATCCTTTTGCAAGGGGTGATGCTGTGAGAATGTTAACAGATCCTGAACCTGCTGACTCACCAGCGATTGTAACATTGTTTGGATCACCACCAAATTCCGCAATGTTCTTTTTCACCCACTTAAGAGCAGCAATTTGATCTAGAATTCCATAATTTCCTGATGTGTTGTATCCCGACTCTTTTGTTAGCTCTGAATTCGCCATGAAACCGAAAATACCAAGTCTGTAATTTATATTAACAAATATCGCTCCTTTTTTAGCCATATTTTCACCATTATATAGATCCATAGAACCAGAACCATTTTTAAATGAACCTCCATGTATGTACACTATGACAGGTCGTGGTCTATTACTTGATTTTGAACTCGTCCAAACATTCAAGTATAAACAATCCTCACTTAGTTTTTCATTATTCTTCACAGTCGAATTGCCTAATAATGCATCAGTGCCAAGTGATAGACTTAAAAACTTTGATAAAACAACTGGCATTTTACTCTGCATTGCAGCATCTGAAAAATGATTCAATTGGCGTACTCCATTCCAAGCCTTAACCGGTTGTGGAGCCTTCCATCGTAGATTACCTACTGGTGGGGCGGCATATGGTATTCCAGCAAATTCCTTTATAGATTTATCATTGTTATAAAACCCTGAAACATAGCCATTATCGGTTTTTACCACCTCAGTAGACACTCTTCCCTCCATAGAATCCAATGTTCTGTCTACAGAAGCTTGCTCAGTAAACGCAGCAGCTACACATAAAACAACTGCTATCATCACCAAATACAAAACCGTTAAAATATGTTTCATTTTTAAAATAAACTTCTTTATGAAAATCGTAACAATAATGATGATTATTAATATTATCCAACCTACTGCTGTATTTTCGTTAAGAAATAAAAATAGCGTACATAAAACTACAATTAATGTAAATGGAATCCAGAATCTTAAGTGGATAGATTTTCTCTCTTTTACAATAATTTTATTATCAGTAACTTTTGTCATAAAATCCCCCCCTTTGTTTGCTCATATATGAATTAGTAAACATATGTATGATAATCATAACATTATGATAACTTTTTGTTCATTATATACAACACTTGCCTCATATCTATTTGAATTATATAATTGACAATATACTAAGTCAATATATTCTACAGATGTGAACCAGGAGGGATATTTATGTATCATATAAGCAATGATAAAAGGTCATTTCAATCCAGTGAATGGATCTTTGAAGCTTTAAGAGACCTTATAATAGAAAATGGCTATGAAAATATTAATATAACTGATATTGTAAATCTAGCTAATATAGGAAGGTCAACATTCTATAGAAATTTTGACAATAAGGATGATGTCCTAAGATTTAAATGCGACCAAAAATGCAAGGAATTAAAAGAATTCCTTTTAGAATATCAAAACAAAAATAAAATACCAGCAGGCCCACTCTGCACTAAGCCTTTTTTTACATTTTGGTTTAAAAACTCTATTGTTATTGAATTGTTAATCAAGATCAATAGAGTAGATCTTTTGAATGAATCTTATGCAGATATTTTAAGAGAATATTATAATGAAAACACAACTAGTCTCGATGAGATGCCTTTAAAGTATGCAGATTACATACTAGTGGCGAATGTAGGCTCTTCTATCAGTGTATTGGTACAGTGGATTAAAAGTGGTAAACGTGACTCTCCTGACGATTTATCAAAAATAGTTATCTACCAACTTATGCAAAATTTGTTGAGACTAAACATTGATACTATAAAGTAATTTGTGCAAAAATATTTTTCATAAAATAATTATTCTATTTTAGGAATTAAATTTAATTTTTTATACAATTTTTTATACACCCATACTGCATTTAAAAGGAGCAAACTACTTGTAGTAAAAAACACTGCTTTCATACCAAAATGCGCTGCTATTTGTCCTCCAAGCACCGATCCAGCAAAGGTACCTAGGTAAAATGCAGATATATTAAAACCAAATACCCTTCCTGTAAGTGCTTTGGGTGTTATTTTCTTTAGTAGCGCATTAATTGATGGATTAAGTCCCGCCGTTGCAAATCCAAGTAAAAATCTTAACCCCATTAGTTGCCATGGGTTTTTTACGAATGCTTGAGGAATAAATATAATGCCCGCCACAATAAGTGCTACAAGCATAACTTTTTGAGGTCCAATCTTATCTGATAGTTTTCCAAGTCTTGGAGCTGCTATTATACTTGCAAGTCCAGAGGCTGAAAATGCCATACCAGAAATAAGTGCAATATGAGTTGTACTAGTTGATATTTGAGTTATATATACCGTTATTATAGGTTCAATTGAGTAGTATGCAAGTTGCAATACAAATGAAGTCACAAACATAGTTATAATAAGACTAGGATCAGGCAACTTTTTCCATACCTCTTTCATACTTAAAACCTTTTTATCTTGTGGTACAAATTCCTCTTTAACAAATAACAAGGTAGTTATGAATGTAATTATCATTAGCCCCCCAGTTAAAAAGAATGTAAATTGTAATCCTAGAAATTCATCCAAGAATCCGCCAAGTGATGGCCCAATAAGTGACCCAGTAACAGCTGCTGTTGAAATTACTCCCAGCGCCCACCCTGCATGCGCTTCTTCTGTTTGAGTTGCTATAAGTGTGACGCAAGCTGTTGAATATCCAGTTATAGCTCCTTGAAGTATTCTGAGACCAATAAGCTCATATACATTTTGTGCAAAACCCATACTTCCAATTACAAGAGCCATTCCAAGGCTTGCCCTCAGAAGCATTGGTTTTCTTCCAAACTTGTCTGCTGCGGCGCCCCATATTGGTGAAAAAATTGCTGATATAATAAAGGTGACCCCAAAAGCAATTCCTGATATTTGCTCAATTGTAGATGTATTGTGGATTCCCAGCTGCCTTATATAAAGAGGCATGATAGGAGCTATTTGGCTTGCTCCTACCCCTGTAACAAATACCCCGAACCAACATACAAATAAATTCTTTTTCCACATCTTCATTAGTTTCTTACCTCCTTGATGATTTACTATTATGAATTAATTATAACTTTGAGAATGTCTTGAATCCATGTGATATTTTAATATTCATGGATAATTTTACGATAGAATTTTAAGAGACTTATCACTAACCATGCCGAAGATTTATATTAAAAAAAGAGCATCTTAAAAGATACTCCTAGTAACTAATATTGAATTTTAATAAATTATACTTTTGCCAGCCTAGCACCTATATCAAATGCTTTTTCACAATCAATAGGATATTTTAATATTTTAATACACTTGGACATTTTTACGATAAAATTCTGAAGGACTTACACCCTCGATTTTCTTAAATATCCTACTAAAATAGAATTCATCAGTAAATCCAAGTACTTTTGCTACTTCTTTTATTTTTTTATCACCTTCGATAATCAATTCTTTGGCTTTATCAACTTTTATCTTATTAAAAAATCCAATTACAGAATATCCTGTAGTTTCTTTAAAAACGCTAGATAAATATGGTGATGACAGTTGCACTAACTGAGATAATTCTGCCAATGTCAGTCTAGTATCTATATTTTGGCGCATGTATTCAATAATTTTTTCAACCTTTAATGATGTTGAATAATTTTGGCTATTCTTTTTTATATTTTGAAAAATTTCGAATAATAATTCCCTAAGTAAAGTTTTTGTACTAAACTCATAACCCGGCAATTTAGATGCCCAATTTTCGACCAATTTCTTAAATATATTATTAATCTGATAGTAATCCTTTAAGATTTGCACAAAATCTAGTGGTAACCTATCAATTTCCTTTGTAATATTCCATTCGTCACCACTAAAGCCCACATTTGCATAACTAAAATGTACTGTCATAACGCAAAGAGGATTTTCAGAATCTATCTCTATAGAATATAGTACATTAGGGCAAAGGTATAACAGCGTACCGTCTTTAAGCTGATATCTCTTATTTCCAAATAAAATATACCCCTTGCCTCCAGTAATAAAAATAAGCTCATGATGGTTAATTGTTTTATTAACTTTAAATGAATATTTTAATACTTGATTCTGTTGCCTATTATTGCAATAATAAAGATGAAAAAATAAATTGTTTATATTCATACTTGCCTCCATAATTTAAGCAGTCTTTTATGTATTCCACTAATTCTATTATATCTTAGAACCTTTTCTATACGGTTTCTTGATTTACTACTGCCTCTGCAAATTGTACTCCCATCATTTTATATTAATATTGATGGCAAAACAAAAATATCACGTTTAAAATGTTCTTATGTTGACTTCGTCTAAGACGAATATTACGAACCAATAATCATAAGTGATTATTAGTCCTATATAGACTATTAATCACTTATGATTATGATAATACAATGCCTTTTTCTATTTTATTTCCTTTTAAAAATTCTTTTACCTCAAGGGGTTTCCCCCCTGGAAACTGTAATATTTCTATAATCAGAATACCGTTATTGGTAGCGACTGTAATTCCTTCATTATTTGCATCTATGATATAACCAGGTGGTTTAATAATATTTGCATCTAATGACTTGGATTTGAATATTTTAATTGGAATATCTTTATAATAGGTATAAGCAGTTGGCCATGAGTTTATATTTTTATATGGCCAAGAACTCAATCCTCTTATTAAATTATGTATGTTAATACTACTGTCATTCCAATTAATCTTTGCCATTTGTTTGTTTAACTTCTGTACATAAGAACTTCCATCACTCTGTTGTTTTACCCCACAAATTTTACCTGTGATAATTCCATTTATTGTTTCATCTAACAGTTCAGCACCATTTATTTTTAATAAGTTGTATAATTCTCCTGCTGTCATAGATTCAGATATGTCAAACTCACTTCTCATAAGCATATCACCCGTATCTATACCAGTATCCATTAGTATAGTTGTATTTCCAGTTGTTATTTCCCCATTTATTAAACTCCAATTTATTGGTGCCGACCCCCTATACATTGGTAGAAGAGATGCATGTAGACAAATACATCCGAGTCTTGGTATTTCAAGTATATGCTTAGTTATTATTTGACCATATGCTACAACAATAATAAAATCAGGTTTTATTTCTTTTAATTTATCAATAATTACAAAGTCTGTTTTTATTTTTTCGGGCTGAAAAATCGGAATTTGATTCGATAGTCCGACCTCTTTGATTGGTGAAATTGCTACCTTTTTCCCTCTTCCACTTGGTTTATCAGGTTGTGTTACAATCGCACTTACGTTATATTTCTCTATCATTTTCTTCAATGAGGGAACTGCAAAATCAGGAGTTCCCATAAAAACTATTCTCATTATTGATACCTCCCTTTGATACTACAAAATATATTTTGTAGTTATTAATTCGTTATACACTAATTTACTGTTGCGTTGTAACTTTATATATTATATTAGCATTATTTGACAAACTTTGGAATGATATTCTCAAAAAATAAACAAGACATCAAATAATTATTTGATGTCTATAGTACTAAATATATATTAAATTTTCACCTAAAGCTTTTTAACTCTAAACATACTATTGAGCAATACCCAATTCTGTGCAAATCGTCCACCCTGAACGAATTGAAGTTTCCAGTCATATCCTTAATATGGTACTCCCATGATTATTTTATAACTTGTGATTACTGATACTTCATAATTTAATACTTTAATATTGGCCCTACAGCTTACATATCAACAGTTTGGGCATACAATTAGTTCTTTGTTTCCTTCGTCTAATATGAAGATTACGCAGTAAAATTATTTATTACCTAGCTTTGTTTTTTTACAATAAGGTAGCTGTTCTAATTTTCTATGGAACTCAATGCACTCACTACACTTTCCGTGTCTTATACACTTTTCATTTTTACAATCACAAATATTTTTTCCATTTTCTAGCATATGAATATTCCTCCTTTAATAACTAAATTTATAGTCAATACTTAATGTACTTTCTTTTCTAATGTTCATTATCCTGTTAATGACTGTTTATTAGAATTACTACTTTTAATGATATTAATAATATGAACTACTAAGGCGATTAGTGGAAGGACTAATCCAATCATTAACGCAGTGTTAATACTGAATTTATAGTAACTATAGGTTCCTATGAATGAACCAAACGCACCTCCTAAGAAGAAAATAGTCATATATAAACCATTTAATCTACTTCTAATAGAAACATCTAAGCTATATATTACTTTTTGACCTAATAGTAAATTACCTGAAATACCCACATCCAAAATAATTCCAGAGATAATTAATAGAATGATTGTTAATATAGAATGATTTTTTACAAACAGTAAAAGTAAAACTGATAAAACAACTAATAACATAGATATAGTTGTTAATGAGTCAATCATACTTTTATCTGCTAATTTTCCAATTGTAGGAGTAAATAAAACACCTGCAATTGAAACAAAACCAAATAATGCAATTTCAGTATTAGTAAAATACAATAAACTTGTTCTAAGTAAAATTGGTACTACTGTCCAGTAAAGACTAAATGTTGCAAATAAGCAAGCATGATAAAAAGCTCTTTGTTTTAAATGGGTTGTATTTTTAAGAATCGTAATCATAGAGCTTATTAATTGAGAATAAGTTATTTTTTTGGTTCAACATCGAAATCCGGTAAAAATTTTATCATCATCAGAAATATAAATAAGAGAACGACAAATGAAAATAAATACTAGTCCTCCTTTTGGTACGTTCGTTCCTAAATGTTCAAAAAAGAAAAGACTATAGACACTCAATAGTCTTATTCACTAATTTAATAGCTAAATCTTTATCTTTTTTAAATTGTGACATCACATTAATACTGTGATTTAAACTTAACAAAGCGTAAGCAATCATTTCACAATCATTCTTCTCAGAAATTTCTCCGCTACATTGACCTTTTTTAATGACTTGTTTAAATGATTTTTCTAGTTCATTAAAATCATTTATTAGCATTTCCTCTATAGATGAATCAACATGACCAATCAATATTGATGAATTAGTAATAATGCAACTTTCTGGTGTATCATTAGAATATCGTTCCCTTATATGTTTATAAAAATAAGATTTAAGAGATTCCTTAACGCTGTTGCTACTAAATAGTAGTTCCTTCTTGTTAAAATTATATTTCATATAATTTTCTAAAACTAGCTTAAAAAGTTGTTTTTTATCACCAAAACTGTCATAAAGCGTTGAACGACTTATACCCATCCTTTTAATTAAATCTGAAATACATGTTGCATCATAACCTTTTTTCCAAAATAGGTACATGGCTTCATTTAAGGATTTTTCCTTATTAAAGCTAATATTTCTTCCCACCATCCAACACCTCCTACTGTATAAAAATATTATAGCATTTTTGGAACGATAAGTCCAAAAAATCCAAATATAATAAACAATATGCCAAAGGGAATTGAAAATATTTTTGTGAATTTATTTTTCGAGTTAAAAGTTAAACCATTAAATAATTGGTGACACCCTATACAGGTAACCATAACTGGAAATGCAATTTTAATTTTAATCTTTATTATAGCCTACTTTTTTCTTTCATTTTATTTTCCTCTCACGCATTTTTAATAAAATGCTCTTCGCCAATTTTAAATAGTTTATCTTAGTCGGTTGAAATTTTTTATAAATATTATCTTCTAAATATATATGATTTCTTGCTAATTCATAAATTGCTTCTTGGGATATAAAATGTGGAATTTTTCTTGATATGTATTTTTCAACACCTAAAATGTTTTTAAAACTTGTAACTTTTCGAGTGCCAAATTTCCCTTTGTGAAGTTCCATAATGTTTAAATCTATTTTATTTCTATTGTTAAATATTAGATAATATCTAAGAAAAATTAAACCTCTTGCACTTTTAAAGGTATCAATTCTAACCTCGCTTATTTCTTCATATGAAAATGATTTTGGTTTAAATAGATGCAGAAGGCTTCTCTTATAAATCGTATCTTTACAAAACTGTGTATACGTACATAAAACTATAGCTGATTGAATTATTAAAGTAGTTATTAAAACATTTAGTAAGAACTCAACATTTTGCATATTTATGTCACTAATAGCAAATAATAAATCGTATTTGCTATTTATTATCATAATAATATTCTGAAACACTAAAAATGAGGCAAATCTAAATACAAAAAACGGTGGTACTATTAGTATTTGTTCTTTGCGTCCCCATAATTTATTTAGAATATTATATAACATATATCCCCCTGCCAAAAACAGTACTATAGAAATACAAACATCTAAAATTAGCAATATAATTCCTATATAAACGCTCATATATACCTCCATTGAATTTTATCCTACATTGATATTACTGGGATTTAGCATAGTGATACCTAAGTAATTTTTAAACTCTATACCGTTCTTTTGTTGTATTTACATAGATTTTAAAGGCGATTCTTCAAAGTCATATACATCTTCCCAACATTAAAACTGTAACTACCACAAAATAATTTGAATACAATATAATATAAAAAATTTGAGATGAACTCCAATGTCATATCTTGATTCATTGATCCCTAATGATCTCGCTGTTCTTGCAACCGCAATTTCTATTGTTCTTACAGAAGATAAGTCTGCATCTGAAAATAATGTATTGGGTAATTTTATATCTTCTGTTGGCGCCAGTATAAGTACTATTGCTTCCAAACAAGAACTTGTTGAATCTTTAGAGGATAAGCAGAAAAAATTAAATCAACTTAAAAGTGGTTCATAACTCTTATATTACTTGTTTGGAAATAACTCTTTAATATCATCTGAATCTAAACGTTTCATTATATCTGGATTAATATATGTATTATGTTTACCTTGGAGAAGTATAAGCTGATCATTTTTTACATTGTCAAAATTATCTATATTTACTAGTGCAGTTTGATCAAAGGTAAGAGACATTCCTAATTCTCTAGCATAAGTAGCACTTCTTTGGGGCATTTTTGTCATGGCTTTTATAATAACGGTATGATATTTTTCAAATTCAATATGCTTACAAATTTTTTGAAGTCCACTTCGTACATACATATCTATACTTACTATACAACGCCCTTCACCCAATAGATCATCGTCAAATGTAATAGTTAAAATATTTCCGGAAATAGAAATTTGACCATTTGGGAAAGCATTTGATACTAACTGCTCTAATTTACTATAATCTTCTGCATCTACTCTATTAGCTTGTATAGAGTTCACCACTGTTGGAAGATTACCAATACTAATAACAAATAAAACTAAAAATACTGTAAATATTGGTATTGCTATCTTTAAACTTATTTTAGACTTATCATTTTTTATTATTTTTTGTGCTATTAAAATAATAGAGATAGTAAGTCCTGTTAATCCGATAACTGTTAAAATTTTCATAGATTTTATTCTCCTCCAATTATATTTCACCATTGCAAACCTATCTAAGCATAATTATATCATGTTTTACATTTAATCTTATTATGTTTTATATTTACTGAAGTATTAAAGCCCCTCATCATTAAATTTTAAAAGAACATTGTCCATATTCTCATTTACAATAGTCATTTGTATTACCTTTTGAGCCTTTGTTGAACATATATTTCAACTTGAAGTCTTACCTCAATAAACTAAGTCTCTCGAATGAACTTATTTTGCTATCTATTTTAAATTCATTAAATGAAAAACCTTGAATATCTTTCTCTTTGGTATAATCCAATACAATTGTGTCTTCTTTAGGCAAAGAGTTTATTATATCCTCTGATAATTCACAATTCTTTATAAAATCTATTGCCACCCCTCCCTCTTTTCTAGTATTAGCGAACCTATGACAATTACTAGTAAACTTTGATTTACCAGAACCTTGATCTCATTAACTTCTTGTATCCATGTATCTTTTATGCCAACTAAATTGACTTTTGGGGATAAAACTATAGACTAAATTAACACGATCTTCCCCCTACATTATTTCCATTACCGCTAAAATAGAGTTTAATGGTTCGTTACTTTTTTTATTTACCTTAAGACTTAATGCATCTTCCTCATTTAATTAACATTTTTTATAATTGTGCAATAACTTTATATATTGTATTATCATTATTTTGATATAACCTTTTAATAAAACAAATAAGACATCAAAAAATCATTTGATGTCTATAAAAATTGATATATATTAAATTTTTATCTAAACCTTCTTAACTCTAAACATACTATTAATTAATGCCCAATTCTGCGGAAATGGTTTGCCTAGAACCCAATAGCTTAACACTGGTAATCCATATTTTGCTGCTCTTATAACGGCTTCTTGATTTCCTAACGCCTCTGCAAGTAGATCACCTCACCAATCTAAACAGTAGCTATTTTGACTTTATTTTTTATTTTTTATTTTTTATATTTTATTTTTCTATTTTTCTATTTTTCTATTTTTTCAAACTTTAATTTACCAGTAGGTAGGAATACATCTTTGTTATGCGTTACTTTGATGACACGCATAATTCCTCTTGTTTGCCCAATTATATATCCTATACAAAGTCCCAAAACAACTCCAACTACAAGAACTGTTTTTGGTGACATTTGAGATAATGAAGGTGTGATTCCACTAATCCAATATCCAAATCCGGCTCCCAATATCATTATAGATCCAATTATTAATGAACGCGTAAAAACAGATTTAAGCATAATCTCATTTAATTTATTAAGCATAATTATAATCTCCTCCACTAAATTTAAAAATTGTGCATCAATTGCATTAATAAATATGTCAATTACTTCCTTGAAAGAAATCTTCCTTCTCTCCAAAATATATAAAAATTCATCCTCATATCGTATTCTCCATTTTCTTGGGTATAACCAAACAAGCCATTTCATATCATACTTAACCTCTTGATATTTGTCAATATTAGGATTGCTAAAATATCCATAATAGTAATCTTATAGATAGCATTAAAAAGACATAAATTGTTTTATATCAACGATTTACGTCCTTTGGGCTACCTAAAAATATAAATTCTGAAATTCAATTCAATATGCTATTTAAATAAATGCATTATGTTTATATACACAATTTTCTAAACAAATATGTTAGTAAACTATTTGTCTAGACTCCCTTTATAATTTATAAATAATAATTTGTACAAATCCTTTGTTTCTAACAAAACAAACAGTTAATTGAAAAAATGAATGGGGCTGTCGCACTAAAAAATCAGTGTGACAGTTTTTTGCATAAAAATAAATCTCCCACTCGGAAGAGTGAAAGATTTATGGTAAAATTAACATATGATCAAACACATTAATTTACATAAAAATTATACTTCAAACCGTGGAAATTATCAATTGAAACTTCCACTAAATATTGAGTACATGATTCCACATAATAATTCGGTGCATTTGCTAAGTCAATTTATTGAGGAGATGGATTTAACAGATTTGTATTCGCTTACTCCCGTATAAGGGAGAATTAAGCAACACCACGTCAGATGTTAAAAATTGTACTTTACTCTTACATGAATAAAAACTATGCATCAAGATCAATGGAACTATCCTGCAAGCGAGATGTCAACTTCATGTATCTTTTAGAAGGTTCTCCAGTGCCAGATCATTCTACATTTGCCAGATTTCGTAGCCTTCATTTTGCTCAATGTTCAGAAACAATAATGGCTCAAATGACAAATTTTCTTTATGAAATTGGAGAAATATCAAGTGATGCTATATTCATTGATGGTACAAAAATAGAGGCAGCTTCAAATAAGTATACCTTTGTTTGGAAAAAATCTGTTACAAAAAATCTTGGAAGACTACTTTCTAAATTAGCTGATTTTGTAGCCAAATGTGAAGAAACATATGGATTAAAGCTTATATATGAAAATTGCGTAAAAATAAAGCATGTAAAAAAACTTCGTAAAAAACTTTACGCTTTGAAACTTCAAGAAAACATAAACTTTGTACATGGATGCGGTAAACGAAAAACTCCAATTCAACGTTCTATTGAAAAGCTTGAAGAATTTCTTAATAAATTAAAAGAATATACTCAGAAAATCCACACCTGCGGTAGCCGTAATATTTATTCAAAAACTGATAATGATGCAACCTTTATGAGAATGAAAGAAGATGCTATGAAAAATGGTCAATTAAAACCTGGCTACAACGTTCAGCATGGAGTAGATTCTGAATATATAGCATGGCTTACTGTTGGTCCTCATCCTACGGACACAACAACATTGATTCCCTTTATAAAAAGCATGGAGAACTTATTGTATTTTAAGTATTTTAAAATTGTTGCAGATGCTGGTTACGAAAGTGAAGAAAATTATGTTTATGTTAAAGAGAATGGACAGCTATCATATATTAAACCTTCAAATTTCGAAATATCTAAGACAAGGAAATATAACCAGGATCTAAGCAAAATACAAAATATGGATTATAACCAATTTGGTGATTATTATACTTGTAAAAATAATCGGAGACTAACAGTAAATAAAATATTAACAAGAAAAAGTAAGACCGGTTATCTTAGTGAGAAAACAATATATACCTCTGAGGATTGCAGTAACTGTCAGTACAAGATCAAATGTATAAAAGGATATAACTGCAAAACATCATTAGAAGACAGAGTTAAAAATCTTGAAACTTCAAAGCTGTTCACCATGCTTCGCAATGAGAATCTTGAAAGAATTGTAAGTGAAGAAGGCTACAAGCTAAGAATGAATAGAAGTATTCAAGCCGAAGGCTCTTTTGCACAGATAAAACAGGATATGGGATTTCGTAGATATTTAAGTAAAGGCAAAAAGAACGTTTTGGTGGAAAGTATTATGTTAGCCATGGCACATAATATAAATAAGCTACATAATAAAATCCAGTCAGATTTAAAATCTTAAAAATCTTTAAATCAAAAAAAGCCTTAATAGCGAAGGCTTATTAAATGCCCAATTTTTTAGTTATAGGAATTCTTTAACCTTAAATTAGCATAAAATTTTTTATAAAATGTCAAAAAAACGCTGCCGCGTCAGCATATTTTTTATGCTAATGCGACAGCCCCATGGTCCTAAATATATATTAAATTTTCACCTAAAGCTTTTTAACTCTAAACATACTATTGAGCAATACCCAATTCTGTGGAAATGGCTTGCCTAGAACCCAATAACTTACCCCTCGTAAACCATATTTTGTGACTAAGTTAAACTTTGACATCATGCTTCTAGAATCTTCAAACCACACCACTCTCATAACTCTATTTTCATCCATGTAGTTATAAAATGGGGATTGTGATATTACATCATATTTAATATTTGCTCCATATTTTGCTGCTCTTATAACGGCTTCTTGATTTCCTAGAGCCTGTGCAAATGGTCCTCCCTGGACGAATGGAAGTTTCCAGTCGTATCCGTAATATGGTACTCCCATCATTATTTTATAACTTGGAATTACAGATACCGCATAATTTAAAACTTTTATAACTTCATTTATTGGAGCTACAGCTCTTGGTGGCCCACCTGCCCAGTCTAAATAGTAGCTGTTTTGATTTATTTAAGTTTAAATTGCAACTATTAAAACATGACTTTATTTTAGCTATACCTTACATATAGCAATCTTGAGTCACAAGTTTAAAATATGGCTAAACATACTATCGCATGGAATAATTTTTATTGCTTAAACCCTTAAATCTTTACAATCTGTCCCAGGTTACCACCCATCAACAATTATATTTTTGAACCTATATTTTGAACATTACCCTGTACACCTACATGAACACCCACTGAAGCATTTTTTAATTAACTTTAAGTGTCTCAACTCTAAGTGCCTTTCCAACTATTCCTGCTTCTATCCCATTGTTAACCAATGTCTGTCAACCAATGTTTTTGGGTGGCTACCAAATATGATGCCTACAGTCGTAGTTTTGTCGCCATTGCATGTTGTCCTTTCATTAACACTAAAGTTGATACATATAAAAAAGTTCCAAGTGTTAGTGCTTTGTATATGTACTTATTGTTTTATTTAATGCTACTGATGTTACGTTCTTTATAAATGATACTGGTGTTGGAGTACTACCATCTACTGTTTTTACTATTCTAATTTCAATAGCTTCAATTCTTAAAGCCTTTCCATCTGTACCAGCTTCTTGTCCATCACTGGCCCATGGTTGCCATCCAATGCTTTGTACATGCGCTCTATATTGGACAGAATAACCTGGGAGATTTTCTAAAGCTATTTTTATAGCTTCAACCCTTAAAGACTTCCCATCTGTACCACCTTCTGCATTATCAGTCACAGGTGTTTGCCAACCTATCTGTTGTACATGTGTTTGATATTCTATCTTAGCTCCTACTGGAGCGTTTAATAAACCTATTTTAAGTGCTTCTACTCTAAGTGCTTGACCTTCTGTACCTGATATCTGGCCATTAGTTACTGAAGTTTGCCAACCTATCTGTTGTACATGTCCTTGATATTGTACACCCACTGTAGAATTATCTGATATTTTTACTAACTTAATTTCTATAGCTTCTATACGTAGTGATTTCCCATCTGTACCTGCTTCCTGTCCATCACTAACCCATGATTGTCAACCTATATTTTGAACATGAGTTCTATACTGTATTGAGTAGCCTGGCATATTTTCTAATGTTAATTTTAAAGCTTCAACTCTAAGTGCCTTAGCATCAGTTCCTGCTTCCTGTCCATCTTTAACTATGTTTTGCCAACCTATACTTTGCACATGTGCCTGTACATCTACATGAGCACCTGCTGGAGCATTTGTTAAATTAACTTTAAGTGCCTCAACTCTAAGTGCCTTACCATCAGTTCCTGCTTCTGCACCATTGCTAACCAATGTTTGCCATCCAATGTTCTGTACATGGCATTGATAAGAAACTGATACTACATTAGATGTCCACTTAGCATACAGTGCTGTATCAGAAGTTACTTTATCTGTTTCAAAGTCCCATGCATTTATACAACCCGCCTCTTTGTACCAACCTCCAAATATATAGCCCTTCCTAGTTGGAATTGAAGGTGCTGTTATTACATTATTATAGTTTACTATCTTACTTGTTAACGAATCTCCATCCTGACTGTTAAACGTAACTGTATAATTGCTTACTGTTACTATGCAGCTTTCTGTATATCCTCCATCTGCAGTTATTGCCTTTATTGTTGCCGTTCCTTTACCGACTGCAGTTACATTTCCTGCATTATCAACTGTCGCTACTGATGTATCACTGCTTGACCAACTAACATCACTATTGGTTGCATCTATTGGACTTACTGTCGCTATTAGATTCATGGATGCACCTGAATTCAAACTCTTTTGAGACTCACTTAAACTAATACTCATTACTGGGTTTGTTTGTCGAGTTACAAGAGCAGAATTAATTAAAAATGGTTTGAATAATACTTTTGTCCTATCAAAATCATCATAAAAGTCATATATAGAACTATTAATTTGATTTTCGTCCAAAGTTCCCCAATAATTATTATTTGCATATATTCCCAAATCATTATGCCCAGACATAAGATTATATTGATAGTTATTACATATGTTATTATTGTTAATATTAGTTAAATTAGATGACTTCCACCCGTAATTTTGAAAATTTATTCCTATAGTATTCTTTTGGATATCATTATTTGTAATAGAATTATCTGTGCAATCTGGATAAAAATCGACTCCACAATTATTCCCAAATATAAAACTGTTTTTTACAATATTATCGTTACTCCCATAATCAAAATGAATTCCACATCCAGGATTCATGGAATCAGTACTCTTTTGGTTAAATATAGTACAATCATCTATAACATTATTTGTACAAAGTTTAAAGAACTGTATGCCTGTACTAGAATTTTCGCTAATAGAGCAATTCTTAATTTCATTAAACGAGTTATTATAATTTGAATATATTCCAAAAACATTGTTTCTAATTACGCAATTATCAATTTTGTTATATGAACTATTATCACATAAAAATACTCCCCAAACCATGCCGCTCATTGAACTATAATTCAATGAATTATTATCACTGTCAAGCATTATTTTACCGCCATTATTATTAGAAATAAATTTGATACGATTTTGAGATATACCATTAGCATTAATCGTTCCATCTACTTTTAAGTAATAATCTCCATTAAAAATTATCTCTGTTCCCGCTTCAATATTTAAAATAGCCCCTTTATCAACACAAACATCGCCAGTTATCATGTATGGCCCATTTTGTGGACTCCAAGTTGTATTCACAGAGATAAGTCCAGAAACTTCTGTGCCTGTACTCGCATTTACTTGATAGCAACTAATAAAACTAATAACAATTAGCCCAATAAAGGTAATCGCAATTAGGTGAAGTTTACCATGATTTCTTTTCATTTTTTCATACTTCCTTTTTAACTTTATTTAAAAATAAATTATTATATAGAAAAGGTTAAATATTGTTTTGAACTATTACATATTTCAATGTTTTGCATACAATCTTTTCCTTAGGTTAATGTAGCCATTCAAACAATGAGATTTCATACAGTTACACAATAATAATTCTTAATAAAATCATCTTTGTTTCTCACCTGTTAAGAACAAAGGGAGTTGCTTACCTAGAACCCAATAACTTAACCTTCGTAAGCCATATTTTGTGACTAAGTTGAACTTTGGCATCATACTTCTGGAATCTTCAAACCAGACAACCTTCATAACTATATTTTCAATCATATAGTTATAAAATGGTGATTGAGATATTACGTTATATTTAATATTCACCACATATTTTTAGCTCTTATTTCAGCTTCTTGATCTCCTAAAACCTCTGCAAATATTCCACCATGAACGAATGAAAGTTCCCAATCGTATCTATTATATGACACTTGCATCATTATTTTATAGCTTGGAATTACTGCAACTGAATAATTCAAAACTTTTACGCCTTCATTTATTGGTGATACAGATCTTGGTTACCAACTATGTTCGTAGACATCCTATTCTTGTTTACTTTGTCAATATCGGTATTTCATTTAGTATATTAATTACAACTATCCTTTAAATCCAAACATGCCTAAAATTTTCCTAGTACTATGCCTTGATGGATTATCTTAATGATATCTTGTTATTCTTTGAATATTTTCACACCCATATGTAGCCATATTCCAAATTCAACTAACTCGTACTGTTGGATCTGGTTTTTATGTATTCCTTGTTTTACTTAATATATGTTCTATATTATTATATATGAAATTTCACAATATAAATGTTTTTTGTGATTTTCTCCTAATCTATTATTACAATAAAAGATATCTGCAATTATTACTGCAAATATAAAACTAATGGTTTTTGGTTTCATATTTCCATCTCACTTATCACTAAAAATTATTTACTATTGTATATATTTCTACATGTTTTTGAATATTCCTCCTAAAATGATATTATTTCCACTATTATAATTCATAAAAAAAATTACTTCAAATGATAGATTCTTAGGTCTACCTTTTATATTATTACTAGACTTAACATATTTCTTTCATTCATCACTTAAGTACTATTGGGAAATTTACAATAGTTGTTCTATAAAATGATCATAATATCAATACTGTTTTCCAATTTGTATTTTATGAATAATACAAAACAATCTATCTATAGAACCATGTTATAACAAAATTATAAACCATAACCGCATTTATTTTGTTTTATTTCGGGATTATTAATAGCTGTATTTTTATGAGTCTACCTGAAAATTTTTTTAATTGTCCTTGGTAACCAATTTCGAAATATGACTGCACCTATCATATTTTCTCCTCATTATCTATTGAACTTTTTAATGCTTTCACCAGCAATTTTTTTGTACTTCCTCGTAAGCTTTTGAAAGCAAATCACATGTAAAATCTCGTTTTGATATGAATAATTCTCCTTTAAACAAACGGAGTTACTAATCTCTAGTTGAATTTCTGATAGCTTGTTTATTTTGTTTACGCCTAACAATATTTTTTTCATTGTGTTTTCCATTTTATTTGCATCAGGATCTTTATGTTCACTTATAATTTTTGACAATGCATCGGCTGGTCTAATTCTATACTTTTTAGCAATTTCATTTATGTAATCAATATCCTCCTGCATTAATTGATATTCTTTTCTTTTTCTTTCAGTAGCCATATACCTATCCTCCAATTTATCAATCTTCTAATATAAAATCAATTCTAATTTGTGATAATACATTGGTATTTTCTTTAATTACAAAGGCCATTTGATTTACTAAATCTATATATCTATTATCATTTTCTCTTATGGTATCTAGTACACTTAAAGTCTCAATATAATTTTTCAAAAACTCTTGGCGTGATATTCCTTTCTTTTTTGCCATTTCATCCAACTTTGCCACAGACTTTACATCAAGATTTCTAATTATTATATCCACTTTTAAACCTTCCTTTTAATTGTTTTTTTACTTTGTTACTATTATAAATTTTATTAATAAATTTAAATGAAAAGCTATACCCCAAGAATCCTGATGAGCATAAGGAGTTTTTGCTATCACAGGGGTGCTAGGCTAGGCAAAGCCTAGCCTAGCAAAATAGTGGTATCATATTTTAGTGAATTTTCGTATGTTTTCCGTATTTTATTTTGAATTTTCGTATTTCTTCCGTGCCATATTTTAACGCTTCCGTATTTCCTCCGTATACTAGAAATATATATTGTATTAAAATATCAACTGTCTTTTGCAGTATTTTCTACTCCTTATTCTTATTTTTTATTAGCCATTTTAACAAAATCCTTATTATGTTTTATATTATTTATTTCTGCTTTAACTATGTTAATCAAGCAGTATTTTATAGTTTATACTTTAAATTTTAATATTAATTTTAACTTAACTTTTTCACAGAACTTTAAAATAGAAAATCTAAAAAAGCTGTTATTTCCAATGTAATTTATATATATTATGCTATTTAATAATTCATAAATTTCTTATAAAACCACACAATTTTAATTAGCCAAATTTAGGGCTTTAAAAAATGAGTATAAAAATAATCAATTTAATTATTTTATTGATGGCAATTTAGATATAAAATTAGCATAACCACCTGAGTAATATACTAAGTTTAAGCTATGCCATTTTTCCATATCTCTCAGATCCTCAAATTCGAATCCATCCAATTTACTCTCAAATTTTTTAAAATCTTTTTCTGAAGTACCACCCATAAACATGAATGAAGCACCTGCTCCAACTAGAGTTTCCATAAGTATGTCTATCTGATCTGTGTACTGACAACTTAAAATAAACTTACATCCAAACTTTCTTGTTTGAGGTAATATTTCATCATTGGCTAGCATTTTCATAGCCGTTTTAGTCTGGAATATTTCATCAATACTGATATGTGTTGCTCTAGGTTGTTTGTTCCACTTCCCTCTTATTTCTGTAGCTATCCATATTTTACTTAATAAAAACGTTACAATTACATTCTTAGAGTGCTTTTTAAATGCATCCTGTGGCATCCTAATTATTATAGTTTTGCCTTTCTATAATTCTTCAGCAAAATCCATATTACCTTTTGATCCTTTGTTGAACATATACTTCAACTTGAAGTCTTCTCTCAATAAACTTATTCTATCTAATATACCGTGGATTCTATCGTCTTTGGTACCTATAATCTTAGCTATTCAATTGTTTTTAGTTGTTTTTGAATATTCATCTAAATCCTGTAGCAATTTTATTTTATCTTCCAGATATTGTTTTTCTTCATCTAAAAGTTTACTAATATAAAAAGTTCTTGTTACATGGTCCTCCAAGCATTTAACAACTTGCTTAAGACTATTTTCTCCAGTTGCAAATACCACGTTGGCTGCAGCACTTAAATATTTTCTCATTCTTGCCTGTAATGGCTGAACTTCATTAATTGAATCCACAAAAGTTAGTATTTGTTCGGCTTGTAGATTAGTTAAACTAATTTTTTCTTGTGTCCATATATCTTTTATGCCAGCTAAATTGACTTTTAGGATGAAATTATAGACTAAAGTAACACGATCCTCCCCCAGCATTATTTACCAAGCTTTGGAATAACATTTTCAAAAAATAAACAAGACATCAAAAAATTATTTGATGTCTTCAGAACTAAATATATATTAAATTTTCACCTAAAGCTTTTTAACTCTAAACATACTATTAAGTAATGCCCAATTCTGTGGAAATGGTTTGCCTAGAACCCAATAACTTACTCCCCTTAAGCCATATTTTATGACTAAGTTGAACTTTGCCATCATACTTCTAGAATCTTCGAACCACACCACTCTCATAACTCTGTTTTCATCCATGTAGTTGTAAAACGGAGATTGAGATATTACATCGTATTTAATATTTGCTCCATATTTTTCAGCTCTTATTACGGCTTCTTGATTTCCTAGAGCCTCTGCAAAGGGTCCTCCCTGAACGAATGGAAGTTTCCAATCGTATCCGTAATATGGTACTCCCATCATTATTTTATAGCTTGGTATTACTGAAACTGCATAATTCAAAACTTTTATAACCTCATTTATTGGTGCTACAGCTCTTGGTGGGCCACCTGACCATCCCCATTCATATGTCATGAGTATCACAAAATCCACTATTTTGCCGTGAGCTTCATAGTCATGAGCTTCATACCATGGTCCTGTCTGAACTGATGATTGTTTTGGTGCCAATGCAGTTCCTACTAAATACTTACCAGCTGCATGTACTCTTCTAACTAACTCTTGCAAAAAGTCATTATAATTTTGCCTATCCTTAGGTGGAATTCTTTCAAAATCAACAATTACTCCACCTAAGCCTTTTCGCTTTAAAGTATTAATTATATTGTTTATTAAAGTATTTTGTATGTTCTTATCATTCAGTATTCGTCCTATTAGTTCTGTATCAAACCCACCACTACTAGAAATATTTGCAACACATAACATTGGGGATACATTATATTTTTTAGCCTCTTTAATTATGGTATCATCCCTTAAATCTGTTAATGTTCCATTCTCATTCACATGATAACTAAATGGCGTTATAAGGGTTAAATATTTTTGATTCTGATCAACAATCTCTTTATCTCTAGCAGTTGTAGTAGGAATAATAAATCCATTTACTTCAATTTCTTCCCTGTATTTACTCTGATTTATAGGTATAAGCAGGCTCTCTCCAATAACCAAATTTTTTCTATTGGTAAGTCCATTAATAGCAACGATATCGTTATAATTTACACCATACTTCTTTGCAATAGACCATGGTGAATCTCCTGCTTTCACTACGTAATTTACCAAAATATCCACCTCAATTTATTATTAACACTTTACAGTATATGAAATTTATAAATCATATGTGAATAATATCGAATAGATTTAGGCATATTCAAAAGGAACACTAGAATACTCACTAGCTATCCTTTTGAATATGCCTAATTTACAATATGGACATTGCAATAATTACTGTAGCTACTAACCCTAAAGACACAGGCAATATATTTTTTTTCACCACATCAAAAGGTTCCACATTACAAATTGCTGCGGCAGGAATAACACTCCATGGAATTATAGTTCCACCACCTACCCAAATTGTTATTATTTGACCAAGGGCTGCCATGCCTGCTCTATTAACATTCACAGCTGATGAAAATACTTGTGCTAAAGTTCCTACTAATGGTAGACCTGAGAATCCTGATCCTCCAACTCCTAAAAGACCACTAATTAAAGCTTGAATTATTACTACTGAAAATTTATTCATTGGAATGTTTTGTGATACATACATACCTACATCCGTTAAGATTCCATTTGTTCCTGAGCCTAGAATTTCTTGCGCCGTCTCTTTGCTACCTAGAAAGAAAAATGCCCCTATTATAATAATTGGCGAAAAAATTTTTATACTGAACATGAATCCTTCCCTTATAAGCACCGTAATTTGCCCCAATGAATTTTTTATGCCACACTTTATAAGAACACATAATAACATTATAACTATAGCTGTGCCACCAATCAAAGAAGTTGCTTCACTACCCTTTAATTTGTATACATACATAATAACAATATCTACTGCAAAAAACACATATGTAAATATTGCAATAAATCTACTGCTAAAACTGTGTTTATATGTTGTGGTAACTTCGTTAATATTGTTATTTTTCCCTCTGCCTTTATTACTTCTGCTCATTATAATGCTGGAAGTAACCAATACTACAATAGAAATTACCATCCACATTAAAAATTCGGCTTTCACTATTTCAAATGGGTTTTTAATTCCTGCGGCTTTAGCTGTTATTGAAGGTGCCCCTTGTATGAAATAATCACTTGATAAAGCTATTCCATTACCAAATAAGTCCAAGCTAACTGCTGCCCAAATTGGTTCTAGTCCGCTTTTTATTGCTGCTGGAACCATAAGTGGGCCTATGAAAGCTATTGCCGGAGATGGCCATAGAAACCATGAAAATCCTAACATTGTAAATCCCAAAACAAAAAAAGCTATTTTTTCATTAATCATAAGTTTGCTTATGGGTTTTATCATTATTTCATCTGCACCTAGACTATTTATAGCCTTAGACATTGCATTAACTAATGCTATAATTATTACAATTTCTATAAATTCTCTTCCAGAAACAACTATGGCTGTATATACAATTTGTACTGATGACACAATACTACCACTATATATAAATCCAATTATTAGGATTCCTAAAATACATGGCAAAATTACATCCTTTTTTGAGAACATTATGCCTATTATACATACTATTAGTCCTAAATAAACATAATGAACTAGCCCTAAGTGCAACATTAGCTACAGTTACTCCATTTCCCACATCTGTCACCAAAAAAGCCACTATTATTATCTTTATTTGCTATTTTTACTACCTCACATCTGTTAGAGCAACCATTACATTCAAAGCTTTTAGTGTTAATTTCTCCACTTACTACTTTGAATCCCTTAAATTTCGTTATTAAATTCTGCTTTTCTATCCTATTTCTAGCTATAATTGCAGCACCTATAGCCCCCATAACATCATAATGCTTTGGTATACATAGCTCCATTTGTAGCTCATTTTCAAAGGCAAATTTCATTCCTTTATTTGCAGCAACTCCTCCTTGGAAAAATATTTTAGACTGAATTTCTTTGCCCTTTCCCACATTACTTAAATAATTTCTTACTAATGCTTCACATAACCCTCTTACTATATCCTCTTCGCCATAGCCTACCTGTTGCTTGTGTATCATATCTGATTCCGCAAACACAGCACACCTTCCTGCAATTCTAACTGGATTTTTAGATTTCAGTGCCAGTTCTCCAAATTCTTCTATTGGAATAGATAATCTTTCTGCTTGCCTATCTAAAAATGACCCTGTTCCAGCCGCACATACAGTATTCATTGCAAAGTCCGTAACAATGCCATCTTTAATTATTATAATTTTTGAATCCTGTCCTCCAATCTCAATTATAGTTTTCAAATTTTTATCAACTTCAAGGGATGCAACTGCATGTGCTGTTATTTCATTTTTAACTGCATCCGTGCCAATTAGAAACGATGCAATTTGCCTCCCACTTCCAGTTGTACCTACAGCCTTTATTTGTTCATCCTCATATTTATCACTCAATATCTTAAAACCCTCTTTTATAATATCAAGTGGTTTTCCCTTGGTTTTCAAATACATTGATTCCACAACCTGCATATTGTCATCTAAGAGTACAATATCTGTACTTACTGATCCAACGTCAACCCCTATATAATACATTTTGTTCCCTCCTCCTCTCAATCAAATCGATAAATGCTTCTATCCTTGTAGAATATCCTGCTTCTCCTGTCATCTCATCCACAACTAAACTCATAATCGGAAAATTTCTGTCCCTTGAAATTTTAGGTAGTATTGCTTTTGCCACTATTTCAGGCATACAACCAAGGGGTAATATCTGTATTACTCCATCTATCCCTTCTTCACTTGCCATTACAGCCTCACCGATACACTCCCTTGCATGCCCACCAATATATTCTGAAAGGTATTGCCTTGAAGCTAATCTAATATGTAATGAATTGAGTTTAAATGGAGATAACATAGCATTTTTAACCCACCAACTAGGTGTTATTTGCTTTTTTACAGACACTCCTAAATCCATAAGTTTATCTTCTATATAAAGATTCGCAAATGGTTCAAGGATGGTATATATTTCTCCTATGATTGCAACGGTCATTGGTTCTTTATTCTTATCAATTGGGATTTTATCTAATTTCGCTTTATATTCATGCAACACCCGTACCATTTCAGTTGCACTTTCACAGTTAAATGTTGCCCTTTTACATTCATATAAAAATTTTTTAAAAGTTCCTTTTACTATTTCATATCCTGCTAAATTTCTTGCCTTCATTTCTATGTAGTCTATAAGTTTTATAACTTTAAGTGCATTATATACAGCTGTGATTTTTTCGTTTTTTTTCTTACTACTTGCCATAGATATATTGCTAATTCTGTTAACCAACTCTTTAAATCCAATATCCTTTGGATAGTCAATAACAATCAACTTAATGTTATATCCAAGTTTTTTAAATGTATTTTTAAATAATTCACAGTATTCACCATATCTGCAAGGTCCACAACTTCCCGTAATTATAGCTGTATCTGCTCCTGCTTTGTAACTTAGGATAATGCTCCCAAGCATTATTTTATATGGTAGACATATGTCTTCTGGAGCATATTTTGATCCTAGTTCTAGTGCTTGTTTATTACTAAACTCAGGTATTATAAACTCAATACCAAGATCAAGAAATAATGCCTTTGCTGCCAAATATACATTTCCCATATGTGGAAGTGTTATCTTCATTAGCTACACCTTCTCTCTAGCATATCTAAAAACGCCTCAATTCTTGTATCAAAGCCTGCTTCTCCTGTTTGCTCATCTATTTTAAGAACCAATATTGGAATATCTTTTACTTTGTCTTTTATGAGTTCTATAACAATTGAATCAATGCCACAAGCAAATGAGGACAAATATATTATTCCATCCACTAAGTTATTTTCTTGTGCATAAGATGCAAAGCCATATGAATTTCTTGCAAAATTCCAAAATGGTCTTTTGAATAAATCTTTTATTTCTTCATTTACAATACTATTATCTATCCTTTCTTCTGTGATGACACAAATCCCATCTTTGTTTAGTTTGTTAATGATATTCATGTTTAGGTAACTATCATAGACATTATATGGATGACCCAAAAGTGCTATTTTATATTTATTGTTTTTACATGTATTACCTAAACCAAAGTTTTTTTGTGCTTCAATGGCAGTAAAAAATGCATTTTCCATTTTATGATTTTTACATCCTACCCTCTTCCCTATTTTTTTTACAAAATTATATAGTTGTTTTTCATTCAAACTACTGATTTGCTCTGTTAAAATAGTTGGTAAATTTGGTATACTATACTTTATCATCTCTGGAAGTCCACAAAATTTAGGGCATATATACTCTCCTTTTGATACACTCATAAATCGTGGTACAAGTATTGAGTCACATTTCCCTCTTAATGATGCTACATGTCCGTGAAATACTTTTATTGGCAAACAAGCATCATCTACAGCATATTTCACTCCTAAATCCAATATTTCCTTGTCAGTATCCTTGGAGGTTATAAATTCTACATCTAGTGCTTCAAAAAAAGCATTTATGAAAAGGTGATATTTGTAATATAAAAGACCTTTTGGTATACCTAGTATCATGTTTAAACTCCTATCATAAATTTATTATATTATCTCAATACTTAAATTTTTAACATTTAGTGCTAGAAATATTCACGCAAATTTATGGACTTTTTAGCTATATATGGATATAGCATTAGGGGAAGGTGGTATTTAGATGTACTGGCAAGTTACAATTCACTTAAAATTTTCTTTTAATCCAGAAAAATAGACAAAAAATAGAATGAGCAGATTGGTTTGCAAATCTACTCATTCTAAACATTTAAACAATTATGAAATACCTTTTTCACTTGCCTCTTAATTTTAAACATGCATGATTTTCTATGTTATTAATCCCAATTTTTTATATTTAATTAAATATCACAACAAATTTTATTGAATAAATATCACATAATGTATTCAAATTTGAATTTGTATCTCTTAGTACAATAAAACTAATACCTACCTCCTGAAGTATTCCTGTTCTATCTGTAAGTGAATCTGTCCCAATTAAAAAAGTAACTCTAACCCGCCGTCCTATCATTGTCTTTAAAAATCCTTGAGTATACTCAATTCCAAGTACGGTTGGAGATCCTGGTGCAACTATAAATTGGTCTTCATCGGCACTTGTGTTTGGTGCACTTACAGTCTGACCCGTTTGCATTTGTGGCTGCACTACTGGGTTTGCAGCAATTACAGACGAATGTGGTGTTGGATTGGCATCAAATTCACTAGACATATATGGATTTGCATTTCTATTAATGCATTGTTTACAATATTCTGGTATCATTAATTTTCTCTCCTTTATTATATTTATTATGTTTGCGCATATAATTCCGTCGGATTATAAAAACAATGTTGCCCCACGGTTACTTGAAAACTTCCTGTTCCATTAAATGGGAATAGATAGGGACACCCAGGATTAAATGGATTAAAATACCAAAGTGAAAAGCCTATATTATAAAGTCTATGTCCTGCGAGTGCCCAATCTGCTATATTATAATGTATTTGCTCTGGGGGATTTGCCCAAATAGTTTGTGGATTCGCAACTCCTCCTAAAACGGACCTCATACAATCAAATTGTCCTTTCTGATATAATACCTTTCTTACATCCCCTTCTCCAACTCTTTGATATTCACCATATGGAACCCTTACTCTATTCATTATGACTGTGGCAACACCCTTCATTCCATTTTCACCTTCACCACCAGCCTCACATTTTATAATTCTAGCTAGAAGTTCTCGATCTGAATAAGACATTTCTACACCTCATTTATATTAATAAATATCAACAAATTTTACTGAATAGAGATCACATAACTCTGCCGTATTTGTATCTTCATTTTGTATAATTATATAGCTTATTCCAACCTTGGTTAATATTCCAACTCTATCCTGGGTGGAATTACTACCAATTAAAAACTGGGCTCTTATTCTCTTTCCAATTTGAGTTTGTAAATATCCTTGAGTGTATTCAGGTGACATAGTTGGTGATGTTGGATTAGTTGACCCAGGTGAATTTGTGCCTGCCGTCCCTCCTGGTTGCTGTCTATTATCAAATATTTCATCATCATTTTCCAAAGGTAATATTGGAGTTTCTGTGGATAATGGCATTTGTCTACTTAGTGAATTAAAATAATATTGTGGAATCATTCTTTTCCTCCTAAAAAATTCGAACTCATATTATTAGTCTATTCATTAAAATTTAAAAATGTGCATAATATATATAACTTCCTATGATTTTATTGAATTTTTTTATTTCTTGTTTCTTATACAAAATCAGTAGATTTTAAAAAACAAATTTACAAAACCAACAAAAAAATATATTATAGTAACATAGTGATTAATATATTTTTAATTTGCTAACTGCACAATACTCATTTGTGTTAATTAAATAGCATTCGATAAACAAAATTGATATGGAGGTACACTAATGGTAGAAATAATTAACAAAGGTGCATATTTATACAAAAATCAAGGTATTTTAGGTTATGAAGATAACTTAGTAATAGATGATATCACATCATTTCTGAAAGAAAAAGGAGAAGTTACCCCAAATTTAAATAAAATTCTAAATAAAGATTATGCTCGAAAAAATACTATTTCCTATGACATTTTAACTAGACACAATACAACTGACAATACTGAAAAACTAAGAATAAAATTTGATGCATTAGCTTCTCATGATATTACCTATGTTGCTATAACTCAAACAGCAAAAGCAAGTGGACTAAAAGAATTCCCTATTCCTTACGTTTTAACAAATTGCCACAATAGTCTTTGTGCCGTTGGTGGAACAATAAATGAGGATGACCACGTTTTCGGGTTATCTGCTGCAAAAAAATATGGTGGAATTTATGTGCCACCTCATGAAGCTGTTATTCATCAATACATGAGAGAGATGATGAGTCAATGCGGAAATATGATTTTAGGTTCAGATAGCCATACTAGATATGGTGCACTTGGAACAATGGCTATTGGTGAAGGTGGCCCAGAACTTGTTAAGCAACTTCTAAGCAAAACTTATGATGTGGATTATCCTGAGGTTATAGCAATATACTTAGAAGGCGAAACAAAAGCTGGTGTTGGTCCTCAAGATGTAGCTCTTTCAATTATTGGTACTGTATTTAAAAACGGTTTTGTTAAAAATAAAATAATGGAATTTGTTGGTCCTGGAATCAAAAATCTTTCTGCTGATTTCAGAATCGGTATAGATGTTATGACTACAGAAACTACTTGTCTTAGTTCTATTTGGTGTACAGATGATAAAATAGAAGAATATTACAGTATTCACGGACGCCACGAAGCATATTCCAAATTAGAACCAACAAATGTTGCTTACTACGATGGCCTAGTAAAGGTTGATCTTACTAAAATAGAACCTATGATTGCTCTTCCATTCCATCCAAGCAATGTGTTTAGCATAGCAGACTTAAATAAAAATCCTAAAGAAATTTTACAAATGGTTGAAGAAGCAGAAAGGGCAAAAATAGATAATCCAAATGTACAATTTAATCTAACAAACAAAATAGTAGATGGTAAAATTAGAGTTGATCAAGGTATTATCGCTGGTTGTGCTGGTGGAACTTTTGAAAATTTACGTATAGCATCAGAAATAATTAGCGATCATTCTCTTGGAAATGACTATTTTAATTTAAGCGTTTACCCAGCAAGTCAACCTATCTATTTAGAACTAATAAAAGATGGTGCTATAGCAAAATTCATACAGGCTGGTGCTGTAATTAAAACTGCATTCTGTGGTCCTTGTTTTGGAGCTGGTGATGTACCTGCTAATGGGGCATTAAGCATAAGACACACTACTAGAAACTTCCCAAGTAGAGAGGGTTCTAAGCCCGGACTTGGTCAAATTTCATCTGTAGCTTTAATGGATGCGAAATCTATTGCTGCCACTGCAATTAATGGTGGTATTTTAACGCCAGCTACTGAAATTTCTATTCCTAGCGTTGATCTTTCATATCATTTTGATTCTTCAATTTATAATAATAGAATTTATAATGGATATAAAAAGCCTGAAAATAGTAGTGAACTAAAGTATGGTCCAAATATAACTTCTTGGCCAGAAATGTTACCATTACAGGATAAAATTTTATTAAAGATGTGTTGCGTAATAACAGATCCAGTTACAACTACGGATGAACTTATGCCATCAGGTGAAACTTCATCTTATCGTTCAAACCCACTAAAGCTTGCGGAATATACTCTTTCTAGAAAAGATCCTCATTATGTGGAAAGAACTAAGGCAGTTCAAGTAATAGAAAAAAACAGGCAAGCATTTTTACATGGAGATGCAGCTGCTGATATTAGTGAGCTAAAGACGATTTGTTCAAAAATCACTAATGTGGAAATCACTGAAGAAACTTTAACAAGTATATCAAAAAAGATTCAATTTGGAAGTGTAATTTTCGCTGTTAAGCCTGGTGATGGCTCAGCAAGAGAACAAGCCGCTTCTTCTCAAAAAGTATTAGGTGGTCTTGCAAATATTGCTGAAGAATATGCTACTAAAAGATATAGAAGTAACCTAATAAACTGGGGTATGATTCCTTTTACAATAAACGCTCAAGATAAAATCACCTTTGAAGTTGGTGACTACATTTATATTGAAGGAATTATTGATGCTATCAAGACTTCTAAATCTGAAATTCCTGCACTACTTATAGGCAAAAGCACAAAAAAAGATATCAAACTTAAAATTGGAGAACTTACCGAGGATGAAAAGAGCATAATTTTAGCTGGTAGCTTAATCAATTTTTATGCTTCAACAAAATAGAATGTAAATTACTTGAATTCAATAGCTATCCTTTTCATGACGATGCCTTAGTATAATCCATCAAATATATGGTTAAATTATATTTGTATAATGCTAAAAATATGGAGGCGTCATAAATGAAAAATGTTGGAGAAAAAGATAACTGTGAAACTAAAAATAGAATAAAAGAATTAGAAAATCTAGTTGAAAAAAATACGAGAACTGAAAGACATCTTGAAGAATACAGTGACTTATCAGATGATGAATCCGTTGAAATGGCAAAAGATAAACAGAACAGAAGAGAGAACACCATTAGAAACCTTGAAAACACAATAATATATGGTGATGGCGGACCAACTCCTGAAAAAGAAAATTTAGAGAAAAAACTCCAGTATTCAGAAGGTTACCTGAACCAAAATGGTGAACACATGGATGAAACTGATTTAGAAAATTTAAAAAATAAGATTGAAAATAAAAAAGACACACTTAAAACATTTTGATGAAGTTATATCAAAATGTAATGCATCCTAATAGGAAATAATTTCTATTAGGATGCATTTACCTGAACAATTATTTATCCCATAGCCAAATTTAAAAGTGCAACACCACATAAAAATTTTATTTTTATGTGGTGTTGCACTTCATTTAATTCATATTAAGCAAAGACAACCATAAAGTCCTTTACTTTTTTTCAATTGCCAACTATATATTGTGAAACCTTATATCAGTTTTGATAATATTTTATTACTTCTTGCAATGAATTTGGCCATAGATTCGCTATCAAGTTGTTTTTGGCTCATTCTTGCTAAATCATAAATATGTTCTTCAACAAGCTTTAAATCTTCCTTTTTACTTTCATCCGGCTCATTATTCAGTATGGCCTGAACTAAAGTATTCTTCCTATTAAGCACAAGTGTTTCCTCACTTTTAAACATATCCTCTACGTTCATTCCAGGGAACATACCTCGCATTTGTTGCATCCTTCTTGATTCCTCAGAAAGTAGAATTAAAGCAGGTATTTCCTCATTTTTAAGGCTTTCTACTTGAACCTTTATCTTATCATTATTTAAAATTTCTTTAAAGGCATCACCTAAGGTTTTATTTTCTTTTTCTACCTCTTCTTTACTTGCTTCTATAGCATCCTTATCTTTAAGAGTATCTGATATATCTGAATCAATTCTATTAAACTTAACGCTACTCTCTTTGCTCTCCATAAAATTAATAAATGGGCTGTCTATCTTTGAATCCAATATTATTGCTTCTGAACCATTTTCTTTGAACATTCTTATATATTGACTCTGTTGTTTTTCATCATCAACATAAAATACTTTATTTTCATATTTATCTTTATTTCTTTCTAAGTATTCTTTTAAGTTAACATAGTCACCATTTGTTGTTTTAAATATGATTATATCTTTTACTTTATCATAAAAGTCATCCTCTTTTAGGCAACCATACTTAATAAATACGTCTATATCCTTCCAGAAACCAGTGTATTTTTCTCTTTCCTTTTTATATAATTCATTAAGTTTATCCGCAACTTTTTTACTTATATGTTTTGAAATTTTTGATACATCTCTGTTGTTTTGCAAAAAGCTTCTAGATACATTAAGTGGTAAATCCGCACAATCTATAACACCCTTTAGAAGTAGCAAAAATTCTGGAATTACTTCTTTAACATTATCAGCTATAAATACTTGATTATTATATAATTTTATTTGTCCTTCAATTGCATTCATTTCATGATCAATTTTAGGAAAATAAAGAATTCCCTTTAAATTAAAAGGATAATCCACATTTAGATGTATCCAAAATAATGGCTCATTGAAATCGTTAAATACTTTTTTATAAAACTCCTTGTACTCTTCGTCAGTACACTGATTAGGTGCTTTCATCCAAAGTGGATGAATATCATTTAATGGAGTAGGCTCTTTTTTCTCCTCTACCTTATCCTTATCATCACCATCACTTTTAACTTCTGGTTCCTCTTTGGCATTTTCATCCTCTAGATATATCTCTGTAGATAAAAAAGCACAATGTTTATTTATTACTTCGGTAAGTTTGTGTTCATTTAAGAATTCTTCACTTTCTTCATTTATGTGAAGAATAATAGTAGTACCTCTTTCTTTTTTTTCTGATGAAGATATTTCATACTCTGTTCCGCCAGAGCAAACCCATTTTACTGCTTCAGAGCCTTCCTTGTATGACTTAGTTTCTATCTCAACATTTTCTGCTGCCATAAATGCTGAATAAAATCCTAATCCGAAATGTCCTATAATTTGATTTTGTTCATCCATTTTTTCTTTATATTTTGAAATAAAATCTTCTGCACCTGAAAATGCTACTTGATTTATATATTTTTTTACTTCCTCTTCATCCATTCCTAACCCATTATCTATAAATGTAAGTGTTTTCTTTTCTTTGTTAGTTTTCACAGTGACACAATATTTTTCTTCGTCACTTACCTTTGCTTCTCCTATTGAAACAAGCTCTTTTAGCTTACTTATTGCATCACAGCCATTACTTATAAGTTCCCTAACAAAGATATCCTTATCAGAATATAGCCATTTTTTTATTATGGGAAACATGTTTTCTGTGTGAATTGATATACTTCCTTTTTCATTATCCATATAAATTCCTCCTAGAGTTTCTTTATAATATTTTTTTATTTAAACACGCTAAAGTAAGTTTTAGATTACCTAAAATAATGAACTGTAACTAAATCTTCCTACATAAGATATTTTAGTATTTTATGGAATACAAGTCAATATAAATAGCAAAAATATAATCAACTACCTAATTAATGTAATTCTATATTGTTGTATAAATTTTCCATAAGTTATTGTCCTATGATACTTACCAAATAATTCATGTAGCTTTGCTATGTACTCTCTGTTACACTGTACACTAAGTCATCTAAAAGAAAATAAATGTCAGATGCTTAAACAAGCCTATCTAAACTACATTGGCTTACCCCAAAAAAAATTAGGAGGCATATTTATGCTAAAGTTCAAAAAATTCAGAACCATCTTATTCGCAGTAGGTATATCATTAATGGTATCAACAACCGCACACGCAGCTACTTCTAATGTATCTGTTTCTACTTATAAGATACAATCTGGTGACAGTCTTTATAAAATTTCACAAAAATTTCATACATCAATTGCTTGGTTACAAACAACTAACAATATTAAGACAAGCCTTATTTTCGCTGGACAAACAATTAGTGTACCATCTCAAAACACAACTACTAAGACTACACAAACATATACTCAAAGTGATGTGGATCTTCTTGCAAGGCTTATCCACTCTGAGTCTCAAGGTGAACCATACAATGCACAAGTTGCTGTTGGTGCTGTAATTATGAACAGACTTAAAAGTCCTCTGTTCCCTAAAACAATTACTAATGTGATTTATGAAAAAGATGGTCCATATTATCAATTTACACCAGTATTAAATGGGGCTATAAATGAACCCGCTGACTCAAGTGCTTTAAGTGCTGCTAAAGATGCCTTAAGTGGTGTGGATCCAACTAATGGCGCTCTATATTATTTTGATGATTCTGCAACAAATGCATGGCTTAGAGCTAAGCCAGTAGCTCTTACTATAGATAAAATGATTTTTTCTTACAGATAGTTTTTCAAAATGACAAGTTTCAAATTTCAAGCTAAGTTAATGCCTTAGAATGATATATTAAATCATTCTAAGGCATTAACTTTTTTAGCTGCATATTTATGAAGGGCTATGGAGACAATAATAGGGCATATTAAACAAATAGGCTAGAATTCTGTTACTTGTCATTTATAAATATACCTTATTAATTATTTATATTTTAAAGAGGTGTTTCCCTTGCATGTAAAAAACACAATTATATTTACCATAATTTTTTTATTTATAAATTATAATTTAACATTTGCAGTTAACCTTAATACTAATTATGAAAAACCCTATGTGATATTGATAGATTTAAATGAAAGATGCCTTTTTTTAATTAAAAGTAATTCTAAAAAAATAATAAAATCCTATCCAATTGCATCTGGTAAAAATAAAACTCCCTCTCCCATTGGTACATGGAAAATAATAGATAAAGGTGCCTGGTCAAACGCTTTTGGAACACGATGGATGGGTCTTAATGTACCTTGGGGCAATTATGGAATACACGGAACTAGCAATCCTAGCTCCATTGGTACTCCAGCTTCTATGGGCTGTATTAGAATGAACAATGGCGATGCTGAAGATTTATATGATAGAGTAAGTCCTGGTACTGTAGTAATAATATATGGTGGTGCCTATGGTCTTCAATATAACCATTTTAGAACCTTATCCCCAGGGAATACTGGTACAGACGTATTGGAGGTTCAGCGAGTCTTAAAAAACAAAGGTTATTACCCTTATAATTTAGATGGTATTTATGGTGATTGCTTAAAAAAATCAGTTATACAATATGAACTTGATAACCATTTAACTATAACCCATGACATAAATCATGAGTTATACAATGCCCTGAATATGTTACCATTTGAATAATTTCAAAATTAAATGGTAATTATTCTCCTGTATTTTTAATTATATTTCTAGATTCCCCCGCTGCCTTTTTTATTGCAGACTGTGGGGTTATTTTATTTTTTGACATATAGTAATCAATATAATTTTTCTGAATACTTAATGTAACCTTGTCAATTGATATAAATGATTCTAATGGCACTGAATTATCTAACTGCTTAATATATTTTTTATTAATCCCTGAGTTAAAGTATTTATTTTTCATCAGATTTGATAAAACCGGTAATTCTTTAAGAGTTTTGCAAGCCTCCAAATTTTTTTCTTCTCCCATAATGTATTGTACAAATTCCCAGGCTATATCTTCTCTATTTTTATCACTTTTAAATATCATAATATTTTTGCTTTTTAAAGTTGAATAAGATTCCCCTCCTGCTTGATTTACTGGAATACTATCAATACCTATTTCTTTATTTGTTGTATTTTGTTCATCTCCATATTGTAACCAGATTCCTACATTATTCAAATTAGTATTCTTTAAATCAGTAGTTCCGAGGCTTTGTACACTAGACAAAAGTCCAAATACTTCCGCAAGTTTTGCCTCAGGTTTGTCAAAAACTATGTCCGTTCCAGTATTGTTATAAAGTCTGTACTTACTGTTATTCATATTATAATAAATAGGACTTATTGTCTGCCAATTCAAAATCGCCTCTGCCTTGAAATCTGCATCTGTGCCTATTCCATATACTTTACTTCCATCTACTCGGCTCGGTAATCTATATATTTTGTCTGCATAATTTAACAATTCATCAAATGTCTTAGGTGGCTTGTTTTCGTCTAGCCCAGCCTCTCTTAGAAGGGCTTTGTTATATGCCATAAGTTCTGTAGTTACAAACCATGGTATAGAATATATGTTATTATTATTTTGCTTTTTTGTAATATATTTTTTCTGAATCTTGCTAGATAAATCCTTAAAACCTTTTAACTTCTCAAAATCAATAAGTTTTCCCATTTCTCCATATTTTGTTGCCTCATATAGTTTATCTCCAATATATATGTCCGGTGTTTTTCCAGAGTTTACTCTAGAGTCTATATCACCAATATTGCTTATATTTACTTGAATATCCGGATATTTCTTTTTGAAACTTGAAATTATATCACCTTGGATATAATCTCCAAACTTATCCCTTGAAACTGAAATTTCTATATTCCCTCGTAAATCCTTATTAGCTGTTTTTTCTTTGTTTTTTGCTGTACTTTTACTTTGAGAGCAACCTGCAAACACATTTATTGAAATAATAGTAATTAAAACAATAGCTGTTAGTCTTTTGTACTTCATATTTCCACCTCGTGCTGTTTTTTTATAATTATCATGTGCTTTTTGCTCTTTATTATTCATTTTAGAAAATATGTTAGATTAAAATCAATGCCATGAAATAAAAATCAGCATATATTATTATTGGATAAGAAAATACTTTAACAAAGGAGTGTGAATTCATTGGAGAGAATTTATGATAATAAAAATTCAACCTGCGGATATTTGAGGGGAAACAAGATTTATTGCCGAAAAAACAAACAATTAGGTTTTATTTATGGTGCTGGCTTTTATTATACTAATGGACAATTAGCAGGTTATGTTGATAATAATGTTGTATATAGCAGCTTAGGATATCCTATTGGATACCTAAATCTAAACCAATATAGAGTTTATGATAGAAACCGTAAGTATGTTGGTCATGTAAATAGCACTTTTGGATCCTTAGTTGCAGCAGCAGGACTTTTACTTTTACTCGGTGGTATTAGTTTTAACAATTCTTTCTTTTTTTAAAGATTATTAATAAACAAAGTGAACTATTTTACGCCACAAAAATATGCGTAAAACAGTTCACTTTTAATTGTACAGCTCTGTTTATATTATTTTTTATCTAGAAAGCTTATTTTTGTAATAATTTAAAGTTTCTTGAAGTCCCTTTGTCAAATTTGTTTCCGGCTCCCAACCAATTTTTTTATTTATTTTATCATAACTCATATAACTTTCTCTTATGTCACCTCTTCGTTCTGGTGCATATGTACAAACAATATTCTTATGTAAAATAACATTTATCTCTTTATAAAGCTCGTTTATACTTATCTTTGTGTTAGTAGCTACATTATAAATTCCATTAATATTGGATTTTAGTGACATCAAATATGCATCGGCCACATCTTTAACATATACAAAATCTCTTATTTGCTCACCATCACCATATATACAAGGGATTTCATCATTTAGAAGTTTTTCACAAAATATAGCAACTACTCCACCCTCACCTGATGAATCTTGTCTTGGACCATAGATATTAGAACATCTTAGTACAACGAAATCAATATTATATAATGATTTGTACACCTTTAAATAATGTTCCACAGTATGTTTGGTTATTCCATAACCTGATAACATTTCTAAAGGGTGCTGCTCATCGATTGGTAAGTAAGATGGTTCACCAAAAATAGCTGCTGAAGCTGGATATATGATTTTTTTTACATTAGCTTTTCTTGATGCTTCAAGTATATTTATTGTTCCTAAAATATTTATACTTGCATCATTCATAGGATCGTCAACTGATGCAGGAACACTTATCTGAGCCGCATTATGAATTACAAAATCTGGTTTTTCCTTAATAAACACCTCAGTTATTCCAGGATCTCTTATGTCCATTTTATAAAATTTAGCCTTCTTATTTATATTTTCAGTATTCCCATGTTCTAGGCTATCAATTATGCATATCTCATAATTATTTTCTATTAACAAGTCAACTATATGTGAACTGATAAATCCAGCTCCTCCAGTCACCATTACTTTCATGTAAAATTCCTCCTTATTTACTTATAACTTCTCATATATTCTTATTTATCAGTAATAGTTTTTTACCGTCATTTAATATAATATGCTAATTATAAACGTTTTTTGCTTGTAACTCAACTTTTCTTCATTGACAAACAACCTATAAATACTTAATATTAACTTAAAAATATATACAAGTTCGGGGATGATTATATGCTTATTAACGGATTATTAAAAGGTAACAAAATAAGATTAACCTCATTAAGAGATTCAGACATAATAGATATAACTACTTGGTATGAAGATGCTCATTCCTTAAGATTATTTGATACTATGCCCAGCTATCCATATAGTGAACGGCATATAAGTACTTGGATAAGAAACAGACAGGAATCAAATGAAAACTATATGTTTGCTATAAGACCTATTGATAATGATAGTTTTATTGGCTACATTGATTTAAACGATATTTCTTGGAATAACAAAGTAGGAAATCTTTCCATTGGTATTGGTGCAAAAGATGCCAGGGGTAAGGGTTATGGAACCGAAGCTATGAATCTAATTTTACAATTTGGCTTCCATGAGCTAAACCTTCATAGAATACAGCTTAATGTTTTAAGTTACAATGAACCAGCAATTGCACTTTATGAAAAAGTTGGTTTTACCCGTGAAGGTTCTTATAGAGAATTTGTTCAAAGAGACGGTAAAAAGTTTGATATGTATCTTTACGGTATATTATATCCTGAATGGCTAAAAAATCAAAAATAATGGATATAACTTTTTATATGCTCTCTTTAGTTTTAAAAAGTTATATCCTTCAAATTTAGGCATCTGAAAAGAAATAGCAAGTCAAAGATTCTGAGGATACTGACTTGTTATTTCTTTGATAATGACTTATTTAACAATAAATCTGGTGGTGCTACCTTGTGAATCTGTTTCAATTTCAAGTCTAGCATCAATCCTATCCTTAAGTTCCTGCACGTGGGATATTATTCCTACAAGTCTACCTGTATTTTGAAGATTGATTAGACATTGTATGGCATTATCCAATGACTCTGTGTCCAACGTTCCAAATCCTTCATCAATAAACATTGTGTCTAGGCTTATGCCACCAGCATAACTCTGCACAACGTCACTTAGTCCAAGTGCTAGGCTTAGTGATGCTTTAAAGCTTTCCCCTCCTGATAATGTTTTAATATGTCTATACCTTCCTGTATAGTTATCAAACACTTCAATTTCAAGTCCACTTTGTGCTGCTCCCTTACCTTTTGCCTTTATCCTGCTCATTTCATATCTATTAGCTGTCATCTTTGAAAATCTCATGTTAGCAGCATCTATAATCTGATCAAAATATGAAGCTAACACATATCTTTCAAAGGTTAGTTTTTCTGTATTTTTACCATTTGCTACATTGCTTAGTTCCCCTATATTTCTGTATTGATTCTCAATTTTTTCTATATGGTCATTAATTGTTAAAATATTTTTTAGAATGCTTTCATTATGTTCTATTCTTGAAAACAATTTAGTATTAATTTCATAAATTTTCTGTTTTTCATAGTTTCTAACTTTTAGTTTTTCATTTAATTCATCAATATCTACTATATTTTTTTCATTTAACCTTATAAGTATATCTTTATATCTATCCTCATTTGATTTAACTTTTTCGTTATATTCCTTTATTTCATTTTCTAAATTTTCAATGTTTTCTTCTGATAACTTACTGCTTAAAAAACTTTCCATATGCATAAATCCAGCTAGTTTTATTTTTTTATCAAAATTAATTTTAGAGTTTTCCCATTCCAAATTAGCATTTTTCAATTCAATTTCACTAATTGCTAAATCTCTTAAAAGATTTGAATGCTGAATCTTACAATTTTCAAGTTCCTTTTGTGCATTCTCAAGAGCTTTAGTAATGTCATTATGCTCTTTTGTAAGTGATTCTATTTTTAATTTCAGACTTTCTTTGGTTCTTATATTTTCAGGGAGCTCATTTTCAAGTTCTAGTATTACCCTTTTTTCGCCTTGAACTTCTCCATAAATTTCAGTGTAATTAATATTTATTTTTTCTAAACTTGTTCTATGTTCCACCAAATTTTTGTTGTTGGCTTCATAATCTAGCTGTAATTTATCCACAAGTTTTTGCTGCTGATCAAGTTCTTTATATCTCTTATTCATTTCATTAATTTGATTTTTAATATTCACAATACTTTTTCTAACAAATGCTGTTAGTTCCGTTTTTTGTAGCGTGCAAAGTTTACTATCATAACTCACTGCAAGTTCATCTTTAGCATTATCCACTACACTTTTCTGTGCTTCACCCTCTACTTTAAATCGTTCTAGACTTTTACTGTTATCATTGAAACTTTTTAAAGTTATTTCTAAATTTTCTGATTTAAGCTTTAAATCTTCCTCGGATAATGTTACAGCAACATTTTTTGCCTTTTTAGTGTGATGAATTGAACCACAAACAGGACAAGGTTCTCCTTCTTTTAAGTCTTCAGCTAATTTCCCTGCAAAACCTCTTATAAAATCCCATTGAAACTTATCATATTCTTTTTTTTCATGGTCATAAAGTAGCCCATATTTTTTATTCTCCCTATTAGCATTTATGTATTTTTCTCTTATCCCATCCAATTTCTCTAGCTCAAGTAAAAGCTTATTTAATCCACTATATGTATTTTTTATACCCTCTAGTTCAGAGGAAAGTTTTAGAAATTCTAGTGCAGCTTTACGTGATTTTTCAATTTCAAGAAAACTATGCTGACTCACCTTTTCTCTATTTTCAATATCAATCTTAATGGTATTTTTTTGTGTTTCACAGTTGTTTAAATTCCTTTCTAATACATTTATCCTTGATTTTTTTTCTTCATAACTAGCTACTTTATCATAATATCCTTTAAAAATAGTAAGTTCACTTAAAATTCTATTTCCTTCTTCACTTTTTCCCTGCTCTTTTTCATAATTATCTTTTGATATTTTTAAATCCTTTTGTTTATCTTTAATACTGTCTTTTATCAATAATTTTGTCTTTTCTCTATCCTTAACTGCTTTTCCATTACTAAAAAATAGCTCTTCTTCTGATTTTATACTTCTCGCATTCTTTGCATTTTTAAGAGACTGTATTTTTAAATTCACACTTTCTTTTTTAGCTTCCAATACACTTTTTTCTTGTTCAATTAAATCTTTTGCCATAAAATTTTGATTTATTTGAATTCCCAAGGTGATTTCATCTTTAATTTTATCCACAGACTCTTGCATAACTTCAAGCTCTTTGTCCATAGTTTTTTTATAGATCTTATCTTCTATAATATAATGTTTTAATTCTTCCAATGCTTGCAAAGTATTTATACTATCCGAAGTTACTATATCTCTAAGGTTCCCATTATCTCCGCTGTTAATATTTTGAATATTTGTAATTCTACTTTTTTTAAATCCATCTACTTCATAAAAAAGCTTTTTAGCCATATCATCCAATTTGTATTGAATTTTCAAGAACTCATCTGTATTAAAAATTTTTCCTAAAATCTCACCTTTGGACTTACTATCTGCAATTAAAAGTTCTTTAAATTCTCCCTGTGGAAGCATTACAAGTTGCTTAAACTGTCTATAATTTATACCCATAACCTGAATTACCTTGGTATCCACATCTTTTACACCACTTATGATTTTTCCTTCAGCTATATCTTTAAATTCTGCATCTGATTTCTGCTCAGTATAACCATTCCCTCTTGCTTTTTTTTTCTTTTGATTGGGTATCCTTTTTATATAATAACTTTTTCCATGAAGTTCAAATAGGAGTTCAACATAAGTTAAAACATCATCACTTGCGAAATCACTTCTAAAGTTTTCTTGTTTTCTATCTGAACCACTAGCTTCTCCATATATAGCATAACTTATAGCATCAAATATAGTAGTTTTCCCCGCACCAGTGGGACCAGAAATAACAAATATATTTTTGCCTTGAAGTTTAGTGAAATCTATTTCTTCAACACTTGCATAAGGTCCAAAAGCAGACATAATTAGCTTAAGTGGTCTCATTTTATCTTTCCCCCTTTTCTACTTCCTCAATAACTACTTTTATAATTTCTTCCTTTTCTTCTAAAAATTCATTTCCCGTGATATTGGTATAAAAAGTACGAAAAAGTTCTAATTTGCTTTTTTCTTTCACTGATATACCTGCTGAAGTTCTAGTGATTTCACTACTTTTTTTTCTATCAAATCTTTCAAGAGATAATACATTGGGATATACCTCTCTAAGCTTGTTTATTGGATCAATAAGTTCACCTTGGTCTGTTAATACCACATGCAAATAGTCTTGTACATTGGTATCTTTGTAAATATTGAGATCTAAGAGTTTACTTAGCTCACCCTTAATCCTTCTCATATCTCTTAATGGTACTAGTTCTTTAAAACTTATTTTAGCACTGCCACTACCATCTAAGTCTACAATAGTTACACCCTTTTTATGATTCACCTCTGAAAATGAATACTTTAATATAGAACCAGAATATCTTATGTATTCTTTACTTACCTTCTGATTTCCATGTAAATGCCCCATTGCTACATAGTTAAAAGATGAAAGATAATTTACATCTACAAAATCTGTGCCTCCAATTGACAATGGTCTCTCAGAGTCACTTTGCTCAAGAGCCTCGGCTCCTGTTATATAACCATGTACCACCGCTACATTTCTCTCTGAAGTATCCAACTCAATTCTATTAATTATAGCTTTCATAGCATCATCATGAGTTTTTATGCCTTCATCCCGAAGAGTTTCTCTCACCTCTGCAGGATCGGAATATGGAATTAAATAAAAATTCAAAGGGCCATATTCATCTTTTAATGTTACCTTAGCCGCAGTTCCATTATATTTTCCTTCTATATAAAGTCCTTTGTCCCTTAAAATTTTATTAGCAAAACTTACCCTATCAGCACTGTCATGATTACCGGCAATGGCCAGAATAGGTACTTTAAGTTCCAGCAATATTTTTGAGAATGTAGAATCTAGTAGTTCTACCGCATCCACTGGTGGTATACTCCTGTCATACAAATCTCCTGCGATAACAATTACATCTGGCTTTTCTTCTTTTATTATCTGGATTAGTTTTTCTAGTATGTACTCTTGATCTTTTGTCATATGTACCCCATTAACAATTTTACCTATATGCCAATCCGCAGTATGTAGAATTCTCATAAAAACACCTACTTTTAATATCTAGTGTATTAACTTGTACACCGAATGATTTTACCAATTTTTTAATAAAACTTGCCTCTTGATATTTAAATATTCATCTAAAGTCGTAGGCATCTTCAAAAAACAATGACCACCTATGCTGTCCTGTTTTTTTCAGATGCCTTAGTTAGCCTTTTATGCCATACTATATTTTTAAAGACTGTTTATATATTTATATATTTTTTTATTCCACATTCTATATTTTTCAGGACACTCATTTTTTAGAACCTTCATAAAGTCGTCAAGTACCCCTAGTCTTTTTAGTCCTTTGGATAGATGTCTTGGAAAATCTCTATACTTTGAAAAACTTTTTTTGGGATCAATTATTCTAAGATTCCCATCTGGCTCCACAAATATATCCTTACAGCGTATATCTCGTTTGGTGAATTTTAGTTTATCAAATTCTTCAAGTAACAAAATCATCTTACTAGCCAAACTTTCACTAAATCCATATTCTTTAACATAATCGCTTAGTGATTCACCACCAACATAATCTCTAATCATATAGTTTCCACTCATTCCGTATACTCTAGGAAAATATTTATTTCCATTAACCTTGTTTAAAATATAATATTCCCCCCTACAGCTACTTTCCGTGATACATACCTTCATCACTTTTCCATCAGGTAGTAAGTATACAATTCCATTATGTCCTTTGCCTAAAACGGTGCATTGTAAAAGATTTATATTAAAATCTTTTATATATTTTTGATAAGTGCTTATGATAAAACACTCCTTTTTTTATTGCTATGTACTTTTAATCTTATTGCATCATAAACTTTCTCTATTAAATATTATATTCAAATTTTATTATTGTGTTATCCCAAATTTTATAGTACCTAATTACTCAATTTCATTTAATTTATAAGGCGTTTCCTGATAAACATAATAGTTAAGCCAATTAGAATACAATAAATTAGCATGTCCTCTCCATCTTACAACTGGTGCCAAGGTAGGATCATCATTAGGAAAATAATTTTGTGGTATGTTTATTTTAAAACCATTTGAGATATCTCTATCATATTCTTCTTTCAATGTCAGTGCATCATATTCCGAATGTCCCATGACAAAAATTTGTCGTCCATCTTTTGATGCAACTATATACACACCTGCCTCTTCAGATTCAGAAAGTATTTCAAGTTCAGGCACTTTTACTATATCCTCTCTTCTTACCTCTGTATGTCTAGAATGTGGTACATAAAAAGTATCATCAAATCCACGAAGCAGTTTAACATTTTTTTTGTTTATGCTATGTTTAAAAACGCCATTTTTCTTCTCACAAAGTGGATATTTGGGTATGCCATAGTGGTAATAAAGTCCTGCCTGTGCACCCCAGCATATATGAAAAGTAGAATAAACATTTGATTTGCTCCATTCCATAATTTCTTCAATTTCATTCCAATAATCCACATTTTCAAAATCCAAGTGCTCTATGGGAGCTCCTGTTATTATAAGTCCATCATATTTATTATCTTTTATATTATCAAAGGTTTCATAATATTTTATTAGGTGTTCTTCAGATGTATTCTTTGAAAAATGAGTTTTTGTATTGATTAAAGTTATATCTATCTGAATTGGTGAATTAGATAAAAGTCTTAATATTTCAGTCTCAGTAGTTATTTTAACCGGCATCAAGTTCACTATAGCTATGCTCAATGGTCGTATATCTTGCTTAGACGCACGTGCCTCATTAATAACAAAGATGTTTTCACTATTTAAAATTTCAGTTGCAGGGAGTTCATTTGGTATATTTATTGGCACAAAGACCCATCTCCTTTCAAACATAAATTGATTTTTAATTTATAATAAATGTATACATACCTAAAATTATAAATCAAATCATTAACTACTTCAATACTGCCCTGACTTCTTCACAAAAATAACTACTGAAAATCCTATATTTTTTTCAGATTTCAAAAAGCATTATTTGCAATATTTATAGCATTATATGCAACTCATTTTACATGGTTTGCATATATAATAATATAAGAAGAAAATAAATATTAGGCATCATCCGAAAGAAATACTCATTATAATAGTATTTTTTGTTTAAGTGATGCTCTATTTGAAATAATTGGAGGTTACCTATGAAAATAGTGGTACAAAAATTTGGTGGCACTTCTGTGTCCTCTGAAGATAGAAGATTTATGGTAACAGAGAAGGTTTTAGAAGCTATTGCAGATGGTTTCATGCCCGTGGTTGTAGTTTCTGCCATGGGAAGGAGTGGTGACCCTTATGCCACTGATACGCTACTTTCCTTACTAGATAATAATTTTAAAAATGATAATTTACAAGCATGTGATTTACTTATGAGTTGTGGAGAAATTATAAGTACAGTAGTAATGAGTAATGATTTAAATAAAAAATCAATTAAAGCTGTGCCACTTTTAGGCGGTCAAGCTGGAATAATTACAAACAGTAACTTTAGCAATGCTACTGTTCTCAGAGTTAATCCTGAAAAAATACTCGAAATCTTAAATGAAGGTAAAGTCCCAGTAGTTGCAGGCTTTCAGGGTTTAAGTGAAGATGGATATTTAACAACCTTAGGTAGAGGTGGAAGTGATGTCACTGCGAGCCTCATTGGCTTAGCTATAAAATCAAAAAAAGTTGAAATCTACACAGATGTAGATGGAATAATGACAGCTGACCCTCGAGTTGTAAAAGAAGCTTCCCTAATTGAAGAGATAAGCTACTCAGAAGTTTACCAATTTGCAGACCAAGGTGCTAAAGTTATACACCCAAGAGCAGTTAAAATTGCTGCACGTGGAAATATACCTTTGATTATTAAGAATACCCTTAATAGTAGCAATGGCACACTAATAAGTGCTACTTGTAATGATAAATGTAATAATTTCATCGATGGAATAACTCAAATGGACAATAGAGTCCAAATTAAATTTTCTGCCTCTTGCAATGATGAAAATGAAAATTATTCTACTATACTTGATTTGCTAGCTGAAGATAAAATAAGCATAGATTTAATCAATGTATTCCCTAAAGAAAGTATTTTTACCATAGACAAAAATGATTTTATTAGATTTGATAAAGTTACTAAAGTTTTAAATTTAAAATACTCTTGTGAAAAAAATTGCAGTAAAATTTCTCTTATTGGAAATAAAATGGCTGGTAAACCTGGTGTCATGGCAAAAATCGTAAAAACCTTAAGACATGAAAATATTGATGTTTTGCAAACCGCCGACTCCCATGAAACAATATGGTGCCTTGTAAAAACTGATCTTGCTCATAAAGCCGTAAATGCACTTCATAGGGAATTTTGCACTAGTAGCCAAAAATAAGTGACAATTTTGCCTTTGCACGTACAGGTTCTGATGATTGTTTGGTAACTTCACAAAAATTGATCAGAAAAGAAGATACCTCCCAATGATTAAAAAATCATTGGGAGGTATCTTCTTTTGTTTGATATCTGGAACCTTACAAATGCCCCTTAGATGAAGTCTATTTGTTGAATTATAAATTTATCAAAGTCAATTTGGTCAATAAAATGATTTTGGTTGAATGTAGTTCTTCTTCTATTATTATATTCTTTAACATTTGGGGACAACCAATAAGGTTTTGAAATATCAAGTTTATAACACAGTTCTTTAATGCAGGCTTTCAAATTCTCCTGGTAAGACCCTTCTATATCAGAAATTACCACAGTTTCTTTTATCATTCTGTTGTTTTTTATAACCTTTCCCCATATTTTCAGCATATTTTCTCCTGTTCGTAAATAAAATTTTTCTTACACTATCCCAGTTTAGCACTATATTTCTCACTTTGACCAATTTCTATAGCAAGCCTCACCACAAAGTCCACAGTTTTTTTTGTTGATTCTTTATCTGTATATTCCCTCTGTGATTTTTTTATATCATCGATAAGCTTACCATCTGAGGCAAACAAGTCTTCAACTGTAGCTTTTATATTATTATAATCACGGCATACTATACCCAAATTATTTTTTTCTATATAATAAGAATTCTCCTCTTCTTGCCCAAGTAATGCCCCTGTTATTATTGCAGGTAAGTTTGAAGCAACAGCCTCCATCAAAACATTAGGACTTCCCCTGGTAATCAATACATCAACATCTTGCATAAGCCTATTGACAGTTGTAACATATCCATAAATTTCAAGTCTATCCCCATACTTATTAGAATATTTGTTTTCAAGTTTATTTTTTAATATTGTATTTTTTCCAGCAATAATTTTCACCTTACAATTAAAGTTTTCAAGAAGTATTTCTGCTATATTACCTAAATTTCCAACACCTTCTCCTCCACTCATAAGTAAAAATTCTATGTTTTTTTGAAATTTATCACTAATAATAATATCATTTTTATGTTTCAAGTTGTAAAATCTTGAACGCACAGGAAATTTCACAACTTTAATTTTTGATTCTAAAGCTCCAAATCCAATACACTTATCTTTAGCTTCTTCTGTTGGACATATTATAAGATCTGCCCTTTTATCTACCCATAAGGGAGTTATACTTATTAAATCAGCAATTAACGTAACAAATGGTACTCTATAACCGTTTTTATACAATATATTTAAAACTGGGCCATTAAAATTAGGATGAATTGATAAAATGAGATCAGGTTTTTCCATGTCTAATATCTTTATGAAGTTTTTTTCCATAGTTTTTTCAGTCAATTTTATTATAAGTTCTGGCCTTTTTAATGAAATATTCCAAACAGCCTTCCACAATACTCTTGCTCTCCTAGTTAAAAATCCATATGATTTACTTACTGTATTTCCCAAAGTTCCATTTGTGTTAAATCCTTCAATAACCTTTGCATTAACATTTTCAAGTTTATCAAATTGCTCCAATAATGCTTCAGCTATGCTTTTATGTCCAGATCCAGTGTTATTTGAAGATATAATTAATATATTCACGATTTCTCCTCCTTGTTTTATGGGGATAAATGAATTATTAAACAACACATAAATAAATTTAGCTTTAATTAGCCAATCCTTATACATTAAACCTTATGCAAAATACAAAGTTAAAATGCACCCAAAAGTTAGTATTCAAAAATATAGATCTACTTTGCAAGTACTTTCTGCTTATCTGTAATTACTTCATTCATACTACCATGTGCTCTCATGTCATCTCTTTATTTGTTTTATAAATCTTTCAATTCTTGTCATGGATTCTAATATGTTATCCATGGAAGAAGAGTAACACACTCTAACAAATCCTTCTCCACATTCACCAAAGGCATTTCCTGGTATAACTAAAACCTTTTCTTGCTTTAACAATTTTTCACAAAATTCATCAGAGTTTAGTCCCGTGGATTTTATACATGGGAATACATAAAATGCACCTAAAGGCTCAAAACACTGAAGCCCCATTTTTTTAAAACTTGACACAATTACGCGTCTTCTTCTGTTATATTCGCTAGTCATTTCGTAAACTGAGGTTTCACCATTTTTCAAAGCTTCAATGGCTGCATATTGAGCCGTAGTAGGTGCACACATTATTGCATACTGATGTATCTTTTTCATTGCATCTATTAATATTTTATTTCCACATACATATCCAAGTCTCCAGCCAGTCATAGCATACGCTTTAGAAAACCCATTTATCACTAAAGTTTTATCTCTTACTTCTGGAAAACTTGCTATAGATACATGTTTATTACCATAGGTAAGTTCTGAATATATTTCGTCTGACAATATTATTATATCTCTTCCTTTTAATATATCAACTATCTTGCTTAGTTCTTCTCTTGTCATAATAGCTCCTGTGGGATTGTTTGGGAAAGGAATTATTACTACCTTAGTCCTTGAAGTTAATGCAGCCTCTAAAAGTTCCGGTGTAAGCTTAAATTCATCTTCTGCTCTTAAATTTATAATTTTAGCTTTAGCTCCAGTAAACGCTGTACATCCTTTATAGGCTACAAAGCTAGGCTCTGGAATTATTACTTCATCCCCTGGTCCTACAAGTGCTCTTAAAGCAATATCTATACCCTCACTTCCACCAACGGTTACAATAACTTCTTCATTATAATCATAATTTAGGCCATAATTTTTACTTAATGATTTACATATTTCCTTTCTAAGTTCAGCAATACCTGCATTAGCAGAGTAATGGGTATGTCCTTTCTCTAAGGAATAAATACCTGCTTCTACTATATTCCAAGGGGTTACAAAGTCTGGTTCACCTATGCCAAGTGATATGGCATCATCCATGTCATATATCATATCAAAATATTTTCTTATTCCTGAAGGTGGCATATTATTTACTCTGTTTAATATCATATCTTCTAGCTTCATATAAAAGTAACCTCCCTATCATCTTCTGGTTTTTCCTTAAATATTATTCCTTTGTCCTTATATTTTTTTAAAACAAAATGGGTAGCTGTACTTAAAACATATTCTTGAACTGCAAGTTTTTCTGCTACAAAAAGGGCAACTTCTTTAATAGTCTTTCCCTCGATAATAACTGTTAAATCAAAACCGCCTGACATTAGATAGCAGGATTTAACCTCTGGAAATTTATATATTCTTTCAGCAACTTTATCAAAACCTACCCCTCTTTGAGGTGTTATTTTAACTTCAATAAGTGCAAGTACTGATTCTTTACTAGTACTATCCCAATTTATTAATGCAGAATATCCCGCAATAATATTTTTTTCTTCATATTCTTTTATTGCCTGGCTAACTTCCTCCACAGTTCTACCTGTCATTTTTCCTATTTGTTCTACAGTATAATTACTGTTTTTTTCAAGAATCTCAAGAATCTCATCCATCGAATACAACTCCTAATTTATTATTTTATAAAAAAAATATACTTTCATCCTATTAAGTGGACAAAAATATATTCATAATGCCACCATAATTTCTCCATAGTGTTCACAATTTCAAACTATTATACCAATATAAAATTATTTGTTCAAGGTCTTAGTTATCTATTTATTATTTACTTCTGATTTTACTTTTTCCGGCTTCTTTGTTTTAATTTTTGAAAGTATCCCTGGAACCATATCAAGTAAATTATCTAAATTGCTTTTACCATTAATAGGTAGCAGTGTAACTTTATCATCTTTAATCACAACTATAGCATTCGGAGTAACTTTTGCTGCCGCGCCAAGTCCGCCTCCTGCCCCTTGCTTTTTATCAGCTTGCCCCTCACCTGTTCCACATCCAAACACCACACTAATAATTGGTACTAATGTTATGTCACCAACCACAATTGGTTCACCAACCACAGTTTCAGTTTTTAAAAATCTTTCCAAGTTCTTAAATAGAGAGTCCACATTATCTTTTATCGATGATATATTTTCCATTTTCTATTCCTCCTAGCATATAAGATAGTTTTATATTATTTGTTATTTTATTAAGCTTCCTTAAAAATTTTTCTCACATTATTTTTAAGCACAAACCTTAAAGTTTTAAAACCAATAATAAAAATACTTAATTTTCCTTCGCAGTTAATGTTTATATTTATATTTTCATCTAAAAATGATGGGCTGAGATCAATATCTACTGGTGATACTATAGTCTTTACAATAGGAACTAGCGATGCTATAACACCTGTGACTAATGGATCATCAAACCCATATGTCCCACGTATTACAAATTTTTTTGGTTTTATTAGATTACCAATTTCATAAAGAAATCCAACTGTTTTTTTAATTAATTTATACCCAATATATTTTAAATTCAATGTTTTTTTTACTTTAGAATTTGTTTTTTCACCAACCGCAACTTCTTTTTCTTCTTCACATTTCTTGTTATATATTCTCAAATTAAACAAATATATTTTGAAGTTATTTTTATTCTGAAATCTCTCATGCTGGAATTTCACTAATCCCCAAAAAAATTTTACACTTACAATCCCATTTATATCATTACTTATATTGTAATTTATATCATAGGTATAAGGAACTACTAATACTATAATTGATATTGTTATAAATACAATTAGTATTATTAATAAAATTTTAAAAAACAAAATCAACACAAACATAATATCAACCTACCTAAACTATTTGTCTATATATCAGAGAATTCTATATTGATTCTTTCTGTATCCGTTTCAAAAAATGTTTTGTTTTCTTTACTGCTTTTTATGTGTTTAACTGGAAGTTTTACAATGAATTCACTACCTTTACCTATTTCACTTTTAACCTTTATATTACCTCCATGAAGCTCTACAAATGATTTTACTATAGATAGTCCTAGTCCTGTGCCCTCTTTGTTTCTACTTAAAGTTTTGTCTACTTGTCCAAACTTTTCAAATATAACCTTTTGTTTGTCTTTTGGAATACCAATACCTGTATCTTTTACTGAAATCACAATATAATCTTTTCCATCTTTAATATTAACATATATCTCCCCACCTGAGTTAGTGAATTTAACAGAATTTGATAGTAAATTTAAAATAATCCTTTCAACTTTATCACAATCAAATGCCATATTTTTTTCTTCTACGTCAGTATCAAAAATAAGCCTAATACCTCTACTTTCAGCATAATATGCTACTGATAAAGTAACATCTTCCACAAAACTAATAATATTTTTATTTTCAAAATGAAGTTTTGAAAACCCATTATCTGTTTTAGTTGAATCCAATAGGTTATTTATCAATTTTAAAAGCCTGTAACTGTTATTTTTTATAATTTTTACGTAGTTACTTCTCTTTTCAATGTATCCATCTTTGTGTTGATTGTACAAATTTATCATCTGTAATGAAGAAAATATAAGGTTAAGAGGAGTCTTTAATTCATGAGATATATTGACAAAAAATTCCATTATTTCTTTATTCGATTTTCTTGATTCCTCTAATAGTTTGGAATTCTTTTGTATGTCTCTTTGTAATTGTTTCACTTGTTTTTCTGCACTTATATTTCTAAAAACACTTAAAATTGTAGCCTTCCCTTGATAAATAAAAAAGGCTGAAGTATTTTCTATATTTATAAGTATATTATCATAATTTAGTATCCTATGTTCAAATACAGTTTTAATATTTTTTTCTTCATAAATTTGTTTAAACTGTGTTTTAATTTTTTCATTATCCTCATTTGGGAAAAAAGAATAAATAGATTTAGAAATTAAACTTGATGTTTTTTTAACCCCTAAAAGTTTAGTTGCACTCTCATTTGCAAATATCAACTTATCGAAATGATGAATTAATATAGCCTCATAGGAATTTTTGATAAATAAATTATAACATACTTTATTTGTCATAACATATTTTTCCATTTCCCTGTTTTGCTCATCTTTTTTTTCTATTTCACTATTTAAAATCATTAATTGATGATTTTTTTTCTTTATGCTATTATCTATAATTCTTATATAACATAAAATTGGCCATGCAAGTAACATAAACACAACAATTAAAATTAAATCATTCCGGAAATAATAATTTACACTTGTTATAGGCTTGTATGTCAAATCTATACACAAAATTATTACAGATGAAACTACTGTTATAAAAGTTCCAAACTCTACGCTGACTTCTATAGTAGAAGAAATAATCACCAGTGTTAAAAAATATTTAAAATAATTTCCATAGGTGTTTGTAATAATTATAAGTACGGATATAATTATAATAAACATTAGATTATCTGACATTCTAATTTTTTTACTATAACTATATCCTAATATTTTTATCATTATATGCCATATCATCCAAAAAACTATTGATATTTGAAAACATAATAGTAATATAAGTCTAATCCTAAAATCAATATTGTAAAAGTTTATAAAAATTTCATTACATATGGATATACTGCTAAAAATTAATATTCCTATTCTTATAATCCATATAAATTTATTTATCTTGATTTCATCACTAATATTCTTCCATTGCTTCATTATAATCCATCACGTCCAATTTAATTTATAAAAACATAATATAGCAACTTAAAAGATGTAATTATATATATTAACAGTTAATATTATTATACTATAAAAATAAAGGCGTAATAATTAATATATACCATATTTCAATTATAAACTAAAATTATTCTTCGTCATATATGTCCAAGAAAGAATGCTTAATACCATCTTTTTCCCATCCTACAATTGAATCCATATTAACATTTTCCCCAGCTTTAAAAATTGATTTATCCACATCCTTAAAACTTTTTTTAAGCTCCGCAATTAAATCCTTAATTTCTTTTCTCTTACTAGAAGTTTTATTGGCAGCAACTATACATCCACAGTTCATGGTGGAGAGTCCATTATTCCTAACAAATGCTTTTATATCATCTTCTTCTATATAATACAATGGTCTTATTAGCTCAATTCCTTCAAAATTCGTAGATTTAAGTTTTGGTTTCATAGTTTTAAAATTTCCTGAACAAAATACATTAAGCATTGTAGTTTCAATGACATCATTAAAATGATGCCCAAGTGCAAGTTTATTGCAACCAAGTTCCTTGGCTTTATTATAAAGCGCACCTCTTCTCATTTTGGCACACATATAACATGGATAATCCTTTGCAATCTTCTCCACAACTTCAAAAATACCAGACTCAAATAATTTCACTGGTATTTTTAAATACTCACAATTATTTAGCAGTAATTCCTTATTACTCGCATGGAACCCTGGATCCATAGCAATAAATTCAAGTTCAAAATTAACTTCAGTATACTTCTTTAATTCTTGAAACATTTTAGCCATTAAAAGACTGTCTTTTCCACCAGAAACAGCTACTGCAATTTTGTCATCCTCTTCAATTAAATTAAATGTTTTAATTGCATTTATAAATTTGGTCCATGTACTTTTTCTATATTTTTTAATTATACTGCGCTCTATTTCTTCCAATGGTTTTATGTCACACAATGGGGTAATAACTTCACATCCACTTCCTGCAATAATACTCAAATGATTCACCTCACTTAAAATTCAATTTTTATTCATTGTATTTTATAAATTGAAACTTTGTAACATCAAACAATCCTTGATCCGTAATTCTAATCTCTGGTATAACTGGTAGTGCAATAAATGACAATGTAATAAATGGATCTATATTTTCATTTATATTAAGTTTTTTAGCTTCTTGAAGCATCTTGTGTAATGTATTCATAACATATTCAGAAGATTTATCACTGATTATTCCTGCAATTGGTAACTCTAAAGTTCCTTTCACTACTCCATTACTTACAACTGTATAGCCACCATTAACTTTTTTAAGTTCCTCTACTGCTATCAACATGTCTCTATCATTATCGCCAATGACTATAAGATTATGTGAATCATGTGCTACTGTGCTTGCTATAGCCCCACCTTTAATGCCGAAATTTTCCACTATCCCAAGTCCAATGTTCCCAGTTGCTTTATGTCTTTCTATCACCGCTACCTTTGAAAAATTTTCATCTTGTATAAATTCTCCATTTACTAAGTTAACCTTTTCTATTTTCTTTTTAGTTGTAAGTTCATTTGCAATAAGACTTATTACAGGAACTCTATCCGTTTTTAATCTTATTTTTAAATCTTCCGCTTTTACACTTTGAATTCTCACTGTATTAAAAACGTTTTTATCATAAATTTGTGTAGATATATTAGCTATTATTTTTTCATTATCATATACCAAATTCCCACGATATAATACTTTATGTACAATAAAGTCTTCAAGACTATCCAATATTAAAATATCTGCTGAATATCCTGGTGCTATGGCCCCAAGCCTTTTAAGTTTATAACAATTTGCAGCATTTATCGTAGCCATACAAATTGCATCTATTGGATTAACTCCAAGTTTAATTGCCTTTTTAACATTATAGCTTATATGTCCATTTTTTTTGATATCATCAAGATGCTTGTCGTCTGTACAAAATATACATCTATCAAGATTAAATTTATATTTTACCAGTCCACTTACGAGTTCTTCTAAGTTTTTTGCTCCAGACCCTTCTCTGATTTGAACATACATTCCAAGTCGCAATCTCTCAAGAGCCTCATCAATTGTTGAACATTCATGATCCGTCATTATCCCAGCTGCTCTATATGCATTAAGTTCTTTACCTTTAAGATTTGGAGAATGTCCATCAATTGTTTTTTCATCAAATAAATCTATTTTTTTAAGTATTAATTCATCTGCTTTAACTACAGATGGATAATCCATTACTTCCCCAAGTCCTAGTATCCTATCATTTGATAAATGAAGTGCCATAAGTTCTGCTGTTAAATCCGCACCATTATTTTCAAAAGGAGTACTAGGTACACATGAAGGCATCATAAAGTATATGTTAATTGGTAAATTTTTAGCTTCATTAAGCATAAAATTAATACCATTTATCCCGCAAACATTGGCAATTTCATGGGGATCTGCAATAATAGTTGTAGTTCCATGTGGTATCACCGCCTTAGCAAATTCTCCAGGCGTAACCATTGAGGATTCTATATGAACGTGACTATCAATGAGACCTGGACAAACAAATCGTCCTTTTGCGTCGATTTCTATATCACCGTTATAATCTCCAATTCCTACAATTTGATCCTTACATATAGCGATGTCACCCTTGATAATTTCTTTTGTAAACACATTTACAATGTTTGCATTTTTAATTACCAGATCTGCCTTATGCCTTTTCATTGCCACATTTATTCTTTTTTGTTTCATTTCCACACTCATGTTTTTGCTCCTCATATATATATTAATTATATTAATATTACGACATCCTAAAATAAATAACAAGAGAATTAAGCTATAATGCCTATCTGTTACAGTATTAAATTATATATTGATATATTTATGACAAGCTGATAAAATGGTTAAGTCAGACAGTTCGTAAGCTTCCTGTCTATAAATAAAACTACGCGAGGAGAATAAAATGAAAAATTTTTTTACAACAAAAAACTTAGTAAAAACGGCTATGGTAGCTGCTATCTATGGTGCACTTACACTTTTTATATCACCAATTGCTTATGGTCCAATACAACTTAGGTTAACTGAGGTCATGGTACTACTGGCTTTTATTGATTTTGGTTATGTACCAGGTCTAGTTTTAGGTTGCGTTATTGCAAATCTATTTAGCCCAATTGGTATTGCCGATGTAGTATTTGGGAGTTTGGCAACTTTTATAGCTGTTATTATGGTAAGTAAAACAAAAAATCTTTTGCTGGCAACGCTTTGGCCTAGCATTGTAAATGGTCTTATCATTGCTCTTGAACTTTATTTTATATCCAAGGTTCCATTTTGGTTAAGTTTTGGCGAAGTGGCTATAGGTGAATTTATAGTAGTAACATGTATAGGATATCCTGTGTTTAGATCATTTTTAAAAGATGAAAGATTAGTTAAATTTCTTAAATTTGATTAATTTTTTAAAGGGAAGTCATTTTTGACTTCCCTTTAATTTGCATTTTATTAGATAGTATTATTATTTTAAAACCAGCCTTATTTAAAAATTTTTAATATAAAAAATAGCAAGCTCCGTCCTATTCCTTAAATTCAATTTTTCACTTCAACAATCATACAATCACATCCTAAAGTATTATAATAACTTAAATTTGTTGAACTTTTTAGTAACATGAGGAATAAAATATATATGACAAATGTCATAGCAAATTAAATGGAAACTCGATTCGCTGTGCTCGCTGAGTAAATTCGAATAGCAAAATGTGAAATTTTGATTCTCATTCTATGATATTTCGTTTTTTGCTAGTGGCATACACTTGTATAGATATAGATTATTTTTTTAATGGAAACTCAACTCACTGCGTTCGCTGAGTAAGTTCCACTGGCAAAATTAAAATTTTGAGTGTCACTTAGGGGAGATATTATGAGTTTTAATGAATTAACAGGTAAAGTTATAACTCCTTCAGATAAAGAGTATGATATTTTAAGACTTGAATACAACCTAGCAATTAACAAATTTCCTCTGGCAATTGTTTATTGTTATGATTATGTGGATGTATCTAATGCTATAAAATGGTGTAGAAGAAACCATGTGAGACTGCGCATTCGTAATGGAGGTCATAATTACGAAGGTTATTCAACAGGTACAGGTATTTTAATAATCGATACACTTTATATGAACAAAATTGATATTGATACTGAACAAAATATCGCAAAAATTCAATCTGGTGCACTACTCGGAAATATTTATTCAAAACTTTGGGATCAAGGTTATGGTTTCTATGGTGGAACATGCCCTTCAGTTGGAATATCAGGTCTAGTATTAGGTGGTGGAATAGGTTTATCCTGTAGAAATTTTGGTTTAGTAACAGACAATCTTTTGGAACTACAAATAGTGGATGAAAGTGGCAAACTACTAACTGTAAACCGCAATATTAATCCCGAATTATTTTGGGCTTGTAGAGGAGCAGGTGGTGGGAATTTTGGCGTAGTAATCTGCTACACTTTTAAAGTTTATAAAGTGGACAAAATTACTCTTATACAACTTAGATGGGATGGATCTTCAAGAGATAAGTTCTTTGATTTATGGCAAAGATGGTTAAAAACCGCACCAATAAAGATTAGCTGTTTTTCTGGTTTTAACAAAAATAGCATATATTTAAATGGATTTTTCTATGGAAGCAAATCAGAGGCCGAAAAGATTTTGGAAAAGTTTTTACTACTTCCTGGGTTATTAGACGATTCTTCAATAGAACATGTACCTTTTATTGATGCAGTGGGAGCTATTGGTTCTTTTTATGGACCACCAAATAGATTTAAAGCCACAGGTAGATTTGTATACAGAACCTTAACTAAAGGAAATATAAAAAATTTAATTGAATATGTGGACATGAGTCCTGGAGAAGATAGCTGCTATATTAGACTATATTCTTTGGGTGGAAAAATAAAAAATTTACCTAATAATTATTCTGCATATTACTACAGAAGTGCAAAATATATTATTGGTATAACTGCAGATTGGGAAAAAGATGAAAATGCAAAACTCTATACTAGCTGGGTTGAAGAGGTTTTTAAATATGTTAAACCACTAACAGATGGCTGCTATGTAAACTTTCCTTATGCTGAGCTTAAAAATTATGGTTATGCCTACTACGGCGGCAATTATCATGACCTAAAGAAGGTAAAAAGAACCTATGACCCAAATGATATATTTAAATTCCAACAATCAATAAAACCTTAATATGTAATGATCAGCAATGCCTTATATTATATTATATTATATTGTTGTATTGCTGATTATATACATTTTTATCTATATAGCCCTTATTTTAATGGAAACTCCACTCCCTACGCTCCCTGAGTAAGTTCGAATGGCAAAATTAAAATTTTGAGTGTCACTTATGCATGAGATAGCAAAGGAAACATTAATTTATTATCTTGCAATAATTCTGCTTTATCCTCCATAACAAATAAGGTTGTGTCATCCTGACGAAATAATTTTATATCATAGTTATTTACATCATTAGGTGTAAATCCAAAATCTACAGTTTTTACTTCTTTATTTGTAAGCAATTTAATAATAATGTCTAAATCAACCTCTGAATCTGAAAATATATCCTGTAAATGTAATGTATCACCATGAAACTCGGCAATTACAATTACATTTTCTTCTCTTAAGTAGTAAACATTGTCACTCATAAAGGAAGTACAATAAAACATGACCTGTGCTACATTCTTTAGTATTGTTAACTTTGACATTGAAATTGAATTATTAGCTTTTTCAACAAGTAATTTTTTGTTATTTTCTAAAGACATGTCTAGCTTTTCTGCGACTATATCTTCATTCTCATTTATAATTGTTTTAGAATATTGATATTCACTAGTAGAAGTAAATCCAAATTTCGGATAGAACTCTAATGCACCATCATTAGCAAATAAATATATCATATCACATTTATTATTATATTCTTCTATGACTTTTTCCATAAGATATCTAGCTAGTCCTTGGTTTCTATATACAGAATCAGTCATCACTGTTCCTATTTGTATATATCTTTTCCTTTCTCCTAAAACCAAACAATTAACAATACTAGCTGCAACACTGGCCACAATATTTTCACCATCCATTAGTGAATAAGGTCGGTATCCACTTCCCCAATATCCCCCTTGATACCACTGTTCAAAATCAAATCCATATATTTTTTGTGTTAACTCATTGTAACTTTTTCTAAGCAAATCATTGTGTTTAAAATCCTTTATATAGGTATACTTTTTACCGTTAATTAGCACTTGATCCATGGTTATCATCCTCTCAATATCATTCTCATAGTACATTAACAATATCATTGGACTTTTATGAAGACAACCTTAGATTTAGTTCTTAAATAAAAATTAGTAGATAAAATAGATAAATAATAGCATGATCCAAGTTATATTAGTATTAACAATTCAAGCTATAAACAACTTAAATAACTTCCCAATATAAATAGACCATATTGGAAGTTATTTATTTGTGGTAATATACTCCTTTTCTAGCTAGAAATTATGATTTTTTAAGGAAACTCCACTCGCTACGCTCCCTGAGTAAGTTCGAATGGCAAAATTAAAATTTTGATTATTGTCGATTATATATCCTTTTCATGATAGAAATCATGATTTTTTAAGG
>NZ_KK366007.1:298686-478197 GCF_000686725.1 Clostridium akagii DSM 12554 | reverse complement strand
TATCCTTTTCATGATAGAAATCATGATTTTTTAAGGAAACTCGACTCGCTGCGCTCCCTGAGTAAGTTCGAATGACAAAATATGAAATTTTGATTCTCACTTACCTTGCAAGTTTAACCTATTATTGATATCCTATAATGGCATGCTCGAAAAACCATTTTATGCATTTATTATTACTATTTAATGGATTTTTCAGTGTTTTTACCTGTAATTTATTATAATTAATTTTGAAATCTACTTATTAGTATTAATCGTAAATAATCAAAAAATAAAATATATGTATAAGAAGGTGCCTTATTTGAGTAGAGGTGGCGAAAAATCAAAATCAAATAAAAAAAATCAATTATCAAGAAATAAAATTCCTAATTCTTCATTGATAAAATCAGCAACTATAAAGCCACTTAAAGTTATAAAAAATAATGCAAGTATTCCAAGAAAAAAACATACTAAAAGAAATATCTTAATAGTTCTTTTGATAATTTTTTTACCACCTCTATTTATTATAGTCACCAGGGTGAATACCTTAGATTCATACAAAAAAAATCATGACACATTCAACCCAAATTTTTCACTTTTTATTAAAAGACAAATAAAAATTTCAGACGAAAGGAGTTCTAAAATTGACACCATATTGGGTGATTCTTACGACACCACTAAATCAAAAGCTCCTACTTCTAGTGAAGTTAACATAGATTACAGCCATCGTAATTTTAGTACAAACTATAATTTTTCAGTAACAACAGGAGTCTCCTTTGATTCTTCTCAGCAAAAAGAATTAGATCAGAATCTCCTTATTGATCTTACAATAGCTAAGGATGGTTTATTTGATGAGGTTGCATTTAGTAAAATCATACAAACCTATAGTGATAACCTTAATCCCAATGAATTGGTTACTAATATCAAGACAGTTTGTACTAACTTTAAAAAGAATGGTAAAGCTAGCTTTTCATTAAACAAAGGCAATATACGTGTGTCTGTTTCTTATGTTTCTGAAATAGATAATAATTTATGTATGACCGTAATTATTATAGAAGACAAAAAAGATCCAATTGAAATTTTAGAAAATGATTAAAATAACTATAACGAAATGAGGTGTCATAGACTATGATAGGTTACAATAATCTTAGTAAAAAGCTAGCAGAAATAAAATCTTTATATTCAGATGTAATTTTTAATTTGGATGACATAGAATCCTTTGTAGATAAAGAAAAGCTAAATTCAAGAAAATACATTAAGTATCTCCCTATTTTAAATGAGTGCCAAGATTACATTGAAGACATTATTTCAAAAGAACATATAAAAGGATTCCTAAATAGAATATTATCTTCTAATGATGAAGAAGTAAAAAATCTCCGTATATTTATAAAAAGTAAAGAAAATATTTTTGTTCAACTAAAAGCTTGCACAAAATGTAAATGCTTTAAATGTGATAATAATTGTAAAATTGAAGCTTGTGACAGATGTGAGATTGGTGGAAAAATAGATTTCTGTGATAATGATAAGGTGATTGTCTATACTTTTTTAAATAAAACCTTACAATTTAAAAATAACAAAACCGATGAAATTAATACTTATAATGTGCTTGGAATAGTTCAAGATTTGGAATATGACCAACTTTTTAAAATCATAGAGTTTAATAAACAAAAATATGTGTTGTACTTCTATCCCAAGTTATCTGGAGATAGCTATGGTGAAATCAAAAACGCAGAAGATTTTAACTTTGCAGTTAAAGCATTCGATGAGACTTATGTATATGAGGTGAGGTAATTGCGTAGCCCTAAAGGTAACCTAGAAACAAATAGACTAGGCGAAATGACTGAATATATAACAGGTGATTTTACAATAATAGAAAAAAAAATTGATAATAATACAACTTTTTTAAAACCTAAAATCATTTATACTAAACAAAAAATAAAAAACATTTTACCACATCTACATAAAAAGTATTTTGTTATATCTATTTTAGTAGTACTTTATTGTATATTTATATCAAATTTGTTGGAGCCAAGTTATATTAATACTAACCCAAATAAATCCATCACTATTTCTCCACATTATGTCAAAATAATCAAGGATGGAATAAAAGCATCTGAGACTAGACATAATTCACTTGTAAAAATACTGGGAAATAAATATACAGTAACAAAAACATCATCACCAATTAGCAATTATGTAGACGATAAATATTCTTATTTAAGTGATCATCCTGAGACTGATGACATTACTAGAATAACTGATGGCATTGATTTTGTACCCTCATCAAATAACAATTTATATCAAAAAATGCACATATATTTAAATAGGATAAGACCAGGTGAAGATGTAAAACTTGATAGTAACTTTAACAAAATTCTAACTTCTTTTAGTCCTAAACTTACAACAAATTATATATCTGCCCAAATTAAACAAGCATGTAATGACTATTATCAAATAAAAAAAGATTCAAAAACTTTTACTGTTGATGATATGGATCTTAAAATTACAATTTATCCACAAGACGATTTTCTGTATCTCAGCATATCAATTACTTTATTTCAGGATACTTTTTCTTAAGATTCTGTTAGGTTTGAATTCAGAAAATGTAACAAATAATAGAAAATATAAAATGAGGTGGCATATTTGAGTAGAGGTGACGGGAAATTACACTTAGATGAAAAAGTTGAATTATCAGGATATAAAACTGGCGATTATTCATTAATTAACATAACAACTGTGGATAAAATATCAATTGTAACTCAACCTAAATTTATAAAAAAAATTATAACAACTACAAGAAAAAGAAATATTATAATTATTGCTCTGATAATTGTTTTACCATTACTATTTATTTCGTTAAATACAATTATCAATAATATTAATATTTTTCATATTAATGCATCTGAAAATAAACCATTCAATCCAAATTTTTCACCTTTTATAAAAAAACAAATAGCTATTTCAGATAAACGAAATGACGAAATTGGTGTTATATTAGGCAATTCTTACGATATGGCTAAATCAAAATCTCCAACTTCTAACAATGCTTACATAAACTACATATATACTAAATTTGTTAGTGACCCTAATACTAGGTCATCTGCCGGAGTAACTACTGGTGTATATTTTGATACTTCAGAACAGAAAAGTTTAACCCAGTCTCTTCTTCTTAACATTATAGTAACTAAAAATGGATTGTTAGACGAGTCTACTTTCAAAAAACTTATACAAACCTACAGTGATACCCTTAATCCAGATGAATACGTTAATAATATAAAATCAGCTTTTATTTCATATAAAAAAGGTGATAAATCCTCTAACTCCTTCGATAAAGGGCATATACATATATCTGTATTCTTTGCTAATGCTAATGATAAAAATAATGATTTATTGATGACTCTAAGTATTTCCCAGGAAAATGAGGATAATTCTTGAGTTTTAGACAATTAAACTCGTGTTTTATTAGACATTTCAACTTTAGAATTTTTATATTTTAAGTAATACATCTCCTGATTCCCTCAACTATAATATAATGACAACTGGTTAAAATCATGCTATGATTTGGATATCATTATATTAAGGAGGTTACTAATGTCAGAAATTAATACAACATCAATGAAAAAATTATGGAATCCTAGATCATTCATTATATTTTCTATATTGTTTTCATTTTTACCTGCCGGAATTATGTATGCAGTTAATTATGGTCGCTGTGGAAATAAGAAAAAAAAATGGACATACCTATTATCAGTTATCGTCGGTTTTATAGTTGCTACAGCTTTAACTTTTATAATTCCAAATAATATAACTAAATATGCATTCTTTGCTGTAAATGCTGGTCTTGGAACATATTTCAAGACTTCACAACAAGAACTATATTCACAACATATTCAAAATTCTGGGAAAATGGCTTCTTATTTGTTACCAATAATTATTTGTATATTTGTTACAGGTGTAATTATTGCCTCCCTCATATATTCTATTTCCATTCCCGACAATTACATAAGCTATAATAAAAATGAGCTCTACTATACTGACAATATAACAAAGGCTAAAGCAAAAAATATAGGAGACTACTTGCAATCTGAAGGTTTATTTGATAATAATTCCCAGATGGGTATGAAAATAGATGAACAAAATAATTTATATATTTTCTCCATAATAATAAACCCTGATTACTTGAATGATAAAAAATTAGTTACCTCCATGAAGTCCTTATCAAAAGATCTTACACAAAATATCTTTGAAAATACTAAGGTTAGAGTAGATTTATGTAATTCTACATTTAAAGTTTTAAAATCTATCAATCCAAATTGACAATTAAAATTATAAATTTAATGGATTTCGCCATATTACCCATAATAATATTTTTATTATGGATAATATGGCCTTTTATATATAGAAATCATTATTTTTTAATGGAAACTCGACTCGCTGTGCTCGCTGAGTAAGTTCGACTAACAAAATTAAAATTTTGATTCTCACTTAGTAGTTCACATGTACAAGCCAAAATTTAATATTTTTATCACTCCATCCAAGATCCCAAGGCACCTTGTTTCTATCTGTATTATGGCAACTAACTAAAGCATACCCTCTAGAATCATTTCCTGTCACTGTTGATATATGGGTAATATCACCTTTTTTTTCATAAGCCACAAAATCCCCAGGTTTCATCTTATATGAAACTTTATAGACTTTATCATAACTCCCATGTGCAATTAGAGATGCTCTGCCACTATTAATCATATAATTTTTAAAACCATCAGCGTTTAGCCAAGCTCTTGTTGCACCTCCGCTATCATAATTCCAAGCACCATTTTTCCTAAACTTTCCGCCTTCAAACAAAATCTGAGAAGCAAAGTTGGCACAATCCCCACCTTGTGGATTATAATCTCTATATTTTTTATTGTATTTATATCCGTTTTTCCCTTCACTAGCAGCTCCACAATATTCTTCAGCATATAATGCCGCCTTTAACCTTCTATCACCAATATTATTATCAGTTGAATTTTGGGATAATATAAACTCCTTGCTAGAATAGGCTTTAATATTATCAAGGTACAATGAATCGGCGAAAGGATCTTTATACCATTCTTTTGTTATTATCCAATTTCCACTTCTATTTACAATATTTAATATATGATAAGTTCCTATCCTTGAACTATTTTCTACAGATGGCTGATTATCATATTGATATTTGTATTCTGTAGAACATAATAAATTTACAGAATAACTATCTATGCTTTTTTCTTTTATCCTTTTTATCACTATATTGGGCTTTATTTCAGTAAATTTAATTCCCTGTTTCTCCTGCCAATTGTGTATATATTGCATTTTTTTCTTTTCATGATCATATGCCCAAGTACCGTATTTTGTGTTAGTATCAAAAATAGTTTTAATTAGAGCTGAATCACCATTAATTAGTGCCTTATTTCTATTGTTGAAAATTGAATTAATAGCCTTCTCTACCTCCTGCTTATGATCAGATATTTCTTCACCCATAGCCAAGCTAGTGATAAATGGACTTATACACATAAAGCTTAATAATACTGTTTTTATTAAAAATTTGCTGTTTTTTCTCCAAAAATAGCCCATAGTTTACTCCTTCACTCTAGTACTTTATTAATTTTATCAACACAATTTTTAACCTGCTGATCATTAGTAGGAACTCCTTCATACCAATTTCGCCTATTTGTATTAGCATTTCCAAAATATTTTGCTTTCATAATTATTTCAGGTCTGTATTCAAAATGTAAGGTATCAAAATGTCCCCATTTCCCACCCCAAACAAAATTATTTTTTTGAAATATATCCACAACTTCTTTAGGATAAACGTCCAATCGTTTTTGACCTTCTTCTCTTGATGCCCATTTCCAGTAATCCCTTCTATCGCGATTTAAATCTATAGCTATTCCATAGGCATGTGGACTAAATTTATTTGTACCAGAAATCAATCTATAGTTATAGGTGCCATTTAAAGGAAATACAGAAGAATAAATATTCCCGCTTTTACCCACCATAGCTGTAATTTCCTTAAATGTCTCTTGCAAGGAAGCTGAGGCTTTATTATTTCCATTAAACTGTAGTTTTCTATAAACTAAATTAGTATTCTTTAAATTATGCTCTATTGCATTTCTTCCTCTTCCGTATACCTCATCAAGTATCTCATATACTCTGTTTCTTCCTGGATTTTTATCCTTTTCCATTAGTTTCCTTGTAGTCTCTAGTGGGTATATTTCTTCCATCATATCCTGCAAATCAGTATTCTGAAATTTTTGTTCTGGATTTTTTTTCATCTTGTCATCATATAAAATTTTTTTACCTGAACTCATAACAATATATACATTCCCACCGGTTTCATTAATCACAGCTGTAATATTTTCAGGATAGGCCATCATTAAGCAGAGTATATCTTGTTTCATGGTTTCTGAATATTTGTCATGATTTATATTTGTTTTACCTTCTACTACGCAGGGGTTGTTTACAATTAAACATATACTTATAATACATAAAATTATTTTTTTCATTTTTATCACCTTAATCCTATTGTTCTTTTATTATTCCGCATTAAATTAAGTTTATCCAATTTTTTTTACAATCCATTTTTTACTTTTTTTGAATAAAATAAAGCTGTTTCACAACAAAAAATTTTTATATTGTGAAACAGCCCTATTTTATTCATGGATTTTTGGTAGAAAACATTTCATAAACTTATCACTGCTTTATATGATTTTCCTGATTATCTTATCCTTTTCCTCACATATAATATTGACCTCTTCATCATCATTTCTTGTTTTTAAAATTACTTTGTGTCCCCAAAGTTCAAATACGTATTTTAGTGTTTCTTCTGCATAAGTGTTATTTAATTCTCTTCCATCATACACATGTTCTATAACTAAAGTTTTATCCTGAAGTGACATATCCTGTATCCTTATTACTGGTACTGATCCCATACCACAGGAAGAACAAAGAGTATTTCTTATATTAATCCATCCACTTTTATCTGAAACTTCCTTTATAACATATTTATCTGATTCCTTTACATACTCAAACAGGTTTAACTCATTACAAAGTTCTTCTGTTAGATATCTTCTTAAAAAAGATTCATCTCTCTCCAGTTCTCTAACCTCAAATATCTTTTCTATTCCAAATTTTTCATAAAGAAAGCTAAAAATTTTAAACCCGATAAAATATGGGTTTATTGATCCCATACCTGGTGCTATTACATCATTATGACGTTTAATAAATTCTAAATAAAGTTCATCCCGTAAATTAAGTTTTTTTAATATATTGTAATGCCAAAAACTGGCCCATCCTTCATTCATTATTTTAGTTTCAATTTGTGGCACGAAATATGCTGTTTCCTGCCTTACTATTTCTAATAAATTTTGTTCCCATTCCTGCAAGTTTCCGTATTTAATAATAAAGTATAATACATCTTCTTCTGGTTCTAAAGGTACCTTGCTCAGATCCCTTATTTTTTTTTCTTGGTAAGGTTCAATAATACTTCTTCTAGTATTACTATCCACATAATCCTTTATAATTTTAATTTTAAGTTCCTCTTCGCTAACCTTTACTTCACCAATAGTTCTTTTAGTCTGTAACTTGATAGCATGTGCTGCATCTAAGATTCTCTCAACCCTTTTGTATCCAATACTTGGATCATTAATATAACTCCTCACAGCATCAGCATGAGCCTTAAACATTTCTACTGTATACCCTGCACGAGTGCCCTCTGCAAAAAGTCTGTTATTTTTAAAAAAATCATTATGTCCATATACATGAGCAATTGTTAATATTTGCAAAAGCAAAGTATTTTCTTTCATAAGATATGCAATACAGGGGTCTGAATTTATTACCATTTCATATGGAAGACCACTTAAATTATATTTGTATATAGTACTGCTCTTTTCGTAGGCCTTGCCAAAACTCCAATGTGGATATCTAGATGGCATTCCTAGATAGGCTTCATAAGCTAGCATCTCCTTATACCCAATCATTTCGAATTCCTGCTCATAATAATTAAGTCCAAATTCTTTTGCTATTTTTTCAATCCTTTCATTCCAATCTTCTATCTCATTTAAACTGTATTCCAATATTTCCATTACTCCTCCACAAATTAATCATTGAACTTGTCACTTGTCACTTGTTTATTCCTTTTTCAGCATCTCTTTAAGTGCATTCCACAAATCATTTTTTCTTTTAATTGAAACTGCAATAAATTTTTTACTCTCCACTTCCCGCATAAGTCTATCCTTTATGTTTGTGGTGTAATAGCCACTCATTATTTCTGCATAACCTAACATGTTGCATTTTTCGCATAATTCATTAACTGCAATAACTGTTTTCTCATTATCTTCAGACCAATTATCTCCGTCACTCACATAAAATGCATATATATTCCAATACGCAGGATTATACCTTTTATCAATTATATTTAATGCCATGTTTATGCCACTAGATATATATGTGCCTCCAGATTCCACCTTATGAAAAAATTCAAATTCATTTACTTCTTTAGCTATAGTTGAATGTGCAATAAAAACCGTCTCCACATTTGAATATTTTGTACTAACAAATTGCGAAAGAATAAAAAAGAATGACCGTGCCAAATATTTTTTTGTACTGTCCATGGACCCTGAAACATCCATGACACAAAAAATAACCGCATTGCACTCTCTTTTATATGTTTTTTTTATTCTGTAGTATCTAAGGTCATCATTATTAAATGGAAATCTTTCTATTTTTTCTTCAAGCCCCTCTTCTATCAATGCTCTTTTTTTATTCTGCTCCCTTTTTATTTTTTCAATTGTAGTTCTCTTTTTAGCAAGCCTTGGATTTATACCATGTTTTTGATATCCGGATTTTTTAGTTCCATTTTCCGTTATTATTTTGCTGAATTTTTTCTTATCCATTTCTGGAAGTTCTAGTTCTTCCATCAAGTAATTAAGTACATCTTCTAAAGTAATTTCCGTTTCGTAAATATCTTCTCCTTCTTCATTGCCTGCACCTTGATTTCCATTAGCACCTTCATTACCTCTATCCGTTCCTATGACCTGACCTCTTTTTTCATCCCCATCACCACTTCCAACACCAGGTGTATTTTTACCATATATAAATTGATATTCTTTTATTCCTCTAATAGGTATTTTAATCTTTTTATCTTTACTTTGACCTATTATACTTTCTTCAGATAAAATATCTCCTAAATTTTCCTTTATTGATTTCTCAACTAATTGCCTATGTCTTCTTCTATCCTCAACTGACCTATCCCCTCCTATATTAGTATTATCGTGCTCTTTAAATATAGTCACCTTATCAATCCCTCCACAAATTGTTAGCTGCATATTTTAATATTACATCGCAGCAATGATCACAATATCCATTTTCCTTCATCTGTAGAACCATAGTACTATACTTTTCATCTTGATCTTTGTCTCTAATCCTTGATTTAGTTATTATTCGTGATATATCCTTCACTGAATTTGTTAATTTTTTTTCTATGGCTTCTTTCAAAGGCTCATAGGACGTATAATCAATTTTCCCGCCTTTTCTTACTACATAAAACATGTAAGACGTAACATCACTTCTAAATCCTTTGGCTGAATTTTCAGAGATAACTATCTGCTCCTCTATGGATCTCATAAATTTTTCGTCTGGATTAAGTTCCTCACCTGTGGATTTATCTTTGATTTTATTTTTATTCACAAATGCCTCTGCATTATCAAGATAATTATTGAAAAGTGTTTCTGCCTGCTCTCTAAAGCTGTTAATGAATGCCTTGGTAACTTCCTTTTCAAGTATATTATTATATTCTTTTCTAATGCTATCTTGGATAAAACCTAAATATTTTTTCTTTTCATCCTCAGCAATGTCTAAATCTTTAACTGATCTTATAATACTCTCCATAATACTTAATGGATTTATGCAATCAAACTCTGAAACGGATAGTGCATTGTCTATTGCTTTAATAATAAATCTTGTGGAAATTCCACTCATTCCCTCATCAAGTCCTGCTTCTTCTTTTAGTTCAGTTATGTCTATTTTTTTAGTCGTCCCCTTCTCCACAATTTCTTCCCCATTATATATTTTTAATTTGGTTAATGTATCAACCTTATTAGATGGCTTAAGCCTTGTAAGTATTGCGAATTTGGCTGCAGTTTCTATAGTATGTGGTGCTATATGTGCATCAAAATAGCTCTTACCTAATATTTTTTTATAAATTTTAACTTCCTCGTTAAGCTCCATGCAATATGGTACTTCAATCTTAACAATTCTATCTAAAATAGCTTCATTGGTATGATCTGACTTGAACCTATTCCACTCAGACTCATTAGAATGAGCAAGTATTACCCCATCAAAGTAAATCATAGAACCCTTACCTGGTGATGGTATTGATTTCTCTTGTGTTGCGGTAATGATCGTATGAAGATACTCCACGTCATTTTTGAATACTTCTATAAATTCTACTAGTCCTCTGTTACCTACATTAAATGCTCCATTTAGTGAAAATATCCTAGGATCATCTTCTGGGTACATATCCATTTTTGATATATTTACAGAACCAGTAAGTATTGAAGTATCTTGATTATTTGGATCTACCGGAGGAACTACTCCCACACCTTTTCTTGATCTTATTGAAAAGGTAGTTGTGTCCACCATAAACTTTTCGTACTCACCATGATAATCATGGACCAATCTATGTTTACAAATTGGGCATAAATCTCCTTCAATTTCAATGCCAAGTGCTTCACTAAATTCATCTCTAAGATGTTTAGGTATTAAATGAAGTGGCTCCTCATGCATTGGGCATCCCCTTGGATAATATATTGGTTCAGCACTCTCAAGAGCTTTTTTAAGTGAGTCAACAAGTGATGATTTTCCTGCGCCAACTGGTCCCACTAAATACAATACTTGTCTTGATTCCTCCCCTCTCATTGATGCAGAATAAAAATAATTCACTAATTTCATAATTACTTTATCAATACCAAAAAAGTCATTTTTAAAAAAATTATATTTTTTAATTATGTCATTTCCATATATTTTTCTTATCCTATGATTTTCCTCTGGATTTAAAATCTCAAAACCATTTTTTATTATTAAATCATACATTCTTTTGTGTGCTAGTTCTGCTATCATTGGATTCTTTTTTACTAGGTTCAGATACTCCAAAAAACTACCTTGAAACTTGAATTTGTCACTTTTTTCTCTATCACTTTTTATTAATTCACTGAACTCCATGTTTTTCCTCCCACCTAAATTTATAACAAAGTAATAATTATGGCGATGAAGCATATTACAAAATACACCAGAATAGTAGCTTGTTATTTTTTGATGCTTCCTAATACTTTGCTTATAAAAATATATGTCAAGACAAGCCCCTAACATGATAAATAAATGAAAAAAGATTACCTGAATTTGTATAAAACAAATTCAGGTAATCTTTTTGCTATTTTTAGCTGTCACATTTTTTTATTTAATTCCCTCTTGAAATTCAATTTGATCTTCAATATTTTTATTTATTTTTTTGCTGTTATAAAATCTTATCCCAGTTATTATAGCACCTATTGCAGATATTATACCCGCAAACAAATATACATATCTCATCCCATACATAAATACATCCGCTCTACCATTTACATAATCTATAACTCTATATCCTATTTTGTGGCTCATTCTATTATATAATAACAATGTTGCTAGTGAGGTTCCTGCAACCATTCCCACATTTCTTACTAATGCATTTATACTTCCTGCTATACCAAGCTTATCCTTTGACACTGTTGACATAATAAGTGAAGTATTAGGTGATTGGAACATCCCATTTCCAATGGTCATTATTACAATAAACGCCATAAGAAACACTAGTGGCGATTTTGCATCTAACATAGCTATTAGTAGTAATCCTAAGCTAGACAATGTAAGTCCAATCAAGGTAAGAATTAGTGAACCAATCTTATCTGATAAATATCCACTAAATGGAGCCACTACTGCTAAAACAATTGGTGATACCATCATAAGAATTCCTGTTACTGCTGGTGATAATTTTTGTGCATCTTGAAAATAAAAAGGTAATATAATATTTGATGCACTTATTGCTACAAATGCTATGAAAGCGCATCCTATACTTATGGAAAACAAACTATTATTAAATATATTTAATTGAAGTAGTGGAAGCTCTGATTTTTTCTCAACAATTATAAATAATATAAATGATATTATTGAAAGAATAAACACAGATATAATTATAGGATTGTTATATCCTGTATTTTGTCCTTGTCCAATGGCTACAAATAATGCTACCATGGTTATTGCAAATAATACTGCTCCCTTTACATCCATTTTTTCATCTTTAGCTTCCCCTGATTTAGGGAATATTTTAGTGGTCATTATAAATACTATAATTCCTATTGGTACATTGATTAAAAATATATATTTCCAACTTACAGCTGAAACTATCATTCCTCCAAGTGGTGGACCCGCCATTGCGCCTAATGCAACAAAAGTTCCTATAACTCCAAGAGCTCTTCCCCGTTCATTTGGCGGAAAAACATGTGTTATTATTCCTTGACTCGTTGCCATAGTTGCCGATGCTCCAATGGCCTGTAAAACCCTTGCTGCTACAAGTATTGGAAGTGAATCTGTAAACCCACACAATAAGGAACCTATGGTAAACAATACAACTCCAAATTGAAATACTTTAGTCTTACCTATAATATCCCCTAGTCTACCAAATATTAGAATTGTTGCAGCAACCGCTATAAGAAAGCTGGTAACTACCCATTCTATTTCTCCCATACTAACATGCATCTTTTGTGACATAACTGGCAATGCTACATTTACAATACTTCCATCTAATGTGGCCATAAATGTTGCTAATAATACATTAACTAAAATAACCCATCTGTTTTTAAATACGGTACTTTCTGTCTCACTCAAAGTTTTTCATCCTTTCAATACATTCTTTTTTATGTCTTTTACCATTAATTAAAACCTTCTCGAGAAATCTTATTGATTCCTCTATTTTTTCGTCACTACTACCCTGAACTAGAATATCAATCCATTCTTTTATTATTTCAATTACTTCAGGTATTATCTCTTTTCCCTTACTTGTTATATAAAGTTTATAAGCTCTTGTATCTTCTCTATTTTCCTCTTTCCTTATATATCCAAGTTCTATAAGTTTTTTAACATTTCTTGTAGCCATAGCTTTATCCACATTAAGCTCTTTACTTATTTTATTTTGACATACACCTTCATTTTCACTCAATGTAAGTAAAAATGGATAGGTACCAATGGAAAGACTAAATTTTTCTAGTTTTTTTTCTAAATACTCTTGGGTACACCTATATATACGTCCATTTAACTTAATTAATTTCCTTGCTTTATTATCCATATCCATATTCTTTCACCACTTCTCTAAAACTATAATATCACAATATAGTTGATTAGTCAACTATATTACAGGTGGAACTTTATCAAAAATAGAAAAAGCTAATCATATCCTACACTATTTTGCTAAGCTACGCATGCTTACTTTAAAATTTCTTTGTCAAAACAATTTATACCTTTTATATACATATAATTATCTTCAATAGCTATAATATTCATCCTTCCATGGACTATCTTAAACTTAAAAAAGTAGTCCTGTTTATTAAATACAAGTGATAGTGCACAGCTTATTACTCCTCCATGTGTTACAACTAGTATTTTGCCCTTGAGCCCAGAAATATACTTGAGAAAACTCTCTGTTCTATTAAACACTTCCTTTAGACTCTCACCACGTGGGATTTTATAATTAAAATAGTCTGCTGACCATTCTTTACTCTCTACAGGATATTTTTCACATATTTCATTATAAGAAAGACCTTCGAATATTCCAAAATTCATTTCCTTAAGTCTATAGTCAATAACATAATTATCCCCTGTTATTATTTCAGTAGTTTGAATTGTTCTCTTTAATGGACTTGAAAAAATCTTATCAAATTGTATTCCCTTCAATAATTTGCTTAAATTTTCAATTTCTTTTTTTCCTTTAGATGATATTTCGGTGTCTATGATTCCTACGTATGCATTTTTTTCATTTAAAAGAGTTTTGCCATGTCTTACAAAAACTATATCCATTTTTGGGCCACCACAAATCCTATCAATGCTAAAATTTCACATAATTCAGCATTTGCGCCAAATACATCACCAGTTACTCCACCTATTATTTTATAAGAATACCTCATGAATAATAAAGAAAAAATAATCACTGTGAGTATTACAATCAAAAAATTATATTTTGCAATAAAAGCACCAACTAAAATAAAAATTATAGCTGAAACAATGAAATACTTCTTTGAATCCTTATTTATAAGCATATCACCCATGCCACCTTTTCTTGGTGACTTTCCAAAGGAAAAAAACATTGCCACCATGGTTCTTGATATCCCACTAGATAAAATAATATATACCATTGCCATATTTTTATCCATACTTTTAATAACCACATATTTAAATAACAAGTCCATAACTATGGCTATAACTCCAAAAGCGCCAACCCTGCTATCCTTCATTATTTCCAATATTTTTTCTTTAGGTCTTGAAGAAAAAAAGCCATCTGCTGTATCTGAAAGACCATCCATATGTAATCCACCAGTTGTAACTACTAGTGATAAAACTGCGCAGAGCGCCGCCATATCATTATTTATAAAACTAAATACATAATATATAATTGCTGCAATAGCACCAATTAGCATACCAATAAAAGGAAAATAGAATGTAGCCTTTGTTAAATTTTTTCTGTCATAATCTACATTTATATTCACAGGCAATCTTGTTAAAAATTGCAATCCCAGTATCAAACCCTTTATCATATTATTTCACCTTTATTGGTATTCCACAGGTTACTAGATATACTTCCGAGGAAAGCCTTGCTACCTTTTGATTTATTTTTCCTATTATGTCCCTGTAAACCCTGGCCACATGATTTTCTGGCACTATTGAAGATCCAACCTCATTAGTAACAATCACAAGATTTCCTTGAACATCTTCAACTTTTTTTATTAAATTTTTTATTTCTTTCATCACTGCGTTTTCAACTTCACTTTGCATGTTTTGTGGTATTTTTTCTAAATTTCCGGTAATATCAAACATTATGTTAGAGGACATTACTGTTAGACAATCTAAAATATAATTTTCTGCATCTGTAACAGCCTTATATATATCATAATTCCCCTCATATGTTACCCACTCACTTGGTCTTGACTTTTTATGAAGTTCTACTCTTTCCTTCATCTCTCCATCATCTACTTTTGATGTAGCTATATAAACTACTTGCTTATTTCCACTATATAAGGATTCTGCAAAGGCACTTTTACCACTCCTTGCTCCACCCGTTACTAATATTATTTTACTCAACACTTACACCTCACCTTTATTACTCATATATTACATTATAAGCTATGTTATAAATATGTACACCTACAAATCTTAAATAAATATTGACAAATCTTAGTTTTAATGTTAGCATTGTAGAAAATTTTTAGAAAAGAGGGACCATATTTTGAGTGTGGAAAATGTAAGAAATTTTTTTTTAGAAAAAAACATGGAAGATCCTGTTTTTGAACTTGAGCAAAGCGGTGCGACTGTTGATCTTGCTGCAGAAACGTTAGGAATCCAGCCAGAGTTCGTTGCAAAAACCCTTGCTTTTAAAGTTAAGGAAAGGATTATTTTAATTGTTACAAGAGGCAATGCTAGAGTGGACAATAAAAAATTCAAACAATATTTTAAAACAAAAGCAAAAATGCTTAGTTTCGAAGAAGTTGAGCCAAAGGTTGGTCATCCTGTTGGTGGTGTATGTCCTTTTGGAATAAATAATAATGTTGAAGTATTTCTTGATGAATCCATACGTGATTTTGAATATGTATACCCTGCTGCAGGATCTAAAAGCACAGCTCTTAAGATTACACCTTTAGAAATGCTGAACTTAACCAAAGCTGATTGGGTTGATATTTCTACATACTAAAAACCATATACAAGTTAAAAAATTAATTATATTGAGATAGGAGAATGATTATGGATATTAATAGTATTGCTTTAAAATACAAGGATTATATGTTAGATTTAAGACGACATTTTCATAGTCATCCTGAATTAAGTTTTAAAGAATATGAGACATCAAAGAGGATAAAAAAAGAACTTGATAAAATGGGCATTCCATATAAGTCAGGAAACAACAATACTTCAATACTGGCAACAATAGAAGGGCATAAAAAAGGCAAAACCATTGCTCTTCGTACAGATATGGATGCACTTAGTGTTACTGAATGTACAACAGTTAGCTATAAATCACAAAATAAAGGTTGTATGCATGCATGTGGTCATGATGCACATATGGCATCACTTTTAGGTGCTGCTAAAATTTTAAAAGAAATTCAGCATGAACTTCCTGGAACTGTAAAACTTATATTTCAACCTGGTGAAGAAATGGGTCAGGGTGCTAAAAAAATCATTGAGCAAGGCATTCTTGATGGAATTGACAGTATCTTTGGCTTACATGTTATTAGTGATATTGAATGTGGTAAAATTTCAATAGACGCAGGTCCCAAAATGGCTTCTGCCGATACCTTTAAAATAACTGTCACCGGTAAAGGTGGTCATGGTGCAAAGCCCAATCAAGGCATTGATGCACTAGTAGTAGCATCTGCTATAGTATTGAATTTACAATCTATAGTAAGTAGAGAAATTGATCCACTAGAACCTGCTGTTGTAAGCATTGGTACATTTAAAGCTGGAACGCAATACAATATTATAGCTGATAATGCTGAACTATTTGGTACTGCAAGATGTTTTAATAATGATGTTAGAAAAAAAATACCAGTAGCTATGAGACGAATAATAGAAAATACAGCTAAATCCTATGGTGCAACAGCAAACCTTGACTATAGCTTTGCTGTTGCACCAGTAATTAATGACATTGAACTGTCTAAAATTGGTGAGTCAGCTGTTACCACTATTCTGTCAGAAGATGCCTTATTAAAAGACACTAAATTATTAATTTCAGAAGATTTTTCTGAGTACACTGAAAAAATACCTAGTGTATTTGCTTTAGTAGGTGCAAGAAATGAAAAAAAAGATGCTAAATATCCTCACCATAATGAAAAGTTTAATGTGGATGAAGATTGCCTTTTAATTGCCAGTGCACTTCATGCCCAGTATGCTTATGACTACCTTACAAAAATCAATTAGGCGGGGATTTATCTTCCCGCCTTTTGTTTTGCTGTTACATAATATCAAATCTTTATAAACTTAAAACTCGTTAGCAACCTTGGAGTAATCAGTTATTCCAAGCCTATTCCCAAAAGGGTCTTCAAATTCAACAGAAATACCTGTTCTAATCCCAAACGGTTCACTTAAAAATGTAATTCCTCTATCCTTTAACCTTTCAAATTCCTTTACAACATCATCGACAACAAACCAAATTGTAGGTTTGACGTTCTCAAATTTAGATTTATCTTTCAAAATTATCGCAGGCTCTTCATCCCCAACCTTATATGCAATCATACCACTTGATGAAAAATCAAATTTTAAGTCTAAGCCCAGTATGATATGGTAAAATTCTTTTGCATCACTAAGATTTCCCACAGGCAGGAAGAAATTATCGTATTTCATTTTATCTCGCTCCTTAGATTTTTATTTCTGAATATAATTTTAAATTATACTTTCCAAGCTGGAAGTTTAGCCAGCATTCCTTTAGCTGCTTTGCCTGCCACATTCCTATCTAGTCCTTGAGTTTTAATAATAAATCCGGTCATGGACTCCAGCTTTTCCTCATAGGACTGCATTGTACCATCGGGTCTTGCACAGTAAATACAATAATCTTTTTTCTCATCCCCCATAGCAAAATCTTTTTTAACTTTCATTGGCATTCCACAAGCTATGCAAATTTTCATTATAATATCTCCTCCTTTATTTTAGTTTGATCAAATTCATATAATGTTCAACTAGTTGCTCACCATATCTTTCTAAAACCGATTCATTAGGCGCAAACATATCGCCATTAATAAGATAGTAATGAATTAATCCAACCCACATATTGAATAGCAAATCAATAGGCATCCTACGTATTTTACATTCTTCCATTTCACGCTCAGCGATCTGAATAAGGTGAAATGAAATAGCTGACTGAATCATAATAAGCGAATTCCGTGCACTTTCAGGAAGTAATCGCTGTTCTGAAATCAATCTAGTATAAAAATTTTCATATTCCCTAATGCCTTTTATATGGGCCTTAAGGAGATCCTTCATACTAGCATTAGTACCAACCAATTCATGAAGCCTCTTAGTAAGCCGCAAACCAAAATCCTCTATCACTGCATCCAAAAGAATCTCACGTGTTGGAAAATGTGCAAATACAGTTCCATGTGATACTTTGGCCTCAGTTGCTATATCTGATGTGCGTGTAGTTGTTAAACCATCTTTAGCTAATTGCTTCAACGCAGCATCAAGAATATGCTTTCTTGTTTCTATCTTTTGTTTTTCTCTTTGTGACTCTTTCATATTATTGACTCCCAACTCATTGAGTTTATACTCATTAAATAAAATTATTTATTCAATGTCAATTATAATTTTCATTGGCTTATATTATATCAAAGATGGTAACATAGGTTACATATTTTCCCCACTAATAGGCTTATACTATGATTAAGAAATCTAAGGAGGCCAAAATATGAATAGTTTAATTAAAAATATAGAATTCTCTAAAGCTCTTAATTTAAAAGACTTAATATCTTACCAAGAGGGTCAAGTTACAAGTAGAACCATTGCCCAAGTACCTTCTGCGAATATAACATTATTTTCACTGGATAAAGGTGAAGGTATCAGCACCCACACAACTTCTGGCGATGCTATGGTTCAAATATTAGATGGCAGTGCAGAAATTACAATAGGTGACAATGTTTTTACTGTTAAATCGGGTGAAACAATAATAATGCCTTCCGATATTCCTCATGGACTTGAAGCCCGTGAAAGATTCCAAATGCTCCTAACAGTGATAAAACACTAACCAATAGGAGCACCGTAAAATTCATACTGAATTTTGCGGTGCTCCTATTGTTTTCATCTATCTATCACAATTTACGTTTCCTTTATCATACACAAAGCTCTTTAACACATTTTTAGCTGTCTCTTCATCTAAACTGTTAATTATATCTGATACAACTTCCATACTATTTGTCTTGCTTAATTTGTCATATACATCATTAGCTTTATTCTGTTTATCTATTAGTTCTTGAATTTCCATTATGACTAACCTCCTCGTAGTTTAACTTAACAATTTTTATCTTCTTATCTTAACTTGTCACTGCTCTTGGCTATTCTTATATTGATTAAAATACATGTTATAATATTTTCCTTTTTTATTTATAAGCTCTTCATGCTTCCCCATTTCTATAATCTCTCCACCATCTATAACCATTATTTTATCTGCATCCCTTATAGTACTAAGCCTATGTGCTATAATAAAACTAGTTCTTCCTTTCATTAATTTAAGCATCGCTTCCTGGATTCTAAGTTCTGTTCTAGTATCCACACTGCTAGTAGCTTCATCCAATATTAATATTGATGGATTTGTTAAAATTGCCCGGGCAATAGCTAAAAGTTGCCTTTGACCTTGGCTAAGATTGCTTCCACTTTCAGAAAGTTGAGTTTCATAGCCTTTAGGAAGCCTTTTTATGAATTCATGCGCATTGGCCATTTTAGCTGCATTTTGCACTTCTTTGTCTGTTGCATCTAGTTTTCCATATTTTATATTTTCTTTTATAGTCCCTGTAAAAAGATAGGTATCCTGAAGAACTATGCCAAAACATTTTCTAAGGCTATCTCTTGTATATTCACGTATATCCACTCCATCAATATATATTTTTCCTCCAGTAACATCATAAAATCTTGTAAGCAAATTCACAATTGTAGTCTTACCTGCACCCGTTGGTCCCACAAGTGCTATACTTTCACCAATCTGGGCTTCAAAATTAACATTTTTAAGAATATTTACGTCTTTTCTATATCCAAAATATACATTAACAAATTGAACATGCCCCTTAGGATTATTAATTATTCGAGAATTTTTTACATCTTCTGTTTCTTCTTGTGCGTCCAATATTTCAAATACCCTTTCAGCACCAGCTACAGCAGATTGAAGTGTATTAAATATACTAGCAAGATTATTAAGTGGTCTAACAAATTGTCTTGAATAGCTCAAAAAGCTTGCAATTACACCTACTGTAATCATATTTTCTACTGCAAGGATTCCTCCTACTCCAGCCACGGCTGCAAATCCAATATTATTTATAACATTCATAATCGGCATCAAAAATCCAGAAAATATTTGGGCCCTAAGTCCTACCTCACATAATCTATTGTTTATTTCATCAAATTCTTCCACTGTTTTATCTTCATGGTTAAAAGCTTTCACTATATAAATTCCAGATATAGTTTCTTCAATATGCCCATTAAGTTTTCCAAGTTCCATTTGCTGAGATTTAAATAGCTTTCCCGTTCTTTTTGCGATAGTTCGAGTTAATAAAAATACCAATGGAACAGTAATTAAACTAGCTAGAGTAAGTATTGGACTTAAAATTATCATCATAATAAGTGAACCAAATATAGTTATAATTCCTGACATAAGCTGAATAACCGACTGAGAAATAGTAGTACTTACATTGTCTATATCATTGGAAAGTCTACTCATAATATCTCCATGACTATTGGTATCAAAAAAAGCCACTGGCAATTTTTGAAGCTTTAAAAACAGTTTGTTTCTCATGGACATAACTATTCGCTGACTAGATGACGCCATGGCAAATCCTTGGAACAAATTTATAGCTGCATCAGCCAAATATGATATTAGTAAAGCAATTACCATTATACTTAAAAGATTAAAATCCACTTTTCCATTTTTATTAGTCATAGCATCCACAGAACGTCCTATTAAATACGGTGCTAAAAGTACTATGGCAGAATCAATTATTATAAGTACAAATATTATTGATAATGTTTTTCTTTCAGATCCAAAATAGCCCCATAATCGCCTTAAGGTTTTTCTGAAATTTTTAGGTTTTACTACAGGTGCCATGTTTCTCCTTGGTCCTCTGCCATGTGCAAATGGCACATTCACATTATTTGTGGTATCTTTATATTTATTCTCTGGCATCTATATCATCTCCTTTCCAATTTGAGAAAGGAATATATCATTATATAGGCTGCAATTTTTTAAAAGTTCTTCATGCTTTCCAATACCTTTTATTTCTCCATTGTCTATTACTATAATTTTGTCAGCTCCCATTACTGAAGTTATTCTGTGTGCTATTAAAATACAAGTTAAGTCCCTAGCATATTTTTTTAGACTTTCCCTTATTTTAACTTCTGTATCCGTGTCAACTGCGCTGGTAGCATCATCGAGTATAAGAATCTCCGCTTTTTTTACTAACGCTCTTGCAATGGATATACGTTGTTTTTGGCCTCCAGAAAAATTAACGCCACCCTGCCCAATTCTAGTATTATATCCTTCTGGACATTTTTCAATGAAATCATTTGCCTGCGCTACTTTAGAAGCATCTTGTATTTCTTCTAGACTTGCCTTTTCACTTCCCCATTTCATGTTGTCCATTATTGTTCCAGAAAACAGAAGTGCCTTTTGTGGAACTACTGCTATCTTATCTCGTAATGACTTTATATCTAGCTCCATAACATTTATACCATTAATTTTTACTTCTCCACTTGAAATATCATAAAACCTAGGAATTAAATTAACAAGAGTGCTTTTCCCAGACCCTGTTGAACCTATTATTCCAACAGTTTCTCCTTGAAGGCAAGTAAATGATATATCCTTTAATACAGGTTCCTTGTCCCTATCATATGAAAAAAATACGTGTTCAAAATCAACTCTTCCTTTGATTCTTGAATTATTTGTAGTTTTTGTTCCATTTATCATAGTATTTTTTTCTGAAAATACTTCACTAATACGTTCTGACGATGCTCTAGCTCTTACTAGCATTGTAAAAACATTAGTGACCATCATAAGTGAAAATAATATTTGTGTCATATAATTAGTAAATGCAATTATTTCTCCTACATGCATTGTACCCTTGTTTACATTTATTCCACCTATCCAAATAACTAGTACTATTCCAATATTTACTGAGAGTCCAATAACCGGTGTGAAAATAGATGCTATTTTCATAGCCGTAGTAGAATTTTTAGTTAGCTGCGTATTTTTTTCTTCAAATCTTTCTGTTTCATATTGGAACCTATTAAAAGCTTTAACAACTCTTACTCCTGATAAATATTCTCTCATAACTCCATTTACACTATCAAGCGCCTTCTGCACTTTAATAAAAAAAGGGTATCCAAGTTTCATATTTCCATATATAAGAATAGCCACAATGGGTACAATTGCATATAAAATCATAGATAACTTTAAGTTTAATCTTGAAGCCATTATTATACTTCCAACACCTACAATTGGTGCTTTAATAAATATCCTCATAAGTCCATTCACAAAATTTTGAACCTGCACAACATCATTTGTTAGCCTCGTTACTAAAGTAGCTCCTTCAAATTTATCTACATTTGCAAAAGAAAATCCTTGTATTTTTTTAAATAAATCAGATCTCATTTCCGTTCCTAATTTTTGTGAAACATTGCTGGATATTATGTTACGAATTGTTGCAGCTATTGCTCCCAGCCCTGCAATAATAAGCATAATAATTCCCATTTTGATTACATAATTTAAATTTTTATTTGCTACTCCTTTGTCCACAATTTGAGACATTATTGTAGGTTGCATTAAATCACAAAATGCTTCTAGTATTACAAAAAATACTGCTACAGAAAATCCCTTCCAGTATTTATGTGCATATACTTTAAAATAGCCCAAAGTAGATCACCCCTGTCATTCTAATATTCCTAGCTTCATTATACTTTCCCATTTTTTTTATCAAACCTTATCAACCAAAGTATTGGAATCATAAAGATTAAGGCCATAAATCCGCAACCAAAGAATCCGAAGTTTGGTGCAAATTTCTCTGTAATGGCACCTGCGAAGAGATTCCCAATAGGTGTAGTTCCATTATTAGCTAAAGTGTACACACTCATTACTCTCCCTCTATATTCGTTACTTGTATTTATCTGGATTGTTGTATTTACTGAAGCAGAAAAGGCTACAGTAAAAAAACCAACCATTGATAATATTATTGATGATACTAAATAGGAATGCGTAAATAACAAACCAATTTGAAAAAGGCACACTAATATTGAACTACCATAAAGTAGCTTTTTACTTGGACCTTTTCTACTTCTAGTTGCAACGGTTAAAGCTGCCAAAAAAGATCCTACACCCATTACCGATAAAAGAATACTATATCCCCCAGCGCCTTGATGAAGTACTGTGGTGGCAAAGGATGGAATAATGACATCTGAATTCATAGAAAAGGTTCCTACCGCAAACATTGATAACACTGCTGCTAAAATTATTTTATTTGATTTAATATACTTTAACCCTTCCTTTACATCTATAAATATATTTCCACTTGCCCTTTTCTCATGTGAATAAGTTGGTTTAATTAAAACTATACCTATAATTACGGCTATAAAGCTTACTCCGTTAACAAAAAAGCATAAGGCAGTTCCAATTCTAACCATTAGATATCCAGCAATTGCTGGTCCTATTATTCTTGCTACATTAAACACTGCGGAATTTAGTCCAATAGCATTTACAATATTTTTCTTTTCCACCATTTCTGGTATAAAAGATTGTCTTGTAGGCATATCCCATGCATTAACGCATCCCATTATTCCTGCAATAACAAGTACATGCCAATACTGTACTGTGCCACTCCATACTAGAAAGGCTAGTATAAATGCCAGCATCATTAATATGCTTTGGGTAATTATAAGGACTCTTTTTTTATTAAATCTATCTATAAATACTCCAGCAAATAGCGTAAATAAAAGCACTGGAGTGAATTGTACAACACCTAAAATTCCTAATAATAATGGGGACTTTGTAAGGCTATACACTAGCCACTGTTGTGCCGTCCTCTGCATCCAAGTACCCAGTAAAGATACACATTGACCTGTCCAAAAATATCTAAAATTAACTTCTTTGAGTGCAGGAAAATTATTAGTTCCCTTTCTTCTTAATGCAACTAAACTACTCATTAATATCTTCTTCTTTGCTTAAAAGTTTTTTTAATAATTCCTCTTCAAGCTTGTAATGCGAAAGAAGGTATTCTCTTATAATCAATCTTTTTGTAGGGTATAATTCCTTTGATTTCTCAAATCTTTTATTAAAATCCTCCAAAAAAGATTCTAACTTTTTAAGACGCACTTCAATAAGTTCATCAAACTCTTCTTTTTCAAGAAATTTTCTACAGGATAATCCTATACTAAGATTAAAATAATAAGGTTCAATATTTTGAAGAATCTCTCTTGTAGAATCAAAAAATATTTCATCACCTTTACTACTTATATGATATCTTTTCCTCTGAGGCATATTTCCTTCTTTTTCAAATGTATACTCTAAAAGACCCTTCTGACACAATCTATCAAGCACTTGATAGATTGTTGCACCTGAAATTTTAACCCATTGTCTTAATTGCCTATCGTCTATTAAACGTTCAAGTTCATAGGCATAATAAGGTTTAGTCTTGATAAACTTCAATAAAATTAATTCTGCATTTGATAGCATACTGTCATCTCCAATACTATTGATAATAGTACTATTATCAATAGTAGTCAATATCCTTATTAAAAAAATCTACCTCAATATGATTTTTTTTGATCATTTGAGGATACCTTCAGTGTACTTGTCATTATAAGCGACATCCCAATACATATTACAGCTATTATTATAAATATAATAATTAATGAATGTATTCCATAATTAAGTGAAGCTTTAACCTGATCAGCAGAAATATTTTTACTTTGTTTATTAGAACTATATAGATTACTAGCAGCTACACCAATAATGCCAAGTTTATCTAAATATTTCGAAATATTTAGATTCAGTATAACTCCAAACGTAGCTACACCTACAGTTTGTCCAATAGTTTTTAACAAAGCATTGGCACCTGTAGCTGCTCCTCTTTTAGTATAATCTACAGATTCTTGAATCACTATGGTAAGTGTAGTTAGTGCTCCTCCATATCCAAATCCAATAATAAATGCATAAATAACAACTAATGCTATAGATGATTTTATATTCAGTGTATACATAAATAAAGTGCTTATAAAAATAATAAAGGTTGAAATTAGAACTGCAAATTTTTCTCCATATTTTTGCAAGGTTTTTGATAAAATAAATGAAGAAAAAATCCAGGATATAGACATTGATGCCACGGATATTCCAGATATAGTAGCACTAAATCCTAAAACGTTTTGTATATATACAGGTAAATATACATCAGTTCCAATCAATATAGCTGATACCAATAAACTTATTAGATTTACAACATTTGTCTGAACTGAAAATATATCAAAAGGTATCAGTGGATCTTTAGCCTTCTTCTCTATGATATAAAATAAAAAGAGCGAAATAGCTGTACAAAGTAATGGAACTATTAATTTAAATGACAATATTTCAGTATTTTCGTTCAAAGATATAATAGTGCATAAAAATATTATTATAGCTAGGGAAAATGTTATTATACCACCGTAATCTATATAACTTTTTTTCTTTTCGAATTTTTCATTTAAGTTTTTTTGAAGAAGAATAATTGAAAAAATGCCAAAAGGAATATTTATATAAAATATCCAATGCCAAGATAGGCGGTCAATTAAAAATCCTCCTAAAAAAGGTCCTAAAAGGCTTGCTATTCCCCATACAGAGCTAATCCATCCTTGAACTTTCCCTCTTTCCTTTACTGAAAATACATCACCAACTATTGTGTATGATACCGTAAATATTGCTCCAGCACCAATACCCTGTAGTCCTCTAAATATAATTAACTCATACATATTCGTTGATATACCACATAAGGCACTTCCAATTAAAAATATTATAATTCCTGTAATCAAGGCTCTTTTTCTCCCGTACATATCAGCAATCTTCCCATAAATTGGAGTTGAAATTGCTGATGTTAATAGATACACAGAAAAAACTAAGCTTATCATATCAAAACCATTTAAACTTTTAACAATAGTAGGCATTGCTGTTGTTATAACTGTCCCTTCCACTGCACCAAGAAACATTGCCACCATCAGTGAAATAACTATACTCCTTTTTCTTGAATCCATATTTTATCACATACTTTCAAAAAATTATACATCTAATACTAGTTTCACTTTATTATATTAACATATTGATATATCACTTCATAGCTAAAAAAGAATGTTAGGAGACTTTGTTTACAAATCTACTAACATTCTTTTATATTAACTAATTGTATTATTTTGTCCCAAGGCAAAATTTCCTTAACTTGTCACTTATCACGGCTTGTTATATGGTATTTTGTACTAACTTCAGTATTGTTTCTTTTTTATTACAAAGTTCTAGTTTATCAATGAAGTTAACCACCTGTTCAGCACTATTTTCATTAATATATTTTTTTTGCCAATATTTTATTCCTCTCAATTTCTCTTTGTTGTTTTTTTGCAAATCACAAATGGTGTTATATATATTTTTTATATCATAGCAGCACACACCCAAATTATATTTTTCTGCAAAATATGGATTGCCCTCTTCCTGACCTGGTAATGCCCCTGTTATTATTAATGGTACATTGCAGACTACAGATTCCATCATAACATTAGGGCTTGCTCTTGCAAATGCAACATCTGATGTTGCCATAAGTTCTTGAATATTATCTACAAATCCATAAATTTTAACCCTATCGCCATATTTTTGCATCAATGATTGTTCTAGCCTCTTTTTTAGATTTTTGTTTTTACCTGCTACAATATTAACGTTACAATTAAAGTTTTTCAGAAGAATATGTGCAATTTTTTTCATATTTCCTACACCTTCTCCACCACTCATGATAAGGCACTTTAACATTTCATCTCCATTTCTTTTGTTTAACTCTTTGTCACTTAATTTTGTAACATTATTGTAATAAAATCTTTTTCTTACAGGCAAACCTAACACCTTTATCTTATTCTCTGGAATTCCATATTCTATACACTTTTCTTTAGCCTCTACAGTTGGGCTAATAATATATTCTGCCCTGCTATCAGCCCAAAGTGGAGATATGCTTATAAGATCTGCGATTAATGTTACCACCGGGATTCTATAATGATTTTTACTTAGCAAATCTATAATGGAACCATTAAAATTAGGGTGAACTGATAATATTAGATCCGGTTTGACTTGTTTAATTAAATTTAAGAACTTCTCCTTTATTGCTATTTCTACTATTTCATTTATTAGTGCTGGCTTTACCGATGAAATATCCCATATTAGTTCCCATAACCCCTCTGCATTTCTTGTAATAACTCCATAGGATTTACCAATACTTATAAGTGGCTTACCTCCAAGTGAAAATCCGTCAACTACATGAACCTTTATATTTTCTTTTTCACTAAATTTTTCTTGCAATGCCTCGGTTATACTCTTATGCCCATTTCCAGTATGATTTGAGGAAATAATAAGTATATTTTTGATCATAATAAGACTCCTCTCATATGCTAACATAAGCATTATGAGTTTATTTTATGAAAAAATGAAATTTATATTCATTTTTTTATTTAGGCATCTTCATTTAAATCAAAATAAGAACGTACCCATAAAACTTTAGGATACGTTCTTTCTTTATTTATATATATTTTTAATTTTTAAAGCTATGTATAGGTGCTGGTACTCTTCCACCTCTAGCTATAAAATCTTCACTTGAAAACTCACTTAATTTCATTATTGGAGCTTCTCCTAAGAGACCACCAAACACTGCTCTTTCTCCTAGTGCCTTACCATATACAGGAATTAATCTGACTGCTGTGGTCTTATTATTTACAACACCAATGGCTACTTCATCAGCAATAATTCCTGAGATTGTTGCTGCTGGAGTATCTCCCGGTACAGCAATCATGTCAAGGCCTACTGAACAAACACACGTCATTGCTTCCAACTTCTCAATATTTAAAGCCCCTGATTCCACAGCTGCTATCATTCCTTCGTCTTCACTTACTGGAATAAAAGCACCACTTAAACCACCAACATGTGAAGATGCCATTACTCCACCCTTTTTAACAGCATCATTAAGCATAGCCAGTGCCGCTGTAGTTCCATGGCATCCACAAGTTTCCAGTCCCATTTCTTCTAATATTCTTGCAACACTGTCACCAACTGCTGGAGTTGGAGCTAGTGATAAATCAACTATTCCAAATGGAATACCAAGTCTTTTTGATGCTTCATTTGCTACAAGTTGACCTGCTCTTGTAATTTTAAAAGCTGTTTTTTTGATTGTTTCTGTTACCACATCAAAACTTTCACCCTTAACGTTTTCTAAAGCTGATTTTATAACTCCTGGGCCACTAACCCCAACATTTATAATGCATTCAGCTTCTCCAACTCCATGAAAAGCTCCTGCCATAAATGGGTTATCTTCTACCGCATTACCAAACACAACGAGCTTTGCACAACCAATACTCTCTCTATCTCTTGTCATATATGCAGTTTTCTTTATTATTTCACCCATATCTCTTACAGCATTCATATTTATTCCTGCTTTTGTAGTCCCAACATTTACTGATGAACATACGATATCAGTAACAGCCAATGCTTCTGGTATGGAACTTATAAGTATCTTGTCACCCTTAGTACATCCCTTATGTACTAAGGCGGTAAATCCGCCTATAAAATTAACTCCCACAGCCTTTGCTGCCGCGTCAAGAGTTTTTGCATACTCTACGTAACTTGTATCACTACTACTTTGAGCCACTATTGATATTGGTGTTACAGATATTCTTTTATGAATTATTGGAATACCATACTCTGCTTCTATCTCCTCACATACCTTAACAAGATCTTTAGCTTTTGTAGTAATCTTATCATATATCTTTGCCCTAGACTTTTCTCCATCGCTATCAGCGCAATCTAGTAATGATATCCCCATGGTTACTGTTCTAATGTCAAGATTTTCTTTATCAATCATCTCAATGGTTTCTAGTATACTCTTATTATCTATCATATTAATTCTCCTAATCTAATTTATTGGTTTCTTCTATTGTGATTATATTATAGTTCATGCATAACAGTAAATAAATCTTGTCTTTGAAATTTTATTGTTACTCCAAGTTTCTCTGCTTCTTCTTTAATCTTATTGTTTAGTTCCTTAAACCCAACTTCCATTTTATCTAAATCCACTAACATAATCATTGTAAAGTAGTTTTGTAGAAGTGTCTGATTTATATCCATAATGTTTATTTTATTTTCCGATAACAAAGTTGATACCCCTTGAATAATACCTATTTTATCTTCACCAATTACAGTTATAAATGCTTTCATTTTAATATGCCCCCTAATTATAATTTTAGTAAAATATCGTAATTCAACTTAATAAAAAAAGAGACTAATATTAGTCTCTGAATTACAAACAAAATAAAGGAAAATAATACTAAATGCTTAATAAATAGCATATTACTACTCTTTATAAATGTTCTCTGTTCTTTTACCTGAGAGTTTCACTAAAAAACTTAGCTTTCCCCTTCGGTGCTCTTTGAGTCTCTCCAGAGTTTCGTCCAATAACGGTCTAATACTATCCCACTATCTTCATGCGAATTATTAAATTGATAAGGTTATTTTAACACAATACATTTAGACTAATCAATACAAACTTTTTGTTTATTTTAATATTTTTAAATAATAAGAGATTCTTTTAAATTAAATAATATTTTTTCTGGATGTTCTGCCTCCATAATAGATGACATGACTGCTATCCCCGATGCCCCATTTTTCATTACTTCTGGAGCATTTTCTGAATTAATTCCGCCTATTGCAATAACAGGTGCTTTAACTGCAGAGCAAATTTTATTTAAAAAAGAAGTTCCCCTCCCTTCTAACCCCTTTTTACATTCTGTATTATATATGTGTCCAGCAATTGCATAGTTTATGTGTATTTTATTTACAATTTCAGCTTCTTCTAAAGAATGTATAGAAACACCTTTTATTCCCTTGTATTCTTTATGAAAACTGAGTAGATCATTATACTTGAAATGTATACCATCAGCCTTTGACCTCTCACTCACCTGATAATTACCATTTACGATAACTTTAATACTGCTATTTACTGCTTTTTTTACTTCAATTGTCAATCTATATAACTGCTCATCCTCCAAATCTTTTTCCCTAATTATAATTGCATCTGCACCATATTTTGCACAAGCTTTTGCTATATTACATAAATTCCCATATCTAATAAGTTTTCTATTTGTAATAATGAATAACTTTCCTTCCATTTCATTAACACTCCTTTTATTAAATATTAGAAACAATTAACTAAAAATAAATCAACCTCCTCCTACAAACCTTATTAATTCAACCTTTGATTCTGATCCTAGCTTTTTAGTCTTGAATTCATCTTTTGGAATAATTTCAAGATCAACTTCAATAACAATTCTTTCTGCATCAATATTTAGTTTTTTTAATAAATCTTCAATTGTTATACCTATTTCAAAATCTTGCTCCTCGCCATTAATTATCATCACTTTGCCCCCTTTGCTTTATAGTTTAAATATGATTATAAATCCAAATTTTCATTATTTAATATTTTCTTCATAGTTCTAGCTGAACACATCTTTCCACACATAGTGCAAGTCTCAGGATGCTCTGGTGAAGATTCTTTTCTATATCTACGTGCTTTTTCACCATCAATAGCTAGATTAAACATTGTTTCCCAATCTAAATCTGCTCTTGCCTTACTCATGGCATTATCCCAATCTCTTGCACCTTTTATTCCCTTGGCAATATCTCCTGCATGAGCTGCAATCCTAAATGCTATTATTCCCTCCTTCATGTCTTCAATTGTTGGTAACCGTAAATGTTCTGCTGGAGTAACATAACATAAAAAATCTGCTCCGCTAGAAGCTGCTATTGCTCCTCCTATTGCTGCTGTTATATGATCATATCCTGGAGCAATATCTGTAACTAGTGGTCCTAAAACATAAAATGGTGCACCATGACATAATTTCTTTTCCAAAAGCATATTAGCTTTTATTTCATTTAGTGCCATATGCCCTGGTCCCTCGACCATAACTTGTACATTTTTATTCCAAGCCCTTTTTGTAAGTTCTCCTAATGTGATAAGTTCTTTTATCTGAGATGCATCCGTTGAATCATCAATGCACCCTGGTCTGCAGGCATCACCTAAAGAGATAGTTATATCATATTTTTCACATATATCTAAAAGTCTATCGTAATATTCATAAAAAGGATTTTCTTTCTTGTTAAGTTCCATCCACGCAAATAAAAGACTTCCACCTCTTGAAACAATATTGGTAAGTCTTGGATTCGCCTTAATAACTTTTGCAGTTTCTAGATTCATACCTGCATGAACTGTTATAAAATCGACACCATCTTTACCATGTTTTTCAACGACTCTAAAGAAGTCATCCACGGTTAAATCCTGTAGTTCTTTATCATTAAAACCGATAGCATCATACATCGGTACTGTTCCAATCATAGCTGTTGACATTTCTATTACTTGTTTTCTAAGGTGCTCCGTCTTTCCATAATTGGATAAATCCATAATTGCGTCTGTTTTCATCTCCAGTGCTACTCTAACCTTGTCCAGTTCTTTTTCAAGATTTGGGCAATCCTGGGATATGCCTAAATTTACATTTATTTTTGTTTTAAGTCCTTCTCCAACTCCTGCTGGTTTTAATGACATGTGATTTTTATTTGCCGGAATAACCACCACGCCCCTTGCAATAAGCTTACATAATTTTTCTTCCTCCATATTTTCATTTTTTGCAACCACTTTCATTTCCTTTGTAATAATTCCCCTTTTAGCAGCATCCATTTGTGTTGTATAATCCATTTTTTACACTCTCCTTTAAATTTATGTATCTGAAATAAAATAAAGCCAGACGCAGGAAGCACGTCTGGCTTTTATTTTAAATTTTTGCAATAAAAAAAGCTTACAAAAGCAAGCTGGATTTAAAATAAAATCTTTGCTTCCCTACGGCGGTCTTAACCACATCAGGTTCGTAGAGTTGGAATTCAATTCCTCTCAGCCTATTGGCACCCCTAGCAATCATTTCTTATTCAATTAACATTTTTATTATACTATAAAAAAAATACAATGTAAAATATATTTTTAATACTGAAAATGTATTAATTCTAACAATTTAATACATTTGTTCTTAAATTTGAATTGAAATTATACATGTTTACTGGTATATTTTTATGTGATACATAAAAATATAAAATTAAGGTGGTATTATATATGAAGAATTTAGAAATAGATTCTGAAATCAATAAAATTTTGTCAGAGCTTGAAAAAGTAAAATATAAAAATTTCAATAAAACCATTTTAATTTGTAACCAAGCAATTGAAATGTGCAAAAAAGCTAATTTTCATATTGGAATATCTTTATGCCTTTATAGGAAGGGTGAAGCCCTAAGTGCATTAGGCAAATATGATGACTCTTTGTCTATTCTTTTTGATTCAATTAATTTATCTCAAAAAAATAATATTTGTGATTTACAAATAGCTGCTCAAATAATTATAGGCAATATATTATTCGAGCTTGGCGATTACGAAAAAAGTTTTGATTTTTATATTTCAGCAAAGAAGCTTGCGGCGAAAATAGCTTCAAGTAAAAATTATTTCTCAAATTCATGTTATGAAATTTATTCTGCAAAAGCTTGTACAAATATTGCAGAAGTATATAAAATACTTGGTGACTTTGAAAATGCATTTGTTTACTATAAGGAAGCAGAGATCCTAGACAAAAGTGTGGATTATAGTTCTACTATGGGAGTATCTTTGAGTAATCTTGGTCAAATAAATTATATAAATGGTAATTATGATTCCGCAGAAATATTAATAAAACATGCTTTAAAAACAATGACATTTTACGAATATAATGTAGCTATAGCTGAAACCTATGGAATATTAGCATCCATTTACGATAAAAAAGGAAGCTACGAGAAAGCCGAAAACTACTTTTATAAGGCAATAAACGTTGATATTAAATATTCTAATAAATATTATAAAATAGATGCTCTTATATCTTATAGTGAATTCTTATTAAATCGCAAAGACACTAATAATGCATTACATCAATTAAAAAAAGCTTATAATATTGCAAAATTCAACAACCTAATAACCAAAAGTATGGACATATGCAAAATTGTTTCAAGTGTATATGAAAAATTGAATGATACTTATAACGCCCATAAATATTATAAGCTATATTTTAGTTTTGAAAACCACCATGACCAGATTATTAAAAATCAAAGAACTGATACATTAAAGATAAAAAATAAATTATCTAATCTTGAAAAAGAAAAAATTGATATCCTAAAAAAAAGTGAAAAATTAGATAAAACCATTAAAAATATATCAATAATAAGTGAACTGGGCCAAAAAATAACCTCAACTCAGGATTTAGACTCAATTTTGCAAATATTAGGTACTACTATAAAAACAATTATGAATTCAGATAGTTTTGCACTTGCTTTATATGATGAGAATAAAAAATTGCTTAAGTATGATTATTGTAATGAGAATAATGAATTCATGAAATTACCCAATGTACTCATAAAAAGCAGATCAAGTATTGCTGCTTATTGCCTTCGGAAAAATAAATTCATAGTTATTGATGATATTAAATCACAATTTTCAAACTATGTAGACAATCCTAACTATATAAAAGATAATATGAATAATTCTTGGATTAATTCTGCCATTTATTCTCCACTTGTTGTAGGCAATAATTTTGTTGGTATTATGACAGTTCAAAGTGCTAAAAAGAAAGCTTTTAACGCATATAAAATAGAAATGATGAAGGCACTTTCTGCCTATGCTGCAATTGCAGTAAATAACTCAATTAAAACCATGAATTTAAAAAGTGAGATTGATAAAAGAAAAAAAGCTCAGCATGATCTTCAAAAACTAAATGATTCTCTCCGTTTTTTTTCTGAAAATGATAGTTTGACCGGTATTGCTAATAGAAGGAAATTTGATGCTGCCTTAGAAGATGCCTGGGTAAAAGCCAAAATGTATAAAGATGCCCTTTCCTTAATTATTCTGGATATAGATTTTTTCAAAGAATATAATGATGCATATGGTCATATTGAAGGTGATAACTGCCTTGCCATGATTGGAAAATTACTCACCCAATCACTTCAAGAGAATTATACTGTTGCTAGGTATGGTGGAGATGAATTTGTAATTATATTACCCGGTTCTTTGCTTAAAAACACCATTGAATTTGGAAATAAGCTTATAAAAAAAATTGAGCATATGAAAATTAAGCATTCAAATTCAAAAATTAAAAACATTGTAACAATAAGCCTTGGTGGAGCATGCGTTGTTCCAAATGATAATATTAGTATTATACAATTTATAAAATTTGCAGATGACGCTTTATATACTGCCAAGCTTAATGGCAGATCTCAAATAGTTGCCAAAGAAATAGCTGGAATCAATAATGTTATAATTAATTAACCTTTATTGATTTTTTAGCATTTCTTCTATTTCTTCAGATTTAACTGGTTTGCTAAATATGTAGCCTTGCACAATATCGCATTTTTTATCATTTATTATTTGTAATTGATCTATGGTTTCAATTCCCTCCACCACCACTTCAATATCAAGATCGTGTGCAATATTAATAATTCCATTAACTATAGATTTTTGTTTTGAATTTGTACATATGTCATCTACAAAAGATTTATCTATTTTTAATATGTTTATTGGTATAGTTCTTAAATAAGTTAATGATGAATAGCCTGTACCAAAATCATCCAAAGCAATTCTTATACCATATTGTTTTAGTTGTTTTAATATTTTCACGTTTTTATCCATAGATTCCATAAGCACACTCTCTGTTATTTCAATTTCAACTAGTTCCGGCTTTATTCCAGCCTTATCGATAGAATTTTTAACATTTTTAACAAAATCCACTTGTTGGAGTTGAACCGAAGACACATTAATTGAAATACGTATTTCAGAATAATTTTTATTAATCCATTTCATATTTTGTTTTAGTGCTGTTCTCATAACCCATTCACCTATAGGAATTATAAGTCCTGTTTTTTCAGCTATTGGTATAAATTGAATCGGTGATAAATGTCCTAATTCTTTACTATTTATCCTTACCAATGCTTCATTACCTATAATTTTACCAGTTTTTAAATCAATTTGTGGTTGATAACATAGGTATATCTCATTTTTACTAATCGCTGTTCTAAGAACTCTCTCTATTTTCATGTCATTGATTATTTTTTCAGACATGGTTTCATCATAAAATTTATATCTGTTTTTTCCCTCATCTTTTGCCTTATACATGGCAGTATCAGCATTTTTTAAAATTATATTAGTATCATTTCCGTCCTTTGGAAACACAGTTATACCTATACTTGCAGCTGTAAATAACTTGATCTTGTCTATATTAAATTTCTTATGAAATACATTTAATATTTTACTGCTCAATGCTACTATTTCCTCGTCGCTTTTTACATCTGTCATCATAATGAGAAATTCATCTCCACCAAATCTGCATATCATATCATTCTCTCCGATTACAGTAGACACCTTTTCACTTATCACCTTTAGTAATTTGTCCCCCACATCATGACCAAATGAATCGTTTATCTTTTTAAAATCATCCAAATCCACAAATAATACTGCACCATTCACACCTTTTGTAACACTATTTATAATTTGCTCATTAAGTTTTTCTATAAATTTAGTTCTATTTGGTATTCCTGTTAAAACGTCATAGTAAGCCAGCTCATTTACTCTCTTTTGTGCATCTTTTGCAGCGGAAATATCAGAAAACGTCCCTAATATCTTTATCGCCTTACCATCAGTATTATATATTACTTTTCCTCTATTAAGTACCCATATTTTTTTCCCAAATGATGTAATTATCTCAACTTCATTTCTGAATACTTGGTTTTTTTTGTTTATATGCTCTCTAATATCAGTATAAAACTTTTTATTATTATCAGGTATTATTGCAATTTCTATTAATTTTTTTATATCATCATAGTTATTTTTATATCCTGTCATTTTACTGAAATTGTCTGAAGCATAAAAATCATTTGTTTCTAAATTCACTTCCCATATCACATCATTTATCCCTTCTACTGTTTCTCTATATTTATTTTCACTTATTTCAAGTGCATTTTTGCTCTTATATAGTTGTTGATATTGATTACGAAGTTCTTCCTCAGTTACATACAATTCCTCATATACGGAAGATAATTCAGCATAATTATTATTTAATTTTTCAATCATATCATTATATTTATCTGTAAGTTCACCCATTTCGTCCTTTACATTATAATCAGGTATTTTAATCAATTCACCTGGTTGTGCGACTTTCATAGATGATATTAACTTAGTTATTGGTTTTGTAATAGACCTTGAAAAAATAATACTTACTATGGTTGATATTATTAAAACTAACAAAGTTATTCCCATAATAATATATAATTCAATTGAACTAATTTTATTTATTTCATTCATATCTTCACTCATAACAAAAATCCACTTAGTGTCTTGTATTACTATAGCTGCCATAAATTTATTTTGATTTTGATACCGATAATTCCCTGTCCTCACAATAGTAGAATTATTATATTTAATGTTCTTAACTATATTTTTCACTTCACTATTTTCAACTTTACTCCCTATTTTATTGGAATCGGGATGGTAAATAATAGTTCCACTGTCATCAACCAAGTAAGCATAGCCTGTTTGACCCATCTTAACATTTGAAAATATATTTTTTAAGTAATCTGAATATATATTCCCAATAAAAATTCCGATTATTATGCCATTGTCATTTCTAATTGGTGACGCTATGGAAAACAAAACTTTATTGTTTTCTGAAGAAAAAACAGATTGCTGGATGTTCACTTTACCCTTTAAAGCTTCTGCAATGGATTTTTCATCTTTTATATTCCCTAGCTTAGAATTACTACTAAATAATACTTTTCCATTCTTATCTGTAATATCACAACTATATATTTCAGAATTATCATTAATAATTTTTTTTATCTGATCTTGCATTTTATCAGCATCTGATTTTTTTAAATCTTCTTGAGTTTTTTCTGAAAAATCCACCATATCACTTTTTTGTGAATACACCTCAATTTTTAATTTTTCTGAATTTAGCCTTGATGTTAATGCATCATTCTCAGCTGTTGTTAACTGAATAACATTATTTTTACTATTATTCACAAAAATAATAGAGGTATAATGATATATAAAAAAGCTCACTATTAATATTGGAATAGAAACCATCAAAATTATGGTAACAGGTAATTTTTTCTTTATAAGCATATATAATCTCCCTTGCTTGGAATAATAGATATAAAATCATATTGTTTTCACAAAATACATATATTTAATGTTACTTTATTTTTCTATCTTTATCAACAAAAGTATAAAATTTTAGTTTTTTTGTTGTAAATAATTCATTTATTTTCCATGAGTATATTTTTTATAATTAAGTAAACTAAATGTGAAAATATTACTACTAAGAAAGGGTGTTTATAATGGGAAAACAATTAAAATCTAGTACTAATAACCAATGGGCATCACAAAATATTAAACCTCCGGTTACTCCAAATAATTCTAGTAAGAAAGAAAAAACAGCTACTGACAACCAATGGGTATCAACATCTAAGAACAATTCCTCTGAAAAATAGATCTTAGCTATCTGAAATAAAATATGTGGGTAACTCATAATTTTAAATCTATGGGTTATCCACATATCTACTGAAATTCCTATGCTCTTTTATGATTCTCGACTTTTCAGCCAGCTTTTCCTCAATAATAATTTTCTCTTTGTCAGCTTTAAATAATTTTTTTTTATAATAATTATTTTGTTCTCTAAGCTTGTCGTTATCTTTTTTATAATAATCCACTTTTTCTTTTTGCCATGCAATTTCTTTTTGGTTCTCAATCTGTACAAGTTTTATTTTTTCAAATTCCGACAATATTCTTTTGAAATAATTTTTCAAATCCCTTATTTCAAATGTTTCATTATCTTCACTTATTTGTTTTTCTCCATCTACGTTTTTTTCTTCTAATGTAAGATTTTTTATTTCTCTGCACGTAATTATCATATTCAAAGTGTTTTCATCAATAATTTCAGAAAAAAAAGTATCCTTTATAACCTTTGTAGTTGTATCTAAAACATCTATTGCAACTCTATTATCATCACTTTTACTCACCACTAATAAAATGGTTTTATCTGGTGAAGCGCAAAATATTTTAGGTTTCTTAAATGTTGTATTTACTATATCAATATTTCTTTCGTTTAATATATCAATAACTTGAAGTTTATTTAAACCTGCATTTATTATATATAAAAATTTTCCACATAGCTCCATTGAAGTTATTAATGATTTTTTTTCAAAATCTATTTCAATATTTTCCCCGTTTACACTATCTAGTATAAATATATTGCTCTTATATTTTTCTGTAAGTCCACCTTTGTTTGCAACGTATATGTATTTACCGTTTTGTCCAATGCAAAACTTGAAAGGACTGTTTCCTAAATTCTCATATTTTGAAATCAATTTTAAATTTGAAGTATCAAATGATTTTAATTCTTTTTTTAATATATCTAATATGAAAATTATTTTTCTTGTTTTATCGAGTTCTATGCAGCTAGCAGCGCTAAACCCAGATATGCTACCTATCTTATCCCCATTAGTTAAATCGTAAACCCATACTTTTGCTGTATCACAAACGTATATTTTATGATTTTGCAAATCCACGTTAATCTTACCATTATTATGGATATTCCAAACTTTATTAATTTTATATTGCTTATCTATAGATACAATTTTATTTGTTTTATAGTTAATAAAATATATATTATTATTTTCATCCAAGTATATGTTATTATGCGGAGTTTCCATCTCAATTTTATTTATTATTTTATTACCATCTGCAATTGTAATGTAACTTTTATTAGAATTACATAAAAAAATGACATACTTTTTCTCTATCACAAAATATATCTCACCACCTAATTTATTGATCACTGGATTTTCTTCTTAAAAAGCGGTTAATAAAAGTCTTGTTCCTTTCCAATTCCACATCATCCATTAGTTTTTTGTTTTCTTCACTTAAAATATTTACCTGTTTTTGAAGTAAAACATTTCTTTCATCATTTTCCTTAAGTTGTTTTTTTAGATCACTACTTATTATCTTTTCTTCTTTTAGTTGATTTTTAATTCTATCTAATTCTTTTTGAATACTCTCTTGTAATTGCAAAAACATGCTATTATTTTTGCTAGTCAATATATTTTTGTTATTCTCTTCATATTCTCTAATTATTCCCTGTTTTTTTTCTAATTGCATATTAATAAATGCAATCTCCTTTTCTAATCTTTCATTATCCTTATTAACTCTTATAATTTCATCATTGTATCTTGATTGATCAACTTTATTAGTATCATCTATATCTTTCTCTATAAGCCTATCGTAATCTAAAATTTCAAACTTAGGTTCATTTGTAACATAAATTTTTCTTCCTTCAATAAGATTATTTGCTGAATAAAAATAAGAATTATAAACCTTAATATTATAACTTTGCTCAATTTTAGCCTTCTTGACTTTATTCCATTTTCCATCAGTAAAACTAGAATAAACTATTAAATTATTTTCTATCCAACTAGAATATAATTTTTTGTCACTATTAAACATCATTGGTTCTATGATTTCATTTTCGCTTTCATGTATCCTTGAGCTTTCCTTAATACCTTTTTCATCTATACATACACCTTCAAGGAAATATGTATTTCCTTCCTTCCATTTGTTTAATATATGATTCCCAATAACATCAAAATCAATATCTTCCCCCTGAACAGAATAGAGCCATTTTGCTACTGTCCAATTTTTATTTACATAATTGCAACTTTTTAATGCTACCCCATCGCCTTCATCTGTAATGAAAATAACAAACAAGCTATTTATTTCATTCAACTGAATTTTAAAATATTCCATTGAATTTACTGGTAAAATCACATCTGCTATGGTGTTTAATGTTGTATCTTCACCGTTCCAAATACAATTCATTAATACTCCATGATCACCGCCTTCATTTTCCTTCATTAAATAGAAAATATGCATTTTGCTTTCAAAAATTTTTATTTTTATTTCTTGAACTATAAAATTATTATCGATACTATAGAGTACCTTCCCTAACCATTTTTTATTTTTCATAGTACAATATCTTAATTCATTTTTAATATTACAATACACAATATGTATTGTTTCATCTTCTATATATGTGCTATATGCAGTCACTCCACTATCGATCAGCCTTTCATCTGTCCATTTTTCTTCTTCATACATTATTTTATAATATAAATCGCCATTAGCATTAAGATTTAAAATCCATATATTATTTAATAAGTCAATATATATCCATGGGAAGATAATACTCATAAACATTCACCTCTATAAAATTATATTTCAAATGATTTATTTTTATAACTTTATAGATTAAGATTTTTATTTAAAGGTTTCACAGTACATCACCATTTTTAGCTTTATGCATATGATGTACTGTAAGCATTATATAGATTTTCACCTAATTCATATTCTCTAAAAAGGAGGAAAGTATATGTCTATCAATTTTGATAAATTTGTCCCACGACCAGGTATTGTAAACAAACAGGGACGTTTGCCTGATCCTTCAGAACTAGTTTGTATTGAAGTACCTAAAGTATTTGATCAATGCCTTATAAAAAGATGCCTCGTTTACGATGAAGGCCCAGATACAAATTCAACAGACAACGAACTTAGAAGTAACCCCTTAGCTGATCCTAAAATATATATTGATAGTAGAGATTTCAATGTAACACTTGTGTCAGTTGAAAAAATACCACTTAGAGAGGATCCAGATTTCAAAAAAGTAACTATATCTTACACTATTTCTTTCTACTCTGACTATATTGATAACAACGCTGTTAATAAAACAGAATTTTTTGAAATCAATAGAACAGATGTAATTGGAAAGTTCTACTGTCCTGACTCACTCTCTCAAGTTTCTAACCATTTTGTAAAGGGTGACGAGAAAAAATGTGATAACAATATTATTAAATTAGAAATGGTTGCCAGCGCATTGCAAGGCTTACTTACCAAGGACGAAGGTGGTTGCGACGTTTTGGATATTACATTAGGTTATTACATCGTAGTAAAATGTGAACTTATTGTACAGCTTCTTATACCAGCATATGATTACTGCCCAATACCCAAAGAACCATGTACGCCTACTCCAGAAGAAAATATATGCGAGAAATTTAAGAAAGCTCCTATTCCCAAATTTTATCCAGATCAAAATTTAACACCATTATTTTCAGAATACGATGATGAAACTGAATACGAACGTTAAATTATAACTGGTTTAGACCAAAGTTTTCACAAATCTTACGTATATTCATATACTATATTAGCAATAAGTGCAACTTACTTTATTAATTATGACTTGAAATAAAAATTAAGGAGGATTATATTTATGAATTCGCTTTCAAATAAAAATAATGAAGACTGCTTTGAGCACCACAAAAAATGTGTTGATCCTTGCCCACCAAGGTTTTGTGAATGCAAGGAACGAGAAGATTTACATCCAGTTCCAGGTTCTGCACTTTTAGAGGTTGGAAAAGGTTCGTCTGTACTAATCAATGGTGCTAACGCGCCAACTATAACCGCTGCCAATCCGCTCTTAATAGCTCAAGTTACATTGGATCCAACTTGTTTTTGCTTTGCAAATATTAAGATTGAATTTTCAAGTTTTCTAGTTCTTACAGGAGTACTTGCAGCAACAGATTCAATAACAGTAAGATTAAGCAGAGTACGTTTTGGATACCCTAGTGCAGTAGTAAAAGAACCTCTAGAGACTTTTTCAACAAATCTTTTATTATTAGGTGCGACTAATAGTTTTTCTATCCCATTTGGCTTTATTTTTGGAGAAGAAAACACTAGATTAAGAGAAACTACCTATGTAGTTGAAGTAATAGCTGCAACACTTTCACTTGTTGCTCCTATAAGCACTGGTTCTATTCAATTCACAAATGCACAGATTGCTGCACTAGCTGTTGGTAGTACCAGATTAGGCTAAAAATGCTTAATTAAAATATTTATAATAACTAAATGGGATGCAAGCAGACTTATTTACGCAAATCTGCTTGCATCCTTTTTTACTGTTCTTTTCATTTTAACCCCAAAGTATTTATTGCCTCTTTACTCCATTTCTGTAATTTCTAGGTGATACACCTTTTATTTTTTTAAACATTTTTGAAAAACCTAGTGCATCTATATAACCAACAGAATGAGCAATATCACCTATTATAAGTGTTGAATCTTCCAAAAGTTCACAAGCCTTATCTATTCTAAAATTTATTAAATATTCCTGTGGAGTAATTCCCCAGTGCTTCTTAAAAAATGAACTAAAATAGTTCTTGCTAAGACCAATATTTTCTGACATTTCAGTCACACTTATATTCATGTAATAATTATTCTCAATAAACTGTTGCGTTTTCTCTATGTATATATCCTTATAATTACTCTCCATAGAAATTTCTTTACTTGATTTTTCAATTAACCCCCATAAAAGCACTTCTAATAAATTGTGGGATCTTAAATTTTTACCTTCTTTAATTTTTGAAACATTTATAATATCTTGAAAACAATTTTTAATAAAAGTTTCTTCTTCGCATTGAAATATAGGCTTTTTATCATCAATGCGAGCTAATTTTAGATAGTTTTTAGCATTAATCCCCTTAAATTCAACCCAATAATACATCCATATCTTTTTATTATCAACTTCGTAATGTGTAATAACATCTGGGAAAACAACAAATCCCTGGTTTTTTTTTAATTTATATGATTTTCCATCTGTATGAAAAATACAACTTCCTTCAATTATAAAATTAATAAAAAAATGTTCTCTAACTTCTGGTGCAAATGAATGCGTAGGTTCTTTTTTTCCGTACCACAATTATAAACTTCAAGATCCAATCCTTCTGCATTACTTTCCACATCAAAACCCCCAATAATTAAACAAATTAAATCATCTTCTTAGATTATACCATATCACTCTTATATTAATTCATTTGAATTATTCATATTTTAATGTGAATAATTATGTTATAATCATCCATAGGTAAGTTTTTTTGTAAATACAATTAACATAGCAATGAGTTCTTAGCTATCTATGTTCATACTCAATTGCATGCTTAATTAATCTGGAAAGTGGGTTTTTCTATGAAAATACTATTGGTCTCCGACGTTGAATCAAAATATATATGGGATTTTTTTCAAAAAGAAAAATTTGATGATATTGATCTTATTATTTCTTGCGGAGATTTAAAATCAGAATATTTAAGTTACTTAGCAACCATGATGCACGCCCCTGTATTTTATATCCACGGAAATCATGACAGTGGTTATATAAAAAATCCTCCTGAGGGTTGTGAATGTATTGAAGATAGGTTGATTACATTTAAAGGCGTAAGAATTTTAGGCCTTGGTGGCAGCATGAAATATAAAGAAGAACCCTTTTTATTCACAGAAAGGCAAATGAAAAAAAGGGTTTCCAAGCTTAAATTCAAGCTTTTATTTAATAAAGGATTTGATATATTAGTTTCACATGCACCAGCTAATGGAATTAACGATGACAAAGACTTTTGTCACGAAGGTTTTGTGTGTTTTAATAATCTTATGAATAAATACTCACCAAAATATTTTTTTCATGGACATGTACATATGAACTACGGTAAAAAGCCACGACTTACTAGCTATATGAACACCACAATAGTTAATGGTTATGATTACTACATTCTGGAATACTAACCCTGCTAAAAATAAGTAAAATTTTCAAATTAAATTAATCGAAAATTAAAAGAGAATGTAAATAGATTTATTTAAACAAATCTACTTACATTCTCTTTTATTGATTTTATGGTTTATCAAAAACTCTTCTGTAATCTGTTAATTGAGAACTTCAACATTATCAACAAACCAATCCATATTAAATATTTGTTCTAGAGTTAGCTCTTCATCCTCAGTAACCATCAAGTTACCTTTATTATCACATATTGGACCTGTAAAAGGACTAAACTCCTTGGATAGAAGCATTTTTTTCATAGCCTCCACAAGCTTTTGCACCGGTATTGGTACATATTTTTTAGAATAATATATATCAACTACTCCTTCGGACATACCGTACCAAAAATTTACAAGTTTAGGACTTGAACTAAACATATCTACTATTATTTTAAAGGTATCATTTAGAATGTTATTTAAAATTTTCTCATAATATATTCCCCAATTCCAAATGGGTGCCGCTAAAAATTTATTAGGTTCAATGCTATCATTTTCAAAACTACAAAGCATTGAATAGACTCCATACTTTTCTGTTTCATCTCTCGCTACTTTAAGATTTCTATTTGATATAATATCACAACCATTGCTCCGAAGCAGATTCTCTACATTTGTGAATTTTTCATGACTATTCCACTCATTAGTCCAAGCTACTTTTATCTCTGAATATGGGTTTACTATCTTCGCCCCCAGCGCAAAGGAATTAATTGCTGAAATCACTTCTGATGTAGGACTAGTGGCTGAATATCCTATTACATTAGTCTTAGTCATTGACCCTGCAATAATTCCAGTCAAAAATCTTGGTTCATAAACTCTACCAAAATAGCAGCTCATGTGCTCATAGGGTCTGTCATCAGAACAGTTGAAAAACTTAACTTCAGGGTATTCCATTGCACATTTCAATGTAGCATTTCTAAATATAGGACTAGTAGTAAAAATAACATTATTTCCTTCTTCTGCAAGTAATTTTATATATTCATAGTCAGATCCATTTTCAGGAACATGCTGAATATATTTTGTAGTTATTTGACCACTTAGTTTTTCTTCAACATATTTTCGCCCTAGCTCATGACCATAAGTCCAACCTGAAGTTTCAATACTTCTAGCATAAACGAAAGCAACCTTTAGCTTTTTAGGTATTCCGATTAAATTTGATATAGTTGTAATTACTCCCCCCGACTCATTTTCATTATCGGTTTGAAGTTCTATATTCTTCTCTTTGAAATGAACCAATTCTTTCATAAGTTGCTTTAATCTATTCTCAAGTTCACCTGTATCCATGTAATCATTGATTCCATATAAACAAACATATTCAAGGAATGCATCTCCTGTTGTTATTGGAAGTTTTTGTCCCCCCATTCTAAGATAAACCTCTCTAAATGTATCATATGAATGATTTTTAAAATGCTGATATATATTATCCCCTATTTTAAGCTCCGGATTATATTTTTCAATTAAATTAATTAATTTATGAAAACTATGCCTTTTTGTAAACCATATAGAATTAATCTTTGTTTTATGATAAAATTCTAGAAATTCATAATACACATTGTTTGTCAAATCACCTTCTTTTTTCTTAGGTACCATTCTGATCACTTCCGCAGTGACGGAAAAAGCTCCAAAATATTCCAGTACGCTTACCCTCTTATTTCCTTCAATAACATAAAAATAATTCAAATATTCGTAAACCTTAATTGGATGGTTAATCCCCTCTTCTAGGTGATGGTTGCACACAGCAATCCATTTTCCTCTAAATTCAGATTTCTCTTCAATTATAGGCATAAAATTACATGCAAAACTAACACTTCTTAAATGAGAATACGTACCAATTATTTTTTTTAAAGGTATTTCAAAAACACCTAACTCAACATTTGCAACTATTTCTTCATCCTTTAATATTTCTTCAAGGCAAAGCAGCGGACCTCTAGCTGCGTAATCTTTTCTTCCTTTTTTTCTTGCTTCTTTATAGTGTTCCTCTGCTTCCACAGTGCAACACCTCCCTAAATATATAAAAATTCACGCATTATTAAAAGCATTTCAGTATTACCAAATATAATTACCAAATTAATTATATTTGGTAATTTACTAATTATCTTTTATTATTTTTACTTTAATTGATTCCATCCTTAGTCCTCTCCCTGTAGTTCCTGAAAGTTCACCATTTTTGACCCAATTTTGCCAACCTATATTCTGAACTTGAGCCTGATAAGTTACACTATATCCCGGTGCATTTTCTAGAATAATTCTTACGCCCTCTATCCTTAGACCCTCTCCAGTGGTTCCTGATAAATCCCCATCGTATTTCCAGTCTTGCCAACCTATATTTTGAACATGTACCTGGTATTTTATTTTAGCACCTATTGGTGCATCAACTAAATTCATTTTCAAGGCTTCCATTCTAAGACTTTGCCCTACCGTTCCTGCAAGTTCGTTATCTCGAACTGGTTGTTGCCATCCAACGGTTTCAACATGAGCTGATAAAGTTACACCGCAAGGTGCATCACTAGTCTTAACAATTTTTATATTTATAGCTTCCATTCTAAGGTTTTGTCCCACCGTTCCTGCAAGCTGTCCATCATATACCCAATCTTGCAAACCTTGTTTTTCAACTTGTGCCTGATATGCTACACTATATCCCGGTGCATTTTCTAGAACAATTCTCGCACCCTCTATCCTTAATCCTTTTCCAGTTGTCCCTGCTACATCACCATCGTATTTCCAATCCTGCCAGCCAAGATTTTCCACATGTACTTGATATTTTATTTTGGCACCTTCTAGAACATTTTGTAAATTGATTTTTAATGCTTCCATTCTAAGTCCCTGTCCTACCGTTCCTGACATTTCACCATTATACATATTATTTTGCCAACCTATATTCTCAACATGAGCGTCATACTCTACCCCTAATACATTTGGATCTGTCACATTAACTAAAATTTCCGAAGTTAAATTTCCCTGCTCAGTTTTAGCAATAATATTAGTATTACCACTTTTAACCCCCTTTACTGTTCCATTCTGATCCACTGATGCTATAGAATTGTCACCGCTACTCCAAATCACATTTTTATCTATAGCATTGTCTGGATTGATTAAGGTTTTCAAATTGCTTGTCCCATTAACATTAATACTTATATTGTTCTGCAGTATCTGAATAGATTTAGGTTCAAGAACATTACTGATGGTTTTATATGCATCCACTTTTCCATAACCAAAACTATTATCTTTTCCCATTATTCCCAAATCCAAAGCATTATTTTCCAAAACATTTTTTATATCCTTTGGTGCTAAATCTGGTCTTACACACTTAATCATGGCGGCTAAAGCAGATACAATTGGTGTAGAAAAGGACGTCCCACTTACACACGCATATCCCCCATCTTTGTCAGTAGTTTCTATATTGGTTCCAGGTGCACTAAGTATCACCTTATCGTTATAATCCGAAAAGCTAGCTATGTTATTATTCTCATCAGTAGCTCCCACAGAAATCACATTATCATAGGATGCTGGATACATATATGATGAATTTCCATTATTGCCGGCTGCTGCTACTACCACTATACCGCTACTTATAGCTTTTTGTATTTCTTGATTTTCTATATCTGAATATTCAGTACTTCCCATGCTAAGATTTATGACGTCTACCTTTTTGCTTATAGCATAATCTACCGCAGATATCATATCTGATAAGTAAGAATAACCATCACTATCAGCAGTTTTAAGAGGAAGTATTTTTACAGGTACTTTGGAATCTATTCCTGCTATTCCCTTTGCATTATTTTCTTCTGCAACGATTACACCAGCAACATTGGTTCCGTGACCATTATCATCGGATGTATCTATACTATTATCATAAAAATCATAACCACCATCAAGAATGTTGCCTTGTAAATCCTCATGCTTACTATTTATCCCAGAGTCTATTACCGCTACAATTACATTCTTTTTTGATGTAATATTTGAATCCCATACCTTAGGTAAATTAATATTAGGCACATACCACTGCTGATTATAATCAGTATCATTTGGCACTTCCTGATTTTTTAATGTTTTGTCTTCTTCCACGCTCTCTATTTTAGAATTAACTTTTAAGTTATCATACAATTTTTTCTTATCAGAATCGTTATTTGCTTCAATTACGGAAAGTTTATCATCTATTTTTTTTATAGACTTAATTCCATTTGAAATATCCAAATTTAGCTTTATCTCATCGTTTGAATTCTTATATTTTATAATAAGCCTGTTTGATGTCTTATCGCTTTTACTAGTTGAGTTAACAATCTCTGCATTGGCAGGCTGAACACTTAAACTCACCATATACAATAAAACAATAAAAACTGTACAAATCTTTCTCATGACCCAGACCACTCCCATAACTATTATATTAATTTACACCCTTAGCCTAGAATATATATGCCGATAATTTAAATATATAAATATTTTTTATTTTGTTCTTTTTTGAAAATTTGCTTATGAAATGCTTAATATTGTACCTGTAAATAGTATTATACCATAGCAATAACAATTGCAAATCCTAACCTTAAAATAAAGGTTTAAACATAAAAAACACTAAATTTATAAAATTCAGTGTTTTTATGTTTAGACTTTATTTAATTATAATAAAACACAACTATTTCTTAGGTCCTAAAACCATAAACATATTTCTGCCTTCTAATTGAGCGGATTTTTCAACAACTGCTAAATCTTCCATCTTGCTCAAAAATTGATCAAATACTTTATTTCCTAAATTTCTATAATTATTTTGTCTTCCCCTAAACCTAATAGCTACCTTAACTTTATCTCCATTTGCAAGAAACTTCTTAGCATTTTTAGCTTTAATCTCTATATCATGGTCTTCAATAGTAGCGCTGAGGCGGACTTCTTTTATTTCAAGAGTCTTTTGATTTTTCTTAGCTTCCTTTTGCTTTTTAGACTGTTCATATAAAAACTTATTATAGTCCATTATTCTGCATACAGGTGGAGTGGCTGTAGGTGAAACCATCACCAAGTCCATGTTTTTCTCATCTGCTAATACTAAAGCCTCTTTCGTGTTAATTATGGTACTGTCTTTCCCGTCTAGAAGTCTAATCTCTCTTTCTCTTATTCCTTCGTTAATATTTACGTTTTTATTAATATTCCACACCTCCGAATTTAATTTTTCATTATAATTATATTATCTGTTGTTGGAACGGTCAACCATTCCTTTAACAATATCAATATATTTTTGAGAAACTTCAGGACATATGTCCAATATACTATCCACTACATAATCTATATTCTTATCATCCAATTTTTTTAGGTTCTTTCCATTATCAACAATCACATCGTCACTAACCAAAGATTCATATATGTTACTTACCCCAGGAGCCTGAACGAAATCTTTATTTTCTAAACATTTTTCTGATAAATATAATACTCCTTCTACTACTTCCAGTTCTCCATAAACATATTCTTTTTTTGATTTTGAAGAATCATTTTCATTTGCAACACCATTACCATCATACTTCTGATGTTCAACATGCTTAATATCCAGCCTGTTTTCAAATTCTTTTCTAGTTAAAAAAGTTCTAGCATCTAAATGCATTAATTTTTCTTTAATATGATCTGAGAAATCTTCTCCTAATTCTGATATGAACATTTTTATTGATATGGAACTCTTCCTTCTGTTTTTCATTACCAATATAATCACTCTTCTCTTTCCGACTTGCGGGCTTATTTTTCATACATATTTAAAAAGTCCACCATTCTTTGGTGGAATGAATTAATTTCACAAATGAAGTTAATTATAAAAAATACTTTACCTATCCATATATTAGTATAACACAAATTTAAAAATTAATGTATCTTTATTGGAAACAAATATTAATTAACTATTATTAATGTAATATCTTACAACTATAAAACACATTAACAATATTTTGATACTTATAGTTTAACATACTAATATATTCATAAGCTATTATTATACCATGTTTTTTCCATTTAGTCAATAAATCAAATTTATTAATTTACAATAAAGGTTTTTATAAATTAATGAAGAATAAATAACCTATAGGAGTTTTATATGGAAACCTTTATTGAAGAATTATCTAGCAAAAAAGTTTTATCTAAGGACGATATTATTTTATTAAAACAATATATAGCAAAAAAGTATTTAAACTATACAAAAAAGCAAAAATCCCATGTTTTATCTAAAGCAATTTATAGCATTATAGATAACAGTGTAACCGGTCTTGACAAGCATTATATCAAACTGATTAAAAAGGATATACTTAATAATACTATAATAAAAAACGGAAATCCAGTTTTGTTAAGTGATATATTCCAATTATGTATATCACTTAAAGATGAACCTGATATTTTAGAACATACGTTACTTGACTGGGTTAATTTGCACATTAAAAATAAAATTTCTAAAACCGATTTAGAAATTTATTGTTCAAAAAATCAAGTTCCCAGTGAAGACCTTATAATCACACCATATGCAGAATATGCTATTAAATCTAATTCTGATAGCTATGATTATAATACTAAAAATAGCATTAATTCTATAGTAATTAAATTAAAGAGTAATTCAAAACATTTGGTTTTGGCATTTTTCTCTGTTATTTTAATTATGCTTACTATTATGTCTTTTTTGAAAATTAATAATACTATAATAGGAAAACATAATTCAAGCACTAGCTCTTCATTAGTAAGGCCTAGTACAAATAAAAAATCACCCGCCACTAATATAACGGTGCACTTTGAATATAAAGAAATAAACACCGTAGTACTCAAAACTTACTTAAATTCACATAATTCTCTTTTAGCCGAAGAACCATATTTTTCAACAATAATTGCTGTTTCAAAGCAATACAACTTAAATCCATTTATTTTATTTGCAATTTCTGGACAAGAAGAAGGCTTCGTGTCAAAACAAGACCCAAATTCAAAAAAAATCGCCAATAATCCCTATAATGTATATCACAGTTGGAAGGAATATAACACAAATATTAAAGATGCTAGTGAGATTGCAAGCCTAACTGTAATAAATTTATCAAAAGATAGACCAACAAATGAAGAACTTTTCCATTGGATAAACAGGCAATATGCTGAGGATCCTAATTGGTCAAAGGGAGTAAAAAATATATATGAGGCATTAGAGAAAAATGATTATGGTGGCAATTGATTATACAAGCTATATTCCTCCAAGTTTCCAGTATTTTATGATTTATGAAATACTTTAACTACTAATGCTAATATCCCCGAGGTTATAAACGGTCCTACAGGAACTCCTTTTAAAAGTGCAGCAGCTACTACAGAACCCAAAATAAGAGCTGGCATAACATCACCATGACCATCCGCGGTCAAATATCTTAGTCCCACTCCACTTAAATATGTTGTTATAAAAGAAAGGACAAGTGCTATTATACCAATCCAAGAGGTTAGATTACTTTTTATTTTAATTGAATTAATGCTTCCACTGGCAATAGGTATAAGTATTGCTGCTATAAGAAGTACAAGCGCCCAAAACGTTCCACTATTACTTAGAATAGGAAAAGCATACTTATCAACATGTAAAAGTTTTATAATAAGTAGCACTGCCACAGCAATAGAAACAGAATCTGCTTTACCAATCACCGAAATGGCTAATAATATAATAAGCATTATATTAGCTTCCATATACATCATCCCTCATAATTAAACTTAGACATCTAAAAAAATATAACTGGCGTACTTGCTTGATATCTTTTTTAAGATACCTTATATTAATATTAATATTTTAGCTTACCGCTAATTATTCATAAAAAATATTGTATAAAATTTCGTTCATTTTCCCATATTATACGTATTAATATTATGGATGAGGTGATGAATTTGTACAAAAATTTCAAAGTAAAACTACTTATTTTCCTAATGGCTCTTTCAATTTTATATCCCTGTGCTAAACCATATGCTTTAGCACAGGCACCTAATAATATAAATCTTATAGCAGATTCTCTAAACACAGATTTTTCTTCAAAACGCTTTCGTAAAACTTGTTCTCAACTAAATTTAAATAATGTAGACTCCTTAAATCTAACTGGATTAAAAACGTTAAATATTTCTGGAAGTAGACAATTTTCCGCTGAAAACCTATCAGAAATTATTAACCATATAGGTATTGAGGCACCTATAACAATAGTTGACCTAAGGCAAGAATCCCACGGTTTTATTAATAATTTACCAGTTAGCTGGGCTAATGATCATAACAATGCAAATTTGGGTTTAACAAGAGATAAGATTCTACTTGACGAAACAAATAAACTCACGGCAATTAAGTTAAATAAACCCATAACCTATTACAATCATCCTGATAAAACAATTATTCCAATCAAAGTTGAAAATGAAGAATCTCTCACTAAATCAAAATTGCTATCTTACGAAAGAATTCCAGTTACAGACGGTAAAATTCCTCAGGACAACATAGTTGATTATTTTGTTAATTTTGTTACAACTAATCCTAAAAATACTTGGTTACATTTCCATTGCAAAGAGGGTATTGGAAGAACAACTACATTTATGATAATGTATGATATGATGAAAAATTCTAAACAAGTTTCTGAAAATGACATTATAAGGCGACAGATGTTACTATCAAATTTTAATTCAAAGGAAATAAGTTCTTTTTGTAATAGTGAACGTACTGAATTTTTAAATAAATTTTACCTATACTGTAAAATACATAGTTGCTGCTCCTATGATCAAAGCTTTTCTGATTGGAGGAAATCATTAAACACTTCAATGCCTTCAATAAACACACACTATAAATATATAAAAAACTCAATTGAACCAAAAAAATTATATGTTATTTCAGAAGATAACATGACTTCTGATGAAAAAACAATGATAGCTACACTTCAAGGTTTAATTAGTAATCGTTGTTCTTCTCAAATCTATACACTAAGTTCCTCTGAGCCTGATTACAATATATGGCTAAAAGATTTAAAAAGTAGCAAGGGTATAAACTATACTGTTATATCTGACCCTTGGCAACTAGTAAAAATTTTCAAAAAAAGTATAGCTGGTTATGTGCTTTATGATAATAAGACACATAACGATCCATCAATAAATAACGCTTGCTCCCTTGCATCTTTAAATAACTGCATTGCCATAGATGAAAATTTGGAAATCAAGTCAAAAGCCCAAGGATTATCTCTTAAAGGAGATTGTCGAAATACCGATAAATACTGGGCATATAATAATTTGTGGAACCATGGACTAAATCACACAACAGTAATTGAACTTTCACCAGATAAAGCTTCCCCATTACGTGATTATGCTGTAATGGCAAAATCTCTTGTCTTTTACGAAGACAGCATCGTTAAAACAGATCTTAGAGATAAGATATTCTCCTCTATGAAAAATGGAGGTTTAGTACTCGGTTGGGGGCCCGATGAATTTATTAATGTAAGCTTAGCATCAAAATATGGGCTAAGCATAGTTCCAGCAGATTGGTCCTATAATTTATCTGTATTAAGTGCCTTTCCCACTTACTCAATTAATCAAAAAAAAGATATAAATACTACTATTGAAAAAAACAAACATTATGTTACCTTCCTGATGTCTGACGGAGATAATCAGCAGTGGAATCTTGGAACTAATTATGGTTCTTCTAATTGGTATGGTTCTCCCTTTAGAGGTAATTTAAAAATGGGTTGGTCAATAAGTCCATCACTATATTATTTAGCTCCAACAGTGTTTAAACTGTATTATGAAAATGCAAAACATGATTATTTTGTAATTTCGCCCTCTGGCAATGGCTATATGTATCCAAGTAAATTCCCCAAAAATAAATTGGATACATTTACTGATGACCTAAATATCTATGCTAAAGAAACCCATGAGGATTACGTTGCAATTATTGATGATGCTTCACTAAATAATGATAAACTCTGGGGCAAATACACTTCCAAATCTAATATAAAAGGCTTATTTTATCTGGACTACCACAGACAGGATAACTATCATGGTGAAATTAAATGGTCTAATGATAAACCAATTGTGTCATGTAGAGATTTGTTATGGTCAGGAATAGAAAATGAAAGTGACTTAATAAATAGAATAAATGAACGTACTAAAAAAGGATACACTGATACCCATAATCCTAATAGCTATACCCTTGTTTATGTTCATGCTTGGAGTAAAAACATGAGTAATATAAATACTGTTGCTACAGAATTACAGAAAAACCCTAATGTTAAAATCGTAACCCCTAATGTGTTTATGGATCATATAAAAACATATGTCATCCATTAATCTTTTAAACTTTGTCTGTCTATGTTTCAACTTATATTTACATATTTATAAACATATGCTATTTTTTTAATTTTTAAAATTATAAAATATGGTTCAGCAAGTAAATTTATGTTATAGTAAATCTAAGAATACATTTTTCCACAAATTTACTAATGAACAAGGAGATTATTGTATGAAAGATAATACTAAAATAAAATTAATTGATGAACTTCTTGAGAAAACAGATATAGTTAGACTTAGCAATCCAGAAAAAACTATAGCACTTGCTAAAAAAGCCATAACTTTGAGCAAAGAAGTTGGTTATAATCTAGGAATTGCTGTTGCAAATTTTAGAATAGCTGATTCCTACAGGAATCTTGGGAAATATGAAGATGCTATAGTTTTACTGCTAGACTCTCTTGATTTTTTTATTAAGGAAAGTCTTTATGACCTCCAATGGAGTACGTATAATTGCCTTGGAATTATTTTTGGTGATTTAGGTGATTACGAAAGAAGTATGAACTTCTATAACAAATCAGAGATTGTAGCTAACCAGATAGATTCTGGAAAAAAATATAATGCTAAATTCACTTCAAAAGAAGCAAAAGTCATTACCCTGAACAATACAGCTGAAAATTATAAATTATTAAAGGACTATAAAGAGGCTTTAGCATATTGCAATTCTGCTTACGATATTGACAAAGAACAAAATTTTCAGTTATCAAAGGGAATAACTATCCTTAGTTTAGGTGAAGTATATTATCTTCTAAATTACTACGAGAAGGCTACTTCTCTAGCACATAGTGCTTTGAAATACCTACGATATTATAATTATACTTTGGCAGAATCTGATGCTTATAAACTTATGGCCCTGGCATATTGGAAACAAGAAGATTTTACCAATGCCGAGAAATATTTTGAGATAACTATAAATATGAATAAAAAACAGGCTACGTCATTTTACGAAATAGATGCATTTTTAAACTACTATGAATTTTTGGAATCACGACAACATTTTGACAATGCTCTAAATGCATTAACTCATGCTTTTGATTTATCTATGAAAAACAATGAGCTTAATAAGATCTCCAAAATATCCGGTCTTTTAGGTGTTTTTTATGAAAAACTAAATAATAAAAACAAAGCTTTTGAGTATTATAAAATTCATTATAATTATTACAATAAGCTTCTTGGTTCCTTTAATAATCAAATGGTCAAAAATTTAAATATTAGAAATAGAATGCAAAAAATAGAAAAAGAAATGACTGTGAAAAATGAAAATTTAAAAAAACAATCTGAAGATTTACAGACTGTGGTTGAAAAAATATCTATTATAAGCAAACTAGGTCAAAAAATCACTGCTACCACCAATCTTAATTCTATAATTGATATACTTGACTCAAGTATTAAAAGCTTTATGGATTTAACATATTTCGCTATAGGCCTATATGATGAAAAAAGGTCTGTTATAAATTATCTTGATGCAATTGAAAATAATAAAAAAATAAAGAAATCAAATACATCAATGGATAACAAGCATAGTTTTGCAACTAAATGTATAGAAACATCGGAAATTATTATAATTAATGATATAAGTAAAGAATATTCAAAGTATATAGATGACATTACCTATGAAGAAATATCAATTCAAAATCACTATGAAATAAATTCCCTTGTTTTTTTGCCTCTTTTAATCAACACAAAAGTTATAGGAGTACTTACAATACAAAGTTCAAAAAAAGATGTTTTTAACTCCTATCAAATAGAGATGGTTAAGTCACTTTCTTCATATGCAGCTATTGCAATAAACAATGCATTAAAATCTAGGGAATTAGAAAATTTGAACAAGGAACTGCTCTTTTTATCACAACATGATAGTATGACTAAAATTTATAATAGAGGAAAATTTGATACATACCTAAATGATGTGTGGAATAAAAGCCTTACTGAAAAAACCAGTATATCCTTAATTTTATTGGACATTGACTATTTCAAAGAATATAACGATAATTATGGGCATGTAGCTGGGGATAATTGTATATTAAAAGTAGCTAGCTTTCTTCACAATTTGACAAAAGATAAATATTTTATAGCAAGGTATGGTGGCGATGAATTTATAATCGTACTTCCGAATACCCTTCTTCAAGAAGCACTCTATTTTGGAAAAATTATAAAAACAGAAATAAACAATTTAAGTATTCCGCACGAATTTTCAGAGCTTTCAAATATAGTTACCCTGTCTATTGGTGTTGCTTCAATTATACCAAATAGTAATAATACAATAAATGAATTCATTAAAAAAACTGATGATGCACTTTATTGTGAGAAAAACAATAGAACAAAGGACATTGTTATTAAAGGCTAGAATAAAAATTTGTTCCATTTTTAGAATTTTTGGATTATAATTAGGTTAGGAAGAGAAGTATTTATGATACACTATTTTCTTATGAAAAAATATAAATAATATATTTATGGAGGTTAGTTATGTTAGTTTCAACAAAAGAAATGATAATCAAAGCTAAAGAAGGAAAATATGCTGTTGGTCAATTTAACATCAACAATTTAGAATGGACAAAAGCTGTATTATTAACCGCACAAGAAAACAATTCCCCAGTAATTTTAGGAGTTTCTGAAGGCGCTGGAAAATATATGGGCAGTTATGTAGCTGTTGTAGGAATGGTTAATGGCTTACTTAAAGGCTTGAAAATCACTGTTCCTGTTGCCTTGCATTTAGACCACGGCGGCTATGAAGGTTCTTTTGATGCAATTGAAGCTGGATTTTCTTCAATTATGTTTGATGGTTCTCACTATGCTATAGATGAAAATATTGAAAAAACAAAAGAAGTTATAAAAGTTGCTGCTGCAAAAGGAATTTCTGTAGAAGCAGAAGTTGGAGCAATCGGTGGCGAAGAAGATGGAGTTATCGGTGGCGGCGAAGTTGCTGATCCAGCTGAATGCAAAAGAATAGCTGATCTAGGCGTTGATATGTTAGCTGCTGGTATTGGTAATATTCATGGCGTATACCCAGCAAACTGGACTGGTTTAAAATTTGATGTTTTAGCTGAAATAGAAAAAACAGTAGGAAGTATGCCATTAGTTTTACATGGTGGTACAGGCATTCCTTCAGATATGATAAAAAAAGCTATCTCACTTGGAGTTGCTAAAATCAATGTTAACACTGAATGTCAATTATCTTTCGCAGCAGCTACTCGTAAATATATTGAAGATGGAAAAGATCTACAAGGAAAAGGTTTTGACCCACGTAAACTATTAGCTCCTGGTTTTGAAGCAATCAAAGCTACAGTTAAAGAAAAAATAGAGCTTTTTGGTTCAGTAAACAAAGCTTAATATTTAGCAAAAAAACAGCTTATATAATCTTTAATTAAAGATTATATAAGCTGTTTTTCTTTCAACTACCAATCCTATTATTTTTTCAATATGCCTTATACATTTTCGGACATATCTAAATTCAGTTCTTCCTCGCTACTGTAACTTTCATTGCTTGAAACTCTTGTTAATACTATTCCACCAATAATAAATAAAATTAAAATACTAAATATACCATTACTTGACTTACCTGTAACTTGAGTTGCTACTGCCACCATAAAAGGTCCTAGTATTGCTGCAAACCTTCCGAATATATTATAGAATCCGAAAAATTCATTACTTTTCTCCCTTGGTATAAGTTTTCCAAAATACGATCTACTTAATGCTTGAATTCCACCCTGTGATGTTCCTACTAGCATTGCGAGTATCCAAAATCCAAGGGTATTATGAATAAAATTAGCATATATACATATAATTGAATATATTATTATACCCACATATAGCATTTTCTTACCCCTGAATTTTTGTGAAAGCTTACCAAATATTATTGCACTAGGAAAAGCAACAAACTGAGTTGCCAATAATACGATAAGTAGCGTTGTAGAAGTTATTCCAAGATCTGCACCAAAGGAAGTGGCCATAGTTATAATGGTATTTACTCCATCTATAAAAAAGAAATAAGCTATTAAGAAAGTAACTATATTTTTATGACTTTTTATGTGTTTAAATGTTGATCCTAATCTTTTAAAACTATTCCTTACTATGTTTGGTTCTCTTTCAATTCCGTAAACCTGCTTTACATTTTTCATAATTGGCAAAGAAAATATTGTACACCATACTGCAGTAATTACAAAATCTATCTTACAAGCAACTCCTATAGATATAGGAATTATTTTCATCTGAGCTAATATGACTATACTCATACATATTGCAAAAGCCAATATATTTCCTAGATACCCTGCTGCAAATCCAATAGAAGATAACATATCCATCTTAGGTTTTGGAGTGACATCTACTATAAAAGCATCATAAAATATATTGCTTCCAGAATTACCTATAGTGCTTACAACAAAAATAACCATTAATAAAATCCACGAGGAATCTGGAACAACTCCCATCATTGCTGTGAATACTATTCCCAAAATACAAAATACTCTAAAAAACTTCATTTTATATCCCTTATAATCCGCAATGGTTCCAAGAATAGGTGCAGCTATTGCTATAATTAAACGACTTATAGAATTTATATATCCCCAGTAAGAAGTTGACATAACGGTAGACCCACCGGCATTTGTAAATACCATTCTAAAATAGATTGGGAGTATGGCAGTTATAATTATCATGCTATATGTGGAAATAGTGCAATCATATAGTATCCAACTTTTTTCTATTTTATTATATTTGCTCATCAAATTCACTCCTCTAATAACTCTTCTAAAATTTTTCCATCGCTACTTTTAAGTTCCACTCCTAAAAGTTTCGCAAAAGTAGGCCCTTCATCTATAAGACACATTTTTTCTATTACAACACCTTTTTTTATTCCCTTTCCTACTGCAATAAACACAGTTGTGTAATCTTTTTTAAAGGGTGAATACCCATGAGTAGATAATGTATAATGTGATGATTGCTTTGTGTTTTCAATGCTTATATCTTTTATGGGTTCTCCATCTATTTCATCCTGAAAATAATATGAATTTGTTGCCTCAAGCATGAGCGAGCAATTGGGATCTGCTCCAAATTCCTCAGCTTTTTCTCTAGAGTATATTTCATCTATACATCCATACTTATCATTAAATTCTTTAATTATCTCAGTGATTTCATTTAATATTTTAGGATCATTGTTCTTCACATATACATAGGCTGATCCATCACAATTTTTTGTTATAGCTGTATATTTTAATATTTTTCCCTTTGAATCTACTTGAATATATCCCTTTTGTTTTAAAACTACATTCAGATTAATAACTTTATTTTCATCAATGCTACTGTGATCCCCTAAAATAATAATAGTACTTTCTTCATATATTCCTTTTTCTTTAAGCGCCTGCATTATTTGCCCTATTCTTTTATCATGCCTTTTTAATGCAAGTTTTGCCTCTTCAGAATAAAACCCAAATTCATGCCTTATGCTATCCAAATCTGTGTAATGAACTAAAGTCAAATCTAATCTTTTATTTTTTATAGTATGTAATAATGATTGATGTGTAAAATCATCCAGGTTCGGTTGTTTTATTCCATCTCTCAAATGTCCAAATTTTTTATTTAACTTGTATTGGAATATAGGACTTCCATTTATTAATGAAACCAATATTTGATTTTGCCAAGGTCTATTAGCAAGAATTTCCGGCATGTTATACTGTATCTTTGACTTTGCTGTTACTGGCCAAAATAGTGACCCTACCTTCATGCCATTTTGTATTGCCAAATCGTAAAAGGTATCCCCTTTTATGCTTTTCCTATGCCAATACCAATCAGGATTACTCCTGTTAACCTGTAATAAAGTGTTATTTATTACGCCATGATTTTTAGGATATTTTCCTGTCACAATACTTACATGTGCTGGATACGTTAATGTAGGATATACGCTATACACATTTTTGCAGAAAGATGCTGAAGTTAAAAGTTCTTTGAAGTTTGGTAAATTACTAATGTATTCAAAGTCTAACGTGGACAAGCCATCTAATGAAATAACATATAAGTATTTTGCTAATCTTTTCATGTGCTATTACTCCTTGCCTATAATTTTATTGCTACTCTAACCCTATAATATTGAATATTATAAGTAAAGATAATCAACTTAATATTTACACTAATAATATATATTTAACAAACCAGATCCATAGATGAAAAACATTTGATAATTACAATTGGCAATAAAATAGGGATGCAATTAGACTTGTATAAACAAATCTAATTGCATCCCTTGATTTTTTTAGGCAATTATAAAACCTTTAATCCTTAATTTATATATCCCTATGAGAAATTTTATTTTCCTTCAAAAGGTCCCTAATTTCCTTGAGTAATAGTGCTTCCTCTGATATTTTCGGATCTTCTAGTTCCTTAGCCTCGGATTTTTTTTCTAATTTAAATTTGCCTATTAATTGAATAAACAAAAATATAGAAAAAGAGACAATTAAGAAATCCACTATATTTTGAATAAAACTTCCGTAATTTAGAGTAACCGCAGATACATGACCATGTGCTGCTTTAATAACTATATTTAAATCTTTGAAATTAATTCCTCCCGTTAGTGCTCCAATTAATGGCATAATAATATCATTAACCAAAGACGTAACAATTTTACCAAAAGCACTACCAACAACAACTCCAACTGCTAAGTCTACTACGTTTCCCTTTATTGCAAATTCTTTAAATTCTTTTATCATTAAAATTCCCCACTCACTTTATTTTCTATTGATCCATCAATTATATCATTTTGATGAAACGATATTATAGTGGAAAATTATAGTGATTTTATAGATTATAATTTTTTTGCTATATTGTTTAACTCTTCTGTTGATGCTGTAATTTCTTCTATGCTTGCAGTAATTTCCTCAGTAGCGGAGGCTTGTTCCTGACTTGCCGCTAGTGAACTTATACTCTTTTCGCTTACTTCATTCACCTTTGCTATTATATTATTTGTAAGCATATTAATTTTAGGAACAGTACTTTTTGACTGCTGAGAAAGATTCCTTATTTCTTCTGCAACAACACCAAATCCTTTGCCAGCTTCTCCAGCTCTAGCAGCTTCAATTGCTGCATTTAATCCAAGCATTTTTGTTTCATCTGCAATCTCTTTAATAAATGATGAAACTTCGTTTATTTCTTCTGACAATTTAGTTATTTCTTTAATCTCAGCATTAAGTTCTTGCTCATTGGTATGTATCTGAGATGCTGATGCTGCTAATTCTTCTATAGCGGCCGCTATTCCAGTAAGGTTATTTTCAAGATTATTTGACATATCACGTAAATCCGAAGCAATTTCTTTTGGAGTTATTATAGTTAATGTTGCAACTATCTCCTCAGAATTTTCTTCATCATGTAGTGGATAGCAAGCTTCTAAAACATTTACACCGAAGACAGTTCTATCTAACTCCGTAATAATTTCTTTTCTTTTTTCAATAGTCTTCCTAGCAATAGAGTCATCTTTTAATATATCTCCATTCTGTAGAGAACTAATATCAAATTTCGCTGAAGCCTGCTTGTACAAAATTTTCTCTAAATTTGTTACAAACATAACAGATCCTTCTGGGAACATTTCAGCAATAATTGGTGCAAAATCCTTAAAAGATTTCACCACTGGATGTATTTTAGGCAATAACATAGAAAAAGCACCTACTATTTGCTCTTCTTCATCTACTATAGGAATTGCCACAGTATTAAATCTACTACCATATAATGAACTAGGAATACTCTGTTTTAAAGTTTTCCCCTCATTCATTGCTTTAGCTGCAATGCTATCATCTTTTATTTTCTCTCCAATATTAAAAATATCCAAATTAAAGTTACTAGACTGTTTTCTCCACTGTATCGTATCTTTTTCTATGTATAAAAAAAGAACTCCTCCAGGTATTATATCCACTTGTACTTCCGCAAGTGTTTTTAAATACTCCAATCCATTTATTGAAATCATGATATCAACTCCCTATCTAAATTATATTTAAAAATTTCTGATTTTAGTTTTAATACATTTAATATTATAATTATACGTTCCTTGATTATAGTTATACCTTCTATACTATTTTGGCTAATTCCCGCCATCTCATTAACCAAATGTTGTATTAATTCACCTTCAATTTTTAATACCTCAGATACATCATCCACAATAATTCCCAATTTAATTCCTTCAATCTCAAGTATTAATAATCTGCTATCTGCACACCTTTGTGAGTCACCAATTGCAAATCTTTTTTTCAAATCAAATATTGGTATAACTTTCCCTCTTAAGTTAATAATTCCTTCCACAAAAATAGGAGTATTGGGCATATTTGTTATCTTGGGTATACGTATTATTTCTTGAGCACAGGAAATATTCACAGCGTACTCTTCTAACCCTAAATTAAAAACAACTAATTGACAATAACTCAAATTTACACATCTCCTTTCAAATTTAAACTTTAAAATATTCTTTAATATAAATTAATATTTTATAAAATTAACTTTATCACATACCATAAATTTGTCAACTTTTATAATATATTTAATTATTTCCCAAAAAATAAATCATAATATACGTTTTTTTGTATTATTATTACATGTATTTGTTTCCATGGAAATATTAAAATATGCCGTATTACTTTTTTAAGTAATACGGCATATTGAATGTTATTGTACAAAATATTCTATATTTAATTTATGAATTAGTCTTTTCTTTTGAATTTAGAAGCAATAATCCTAGTATCAATGCTATGACAAAGAAAGCTACAAAAAAATGGAAAGCATTATCAATAGAGTTTATCAAATCCCCACTTAAGTGCAAATTGCTAAAATCCGCCATCCCCACAATAGCCTTAGAAACTATTGCTGGTGGTACAGTAAACTCAATTACTAGTATTACCAATGTTTGGCTTAATGCTCGTCCAACATTATAAATAGTATAGAACATACCTGATGCTGAACCAGCTTGTTCTTTTGGTACAGTTGAAAGTACCATTTTAGCTAGTGAGGGCCATGCTATACCGTTGGCTACAGATATTATAATTAATGGTATAACCACAGCTGGAATAGATAGCTTTGATCCCAGATTTCCAAGCATAAATAAGCCTATAACAAGAAATATAAGACCAAATACAATCATGCGTCCAGCTCCGAAATAATCTGCTAGTTTGCCACCCAATGGTCCCATAATAAGTTGTGGTGCTGATAGTGGAATAATTAGTAGTGCTGCATTCATTGGACTTAGGTGCAGTGCACCTTGCAAATATATGCTTAATAATAGCGTTATTGAAAAATAAGCAATACAATAACTTACCGTAATTCCTAAACCTGTTGAATATTTTTTATAGGCGAGCAAGCTAAGGTTGAATAATGGATTCTCCACATGTAACTCAGTAATTGCAAATGCAATCCATAACAGGATAGTAGCTATAACTAATACTATTGTTAATCTTGAAATCCATCCCCAGGAAGCACCTTCTGAAAGTACAACCATCATGGCTACTAGTCCAGAGGTGAATGTAAATATTCCTCTCCAATCTGTCTTTTGTTTATTATGGACCTCTTCATCTTTCATAACTAAGGTAGCTCCGATTATACCAATTAGAGCAAAGGGTACTGTGATAAAAAATATTGAGCTCCATCCAAATTGGCTGATTAATACCCCTCCTACTACAGGACCAACTAGAGCTCCAATAACCCATGATGTAGCATTAATTCCTAAAGCTAGACCGAGCTTATTATCAGGAAATGTCTTAAGTATAGTTGGTGTTGCAGTAGCTAAGGCTAAAGCGGCTCCTAATCCTTGAATTACCCTATAGATAATTAAAGTTAATCCAGAGTTTGCTATGCCACATAAAACCGTACCAATAGTGAAAATTACAAGACCTAATATGAAAATACGTTTTGTTCCAACTGTATCTGCCCATTTACCTGCTGGCAATATGAGTACAGTACTAGAGATAATATAAGCTGTTATTGTCCATAATCCAACACCCACTGTAATATTGAGTCCCTGCATTATTTTAGGCAAACCTATGATTACGATGGTAGAATCAACGCTTGTAATAAATGAAACCAGTGTAACAATAATCAAAATACTCCACTTAGGCTTCTGTGAATTTGTCATATAAATTTTCTCCTCTTGAAAGGGGTTTTATTTTTAACCATAGACCATAAACAAATTTCTAAGTTTCAGGCTGAGGTTATGAATTCCCTTTAAACTAATTTTGCTATAAATTTAGTTTACAGGAAAACATATATCATGTACAATGATCATAAATGATCTAACAATTCACTTTTTGTGATTTATATATTGAGGAGGAAAAATTAATGGAGAGTAACGAACTACGAATTTTCAAAGCCGTTGCACAGGAAGGTAGTATTACAAAGGCAGCGTTATCCTTGGGTTACGTCCAATCGAATGTTACGGCAAGAATAAAACAGTTGGAATCTGAACTTAAAACTCAACTGTTTTATAGGCAACGTGGAATGATATTAACTCCTACAGGTGAGAAGCTACTTGTTTATGCGGAAAAAATCATACATTTATTTGATGAGGCTAATATTGCGCTTAATGATTCTGCTAACCCCTCCGGTAGTCTATGCATTGGAGCTAATAATACCATTTCTTCTCTACATCTCCCAGAAATATTATCAAAGTACCATAAAACTTATCCAAAGGTTGATTTGTCACTTATAACAAGCGAATCAAATGAACTTGTTAACAGGGTTCTACATTTTCAATTAGATGGTGCCTTCGTAAAGTCGTTATCATTTAGCGATAATAATATTGTAAAAGAACTTGCATTCGAAGAAAATCTGGTACTTATTTCAAGCCCAGAGTACAATGATTTGGAAACAGTATGTTCCAAGCCATTTCTAATGAACAGTATAGGATGTCCAAATAGATTACAACTTGAAACTTGGCTGAAATTAAAAGGCATTAATAAGATAAGATTTATGGAATTCAACAATTTAAATTCCATTATTGAAGGTGTAATAGCAGACCTAGGCGCATCTTTTGTCCCTAAATCCGCAATAAAAAAATATGAAGATAGTGGACTTCTTAAATCCTTTGCCATTCCAGAACAATATAGTGTTACAAAAACTTTTTTTATAAGACGTAAAGATTCACTAAAGACTAGTGCATTATCAAAATTTATTGAAATGGTGGAACTTGAGACTCCCTACAATGCAGTTATATAGTGACAAGTTAAGGAAATTTTCCTTAGCAGAAAATCTTCATTAATTTGTCACTTATGTAGCTCTTAACTTTTTTTATAGTAGTCTTTTAAAATTTCATCCATGACCCTACTCGTACGAGACCCGCTAATGCCTTTACTAGGGCATATCCCCTTGCCGTTAAGCTCATTTACTATACTTTGAATTAATTGCTGCTGAATATGCACAGGATTAATTATAGATATTGAAGTTGTCCCCTCTAAAGTTGTGAGTAAAATAGGATCTGATCCAAAAGTTGCAAAAGCTATCTTACCTTTGCTTCCAACGATTTCATTCATATCATAATTATCAAAACTTGAAAAGCACCATATTCCTGCTCCCTTTACGCCAGACTCAAATGACAGTGAGGCAGTAACAATATCTTCTGCATCATATAACTTAGCTTGGTTGCCAGCAAAGCCACGTGCTTCCCTGATTGGTCCTAAAATATAATCTAAAACATCCAAAGTATGGGATGCAAGATCAAGAAATTCTCCGCCACCTGCAAGTTCTGGAATGACTCTCCAGGGTAAAGTTCTTGAATTAGGAGCAATTTTCATTGGTTTTCTATATAATGTAACTGAGACAAAACGTACTTCTCCAATTTTTCCAGAATCAATAAGTTCCTTTATCTTATTGAATCGGTCCAAAGCTCTTCTATAATATGCAACAAATAATGGTACCCCTGCATTGCTGCAAGCCTCTACCATATCAATACATTCCTGAAAATTCCTAGCCATAGGTTTTTCAACATATACCGGTTTTCCTGCCTGGGCACATTTTATTGCATATTCTTTGTGAAATGCAGGAGGTGTTGCTATGTAAACAGCATCTACATCAGGGTCATTAATTAATTTTTCAGCATCGTCATACCATTTTGGAACATTGTGCCTAAGTGCATAATCTTTTGCTTTTTCCCCATCACGGCGCATTACAGCTATTAATTGTGAATTGTTTGCATTTTGAAATCCAGGCCCACTTTTAACTTCGGTAACGTCTCCACATCCAATAATTCCCCAACGTATAGTCTTCATTATTAAGCATCTCCCTATATCTTCATTTATCAATTTTAAACATAAAACAAATAGAAGTTATTTTATATTTTAACATAGCAATTAACCAATTTCAATTCAAGTGTAATTTCGATAAAATCCCAATTTATACTTGTATTCCTATATTTCTGCATAAATAAAATTATATTTTACACATAAAAAATACCGCGCCAAGGGCACGGATATTATGTCTATAATCTACATTTTTCAAATGCTTGTCTAAGATCATTTATTATGTCATCTGCCTCTTCTAGTCCCACACTAAATCTTAGATGTCCATTTTTAAATTCCTCAGGGTAAAAATGATTTCTCTCGTCTTCCGGTCCAGTATAAACAATAAGGCTTTCATCATGACCAATGGACACAGCAGAAATAATAATTTTCAGTGAATTGACAAATTTATTATGTGTCTTAACATCACCTTTTAATCCAAAAGAAATAACACCCGAAAACATACTCATCTGTTTTTTTGCAGTTTCATGTTGAGGATGACTAGTAAGACCTGGATATGCAACAAATTCAATTCCAGGGTAGCTTTCAAGAAACTTTGCCACTTTTAGCGCACTTTCACTATGTTGTTTCATACGTAATGGTAATGTTACAACCCCACGGGTTATTAACCATGCATTAAATGGACTAATTGTACCCCCTAAATTCACCATTGCCTCACGCTTTATTTTATCAATAAGCTTTCCTTTACCAATTACAGCCCCACCCATAGCGTCTCCGTGTCCATTTATATATTTTGTTAAACTATGAATCACAAGGTCTGCTCCAAGCTCTAGCGGTTTTTGCAAAAATGGAGATGCAAATGTACTGTCCACAGAAAGTAGTGCTCCAGCACCCTTAGCAATTTTTGAAATTTCCTCTATATCACTTATTCTAGTAGTTGGATTTCCTGGAGTTTCTATATGAATAAGTTTAGTATTAGGTCTTAGCGCTTCTTTTATTTCATTTAGATTAGAAGTATCTACAAGTGTTGTCTCTATACCATACTTTTCAGGGAAATATTCATTTAAGAGCCTATATACAGCTATATATGAAACATTTGAGCATATAACATGAGAATTTTTATCTAGAAAAGTAAAAAATACTCCAGCTAGTGCTGAAACCCCACTTGCCAGTACTACACAATCCTCTCCACCTTCAAGTGATGCTAGTCTTTCTTGAAGGTATATCTGATTTGCTGATGTATTTCTAGTGTATACTAGGTTATTAGGATCGCTCCAGTTAAGTGTTGAAGCATCTTCAGGTAGCAAATAGCTGTTTGCCATAGTTAATGGTCTTCTTATTGCTCCTGTTTCTTTATCAATGTCATTTCCAACATGAATACATCTTGTAAGAAAACCCAATTCATTTTCATTGGCCACATTAGTCACACCTTTCCAATATGTTTAATAATTATTACACAAATTATAAATCCATTAGGGATTTTTGTCAATATTATTTTAAGGCAAAGGTTATTAAATTAAGTAAGTATAAAAAAAGATAAGACAGCCAGTATTCTTGACTATTTTATCTCAGCTAACTTAATAATAAACTGTGGTTTCTATTATTCTTATATCTTTTAATGTGCTATTTAAAATGTATACATCATAGGAATCATCTTTTTCAGATATAATAATACAAAATAATTCCTTTTTATTAACCAAGTAATTCTGATTATTTACCACCATAAAGAACTCTTCTTGAGGTGAATAATAATATTTTATCTGGTTTTTGCAGTGGGTGTTATTTGCTTTAGAACTTAATTTAAATTGCTTTTCACTTTCAATTACCAAACTATTTATGTTCCCCGTGCACCCTTCAGTAGTCATTAGATTAAAATCTACTACTGATCCATAGCTCTTTGTTGTCCATTCTCCTTTAAAACTATCTTTGTCAAAAGGTTTTAAATGTACACTATAATGATTTTCATGTTCTAAAGTTGTACTTCCTTCAATAACCATAAGTTCTCTGCTTATACCAGGCAAATTTGTGAAATCTGATACGTCAGAATCCACTGTTGCACTACTTATTCTCCATTTGAAATTTTTCTCTAGATATTTTGAATTCTCTGGATATATAACCATTTCAGTGGTAGTTCCACCAACCCAATTTGATAGCTTGTATTTGTCTCTTTTAATTATTTCTATACTATATTCCATTTAACTTTTCAACCAAGCCCTTAACTCTACTAACTACTTTCTCCTCGGTTATACTTACAAGTTTTCCATCAATTACTCTTTCTTCCCCTGCCACAACTACATTTGAAATAGCATTGGGTTGCATTGAATAAACTATATTGGGAATTAATGATTGATTAGGAGAATATATTGGCTGAAGTGATAAATCATCTATATCTATTCCTACAAAATCAGCCATATAACCTTTTTCTATTTTACCCACAGGTATACCAAGAACTTCTCCACCATTTTCTGTTCCCATATTAAACGCATCATTAGAATTTATTATTGTACAATCCAAATTATTTACTTTTTGAAGTAATGATACCATTCGCATCTCTTCAAAAACACTTATTCGATTATTACTACATGCCCCATCTGTTCCAAGTCCTACGGTTACTCCATTTTTCACAAGTACAGGAATGTTTGTAACCCCATCTGCCAAAAACATATTACTTGAAGGACAATAAGCGAGGCTAGTTTTTCTTTTCCCCATAAGGGCAAGTTCCACATCATTAAGCCAAACAGAATGAACAGCTACTATTCTTTCATCCAGAACTCCTATCTTATCAAGAAGTTGTACTGGTCTAAGTCCAAAGTTTTTAACAGTGTCATTAACTTCAAACATCTCTTCTGCTACATGTATATGACATTTTGTATCCAGTTCCCTTGCCAAATTATGTCCTGCTTTTATCATATCAATTGATGCTGCATGAAGACTATGAGGTGCTGGTGATATTGTTACCATGTCATTGCCTTGATACTTAACTGCCAAGGCTCTAACATTTTTAGTAGCAGTTTCAATTGTTTCTTGATACCCCTTTGGCGCTCCATCCCAATCATACATAGTTCTAGCCAATACTAGACGAATTCCCACATCCTTCGCTGCTCTAATAACAGCTTCATCACTTAAAATCCCATGATTATGTACATAAAAAAAATCTGATACTGTAGTAACTCCATATCTCATCATCTCTGCAAATGCAAATAGTGCTCCTGTATAAATATCCTCTTCATTTAGAACAGGTGAGTATTTGTATAGAGCCTGATCACGCCAAACCAAAAATGGTTTGTCAGTAGCGATGCTTCTAAGCAAACTCTGAAAGGAATGATTATGAACATTCACGGTGCCTGGAATCATGGCTAGTTTATCCCACCTAATAATTTTCGCATCTCTATTTGCATTAAAAATATCACCATACTCACCTATTTCTTTTATCTTTCCATCTTCAACTAATACCCCTGTATTCTCAATGAACTTAGATTTTTGTAACAATAACTTGGGTTTATATATAGTTTTCATAATTAGTCTAGCTCCTTATCTAATATTAATATTGTTTCCAGTAAAACATTGGCAGCCTTTATTATATCCATTTCTTCTGTAAATTCATCAGCACAATGGCTTTTGCCATTGACACTGGCAACAAAAAGCATAGCAGTTTTAGTAAGACTCGACATATGAACAGCATCATGCCCTGCCATACTAACAAGTTCAATATTAGTCTCATCCATTTTTGTCATAGCTCTTTTTAGTGTGCTAATAATAGCTTTATCCATTATTACTTCTCTTTGTTTAAGCATAGTTTCACTTATTATTTTTACCCCTCTTTTGTTTTCTATAAAAGAGATAGCATTATTAATATTTGCATAAATTATTTCTACATCATTAAAATCAGGAGTTCTAAATTCTAAAATCGTATCTACTTCTCCAGGAATTATGTTAATAGAATTAGGCTTAACTTCAATATGCCCAACTGTACCCACCACATCGTCCCTATGAATATCTTTAATTATTTTTTCAAATTCAAGGCAAAGCTGTGATGCTGCAATAAGAGCATCATGCCTGCAAGACATTACCGTTGTACCTGCATGATTTGGCTCACCTATAATCTTTACCTTTTCCCTATAAATACCTGTTACCTTTGGAACAACGGCTAAGGACAAATTTTTATCAAACAGTCGTCTCCCCTGTTCAATGTGACATTCAATAAAGGCACTCATATCCTCCTTTGAAATTTTTGCATCTTGCAGATTTTCTATGGATCCTCCTACTTTTTTCAAAGCTTCTCCAAGCGTTATTCCATAATCACCCTTTGCACCCTTGATATCATCTTTAATTAATTTTCCCGAAGCAACTCTACTTCCTAAAGTAGATAGATTAAACATATTAGGCTCTTCCGCTGTAAAAGATACAAGTTTTAAGGGATGCCTTAGTTTATAATTGTTTTCCTTAATTATATTCAGAACTTCCGTAGCAAGAATTACACCTAATGCTCCATCGTATTTTCCACCATTTGCAACCGTATCATGATGCGATCCTAAAACTAATGCTGGTAAGTTTTCAGTACCTGCTAGCCCCGCCCACAAATTCCCTATAGCATCTATTTTAACCTTAAAATTAAGTTGTTTTCCCCATAAATATATAAGCCATTTTCTAGCGTTTATATCAGCCTCACTACCAAATGGTCTGTCCATTCCCCCATGTACATTCTTACCATATTCAGCTAAAGTATTTAATCTTTCCATAAGTCTTTCTTTATTAATTAACATTTAGCACGCCTTCTTACTGTTTTTATTTTTCAAATGTCTTAATTATATTATATGAACATCTATATAACGTCTAATTTTATAAATATCTTGTTATTTAGTGCTAATTTGTTATATTATTAGTATATATTTTAGTGATTTATAAAAAAGTTTTTTGTTTAAGTTGAAGTTTTTTCTCCAAATGATACTTCTAAAGGTGGTGATTTTTGTGGACTATATTTATGGTAAGTTTCTTGGAAACTCTACTATTTCATATAATGGTAAAGAGCTTTATTTTTCATTTAGTAAAGTGAAGGCACTATTTATTTATTTGATTATGAATAACCTAGTCACAAGAGAATATGCCTCTAACCTTTTATGGGGTGAAAAGCCAGATGATATTGCCAGAAAAAATTTAAGAAATGCCATATATCTTATAAAAAAAAGTACAAATGCAAATATTTTTTCAAATTCAAATGGATCTGTACTTTGTTTTAATAAAAAAATAGTAATAGAAACCGATGTGGATAAATTCATTAAAAACAATACTCTTTTAGATTTATACAACGGTGAATTTCTAAAAGGATTTTTCATAAAAGGTTCTGAAAACTATGAAAGATGGACATTGGAAACAAGAACTACTTTGAATAGAGCATATTTAGAAGGACTAAATAGTAGCATAAAAAAAGAAAAACTTAATAAAAATTACCCCAAAGTTGAGTATTATTATAATTTATTGATTAGCGAGGATCAATTTAATGAAGGTGCTTACCGAAACCTCATGGAAATCTATTATTTCCAAGGCAAAATCAACGATGCAGTTAAAACTTATAATTCCTTATGTGAAATACTGGACAAGGATTTATCCATAACACCTGATGCTGAAACCGAAAAGATATTTGCTAAAGTACTTAATTTAATTAATCAGCGTAAAAATATAGGTTTTTCTAAGGAATTTTTTTTTGGAAGATATGAAGAAACTACCTTTTTAGAAAACAACTACAATAATTTTATTAATAATAAAAGCACTGCCAAATCCGTAATCTTAAAAGGTGAAATGGGAATTGGCAAAACCAAACTAAAGGAAAATTTCAAAGAAAAAATAGATAGGACAAAGGTTTTAGTTTTAGAAATTGATTGTTATGAATTTGACACTGAAAATACATTAAAACCTTTTAAACTGATTATTTCAAAAATATATGATTTTATGACGTCTAAAAACATTAAAATACCTGAAACCATGCTCCAAATGATAAATAACTTAGTTCCTGAGTTTTCTTCAGAATCTATTAGTGGAAACCTCATAAGATACGATGCTATAACTGAATTAACCCTTGGTTTATTAAATATAATAAACACTAATAATAAAACGATATTTATATTTGAAGATATCCAATGGATGGATTCCATAAGCTTGTCTATTTTGACTAATCTTATTTTTGATTCTTATGAAACTAACACTTTATTTTTACTAACATGTAGAGATGAACATAATTCTGATGTGGATAAATTTATGACCATAATAAATAAATACGATAAAATTTATACTTGTTACTTAAATCGTTTTAATCATGAAGGTGTGAATAATTTTCTACATAAAGCTTTACCAGACCTTAGCCTATCAAAGGATATACTAGACAAAATATATTCAGAAACCGAAGGCAACACTTTTTTTATAGTTGAATATATTAATCTATTATATTTGAACAAAAACATAAATATCATGACGTCTAAGATGAAAGATATAATTAGAAGCAGATTTATAGACATCTCCCCAGATGCCACAAAACTACTCGAAATAGCATCTTTATTTGATGATGAGATTCCAATACTGGCATTTACTAGTTTAATGAAAAAAGACGAATTAGAAATTATAGATATTATAGATGTGCTTGAGAATAAATCAATATTAAAAGAAGTCACTAAAGGTACCGGTATTTTTTTCAAATTTGCTCATGAAAAATTTAGAGAATTTATATATATGAATTTATCCTTAGCTAAAAAAAAGATTATGCATAATATGGTTGGCAAGCTCCTTGAAAAAGATTGCATCAATGAAACTAGAGATGTAAATACATATAACAAGCTAATCTACCATTTTGAAAAAGCAGATAATTATATGGATACTTTAAAATATATTATTAAGGACTTAAACATTTATCTTAATTTTAGTCATGAACTATTTCCCATACTTGACTATGATGAAAAATTTAACAACACCCTTTATTTTAATGAGAAAAAGACAAAAGTATCTTTAAATAAACTTGAATATATTCTAAATAAAATTAAAAGTGAAAAAACTTACTCAAATGAAATAGCAGAGCTAGAGATAGGAGTCCTGCACATTAAAGGGAGATATTTAATAAGAAAAGGTTCCTATAAAGATGGCATAGATATAATACATACAATGATTAAGAAAGCCATTATGCTAGATAATTATACATATATTCTTGAAGGTTATAAACAGATGATATACTATAACATTCAAACTAATAATACTTTTGACATGATAACCTATATAAATTCTGGACTAACCCTTTCCTCAAAATTAAATGACAACAAAGAGATAGGCGTGTTTTTAAGATTAAATGCCCAATATAATAAAATGATTGGCGAATTTTCTAAAGCTGAGAAAATGTTAAACAAATCAATTGATACTCTTAGCACCAATGAATATACTGCAGATAAATATGCAGTTGCCATTGCTGCAGCCTATAACTACCTAGGTGATATACGAACCTTAACTTGCAAACAAAATGAAGCCCTAGAATATTACATAAAAGCTATAAACATATGTAAAGGTAGAAATGTATTGACAAGTCTAGCTATATTTTATGTGAATGCAGGTGAAGCTGCTTATAATACCGCCGACTTCGCCTTGTCAGAACAATATTTAAAAGATGCTTTAAATATTTATAGTAATTATGATTTAATCTGGGGAAGATCTATTGCAGAATCTTTGATGTGCCTACTCTCTCTCAGAAAAAGCAATTTTAATGAGGCTGTTAAGTTTCTAAAAAGTGCTACAATCAGTTCCACCTTTTTAAAAAATCCAAAAGAGTTAGCTTTACTCCAAAGTGCTAAAGATAAAATTAAAAATACCACTTTCTTAAAAGATCAATGTTCGTATTGATCTTTTTTTATTGTAAATTGATAATATAATACACACCCCCATGCAGTCAAATTTTTTTATGGTAACAAAATAGACGTTGTAAAGACGATAAAAACATATAATTAATACTAATATGTTTTTTAATGTTTAGGAGGCCGAGATAAATGATAAATAATTTAGATATTAAAAATGCTATGAAAATATGTTTGGATGACGATTTACCAAAAATGCCTAAGTTCATTGAGGGTATACGTCGCGCTCCCGATAGAGGTTTTTCTTTAACTAGTGCTCAAACAGAAATTGCTTTAAAAAACGCTTTAAGGTATATACCACCATCATTTCATGATGATTTAATCCCTGAATTTTTAGAGGAACTCACCACAAGAGGCAGAATTTACGGCTACAGATTTCGTCCAGAAGGTAGAATTTACGGAAAATCCATTGATGAACACAAAGGAAAATGTGTTGAAGGAAAGGCTTTTCAAGTTATGATAGAAAACAATCTAGATTTTGAAGTAGGCCTTTATCCTTATGAATTAGTTACTTACGGAGAAACGGGTAGTGTGTGTCAAAATTGGATGCAGTATAGACTAATTAAAAAATACTTAGAAGTCTTAACTGAGGATCAAACCTTAGTACTTGAATCTGGACATCCCCTTGGTTTATTTAAATCAACTCCCAATTCTCCAAGAGTAATAATCACAAATGCCTTAATGGTAGGTGCATTTGACAACCTTAAAGACTGGGAAGTAGCAGAACAAATGGGTGTTGCCAACTATGGTCAAATGACTGCAGGTGGTTGGATGTATATAGGACCTCAAGGCATAGTTCATGGTACTTTTAACACACTTTTAAATGCAGGAAGAATGAAACTTGGAATTCCAAATGATGGAGATCTAAGAGGACATATATTTGTAAGTTCTGGTCTTGGTGGCATGAGTGGCGCTCAACCAAAAGCAATAGAAATAGCAAATGGTATAGGTGTATTTGCTGAGGTAGACTTGTCTAGAATTAATACAAGGCTAGAACAAGGTTGGATTAAAAAAATATCTTCAAATCTAGATGATGTATTCAATCTAGTAAAAGAATATTTAGTTAAAAAAGAACCTATTTCCATTGCTTACCACGGTAATATAGTTGATTTATTAGATTATGTAGTAAAAAACAATATAAAAATAGATTTATTATCTGACCAAACTTCCTGCCATGCAGCCTATGAAGGAGGTTATTGTCCACAGGGTATTAGTTTTGATGAAAGAACTAGACTCCTAGGTGAGGACCGACCTACTTTTAATAGCTTAGTGGATAATACCCTTAGAAATCATTTTGAACTTATAAAGATTCTTGTAGAAAGAGGAACCTATTTTTTTGATTATGGCAATTCCTTTATGAAAGCAGTTTACGATGCAGGCGTTAACGAAATATCCAAAAATGGTATAGACGATAAAGATGGCTTTATATTTCCTTCCTATGTAGAGGATATAATGGGACCTCAATTATTCGATTATGGATACGGACCTTTTAGATGGGTTTGCTTAACTGGGAAAAAAGAAGATTTACTGAAAACTGATCATGCTGCTATGGAATGTATTGACCCTAATCGAAGGTATCAAGACAGGGATAACTACAATTGGATAAAAGATGCAGATAAAAACAACATGGTAGTGGGAACTCAGGCTAGAATTTTATATCAGGATGCCGAGGGGCGCATAAACATTGCTCTTAAATTTAATGACATGGTAAGATGTGGTGAAGTTGGAACTATAATAATAGGTAGAGATCACCATGATGTAAGTGGAACAGATTCACCATTTAGAGAAACTGCCAATATAAAAGATGGTAGCAACGTTATGGCTGATATGGCCGTTCAGTGTTTTGCTGGAAATGCAGCAAGAGGTATGAGTCTTGTTGCACTTCATAATGGTGGTGGAGTTGGCATTGGTAAATCTATTAATGGTGGTTTCGGTCTTGTATTAGATGGAAGCTACAGAGTAGATGAAATTATAAAATCGGCTATTAGCTGGGATGTTATGGGTGGAGTTTCAAGGCGTTCTTGGGCACGAAATGAAGGTTCCATAGAAACAATAATTGATTTTAATAATAATCATAAAGGTACTGACCACGTAACAATACCTTATTTATCAGAAGGCAATGCGGTGAAAAATGCTGTGGATAAATATTTTAAATAAGGCATCATACTATGGTCTATTTTCCTTATAATTAACCCATAATCCTGTCCTCTGTCTAAGAAATATTTCATATGGAGATGACAATAATGATAATTAAAAATATAGCTAACCTTGTAACCTGCGCTGGCATATGCCCTAAAATTAAGAATGAATTAAAGAATGCCAGTATAATAAAAAATGGTTACATAGTAACAAAAAATGAAATAATTATAGAAGTAGGAAGTGGCAATGGTTACAATAAATATTTATCTGTTGATGAAATTGTTATAGACGCAGAAGGTAAAACTGTAACTCCTGGTCTTATTGATAGCCACACTCACGTAGTATATGCTGGTTCTAGAGAATTTGAGTTACCATTAAAGCTTAAAAATATGAAATATATTGATATATTAAATGCTGGTGGCGGTATACTTAACACTGTGGAAAACACTAGAGAAGCTTCTATTAAAGACTTAGAATCTCAAACTAAAAAGAGACTAGATTTAATGCTTTCTCATGGTACAACTACCATTGAAAGCAAATCCGGTTATGGACTGGATTTTGAAACTGAAATAAAGATGCTAAGGGTGAATAAATCCCTAAATGAAACACATCCCATTGATATAATCTCCACATATCTTGGTGCACATGCCGTCCCAAAAGAATATAAAGAGAATAGAAATGGATATATAAATTTAATCATAGAAAAAGTTATTCCATATATAACTGAGCATAATTTGGCAACTTTTATTGATTGTTTCTGTGAAAATGGAGTTTTTAATGCTACTGAGGCAAGAAAAATTTTATCAACTGGCAAAAAAGCAGGGCTAAAAATTAAAATTCACGCAGATGAAATTGAATCTGCAGGAGCAGCAGAACTTGCGGGTGAACTTAAGGCTACCTCCGCTGAACACCTTGTGGCTGCAACAGATACTGGAATAGATGCTATGGCTGATAATAAAGTTTGTGCTGTACTTCTTCCAACAACGTCTTTTTATCTTATGCTAAATACGTTTGCAAGGGCCAGAAGGATGATAGAGCGTGGTGTACCTGTGGCTTTAGCAACAGATTGTAATCCAGGTACGTCCCCCACAGAATCTCTCCAAAGTACCATGACCTTTGCCTGTTTTGGATTAAAAATGCTACCTGAAGAAATAATCAATGCTATGACTATAAACGCAGCCTATGCCATTGGCAAAGAAAAACAAATTGGTAGCCTTGAAAAAGGTAAAAAAGCTGATATAGTTATTTTTAATGCTAAGAATTTAAATTACTTATTGTATCATTTTGGAGTAAATTCTGTTGACAAGGTAATCAAAAATGGTGACATAGTTGTTGTAAATGGTAAAACTATATAAGGATGAAAGGACTAAATAAAATATGAATATAATTAAATTAAATGGTAACGACCTTACTATAAACGATGTAATAAATGTAGCCTTCAATAATTACATCGTTGAAATTGATGAAGAGGCTAAAGAAAAAGTTAACAAATCACGAAAAATAGTTGATAAAGTAGTTGAAAACAATGAGATTGCTTACGGCATAAACACAGGTTTCGGAAAATTTTCTAACGTTACAATATCGAAAAATGAATGCAAAGATCTGCAACGAAAATTGATATTATCTCATGCTTGTAGCACTGGAAACAATTTCCCAAAAGAGATTGTAAGAGCCATAATGCTTTTAAGAGCTAATGCATTATCAAAAGGATATTCTGGTATACGTTTATCTGTAATCCAAACACTAGCTGATATGCTTAATAAAAATGTACATCCGATTATAAGAGAAAAAGGTTCCCTTGGTGCCTCTGGAGATCTATCACCACTAGCTCACATGGTGCTTCCTATGATTGGTGAAGGAGAAGCAGAATTTCTAGGTAACATTTTACCTGGCCGTGAAGCTATGGAAAATGCCGGTATTGATGTTGTTGAACTGATTTCCAAAGAAGGTTTAGCTCTTATAAATGGAACTCAAGTAATGACAGGTTCAGGTGTTATATCTCTGTATAATAGCATTAACCTTTTAAAACTCAGTGATATCGCAGCAGCTCTGTCCTTAGAAGCTTTAAGAGGAATTAGAGATGCCTTTGATCCAAGAATACAAGAAGTTAGACCTCATCCTGGACAAATTAAAACTGCTAAAAACATACTTTCATTAATAGATGGTAGTACCTTTGTAACAAATCAAGGTGAGGTAAGAACTCAAGATGCTTACACTTTAAGGTGTATACCACAAGTCCACGGTGGAAGTAAAGATGCTATAAATTATGTCAAAGGTGTAGTTGATATCGAAATGAATTCCGCTACTGATAATCCTTTGATTTTTGATAATGGAGATATAATTTCTGGTGGAAACTTCCATGGCCAGCCAATAGCTCTAAGCTTCGATTTTTTAGGTATTGCAGTAGCAGAACTTGCTAATATTTCTGAAAGAAGACTGGAAAGATTAATAAATTCTAGCTTAAATGATTTACCACCTTTCCTTGCTAAAAATGGTGGACTTAACTCAGGATTTATGATTACACAGTACGCAGCTGCAGCTCTTGTGTCAGAAAACAAAATTCTTACACACCCAGCTTCTGTAGATTCAATTCCGTCCTCTGCTAATCAGGAGGATCATGTAAGTATGGGAAGTATATCGGTTAATAAGTCTCGTGAAATCGTAAATAATGTTAGAAGAGTTCTTGCCACAGAAATTATGGCAGCTTGCCAAGCAATTGACTTTAGAGAAGGTTTTAAACTAGGTGCTGGTACTTCTGAGGCTTATAAAACTGTAAGAAAACACGTACAATTTATCGAAGAAGACACTATAATGTATAAAGAAATTGATAAATGCGAAGAACTTTTAAAGAATGGTGAACTTTTAAAAGCAGTAGAAAACAAAGTAATTTTAGAAGTATAATAGCATCAGGTGTATATGGTTTAATATTTAACTATATACATCTGATGCTATTTCCTTTAACACAATTTCATCTATAACTTCAAAATAATCATCTTGTTTTTTTATTACACCTTTTGTACACAGTATTTTTAAAGTCCTTAATAAATGCCTGTAGCTTGTCCCTAACAATTCTGATATCTCAGTTAGGCTTTCGTTAAATTTCACCTTTATTATTCCATTATCACAAACCCTCTCACCAGTAGCAAGAATATAACTAGCTAATCTATTCTCAAGTGGATATAGTAAATTAATAGAACTGTTCTTTGAGCATCCAACTAATTTCTCTCCCAATTGATTACATATATACCTTAAAAATTTATCATCATTTAAACATTCTTCCTTCACTTTTTCAAGTGGGATGCCAATGCAATAAACATTTTCTATTGCCTGCACATTTGAATATGCTGGTTTAGATTTAATAAATTCTAGATCTCCGAGTAACATGAAATCATGATAAAAGCAAGTCAGTAATGATTTTCCATTACTTAGTGTTACATATACTTTGGCATTACCTTCTATTACGAAAAATAAATACTTAATATATTCATTTTCTTTACAAATGTATTCATTTTTTTTAAATAGTAATAATTCCATAAATTGTCTCATATCTTTAGTAAATATTTCACTAATATTGTACTTTAAAATATACTTATCTATCATTTTATAATCATTGATTTTAATCATTCTGTAATATCCTCCAGACAAAAAATTCTTTTTTATTTAATTATTGATAAATATCCTTATCTTAATATGACATATGTCCTAACTTGTTTCAACTATTACATGATAAAGTATACTTAAATTTATATTAGGAGAGGATATTTTGAAAATTTTCATCTCAACCTTTATAGGTACTTTGATAGCTATCATGATTGTGTTTAATGGAACCTTGTCTAATTCTTATGGAAATTATACATCAACTGTAATAATTCATATTACAGGGCTTTTATTTATTATATTTTTATTATTAATAAGTAAAACAAAAATCACATTGAACAAAGCCACTCCTATATATTTATATAGTGCTGGCGCAGTAGGTGTTTTTACCGTACTTTTTAATAATTTAAGTTATTCAGCCCTTGGTTTATCTATGACAATTGCTTTAGGGTTACTTGGTCAATCTGTTACCTCTATTATTATTGATCACTTTGGGGTACTGGGAATGCGAGTCATACGCTTTAAAAAAAAGAAACTTATTGGTTTAATGCTTGTTTGTTTTGGAATATTTGTAATGGAAAGATTTTAGAGGGGGAATAATTATGTTTTTTTTTATCTTTATATCAATTTTGTCTGGTGCTTCCATAGTACTTGCTAGGATTTTGAATTCTAAATTAGCAGAACTCATTGGAATTATGCAAGGTACATTTTTCAACTATGTTACCGGCCTATTTCTTTCATTTATATTTTTACTTTTTAGCAATGAATCATTATTAGCTATAAATTTACACCCTATCCCTATTTGGGCCTATTTAGGTGGAGTTACTGGCATTTTGGTAATTACCCTTTCTAGCTACATAACACCAAAAATCTCTGCATTTTATTTAACCCTTATAATTTTTATTGGTCAAATATTTACTGGGATTATAATAGATTATTTTACGTTAAATAATCTATCAATAGGTAAAATTCTAGGTGGACTATTAGTATTAGCTGGACTTATCTTTAATTTGATTGTAGACAAGACCTCTAAACCAAAATTACTTATTAAGACATCTGCATAATTACACTTTTTAGATAATGTTTATACCCTAAGTCTATATCCAGCTCCCCAAACAGTTTCAATATATTGTGGGTTAGAAGGCGAAGATTCTATTTTTTCACGCACTCTTCCCACATGTACAGTAACTGTAGAACTGTCACCCAAAGCCTCCATTCCCCAAATTTTTTCAAATAGCTCATCTCTACCAAAAACCTTATTAGGATTTTCACTTAAATAAAGCAATAATTCAAATTCTTTTTGAGGCAAATTAACTTGATTTCCATTTATGAATACCTGTCTCGAATTTTTTCTTATCTCAAGTCCCCTTATAATAATTATATCTTTTTTTACTTTTTCACCAAATTTATTTTTAAGTTTTTCATAGTTATTAAGATGTGACTTTACCCGTGCAACAAGCTCTCCTGGACTAAAAGGTTTTGTAATGTAGTCATCTGCCCCAAGACTAAACGCTTTTATTTTATCTATTTCATCTTTTTTTGCTGAGACTAATAGTACAGGTATATCTTTGGTTTCTTGGATACTTTTTAAAATATCAAATCCATTAATGTTTGGAAGCATAATATCAAGAATTAGTAAATCATATTTATTTGTTTTTATTTGATTTAATGCTTTCATGCCATCTTCACATATTTCAACTTCAAAATCCGCTAATTCTAAATAATCTTTTTGAAGCACAGCAATACTAACATCGTCTTCTACTATCAAAATCTTTTTCATAACATCCTACTCCCTTTTATCTTTGCTAGTGATATTAGTATACTAGTCCCTTCATCTCCATGACTAATACTCCATATCTTTCCTTTATGTCCTTCTACAATTTGTTTTGCAATGGCAAGTCCCAGTCCACTGCCCTTTGTTTCACTTCTTGCAGCATCTGCCCTATAGAACCTATCAAAGATATTATTTATATTATCTTTGTTTATTCCAATTCCATTGTCTCTTATCTCAATAATTATGCTTAATGTTGTTTCTCTAAGCTTTATAGTAATGTATCCACATTTTTTATCCATATATTTACGAGAATTATCAATAATATTCATTATAACTCTTTTCATTCTTTCTAAATCAATTTTAACAAATACTTCTTCCTTCAAATCATTCTCCAGATTTATTTTAATGTGATTTTTATTAAGTTCAGGTTGAACCTCAAAAATACAATATTTAAAATATTCAACTATATCCGCTTTTTCAAAGTTAAAAGGAATTTGATTTAAATCCAGTTTTGAGTATAAAAGTAAATCATCTATCATTAAATTTATGTTCTCCGCTTTAGAATAAATGGTTTTTAAATAAAATTCCCTTTTCTCTGGAGTATTAGCTACATTGTCCAAAATACCTTCCACATAACCTTTTATTGAAGTTATTGGTGTCTTTAAATCATGGGAAATGCTAGAAACAAGAATTTTTCTATCTTCGTCGTATTTAACTTTCATGTGAATAGAATCTTTAAGTTGCACTCTCATGGCTTCAAAACCACCACATAACTTAAAAATTTCCTCATCACCAAATTCACTTATTTCACAATCTAAATTTCCTTTACTAATCTCTGTGGTTGCCCTTTCTAGAATCTGCACAGGCCTTATTATTCTCTTTGAAAACAAATAAGAGGTCACTATATTTACTATTATAGATGAAATAATGAATACAGATACAATAACTATAATAATTATTTCAAAAATATCGATTTTATCCCCAATGGGAGCAAGTAATATTACATTACCAATAATTCCATCTTTAAATTTAACATCAGTTAGCCCAACTATATATGAGACGCCACCCATTTCAACCACATTTTGACCTGATTGTTTTTTTACTTGTTCAGCACATATTTGTGCATCAAATTTATTTATACCTCTTGAAGCAAAAGCCACAGAACCATTTTCAGTTATTATGTATTTGCCTTTAAAACTAGTAAGACGCTGCCTAAGATATTTCTCAAATTGTTTTTCATCTACTGGTTCATTATTTTCTTTAGATATTCCATTTGCCATGCTAAATACTTGGGTCTTAATTGATGTAAGTTTTTCAAAATTTTCAAAGCTTACATCTTTATTGAAAATTTTGGTTGAAATAATTATAAATATAAATGCTGCTGTAATTGTTATCATAATAGGAATTAAAACTGTTAATGTATTTGAAATAACTAAACGTCTTTTTATTCTCATTTTTTTCACCTAAAATTCTTTTTTATCAAATAAGTAAAAGCTACCTGTAAATAATAATATGCCATAACTAAATAGTAAAAGAAACTCCCTTAAAATCTTGAAAAATGGGAAAATGTTCATAATCCATAGCGTATACCAATCTAGCATGGATGTAAACAGTATACCTGAATAATCTGAAAATAAAATTCCCATTACTTTAAATCCTAAAAAAACTATGATAGTTAAAAAAAACACTCCAATTCCACTACCAATAAGATTTGTAAATAATGCTATTACCATTATTAAAATTATCATGGGAAATAAAGTTACAACATAAGAAACTATAATCCTTAAAATACCATATATAGTGAAAGTATTAGTGTTAAAAATGAAGCCTGCTAATATAGAAAATACCATTACAAATATAAGATTTGCAAATATAAATAAGCTAATTGCAGTTAATTTTGCTGTGAAAAATTTTAATCTTGAAACTGGTCTTGTCAATGAGATTTTCATTGTATTTTGAGAATATTCTCCTGAAAAACTATCAATTGTTATAAGGGCCGCAAATAATGGAATAATAGAATTGGCCACTACAGAAAGTACAAGTAGTGGAAATTCCATACTTCCAACTCCCCTTATTCCAAAACCATTTCTTAACCCAATCATAGCAAGTTGTCCAATTATAATAAAAGCCAGTGCCAGTATTGCAGCTACTATGATTTTTTTCTTTTTATACATTTTTTCGATTTCATTAATAAGTGCAGCCTTAAATCCTTCCATATCTCTCTACCTCACTAACAAAATAATTTTCTAAAGATGCATAATTATTTAAAATATTTTCAGTAGTATCAACATTTAACATTGTTCCGTTATATAATACCCCAATACGATTGCAAGTAAGTTCCACATCATGTATAAGATGGCTGGAAATAAAAAATGTAGTCTTTTCTTTTTCAGCCAGATCTTTTATGATGTTTCTGACATCTATCATACCTTCAACATCCAGTCCATTTAATGGCTCGTCCAAAATGACGATCTTGGGCTTTGACAAAATTGATGCTGCAATTCCCACCCTTTGCTTCATTCCAAGGGAGAATTTTCTTGTTTTTTCATTTTTATATTTTAACATTCCAACAAGATCTAAAACCTCTTCTATTCTAATATCATCAACATCTTTATAGAATCTGGAAAATTGTTTAAGATTCTCATAGGCTGTTAAATATGAATAGGATTCTGCAGTTTCTATAATACAAGTAGTGCTTTCCATGGCTTTTTCATATTGATCTAATATACTATAAGAAAGAAGCTTAACATCACCACTATCCGGCCTAGAAAGTCCTGTCATTATTTTCATAGTAGTAGTTTTACCTGCTCCATTAGGTCCCAAAAACCCAAAGATTTCTCCCCTGTTTATATCTAAATTTATGTCTATTATGCCTCGACCATTTTTAAATGTCTTGTTAAGATTTTTGATTTCAATAGTCTTCTCCATTTGTAATCCTCCTAATGCTTAATCGGTATTAACAGTAAAGCTGACTAAAGCTTTTCATCCTAACCTTTACTAGATGAAAAACTTTAGTTTAACTTTATTATTACTTTTAAGCGATGTTGTTAATTAAATACTCTGCTATACTCGTAATTGTATGAAGAGTCTTGACTTTGTACATTATCAAATCCAAAGTTTATTGTAGCTGAATTAGAATTAACCCCCATATTGCCTTTTATTTTATTTCCCTTTGAATCGGTAATCTCAAAATTTGCATTAAATGCATCTTTAACACTGGCAGTAAAATTTGTGTTTTTTATATCCGAAGCATAGGATTCATATCCCTTTATATATTCTTCATGATATCTACCAATAATTTTTTTGTCATCTACACTTGTCAAATCTACTATTCTTTCACCAATTTTTTGAAATTTACCATCCTTTTTAATCACTATATCATTTTTATAACTACCAACATAACTTTGTGGATCAGACAATTTATTATTATCAGCTTGATTACTACTTACATTAACTTTTTTCCCATTAAGATCTGGTTTGTTAATTCTAGTTGTATTGATATCTACAATTTTACCTACTATTTGAAAATTTAAATTATGGACTTTTCCTTCTTTGTCTTTGCATGTAATTTCAGCACTTCCCAGTCCACTTAGGATCAAACCATCTTTATTTAAAATCATATCACCACTAACATTTTTTACATATACATCACTTATGTTATTTGGGAAAATACTACTATTACTATTACTATTACTATTACTATTACTATTATCACTACTGTATTTGCTTTTTACCTCATAGGACACTATGGCATTTGCAATGGCAGGAATTTGGCTTTCACTAATATTACCTGACAACTCTTTTGTTCCATTATCTTTTGGACTTACTACCACTGAATCCTTAAGCTCACCTACAGCTGCATCTATTATTCTTTCTACATCGCTCACTTGTTTCCCTTTAAATGGATTTCCAAAAGCTTCAAATTTAGTTTCTTTAGTAAAATTAGTAACATTATAAATATTATCAGTACTTACTTCATTTATAACAGTTTTTTTATCACGATAATAATGACTTATAATTTTAGGTTTATTACCTTCACTGTCAGTTGACGTATTCTCTATAGCATCCTTTGATAAATCATATTTATTTATATAGTCTTTTTCAGAAATAATATCTCCATTATCCTTAACAATAATGGAAGTGTTAACAGTATAGTTTTGTAACTTACTATTTAGACTATCAGCAGTATACTTCAGTGCATCTTTAGCTTGTTCATATCCACTTTTAGTAGATACTTCTGCAAATGCAGTAGTTGCAAACATTATTGTTCCAACCATAAAGCTTATACCCATTACAGCTTTTTTCCCAATTTTCATCTTTAACTTCTCCCCTTATATTCTAATTTAATTTAGAAAGCTTTCAATAATCTTATTATAGAACCTATGTCTTGCTTTTTAATAAACTAAATATAAACAAAAGCTAAACAAGTTCTTAGTGCCAGACATGGTTTTGTCTGACACTTAGAACTTGTTACCTAGGAACTTACTGGCTCTTTACTACAATAAATTTTTTAAGTAATTTTACAAATTTTGAAATGCAGTGTACAAACCAAATCACAGATATTCCAAGCATAATATCATAAGATAAGTTCAATAAAAATAAATGTTTTTCAAAATCTCCATGTCCTGAACCTATTACAGGTAAAATAAGTTGAGATGATCCTGCTGCAAGAATAAATAATAGCATTAATGTTAAAAGACGAGTGCCCTTATCTTTATTTCTTATAAAATAGAATACTACAATTCCTAAATAAATAATTGAAAATGAAATAAAACCGTAGATATTTCGGTGAACATAGGGATATTTCTTTATAAGATTTGTTCTAAAAGTGTTTATAATTTTTTTATGAGTATATTGGCCTTTCATAAAATTCCATGGACCTGGCAATGAAAAACCATAAGCATTATCCGCAGAATCAACAACCTTTTGCCACAGTCTATCAAGATGATTGAAATAAAAACCTAATACTTTAATTGGAGATACATTTGGGTAAAATTCGTTTTTCATCTCCGCCCCCATAGGGTCATTTCCACCATCTTTATTGTAAAACGAATGGTTATCAAAGACCAAAAACTTTTTGTTTATTCCTAGTTCCTTTAAATCTTTCTCCGGAGTTTTAGAATCCCTTAGCACGCCAGCAAAAACTGATTGATATAAATTGTTATCATTCATTGTATTAGTTAACGAAAAATATGATGCACCGCAAAGTGCAATGACTAGAACTGAAGCTATGGCAATACATTTTCTCTGTGACCTGCCTTTGTAGTAAATGAATAAAGCTGCATAGATAATTAGCATAAAAATAAGCAATGGCAGTTCCTGAGATTTTGAAGTTAAAAAACAGGCTGAAGCTATAAAAAAACATATGAATTGTCTTATCTGTGGTTCTTCTTTACCAATCAAATTTAAGTATGTTCCTATGCATAAAAAAAAGAATACAATGGTACCTGCTTCTCCATAAAAAGAATTAAAATATTCCAAATATGATGTATCCGTAAAGAACAAAATAATAAAAATTCCGGCCGTTAATTTTGATATAGGTGAAAATTTTTTAAAATTCATTATTAAAAAAATAGCCATTAAAAATACTAATGAATAAACAAATGCAAAATATCTTATATCAAATAAGCTGTTATGAAAATTATGCACAAATAATGATATAAATACAGCTACTTTAAGTAATATAGCTCCTGAAACCCAATCTGTATTAAAGGGATCCAATAAGCTTGGACTCGTTATTGAATACTGTAGGTGTATAAATCCATCATATATTTTATGGTATTGACTATGTAAGTTAGACAGTCCTCCATAATATGTTAATCTTTCAAAATCTCCATTATCACATTTACCTAAAATTGGATATATAAACAATGTATTTAATAATATAGCACCTATTATTATTAAAACAAATATTTGAATTAGATATTTATAATTTTTAATTTTCTCTATAATCCATGACATGTATTTTGCCTTCCCCCTCATTGTAAATGTCCATTCTTAATTTACATTTTATTTAAATAATACAATAATATCATTATAAAACCTTTATCTTGCTTTTTAATAAACTAAATATAAACAAAATCTAAACAAGAGCCTAAGTGCGTAATAGCTCTTTACAGCTATCCTCCCAATCAAAAAATAGAAAAACTAGCATGCCTATTTACATAAGCATACTAGTTTCCCTATATATTCTCAACAATTATGAAGAACTCTTAACTTTATAAGTTTATTGATTTTCAACTTATAACTTATATTTTCAGTTCCACTCCACTATTTTTTTCCCTCATCATCACATCTATTAGATGTACTATCTGTGCACCAGCTTCCACAGGTGGCAAACCATTTTTGTGAATATTAGATATTACTGTTCTTTGTGATTCTGGTTTATTTGTACTGGATTCGTATGCCATATAGCTGCTCATGCTTTCACCTGTGGCAAGACCTGGTCTTTCGCCAATAAGTATAATTGTAACTTTTGCTTTTAGGGCCTCACTTATCCTATCCATAGTTGCAACCCTTGCATATTTTACAAATATGGGTGTCCCTACTCGATATCCTTTTGAATTTAATCCATCTAAAATAATTGAATATATATCTTTTATATTTGCATTTATTGCCATTGAACTCAGTCCATCTCCTGCAATAATTTGTACTTCTGGTGAATCTAAACATCTACCTTTAATATAATCTATTGTTTTCTCTGAAAATTTTTTCCCAAGATCCGGTCTTGTTACATACTCATCTTTATCCTTAACTAAGGTCTGTACTTTGATGAACTTAAGTTCATCAATTATGTTTTCATCTACACTAGACCATACAGCATCCATGGCTATAGAATGATCTGCTCTTAATTTTAATAGGGTTTGAGTTTTTAATCTTGGTCCTGATCTTCCAACACATATCCTTGCTGGCGTACTTTCCTTAAGTCTTAAACACATTTCCTTATCTAATGGTTTATCTAATGTAATGTAATTATCACTCTTCAAATTAATCACCTACCTTTACGGTTCTCAAAAAATCTTTTTTAGTACCATGGCTTATTTGTTTTTTAGATGCTCTTATCTAAATATAGAAGGATCTCCTGCTAGTGAAGTAAGCCTTCCATCTTTAATTATTCCTAGTTCCTCCATTCGTTTTTCAAATTCATCTATAGTTTTTTTACCCGTAATCTCTCTTAATGTTGCTATATCATGGAAACTTGTAGATTGATACATTAGCATAACATCATCACTTGATGGAATCCCCATAAAATAATTGCAATTTGCCATGGATAATAACATTGCTAGATTTTCTAAATCATTTTGATCAGCCTTCATATGATTTGTATAACATGTATCAACGCCCATAGATAATCCTGTGAGTTTTCCCATGAAATGATCTTCAAGTCCAGCTCTTATAACCTGCCGACCATCATACAAATATTCTGGTCCAATAAAACCAACTACTGTGTTTACAATAAAGGGTTTGTAACGTTTAGCAAAACCATAACATCTTGCTTCCATTACAAGTTGGTCTGCACCATTATGACCAAGTGAAGACAGTTCAGAGCCTTGTCCTGTTTCAAAGTACATAAAATTAGGTCCCTTGGAGCTCTTTTTTTCTTCCATCATTTTGTATGCCACATCCATAAGTGTCACATTTATTCCAAAAGCATTGCAAGATATTTCTGACCCCGCAAGGCTTTGAAACATTAAGTCAATGGGCACACCTTTTTTTAACGCCTCCATTTGAGTTGTTACATGAGCAAGTACACAATTTTGTGTAGGTATCTTCCATTTTGTTGTAAACTCATTGAATTTATTTAAAATACTAGAAACACTATTAATTGTATCTGATACTGGATTTAATCCTATTACAGCATCTCCAACTCCATAACTTATTCCTTCCATTACAGATGCCATTATGCCATCTAGATCATCTGTTGGATGATTTGGTTGAAGCCTAGATGAAAGGGTTCCCATTTTCCCAATTGTAGTGTTACAAGTAGCTGTATTACAAAACTTCTCTGAAGCATAAACAAGATCCATATTACTCATAAGCTTTGTAACTGCCGCCACCATTTCTGAAGTTAATCCATCTCTTATATCTTTAATTGCATCTTCACTACTCTCAAGTATAAAATCTCTAAGTTCTCCAACTGTCATATTTTTAATTTTACCATAGGCTTTTTCATCAACTGAATCTTGAATTACCCTTGTTATTTCATCTTCCTCATAGGGAACTACTGGATTATTCCTAAGACAAGATAGACTCATCTCAGAAACTACAATTTTTGCTGCAACCCTTTCTTCAGTGGAATTCGCACAAATACCCGCAAGTGTATCTCCTGACTTTTCCTCATTTGCTTTTGCAAGTACATCTTTAACACTTTTGAAACTATATACTTTACCAAATAATTTTGTTTTTAAATTCATATTATCACCCATTCCCTAATTGTGCTCAAAGACATTATTCTAGTCCATTTTGAGTCAGATACTTAACATCAAATTTAAATTGCCTCTTCATTATTTTCAACTGGAGTTTCATCAGAAGCTTTACTAATAGAGGAATAAATAAAATGATATAAAATAGCTACAGCAAATGCTCCTACTACCCATGCTATTGTTGATAAATTAGCCATTGTAACTGTTACTAGAAAAACTAATGCAAGTACTAGTGCTATACCTGGAACCAGAGGATAAAACACTTTATACGGTCTATTCATCTTTGGCTCTTTTCTTCTAAGCACGAAAAGTGAAACCATACTTATTATATACAATGCTATTGCACCAAAGGATGATATAACAATGATTGTTGCAGTATCACCTAATGCAACAAATACCATACCAACTAGACTTGGAATTACTACAGATAAAACTGGAACCCCTTTGCTGCTTACTTTTGACAAGAACTTAGGCAAATAGCCAGCCCTTGACATTGCAAAAGCCTGTCTTGAATATCCTATTATTAATCCATGTATACTTGCAACAAGTCCAAAAAGTCCAATGAAACTCATAACATTTGGTATTATACTTTGTTTTCCAAATATTACTCCAAGAGCATCTGGAAGAGGTGACGCTGATCCCGCTAAAGTCTTTTGATCTAATACTCCTGCTGTAACAAAGAAAGTTAAAAAAGCTAATATTACAAGAGTTCCTATGGAAATAATAAAACTTTTTGGAATATCCTTTTTAGGATTATGGCACTCTTCAGCTGCCATAGCACCACCTTCCACCGCAAGATAAAACCATATTGCATAAGGAATAGCTGAATATACTCCCTTAATTCCACCCATAGATGTTTTGCTATTAACAATGCTAGCAATATTTACATGAGTTATTCCTAAAATTACAAATAATGCTATTCCTAAAACAGCTATAACGGTAATTCCCATTTCCACTTTAGCCGCAGTTTCAACTCCAATACAATTTATAATAACAAATATTGCATAACAAACTATTGCAGCAAGGACAGATGGTACCCTAGGAAAAGCAAAATTTATATATGCACCCGCAGCTATTGCTATTGCTGGTGTTGCAAATAAAAATTCTACAAGACATGCAAACCCTGCAACAAATCCTCCAAATCTTCCAATAGCACGACTAGCATATTCTGATGGACCACCTGCATGTGGTATTGCCGTGGAAAGCTCAGCATAACTAAACATAAATGTTGTATAAAAAGCTGTAACAACTAATATTGCAATTATAAAACCTAATGGACTTGTAAATGCTAGTCCACTATTCCACCCGCAGTACATTCCTGATATGACCATTCCTACTATTATCGCCCACAATTGTATTGGTTTCAAAGTCTTTTTTAATTCACTACTCATAATATTTTATTCCTCCTAATTTTTAAATATTAATGTTTTTATTACAACCGGTAATACTCCACATATAGGTCTACCTATATCAACATAATCTCCATTTTCCACCTTAATTTGATCTATACAAATAACCTTTTTAGAATTATCCAACATATTTTTAATAGTCTGACCTAAAGCCTTAGCAAAATCATTTTCAATTATAATAATTATTGGATCATTTCTCTCCTTTAGACCTTGAACAATAGCTTCTGCAATACTTTTAACTTTGGCATAGGATGGTGATTTTTCTCCTTCAAAGGCCAGTGCTATATTTGAATCCTGGTACATTTTCACTTTGCTCATAATATTATCTTCTACAATTCCATTTTCACCATTTTTTAATTTCAAAATAGGTATATTTTTAATTGGCAATGACTCATGATCAAAAAATATAGTACTTCCGCTTATTTCCATGGAAAAACTACCAGCACCTATTACCGTAGCCCTTATTTTTTCCTTGGATTCTAATATTTCTAATTTTCCCTTATCAAATTCTTCCCTTATGGAATATCCAAGAAGTGGTCCAATATCACCATATTCTGTAACTGCATTCATATCCTTTGATTTCAGTTTTTTATATATAAATTCAGAAACTCCACCTGAAAACGTAAAAGCCTCAGGCCTTAAATGTGACGTTCCATGAGCTATAAAAAGTCCCTTACTCTCTTCATCCAATGTTTCATCCAGTCCTATTTTAATAAGGATTTTTGCTAATACATCTGTAAACTGTTTTAGCTGATTAAATCCTGCAATTACCCCCACATTTAAATGCAAGCCTAACTTAACCATGAGTTTTTCAATTTTTTCTGAAATATATGTAATTTTATAATCTTTATCTATTTTTATAAGTCTACCACCAATATGTAGTGCAAAAGAATCCATAATCTCGCCATCCTTAAATACAGCTACATTGGTTGTTCCTCCTCCAACATCAAAATTCATAATCTCTAGGGATTTTTCCTTTGAAATATCAGAAGAGCCTGAACCAAAACCTGCAAGTATTGCCTCCAAATCTCCTCCTGCCGTAGCCACAACAAAATCGCCTGCAAACTCTGAAAGAGCATTTAATACTTGTTCTGCATTCTTTTTTATTGCAGTTTCTCCGGTTATTATAATTGCACCAGTGGCTATATCTTGCTTATTTATTCCTGCATTTATATACTCACATGAAATTATTTTTTTTATACAATGAAGATCTATATTTCCAAAATCGGTTAATGGCGTGAAATATATTTCACTTTTGTAAATTATCTTTTTAGACTTTATTTTTATTTGTGGCATAGAAAATGACCCAGATACATTACATACTGTGATTTCACTAAATATTAACTGTAGGGTTGTTGTTCCAATGTCTATTCCTACACTTAACATGACTTCTTCCTCTTTATCTATGAACTTCACACCCTTTCTAGTCTATAGTCAACTTAATATTATGAACTATAACAAAAAAAAGAGTCCAAACATATTTATAAGTTTAGGCTCCATTGCACTAATAGACTAATATTAAATTGATAATAAATTCCCCTTGAATATCATCGAAATCATGCTCCATTGCATCGCTTCAATGTTTATAGTCTATCATATTAATTTATCAATGTAAATAGCTTTTTGATGTTATTTTAATAATATTTCTACGATTATTTGCTAATTGTTAAAATTAAATACGGATTTAGTACCATTATTATTTGACTCTATATTTATATCGCCACTCAATTTGTCCTTAACTATACTTCTTACAATCTTTAGCCCTAAGCTCTCATTATTCATTAATTTTGTTTCAAAACCCTTTCCATTATCAGAAATAGATATATTGGAATATGTTATTCCCTTTTTTATTATTATCTCTATAATCCCTTCATTTTCTTCTGTAAAAGCATGTTTAAGTGAATTTTCTATTAGTTCATTTGCAACTATTGCTATAGAAGTTGCTCTATCTGAATTTACATTTAAACTGTCGCCACTAAGTTTTATACTTACTTTTTTATTAAGCTGGATTGAATTTCTTGTTGCGTTATCCTTGATTTTTGATAATATTGTTTTTATATCAACATCATCAATACCTTTTTGAGATAAAACCTCATGGGTTGCAGATATACTTAAAATTCTACTTATACTTTCATCAAAAGCTTTTTTAGCCTGAATATTGTCTATTCTTCTGGATTGAAGTCTTAATATACTAGCTATGGTTTGAAGATTATTTTTAACTCTATGATGAATTTCTCTAATGGCAACAGCCTTTAATATAAGCTCCTTATCCTTTTCTTTTATTTCAGTTAAATCTTTAATAAGCATAATTATGCCATAAATATTTGTTTCCTTTTTAGTTACCGCATATTTAATTTGCAAGGATAATTTGCCTATATCTGCTTCTATAACTATAGCTTTTTTATCTTCAACAATTTTATTAAAGCTAATCTTATTTAATACCAAATTGTCAAAAGACATACCAACTATTTTGTCCTTATACCCCATGCTTTTATATAATTCCTCAGCTTTATAATTTGCATACATACAAATTCCTGTTTCATTAATTACTAAAATAGCATCATTCATCAGATTATAAGCTACAAGATTTTCATAATCTGAATCCTTAATATTCATAAGTGTTTCAGAAAGTTGCTCTGTAGTTTGAGACAAGATTTCCACATTACGACTTTGGCTTTCATCTTCTGTTATATCTTTTTCCATTATGAGAACTCCAATTATCTTTCCCTCATTATTTTTAATTGGCACAGTATTCTGTTTCACCACTATGTTTTCTTGAGTTAAAGCTTTTAATTCAGTGGTTTCCATTCCTATTTCTAAGGTTCTTAATGCTCCAGGTTCATTTTCTCTTAAAGCAATTTGTCCAACAACAGAATTTTTATATAAGGATCCACAATTTGTTGGTTTCGCCTCTGAAACTACAATTGCAATGTCCGTATCTCTAGTCAAACAATCTATAAAAATATCACCTTTTACAATGTTTGCAAACATAAAAATAGATTTTTCAACAGCTTCTAATTTTAATATATCTTCCTCTGATAAATCTGTATGTAATCTACATAATTGTTTTAACATAATTTTCTCCCACTTATACTTCCTATTATATTTTTAGAGGTTTCCAATATTGAAGATTGTTTGTCCATGCTTAGTTTTCTTAATCTCTTATATGCATCATTTTCCGTTAATTTATATTTTTCCATTAATATTTCTTTAGCCGCATATATTGTTGTTATATTTTCTATCTTTTCTCTCATTAATTTAATTTCTTTACCCTTAGCTATGGCAATCTCTATCTGTGGTATAAGACTTCTTTCATCAATAGGTTTTACTATATATCCAATTGCACCAATTTCCTTGACCTTATCAATAAATTCTTTACCACTATATGCTGTTAACATAACTATTGCTTCCACAATATTTTCTTCAAGCAATAGTTCCGCTGCTTGAATTCCATCTAATTTAGGCATTTTTATATCCATAAGTACTAAGTCAGGTTTACATTTTCTACATAATTCAACTGCTTGAAGTCCATTTGATGCTTGCCCAACTACATAATAACCAGCAGATACAAGCATTTCGCATATATCCATCCTTGTAATAGGTTCATCTTCTGCTACTATTATTTTATACTTCATCATTATAACCTCTCTTATCCATAACATATTATGATTTAATCATAATTTAGTGTAAAATACAATGTTTATAGCAAAAAAAACATTATTTTATTATCATTTTATTATTTTATCTATGAAAAAACCTTTTTTAAAATCATCTGAAACATTTAGAATTTTAACACATCTATTGTGATATACTAAATAGTGCAGTAAACTAATAGTTTAGGCATCTTTACGTGTTATTTTCTTTCAGATGCCATAACAGTAATTATGAGGAGTAATTGATAATATGAATAATTTATTTGAACAACTTGGAGTAAATGAATCCGTAGCAAACGGATTAAAAAAACTAGGAATTGAAACGCCAACTGATATACAGACACAAATTATACCGTTAGCGCTTACTAATAAGGACATTATTGGACGGTCGCAAACTGGAAGTGGTAAAACTCTTGCTTACCTGCTTCCTCTTTATGAAAAAATAGATATAAATAAAAAAGAGATGCAAATTATTATTCTTGCACCTACTCATGAATTAGTTATGCAGGTATATAACACTATAAATTCATTGTCGCAAAATTCGGGCGTAAATGTCACAGCTGCATCCATAATTGGTGATGCAAACATTAACAGACAGATAGAAAAGCTAAGATTAAAACCACACATCGTAGTCGGTACTCCAGGAAGAATACTCGAACTAATTAAAAGAAGAAAAATCTCAGCCCATACTATAAAAACAATAATAATTGATGAAGCTGACATTCTTCTTGATATTAACAATATCGATGGAGTAAAAGCTGTAATTAAAACCACACAAAGAGATAGACAGTTACAACTTTTTTCCGCCACAATAACTGATGAAACCATAGCTACTGCAAAAGTTATGATGAAAGAAGCTGAACTTATAAGTCTTGAAGACAAAAATGAAATAAATTCTAATATAGAACATTATTATTTTACATGTGAACAAAGAGATAAGATAGATCTTTTAAGGAAACTTGTTCATGCAATTAATCCACAAAAAGCTCTAGTATTTATAAACAGAAGTGAAGATATTGAAATAACCACCTCTAAACTAAAATATCACAAACTAGCTGTAGAGGGTATTCATGGTACTAATATAAAGGAAGATAGGAAAAAAGCACTCGGAGACTTTAGGAACGGAAAAATTCAACTTCTAGTTGCTTCAGATCTTGCTTCCCGTGGACTTGATATTGAAGGAATAACTCATGTATTCAACCTAGATGTACCAGAAAAATCTATTAACTACTTACATAGGGTTGGAAGATGCGGACGTGCTGGTAACAATGGCATAGCAATTACACTTACTACCGAAAGAGAACTAGACCATATAAAACACTATGAAAAAACCTTTGATATAAAAATACATCATAAAGATTTGTTTAAAGGTGACGTAGTGGATAAACAAAATTACTATTGAAAGGAAAAAATTATGAATTTTAAAGAACTAGGTATTAGCGACGAAATAGTAAAAGTACTTAAAAAGACAGGTATCAGTAAGGCCACTGAAGTTCAAGAAGAATGTATTAAGTCTATCATCGCTGGGCGGGATGTTATCTCCGAAGCTCCAACTGGAACTGGAAAGACCCTTGCATTTTTACTTCCGATTTTTGAAAATATATCCCTTGAATCGGATTCAGTTCAGGCATTGATTGTGACTCCTACAAGAGAACTTGCTCTTCAAATAACTGAACAGGCAAAAAAGCTTAAAGAAGCAAAGGATATAAATATTCTAGCAACCTATGGAGGCAAAGATATCGGTGTACAACTTAAAAAACTTAAGAGAAATGTTCATCTTATAATTGCCACCCCTGGCAGACTTTTGGATCACCTTGAGAGGGGAACAATAGATCTTAGTAAATTAAAGACCATAGTTATAGATGAAGCAGATCAAATGTTACTTATGGGATTTAAAAAAGATATTGAGGCTATTATAGAAAAATCTTCTAAAAAACATCAAACATTATGTTTTTCAGCAACTATGAATTCTGATGTAAAAAAAATGGCTTACAAATATATGGATGATCCATTATCACTCACTGTAAAAAAAGAAGAAGTTACACTTGAAAATATCAAACAATATGTTATCGAAACTACTGATAGAAAAAAAGAGGATGCCTTATGTACTATTTTAGATCAAAATAATCCATTTTTAGCTATAATCTTTTGCAGAACTAAACGTCGCGTAGATAAACTTGATATGTCCTTGCACCAACGTGGATACAACTGTGAAAAATTACATAGTGACATAACTCAAGCAAAACGTGAAAGAGTTATGAAACAATTTAGATCCGCTGATCTCCAATATTTGATAGCAACAGATGTAGCTGCTAGAGGACTTGATGTAACGGGTGTTACCCATGTATATAATTATGATATTCCAGAAAACGTGGAATCATATATACATCGTATTGGAAGAACTGGCCGTGCTGGCGAAAATGGTACCACTTGTTTATTTGTAGACCCAAAAGACGAAACAACTTTAAAAGAAATAGAAAAAGCCATAAAAATGACTATACCTAGAAAAACACTTACTGATGTAGTTGCAAAACAGTAACATGTTACAAGTTAACGAAGCTTTTTCTGCCTGAGGCAGGAAAAGCTTGAAAGTAGGTAGATTTGCAGTACAATCTACCTACTTTTTTTATATATAATTTTAGTTAAAGTTTCACTTTATTACATCAAAGCTAAAACCTTTCGATTTCAAATAATCAATTACCTGCACAAGTGCTAGTACTGTATTTTTTTTTGCACCAGCATCATGCATTAATACTACTACCACATTGCTACCTGCAGTGTATTTTTTAAGGTTTTCTAATAAATATGATACGCTTGGGTCACTGACATGTGGCTCCTCTGCATCAGCAGTTTCATCATTCCAATCCAAATATCTATAACCAGCCTTCGCAGCTGCATCCCTAAAAGGTGCTAATTTACCTTTTTGACCAGGAGGCTCAGATGATCCTCCTGGAAATCTAACCAGTTATGAAAAAATTAGCCTTTATATTATTTTTATCTAAAACTTGCAGTATTCCAGTAGTATTGATAGATTGACCATCATCAAAAGTTAGATAAGCCATCTTCCTACCATCAGTTCTCTTAATGTTCCATGGTGCAACTTCCCCTCCTGGTAAGATTTGCGCATTTTTTTTAGATACTTGGCCCTTTCTTTTATTAATCGCAATTTTTTTATTGTTTTTATTCCTCGTACCTACATTCTTTTTTATATTATTATTTCCAGTCCTGTTATTAAAAACAAATACAGTAGTCAAAGTTATAATTATAATTAAACTGAAAAATATAATTATATTTTTCTTATTGACAACCTTATTTTTTACCCTATTAGTATTAAGCATAAAACTATCCCCATCCCTAAATTTTATTAATATGCATACAATATGGATATTAATAATTAAGTATAATCATTAAATATATACCATTCAATATAATATAACTCTTTTTTACATTTATTTAGGAATATTGTGATAATCTTTGTATATCACGGTGAACATACTCTTAACTTAATTAAACAGCTCTTGTATCAGGCGTCCAAATTATTTTGTGCAATTGAATTTGAATTCTTACGTTATTCAGTTTATGTTTTTTCATAAATTCAACAATAACTACTGGATTTATAGTTGTAACTATTGGACTAAAATACACTAAACATTTCCCTGGCAATTTATAATCTTCTAAAATCACCTTAGCCCTTTCTAAATCGTCAGTTGAGCCAATTACAAATTTGCATACATCTTTTGACTTTAGCAACTTAAAATTCATCATATCCATATTTTTTTCCATCTTACTGCTTGGAAGTTTATAGTCTACTACAAAACTTACATTATTCAAATCCCTTATCTTTTCAAATTTATAAAATGGCACTGAACCATTAGTTTCTATATGAATTAGAAGATTTAAATCCTTAGCTAAAAAATATATCAATTCCTCTATTTCACTTTGAATTAATGGCTCTCCCCCCGTAAGTGTTACATTTTTAGCTCCATTTTCCTTTATGAAATTATATATATCCTCTTTACTTAACGCTTCACCTTTTATTGTCTTTGGAATTGAATATGCAGTATCACACCAATCACAGGCAAGATTACAACCTCCAAATCTTATGAAAGTAGCAATTTCTCCGGCAGTTGGACCTTCCCCATCTATGGATAAAAATCGTTCTATTACATTATATTTCATTTAATCTTCCTCTCTATAAATACAGCTATTGGAAGGCGTTTCAAAAAGCTCAACCTCATAAATATTTATAACTTTTTTCTTTATAATATTAAATATTTCCCTAGACATTTCCTCTGCCGTTGGCCTGTAAGAAACCAGTAAACATTCAAACTGTTGTGGTGTACCTTTTAAGCGATTTATTAAGTCTCTTCCAGTTGCATCATCTTCTATAATAAGTTTATGGTCAAACAAATCATGGATTTCTTTTAGAGCTAATTTAATAAAACTAAAGTCCTCCACCATTGCACGATCCTTTCCTATTTCTTTTAATTTTGTGCCTTTAACCTTTGCAATTAATCTATATCTGTGTCCATGTATATTCCCACATTTACCCTCATATCCACTTAGATAATGTGCAGAATCAAACCCTATTTCACTTTTTAAAATAAACATATATTCCTCCAACTTTATATTTTGAATACAAAAAAGGCGCTAAAGCGCCTTAATAATCCGTATATCATTTCCACTATATACCATATGAAATTGCCTAGTTTTTTTTAACGACAGGAAGCTTACGAACTGTCTATTAAGTTTTAACATATATTTGAGTACTTTATAAGTATACACTAAAACATAAAAATTATAAATTAGAAATATTTTCTCGTATTTCATTTTGACCATAATATTTTTTTATTCCTGCTAGTGCTGGAGCAAAACCCGAAATATAGTCCATAGCCTGTTGTATTTGTAAAAACATATCCTAGCTAGGTTCATTTCCATAAACCTTTGTGCCATTATTATATACAGGTATATTAGCTGCTAAAACAGGTTGACCTCCTGGGGTTACATTAATACCAATATAAGAAAAATCGTTTGAATTATCCCATACATTAACATTTTGTGGTGCAGACATTCTAAATTGAATTTCTTTTTTATAGGCTGACTGTCCGCCTGGATAAATTTTAGTCCCAGTAAAGTCTACATTTACGTAATAAATATTTTTAGTAGCATTCCAAGGTATTAATCCTGATACAACCCCTCCTTGATTATAATTTAAACTTAGGGTAACATCCTTTGAACTATACCCTGCCTTAACAAGTTCACTAATATCAATAAAATACTTAAAAGAAAGCTTGTCCCCCATTCTAGCTGGCCATCCAGACTTATTATTAATTACTGCTTTAATCTCTACAAAGTTTGTCCCACTAGCATTAACGCCTGCCTCGACAAAGAATTCGTCATTTGTTGGAGTCTCGACAGCGTTAAAATTAGCTATGGGGTTTCCTCCATAATTGTGGTACATTCTAACTAATAATCCAGTAAATCCTGCATTATAATCGCAAGCTGGTTCATTTTGTGTGTAATTAGAAACTTCATCCGTATATGCATCTGTTATATCTGGTCCTCCAACTAATGCTCCATAAAGTGTATGGCGACTATAAGTAGGTACTGTTTGCTGATCGCTCCAAGAACTTTCGGCAGTTCTGTGATGAGGATGTTTAGGTGAATTTACCCCGAAACCAACTACAAAACTTGTTCCCGTGCTGCCAAGTGCATAATCAATCTGACTTTTCGCGAAATTTTTATAGTTTTGAACCTTTGACTGAGTACAACCAGAATATTCTGAATATACATCTGCTAGAAAACCCATAGTTGTGGCATATCTTAATGATCCCCATTGTTGTAGCCAAGCAAGGCCCTTTGGTGTATAACTTATTTTTTCACCATTGTAACCTGTAGTCCAAAAATCCAGATTTCTCTCTACAGAGTCTTTATAAATTTGTTTATTTGTAATTCTAGCTAAAAGCAGTTGTGCACCATAATGTACATCATCCCAATTATGTGCCCATTTATATGCAATAGTGGTAGTCTGATTTTCTACAGCCCAATTTGCAACGTAGGATTCCGCTTTATTTAAATATGAAGAATCATTTGTTGCTAAATATAACCATACAGCTGCCCAGGAAAGTTCATCATAAAAACCACTCCAAGAATTATAATATCCATTTGCAGCTTGATACCCAACATCACTTTTAGTTGTATCTGCAAAATTAAATAAATCTTCTGCGTGTTTTAGACATTTTGCAGAATATGAAGCATCGCTATCTTTAAGTATCAATGCAGTAGATGCAAGTGCCGCTGCTGCCTCACCAACAACAGTAGATCCTGGACTACTTAAATCTACCTTGTATGAAGGTCTACTCATCTGCATTACTTCTGAGGGACCCCACCATGCATGATCAAGACCTCCATCCCCTACTTGATAATAATATACATTACTTGATGGATGACATTTCATGATATAATCTGCAGCCCATCTAATATCATTAACAATATATTGGAGTTGTCCACTTTTTACGTAATCAGCTTTATTTTCATAAACAGACCATGAAAGCATGGCTATAGAATAAGCCATAGGAAGATTAAATTTCACATTATCTCCAGCATCATAATACCCACCGGTAAGATCAATGGCTGAATCAGCTCCGTCTAATAATCCTGAATCCCCACGCCAATTGTCCCTTCTAGTAGATGCTGTAAGTTTACCCGAACATTGAAACTCATAAAACATAAGTGATTTTTGTAGTGCCTCTCCATAATTATAACTTGTACTACTAGTTCCTATAATAGTTTTTGTTGTTTTAGATGATAGTACCGGCACTGATACAGCCATACCCATTAGAGATGATAAACATAGATTTTTAAATTTCCTTTTAAACATAACATCATTCCCCCTGATTTATTTTAATAATATTATGACTAAATTATTTTCTTAGTAAAAATAATTTGCCACCATACATCTTTAGTTTCCTAAAACATTGGGCTGAATGTTTATTGTAAATGTTTACATTCAAGTAATACATTTACTGTTTGTAACTATATTATAATACAAATGTATCTTAATTTCAATATTAATATATATATTTTCCATGTTTTGTATTGCTATAAAAAATGAATACCTAACTAAAAATGAATTTGACTTATAACCTGATAGTGTATAAAATTAACTTAATGGATTCACTGAACCCATTAGATAAAAGGAGGAATTTTTAATGTATAAATACAATAAACTATTTCAGCCAATAAAAATAGGATCCCTTGAAATAAAAAATCGTTTTGCCATGGCTCCTATGGGACCTCTTGGTTTGTCAGATTCAGATGGTGGTTTCAATGACAGAGGTATAGAATATTATACAGCTCGTGCTCGTGGTGGAGTTGGTCTTGTAATTACCGGTGTTACCTTTGTTGATGAAGAAGTTGAGCAACATGGATTTCCAAATGTTCCTTCTGCAACCTTTAATCCAGTACAATTTATTCGTACTGCACGTGAAATGACTGAAAAAATACACGCCTATGATGCAAAGATTTTTTTACAAATGAGTGCAGGTTTTGGACGAGTTACAATTCCTACTAATCTTGGAGAGCATGAAGCTGTAGCACCTTCTCCTATTCCTCACCGTTGGCTTGATAAAACCTGTAGAGAGTTAACTATTGATGAAATACATATAATTGTTAAAAAATTTGGAGATGCCGCTTACAATTCAAAACGTGCAGGCTTTGATGGTACTCAAATACATGCTGTACATGAAGGATACCTTCTTGATCAATTTGCTATTTCCTTCTTCAACCATCGTACTGATGAATATGGTGGATGCCTTGAAAACCGTCTAAGATTTGCAAAAGAAATTGTTGAAGAGATAAAAAAAAGATGTGGAGAAGACTTCCCTGTAACACTAAGATATAGTCTTAAAAGCTTTATTAAAGATTGGCGTGAAGGTGCCCTTCCTGGTGAAGAATTTGAAGAAAAAGGCAGAGATATTCCTGAAGGAATAGAAGCTGCAAAACTTCTTGTAGATTATGGATACGATGCACTTGACGTTGATGCAGGTTCATACGATTCATGGTGGTGGAGTCATCCTCCAATGTATCAAAAAAAAGGACTTTATATTCCCTTCGCTAAAATAGTAAAGGATTCCGTTAATGTTCCAGTTATATGTGCTGGTCGTATGGATAACCCAGATCTTGCTTTAAGTGCTATAAATGATGGTGCCTGCGATATTATAAGTCTAGGTCGTCCATTACTTGCAGATGAAAATTATGTAAATAAACTCCATAGTGGTAATTTAGAATTAATAAGACCTTGTCTTTCATGCCAAGAAGGATGTATGGGGCGTATTCAACACTATTCTGCTCTTAATTGTGCAGTAAATCCAGCAGCTTGCAGAGAAAAAGAATTTGAACTTAAACCTTCAATTAATAAGAAAAAAGTTCTTATTGCTGGCGGTGGCGTTGCTGGTATGGAAGCTGCAAGAGTTCTTGCTCTTCGTGGTCACTCACCTGTTATTTATGAAAAGAGCTCACATTTAGGTGGAAACTTAATACCTGGAGGAGCACCTGACTTTAAAGAAGATGACCATGCATTAATTGCTTGGTATGAAGCTACTCTTAAAGACTTAAAAGTAGAAATAAAACTAAGCACTGAAGTAACAAAGGAAACTATTAAAAATAGTGGTGCTGATACTGTAATTATATCAACCGGTTCAAAACCTAAAATATTTAATCTTGGAGACAACAGTAAAGTATATACCGCTGAACAGGTTTTACTTAAGCAAGTAAATTCAGGTAATGATGTGGTAGTTATTGGTGGTGGCCTAGTTGGCTGCGAACTTGCTATTTGTCTAGCTAAAGAGAATAAAAATGTAACTATTGTAGAAGTACAAAATAAACTTTTGGCACTTAATGGACCACTATGTTCAGCAAATTCAGATATGCTTGAAAAATTAGTGCCATATACCGGTGTAAAAGTTCTTACTTCCACTAAGGTTTTAAAAACCACAGAAAATGGTGTACTTATAGAAGCTAATGGAAGTACAACGGAAATAAAAGCAGACAGTATAGTTCTTGCTGTTGGTTATACTTCTGAAAATAATCTTTATAAGGAATTAGAATCCGAAGCATTAGACATTCATATTTTAGGTGATGCTCGGAAGGTTTCAAATATAATGTACGCAATATGGGACGCTTATGAAGTGGCATCGAATATTTAACTAACTATTATAGTTTATCATGGTAAACAGAAACTACTAGATAGACTTATAGTGACAATTGGCAAGTGATAAGTTAAGGAAGATTTTTCTGCCGAAAGCAGAAAAATTAATTAAAGGGTAATGATAATGCATTTGTTTCTCAAATCTATTATCATTACCCATAATTATAAAAACTTTTAACTCTCCTCTCTTAACTTTTAGCTGGATGAAGGGTGGGTTTATGACTAAAATAACAAGTCGCAGCAAGCAAGCTGAAAAAACTAAGAATAAAATATACAAAAACGGTGTTAAACTCATAATAAAACGTGGCTATGACAATATAACTGTAGAACAAATTTCTAAGGCTGCCGGTGTTTCTGTTGGTACCTATTACTACTATTTTAAATCAAAGTTTGAACTCATACGTGAAATCTATAAAAAAGGTGACGAGTATTTTCTTAAAGAAGTTGCTGGAAAACTCAAATGTTCAACTTTAAAAGATCAGATTATAGAATTTTTTGATGCATATGCTAGTTTTAATATTAACAACGGAATCGATATGGTAAAAAATCTTTATAATCCAGATAATAAAATGTTTATTACTGATGGGCGTGCCATGCAACAAATTCTTGTAGATATAATAGAATATTGGAAAAATAATGGAGATTTAATAAAAGAATCATCGTCAATTGAAATATGTAGAATATTATTTATAGCTGCACGAGGAGTAATTTACAATTGGTGCCTTTATGATGGATCACTAAATTTGAATAAAGAAATGAATATTGTTATATCTAAAATGATAGATGGAATAATTTATGAAACTATAAATACAAAATTATAAACATAAATACCAATTAAATATATTAGCTTACTTGACAATATTGAGAAATGATTGTACGATTCAAATATGTATTTTTATAATACATATTTTTTGAAAATAAACAAACGAATGAGGAGGATGATTATGAAAGCTAATGAAATTATGATTAAACAAGTATATACAGTTAATGAAAACGACACTGTACGTTCTGTTATAAAAAAATTTATGGAATATCATATCAGTGGTCTTCCTGTGGTTAACGACAGTAATGAAATTGTGGCTTATGTTAGTGATGGTGACATCATGAGGCATATTGGCAAACACCATGATATTGTATTTAGTACTTTTGCCTTTATAACCGTAGTAAAGGGCGACGATGATGACTTTGCTGAAAGAACACAAAAACTACTAAATTTAAATATTATGGAAATTGCCAAACAAAAGGTCATCAAAGTTCTTTGGGATGATGACATTGAAAATATTGCTACTATCTTAGGCGAAAAGAAAATAAAAAAACTTCCAGTTGAACATAACGGCGTATTAGTTGGAATCATTAGCCGTGGAGACGTTATAAGACGTTCTTTTGAATCCATACTATAACAGCTAAATTTTCATTATACAATTTGTTTGCTGTAAAAGTAACAATTGAAATTAACTAAAGATACTCATTATCATGTGTAAACACATAATAATGAGTATCTTTAGCCCAAAATTTATTTTAGAAAATCTTCTCTTTGGGGTATAAATACATCTAATATTGTTGAATCCTCAAGTGCCACAACACCATGCAAAACATTAGGTTCAGTATAATAAGTATCCCCAGCCTTTAATATTTCTTTTTTTCCATCAATATCTACTTGGAAACTTCCCTTTGTAATATAACCAATTTGCTCATTTTCATGGGAATGAATTTCTCCTATTGCCCCCTTAATAAAGTTCACTTCTACAGCCATCATATTTGTAACATGTGCTAGTATCTTCCTAGATACGCCTTTACCAAGATCATCAAGCTTAATCTCATCATTTTTTACTATCATGTTTTTCCCCCTGCTTCATTTTTAATTAGGCATCCCCGCAATAATTACGAGGCATGCTATTTCAATATACCTTATAGCGTTTACATTTCACTATTTTAGCTTATTACTATAAGTTATGCAAGTAATTATTTGCAACAATACACCTTAATAAATATCAATATTTTGGAGCAGATTCATGGCGTAAACCTGTATAGAAACAAAATATTCTTCCCTCCCCCTTTGAGATGGGTTTAAGTGTGATATACTTAAAGTAGATTTTATTGGTAATTTACTAATGAAACAAGTATTAAACCTAAAGTTTTTGTATCAGAGGAGGTAATTGAATTGGGAGATAAAAGTCCAAAAAAGAAAGAAACTAAGAAAAAGAAAAAAGAAAAAATCGTTAACTCTCCAATTTCTCAATCTTCACCATTAACGAAATAGAACCTACCATAGACCTATATCAAAGCTTATAGCTTTGATATAGGTCTGTTTTTTCATGCCTAAGATAACATATTTTGTAATATTATGCAGTAACTTTTGATTTATCCTCAATATCGTCTCTGCCTTTGTCTTCTGTTACGTTAAATGGCACAATAATTAGTCCAAATGCAGCTATTATTCCTATAATTAAAAAGCACTTACTGTAAACTTTATTGCTCTCATCCGTTTTAATTATTTTTGCTTCATCTATAATTTTATAAATTTCTTTTTCCTGAGCAGAAAATTTTGCCATTACGGCAGATTTCATACCTAGAGGAACACTAGATAACACTGTTTTTTCTTTCTGCTGCATTAACTTATTCACTGCCTCTTTTGAAAATCCAGTTGAAGAAGCTGAATTGCCATCAGTGTTTGATGCCTTGATTTTTGCCACAATAGTATCCTTTACTTGCTCTTCAATCACTGCATTTCCATTAACTTTATCTATAATTTGATTTTTAGTATTTGTAGCTGCTATGCTGCTAAAATGAGTACTGAGAGTTGCAACTAATGCAATAGCGATGCATGCCGTAAGTTGTCTTAAACTATTTAATAAACCTGATGCCATACCGTTTTTATCCTGAGAAACTTCTTCAAAAGCACTTTGATATAATGGGGTTGTTGCTCCTACCCCTATGCCTAATAAAATTAGAGCGGTATAAATTATATTCATATTATTTGTACTGTTCATAAAATAGAATATTAAATTTCCTAAAGAAACAAAAGTTACTGCAATAAAAGAAACAACTTTTGGTGATGTTTTTTTTGAAAGTATACTGAATATTGGTGATAGAAAAAAGGCAACCGCACTTGTTATACCTAATATTAAACCAGCTTTTATTACAGCGTAGCCCAATTGGTTTTCAAGATAAAAATTCATTAGGTAAGATACAGGCATTAAGCCGAAAAATATTATGCCGATTAAAATAATTGATGAAGTATAACTTTTTGTTTTAAATAAATTAAACTCTATCATTGGACTTTTTATTTTGCTCTCGAAAATCAAAAAAGCAATGATTGATATCACAGCGCTTGCTATTAACGTAACTATAGTTGTACTTGCCCATCCATAATCATTACCTTTTACAAGTGAAAAAGTTAGAGCTGCAAGTCCAAATGTAATAAAAAAAGCTCCAATAAAATCAACTTTTTTTTCTATTGTGTTGTCATAACACTCTTTTACATATCTAGTTCCTAATACCAAAGCTATTAATATAAATGGTATATTAATATAAAATATAGCCTTAAATCCAAAGGTTTCATTCAAAATGCCTCCAATTACAGGTCCCGAGGCTGCTGATATTGATATAATCATACCAATGGCAATTGCAAGTTTTCCCATAGCACTTTTACCAAATAACTCTATACCTAAAGGAATTGCTAATGGAGTTAATATAGCCGCACCAATTCCTTGAACAATTCTAAAGCATATAATCATTGGTAGTGATGTGGATAATCCACAACAAATTGATGCTGTACCGAAAACTACAAGTCCGATCAAAAGCAATTTTTTTCTCCCAAAAATATCTGCTATTTTAGAAAAATTAATAAGTAGTGCTGAAAATGGAATCAGATATGCGGTACTCACCCAAGATATACCAGTAATATTTGTATTAAAGTATTTTGCCATAGTTGGCAGTGATACATTTACTATAGTTGAATCTAAAACAGTCAAGAAACATGCTATAGCTAAGGCGATAAATGCAAGGATTTTTTCTTTTCTATTCATAATGAACCTCCCGTATAATAAGTTAATATGAAGTCAACCTCATATTCATATTGTAATATTATATTTTCAAAAAGTCAATAACATGAAATGAACTTCATGTTATTGACTTCTGCTTTTTCTTGCTTTATTATTACATTAGGTGATTACTATGGAAAGAAAAACACGAAAACCAATTCAAAAGAGAGCTTTAGAAAAAGTTGATAGAATTATTGATTCAGCGTTTACCATTTTTAATGAAAAAGGGTATTATAATACCACAACTGAAGATATCGCAAAACAAGCAAATGTTGCTACAGGATCTCTTTACTCTTATTTTAAAGACAAAAAAGATATATATATTCAGGTCCAAGAAAAAATTTACAAGGATATTTTTTATCCCAGCATGAATTTTTGGATAAATAATAATGAGCCTTTAAATAATCATGATACTGCAAAAAATTTATTTAGTACCTTCTTGAAGCTAATGCTTAAAAATCACAATTGCTCAAAACTCTTCCATGATGAAAGTGAGGCTTTAAAGCTTTTAGATGAAGACATTAAAAATATTTCTAATGAACACGATGCTTATCTAATAGAAAAAATGAAAGGGATGTTTATCACCCTCTCTATTCCTTTTAAAAGCAAGGATGACATGGAGATTTTTCTTCATTTTTGCCTTTTATTAACAGAAGATGTGTGCCATAAAATCCGTTATGATAATACTATTAAAGATATTAATCTGTATATGGATAAATGCACCGACATGATATGGTCATTATTTATGGATACTACAGATTTTCCAAAAGAGGAGTAAAAAGTTGATGCAGGTAAATTTGTAAAAACAAATTTACCTGCATCAACTTTTCTTGATTTCTCAGCCTCACCAAAAATATTCCTTAACTTTTAACTTGAGAAGCTCTTAACTATTTGAAAGCTTTTCCCCATTGCTGGCTATTACTTTTTTGTACCAATAAAAACTCTTCTTTCTCGATCTAGCTAAAGTTCCTTTTCCATCATTGTCTTTATCCACATATATAAAGCCATAACGCTTCTTCATTTCTCCTGTGGAAGCACTTACTAAATCTATACATCCCCACATAGTATATCCCATAAGTTCAACACCATCTTTAACGGCTTCCTCCATTTGAACTATATGATCTCTTAAATAATCTATTCGATAATCATCATTTACTGTTCCATCTTCGTTAACTATATCTGCAGCGCCTAATCCATTTTCAACTACCATAAGTGGTATTTGATATCTGTCATAAATATTATTTAAGGTCCACCTTAACCCCTTTGGATCAATTGCCCATCCCCAGTCAGAAACTTTTAAATATGGATTTTTAGCTCCGCCTAATAGATTTCCTTCCACCTCTTCTACACTAGGATCTGAGCTTACAACTGAAGACATGTAATAACTGAATGAATAAAAGTCTACACATCCTTCTTGTAATATCTCTACGTCTCCTTCTTCCATTACAATTTTAATCTTATTTTCTTCAAAATAACGTGCCGCAAATTTAGGATAGTATCCTCTTACTTGAACATCTCCACATAGCATATTATTGATTTGATCTTTATTCTGTGCTAATAATATGTCATCTGGATTACATGTATTTGGATAGGAACACATATATGCAATCATACATCCTATTTTTAGATCCGGATTGATTTTATGTCCTAGTTTAACTGCTTTCGCACTGGCAATAAATTGATGATGTAATGCTTGAAATCTTAGTTGGTCTGTATTTTTTTCATCTGCTATTATTCCACCAGCCATAAAAGCTCCAAATGGTATTGTTAAGCAGTTGATTTCATTAAAGGTCAACCAATATTTCACTTTATCTTTATATCTTTTAAATATCACATCACAATATCTTACGTAACATTCTATGACCTCTCTAGATGCCCAACCATTATATTTTTCAGTTAATCCGAAAGGCATTTCATAGTGAGAAATAGTTACTAATGGCTCAATGTTGTTTTTTCTTAATTCATCAAATACACCATCATAAAATTTTAGCCCTTCTTCATTTGGTTCTAATTCATAACCCTTTGGAAATATTCTTGACCAAGCAATAGACATCCTAAAAGTTTTAAATCCCATTTCTCCAAACATTTTTATATCTTCTTTATAATGTCCGTAAAAATCAATGGCCTCATGACTTGGATAATATGTTTTTTCTTCTAAAACAGGTGTGATACGTCTTGGCACAGTATGTGTACCCCCAGTCATCATATCTGAAGTACTTGCCCCCTTGCCATCCTTATTCCATCCGCCTTCAAACTGATTTGCTGCCGTTGCTCCACCCCATAAAAATCCTTGTTTCATTTTCATAATTATTCCTCCTCATAAATTAATTATTTTATAGTTCTTCTCCATTACTTCCTATAACATTTTTGTACCAATAGAAACTCTTTTTCCGAGATCTGGCTAGCGTTCCTTTTCCATCATTATCTTTATCAACATATATAAAACCATAACGTTTCTTCATTTCTCCTGTAGAAGCACTTACCAAATCTATACATCCCCAAGGTGTATAACCCATAAGTTCTACACCATCTTCATTTACCGCGTCCTCCATAGCCTTAATATGTTGTCTTAAGTAATCAATACGATAGTCATCTTCCACATAACCATTTTTATCTGGTGTATCTACAGCGCCTAATCCATTTTCTACAATAAATAATGGTTTTTGATAACGATCATATATAGAATTCATGGTAATTCTTAAACCAAGAGGATCTATTTGCCATCCCCATTCACTTGCCTTTAAGTACGGATTTTTAAGCGTTGCAAATACATTACCTTCAGTTTGTGCGCCTATCTTTGCGTCTGCACTAGTTAGTCGAGATGAATAATAACTGAAGGAGATAAAGTCAACAGTATTATTCTTTAATACCTCCTCATCACCATCTTCAATTTGCAAAACTATACCGTTATTTTGCATCATTTTTTTAGCATAGTTTGGATATTCGCCACGTGATTGTACATCTATGAAAAAATAGCTTTCTCTGTCTTTCCCCATTGATTTCCATACATCTTTTGGATTACATGTATTGGCATAAGTGTTTCCAGCAGCTAGCATGCATCCAATTTTGAATTGTGGGTTGATTTCATGTGCTATTTTTGTAACCTTAGCACTTGCAACCAACTGATAATGTGCTGCCTGATATTTTATAGTTTCTTTGTTTTCATCCTTAGCAAATACTAAGCCAGCACCAATAAATGGTAGATGCAATAACATATTAATTTCATTAAATGTGAGCCAATATTTAACTTTATTCTTATAACGATTAAAGATTGTTTCACAATATCTCACGTAATAATCTATCATTTTACGGTTTTTCCATGCACCGATTGTTTCTACAAGATGGATTGGAACATCAAAATGAACTATGGTTACTAATGGTTCAATATCATATTTAAGACATTCATCAAATATATCATCATAAAATTTTAATCCTTCTTCATTTGGCTCTAAATCATCTCCATTTGGGAAAATACGGGACCATGAAATAGATAGGCGGAAACATTTAAATCCCATTTCCGCAAATAATGCGATGTCTTCTTTGTAGTGATGATACATATCAATAGCCTCATGACTTGGATAATAGTGATCATCATCACATATCAGGGTTTTCATTTCCCCTGTCATCACAGGAAATCGGTCCTTTCCTACAGGAATTACATCAACTGTAGTTAATCCTTTATTTCCTTCTAAATAACCTCCTTCACATTGATTTGCAGCTGTTGCTCCTCCCCATAAAAATCCTTTTTGAAAACTACTTGCCATATTTTTCTCCCCTCATCTCTTACTATTTTAGCTCATATAACAATTTCTAAGCATAAGAAAGTCATAACTCCCCCCTTATGCTTAGATCTATGTTTTATTACTAAATCACTACTGTAATTAACTCCTCTTTGAAATCAATAGTTTTTTTATCTGTTTCAATAACATCTAAATACTTATCAGTATTAGTAATTACTACTGGTGATATTAAGGAATAACCTGCTGCTTTTATTGCTTTAATATCAAATTCAACTAGTAATTGTCCTGCCTTTACTCGATCTCCTTGTTTTGCTCTAGTAGTAAAATATTTACCTTCTAATTTAACTGTGTCCATACCTATGTGAATTAGTATCTCTGCACCTTTATCACTTGTAATTCCTAAAGCATGACCAGTTGGAAATAATGTTGTTAATACTCCATCTACTGGTGAAATCACTTTTCCCTCTGTTGGTTCAATAGCAATGCCTCTACCTAATGCGCCTTTTGAAAAAGCTTCATCTTTTACTTCAGATAATAATTTAACTTCACCCTTTAATGGACTAACTAAAACATCTTTTTTTACTAACACAGTTTCTCTATTTTCTTCTTTATTCTCTTCATCTTTAAATCCTACAAGGAACATTACTAAGAAACCTAATACAAAACTTACTATGATGGAGACAATCGCACCATAAAATCCTTTATCCATTCCTTTTGGGCTAATATAGCTTGGAATTGCGAAAATACCAAGGCCACCCATAATCCATATTTTAGTTCCCATAAATCCTGTAATACCGCCACCAATTGCCGCTACTATACAACTTATAATAAATGGTTTTTTACGTGGTAAAGTAATACCGTATATAGCTGGTTCTGTAACACCAAAAATTCCTGAAATAAATGCCGGTATACATATTGATTTTAATTTAATGTTTTTTGTTTTAAGTAAGATTGCTAGTACAACTCCTGTTTGAGCAAAAGATGCTCCAAGTGTAGCTGCAAGAATCGGATCATACTTGAGTACGGCCAAATTATTAATTGCTACAGGCACCAATCCCCAATGTAGCCCAAATATAACAAATACTTGCCAAAATCCACCAATAAATATTCCTGCAAGGATTGGACTTAAACCATATATAGCAAGTGTTCCTGCTCCAAGTAATTTACCGGCCCAAGTTGCTATAGGTCCAATTACTATAAATGTTAATGGTACAATAACTAATAGTGTACAAAATGGAACTAAAAACATTTTTACTACATCTGGAATTATCCTCTTAAATCCATTTTCTATTTTAGCTCCTACATATGCAGCTAAAACAATAGGAATAACACTTGATGAGTAAGTCATAAGTATTACTGGAATACCTAGAAAAGTCACATAAACTGGTGATGAAAGTACTGTGCCCGCAAACAAAGTATAAAGTGGCTTACCTACTGTTAATGCAGATAATGTTGGATAAACTAAACTCGCACCTATTGCCATACCAATAAAATGGCTACCTTTAAACTTTTTAGATGCTGTATATCCTAAGAAAACAGGGAAGAAATAAAATAGGCAGTCTCCAATTGCTTGTAAAATACTATAAGTACCTGATGTTTTAGTAATCCACCCCATTGTTAAAAACAAAGCATTAAATCCTTTAATCATACCTGTTGCACATAATACACCTAGAATCGGCGTGAATACACCAGAAATAGTATCAATAAATTTATTAAATAAACTTACTTTTTCACCTGATACTTCTGATGATTCTTGAAAACCACCAATGGTAACAACATCATCATATACATCTGGCACATGATTGCCAATGACTACTTGATATTGTCCTCCACTTTTTATAACTGTTACAACACCATCCATATTTTTTAAAACTTCCGTATTTGCTTTAGCTTCATCCTTTAGTTTAAAACGTAAACGCGTAATACAGTGAGTTAAACTGTTGACATTCTCTTTGCCACCAATATTTTTTATTATGTCTTTTGCTAGTTTTTCATATTTCATAACAATACATCTCCTTTTCATATGTTTTTTATTTTTTTTATATGTTTTTATATATAAAAAGACGAGACCCACTAGATAGTATAAATTCTCACCCTATCTATGTTGGTCTCGCCTGCTTTACCAGTAACAATCCAATACTTATTAAATTTTCAACTAACTTATCACTGTTTCTTTATCTCTTTGTGTCATTCTCTGAATATGAATAGTTAAATACAACTTTTCCTCATCCGACAATTCTATTTCTAAATATTTTTCTACCTTTAGTGCACAACCATAGGCCTTTTTATACTTTTCTTTAACTTGGTTAAATAAGAAATCATCCTCTGATTGTATTATTTCATTTTTATTTAAGCGCTGAAAAAAGAATCTTAAATGGGTAATAAATCTTTCATAGCTAATTGATTTTTCATCAAGTAAAATATTATATGTATATTTTACAATATTTAAAATATCTTGTATCATTTTGGTTTGATTTGTAGCATCTTCTGCCTTATTTGATGAACTATTAACCTGTGCATTTATTAAGTGAAGAGCTACATTACCAGCCTCATCTTCTGATAACTTTTTACCAGTTTCACTTTCAATAAACTCTAGTGCTTTTAATCCAATTTTGAATTCTTTAGGATAAAACTTTTTAATTTCCCAAATTAGTATATTGGGATTATTATAGCCTTCATCAAACATTTTTAATGCATTACTAATGTGATCAGTGAGGGTAACGTATATATAGTCATTCAGCTCAACACCCAATATATTTCTTGCGTATTCAATAATGTCATAGCATAGTGAAACGTACTCCATAGGAACATCTTCTAATAATAATTTGAATTTTTCTGAAGCATCCTTTTGTTTAAGAATAAAGGTTTTTTCTATTAATTGCTCGTCTACTTGTTCCCCTATTTTCTTTTTAAATGCAATTCCACATCCCATAACAACAAATTCATGTTTACCTGACTCCTTAACTTCTACGGCATTATTATTGAAAATTTTTTGTATTATCATACCTATCCCCTCATTTATACTAAATTAAAGTATAAAAACCTCAACTAATCAAAAGAAACAAAATATGTTCCTTCTCATTAATTAAGGTCTCGCCTGATCTAGTCAGTAACAATCCTAATATTTTATGTAAGCGTTTAACTATACATTTATCATAACTTTTTTTATTGTGCTTGTCAATGATTATTTATACCTAATTTAAAAAGCTTCAACCATTATATGATTAAAGCTTTCTTACAATTCTATTTTTTGATAATTTCTATTTTCGGAAATTTTATGTTTTTGTACTTAGGAAATTTTTCTTTAACAATTGCTAAATTCTCAGCTGTATAAAACCCGCCTTGAGTATGTGTAATCTCTTCCACATGATGAGTTCTACCTTTAATATCGGTACGATCTCGACATAATCCATTTTCAGCAATTACAAATTTCCATTTCCCTTTTTCTGTTTTTTCTAAATCTCCACCAGCACCACAAACTTGGCATTCAATTGGAAAACTTATTCCATCCCATTGTGGTTCTCCTAAAATAAGAGCATTGGAGTGACAGTTTGGACACCATCCCATATCTTCGTCACCTAACCAGCCTCTTTTTTCTACTGGTGTATTTAGTGATTTCATAACATTATTACCAATTTTTTCAGCACGTTTAATCATATCATCGTGAAGTAAACATTGTTTTGGTGCTGGTACACGAGTAGCTAAATACATATCCACAATTTTAAAATCATTTGTAAAACATGTTGCTTGCATAGCTTCCAAAGACATAGACTGCCATGAACGTGTTGAACCTCCCACTGCAATTAAAGCGCCAACTCTGTCCCTATGTTCAATAGCATGAATTGCTTCTAAAAATGAAGATTCATAACTTAAATTTCTGTGCATAAATTTTAAAAACGTTGCAGTTGGCATTAAATCATAGGTAGGTGCTGCCATAATAACCGCATCTTGATTTAACATAACATCCATAATAGCTTTTTTGTCATCTCTTTTATCTAGTGTGCACCCAACATATTTTCCTTCAGTCATACCTTCTGTACATGCAGTACACCCTATGCAATCCATAATATTATAATCTCTTAGATTAATCATTATAATTTCTGCACCTTGCTTTTCACAGGCTAAAAGTGCCTCTTTTAATAAAATCTCAGAATTAGAATCTTTTCTTCCTGCTGTAACGCCCATTACCTTAAATGTCATAATAAAATCTCCTTTTTTCTTCTATAATAGTTTTTAATAAATATTTATCATTAAATATTTTAAAATCACACTTTATTTGTTAAACTATATATGCGCAATAGGATAATCTTAACACTAAAAACTACATCATTCATCAGACTAATGTATGAAAATACAACATTTAATCTATATAACTTTAGACATTTTTCTAATGAATAACAAGGAGGGATTATTTTGCCTAACCTAAAAACTATATATGAAAAGAAATGCGAAATTTATGATAGCTTGGATTCTAGCAATAATATTAATAAAATTTTAAATACAGGTGAGACCTATTTAAATAATCCGATTTTTATTTTAGACACCAGTTATCACATTATAGCTCGATCTATTCTTGGGGATTCTATCACATCTTCTATAGAAAATCACAATGGTGAATATTATCTACTAATTGATACAGTGAATATTATGAAAAAAGATAAATGTATAGATAATATTTATAATTCAAGCACTGCTTTTTTTCATTTTTCTGATAAAAATCTTATTTTTTGTGCTATCCGAATTAATAAAATTACTATATCCTATATATGCGTTTTACAAGAATATAGAGAATTTATGGAAGATGATTTAGAATTAACAAATACTTTGTCCAAAACTATTTCTATACAAATACAAAGGGATAATTTGTTTATCACAAGTTCAGGTCTTGAGGAAGAGTACTATTTAATGCATTTATTATCTAATCCAACTGATAATATCATCTATACAAAACAAAGATTACAAAATATAGACTTTAAATTAAATAAAAATATGATATTAATATCCATACCTTTTCCACAAAAGTATAAAGATTACCGCCATAATTTTGGATTAAGAGAACTAATTACTAGTTCTAAAAATATATTAGGAAATTGTATTTCTACCTATTACGAGGATAAAATTATTTTTTTAGTAAGTGAAAAAGATGATGTTATTTCTATAAATATAGAAGAAAAGTTTAAAAATTATTTAAAACTCAATAATCTGAAAGCTGGGGTTAGTTTTACATTTCAAAATTTACTGCAAATAAAAGAATATTATGCACAATCAATTTATGCTTTACAATTTGCACAACGTCTAAATGATGATGGTTATATGTTTTATTTTAAAAATTTTTTAGAATATTATATGTTTTCATTATGTGAAGATGTAAGTGACCACATAAAAACCATAAAACTCCACACATTAGTTCATCCTCTTATCAAAGAGCTTATGGAACTGGACAAACAAGGCAATACCGAACTATTAAAAACCCTAATGGTTTATCTTAGTAATAATAGAAATTCAAATGAAACATCAAAAAAGCTGAATATTCATCGTAGTACTTTTTTTTATCGTTTTCACAAAATAGAAGAATTATTGAATATATCTCTAAGCAGTAGTGACATATTATTTGAATTTGAATTATCATTAAAGATTTTGAAATATGAAAAATTCATATAACTAAGAACTCCTTCGCTAATTTTATATAGTGAGGGAGTTCTAAAATCCTATATTGTTAATTTAAGTCCCAGGAGAATTGTCCTTTTTTATTACCTGTAGCTACATTACCTGACTGTACTGGAGTTACCTTATTATGATTTCTAAGGAATCCCCATCCTTTATTGTTAGTAGCAGTACAATTTGTTACTGTAATTAATCCACCATCGACTCCATTATAACTACATGGTCCTAATTTGAAACCATTTCCATCGCCATTTCCACCACTACCATTATTAATTGCTTTACATCCAATAAATGTTATATTGTTTCCAGCTGTATAACAATCATATCCATCATCACTATTTCCTGTAGATGAGCAGTTCTTTAAAGTTATATTGGTAGCTCCATTTTTTATTCCAAACCCATCAGCATTTTCTCCATCACTTGCAGCATCATAATTATTATTTGAAATGCAACTATCAAATGTAATTTTTGAAACAGAGTCTTTAGCCTCTATTCCTGCAAACTGAGCATGAGTAACTGTACAATTTTTTATAGTTTTACCAGAACATGATTGTACACTTATTCCCTGTCTCTGAGGATAATTAATAGTTATACCTGTAATATTCGCTTTTGCAATAATTGCTACAGTATCGCTTGGACACCCAGAAGCATCTACTACAACGCCGTTAGCAACAACGTCTTTAGTTACTGTTACTCCTTTTGAGAGTGTGTAATTTCCAGCTGGTATAGTGCCTCCAGCAATTAATTTGGATGCAATATCTGTACTTGCACTAGATGAAACCGTAGTTTTAGCTGATACAGGTACAGCAATTAGCGACATTGCCAATGCCACCATAGAAATAATTGATAATACTTTTTTGTTCATTACTTAACCCCCCTAATATAATATTGTTAACGTTTGCAAAGAATTGAATTATGTAAAGTCGGTTGAAAATTTTTATATAACTACTTAATTTATAAGTAGTTATATACCATTTTGTTTGCAACGTTTTACTTAATTATTCGTTTCTTTACATTTCATATAATAGCATAATAATTAATCTTTGTAAACATTAACATTTTTATCCACGTGTTTGGTTTATCCTATTTTTTATTTCCTAATGCTATCTAATATTAATGTAATGATGTCCTTTTTTTTCAAGCTCACATTTGATTTTACCAGATTACAATTTATCTTTATAAACCCTTTATTAATTAATTTCACAATTTCTACTCTGCTAATATCTATTATTTTTGATGATAAAAATTTATCTAATCTTATTTTATCATTTAATTCATCAAGTGAAATTTCCACCTCATTAATTCCTTTTTCCTTAAGCATAGTGATACTAAGTTCCTCATATTCACTTTTAATATATTTATTTTCAAAATCTATGTTTTCTAATCCTGAAACAGCTTTAAATTCAGCAATTTGCTTGTTCCAAGTATGACCGCTAGAACATTTATAAATAGCAAAATAAAATATATTTTTACCATTTGCATTTTGTCTTCTTTTTAGTGAATCCTCAAATTCTACTTTTTTACCACAATTATGGCAATATTTAATCTCATGATTAATTTCATTATTATATATACACCAATTCAAACTTAATTTACTTTCCATATTTACCCTTACCTCACTATAAACAAATTCATTTACACGGCAAGGAATATTAAATTTTATTTTCTAGTAATGTGTAAATCATAAACTATTAGAATACTCCTTCCGTTTATAGATTTATATACACTACCTTAAATGTTGGATTCATGTTATCACCACCAATCTTTTTATTTTTTTGCTAGCAAAATAGCTGTATTTTCTTGTTGCCAAACTTTTTGTACAGATTTAAAACCTGCCTTGCAAAGTATTTTTATCTGGTTTTCAACAGTACATGGGGTATCGTAGTGATAAAAGCCTTCAGTTATACCTAATTCAGATCGAATTCGGTTGTTTTCACTAAAATGATAGTCTTCATATTCTTGACTAGGAGCCATATAATCTGTTTCAATATAAAATCCATTTTGTTTTAAACTTTTAAAAATTTTCTTGTACAATTGGATCTTTTGTTCTGCTTCAAAATGATGTAATGTTTCCACAGATAAAGCTACATCAAATACAGACTCCCCCATATCATAGTTAAAATAGCTATCTATTATAAGATTTATTTGATTTAACTTATCACTGTGCTTTTCTTTGATTTTTTCTACCATATCTTTAGCTAGATCAATGCCGGTAACATTAACTGTTGGATTTATTTTAAATATTTCATCTAACTCTAGCCCTGTCCCACACCCTAGATCCAGCAATTTCAGACCATTGATTTTAGGTATTAATTTTGCAGTTTCAATATAATATTTATCCGCTCCATTTATACCATTCATCATATGTTGTTCATAACTTTGAACACGATTATTAAAAAAGCTACTCATTTCCTCCAATTTTAATTTATCATCCATATACATTCACCCTCTATTAAATTTAATTCTTTATTAAAATTATATGGCTCTAGTAATGAGAGAACAACCTTAAAAACAGTTCTGAAATAAACATGTGCCCTAATGCAAATTTGCATTAGGGCACATTAAGTGTTACTCTTATTTTTTCATTTCTGAAATAATTCTTTGTATACTCTTTTCTGATAAATAGTAATCTGTAGCAATAGTTTTTATACAAGTACCACTCTTATAGTCTTCATATATATTTCTATTTCTAATTTTATTTTCATTTCTAATTGCTGTATTTTCTCCCCAAAATTTTTTATTACATTCTTTTCTAGGGATATATAAATATTCACCATCTACATATTTTTGAATTACCTCTAAAATTTCTTGTGGTAATACATCATTGGCTTTAATATAGCTCATTATGCTCCCCCTAAAGTTAATTTCTTTTTTAGGATTGAGCAAAGCCTATTTCATATTTTATTTATTATGCAATAGCCTTTGCTATGCATAAATAACTGGTTCTCTCATAAATAACAAAACCCCTTTCATATAAAAAAATATATACTACATTATTTTTTCAAAGTTTTCTTTCTCAATTATATACAAAATAAGATTAATTTTCAATCAATTTTTTTCTTGCACTTTTTTATTACAAAAAATATTTATCTCAACAATAATCTAATATAGCTTATAATAGACATATAGTGGATAAAGTAAAATTATTACAAGGAGAAGAAAAAATGAATTACATAAACTTAACAAAATACATATTTTTAATATTACCTGCACTATATAACCTTTACAAAATACCTATGAATCAGTATGGAAACTTTATATTCATCTTCCTCATAATTTTCTTGAATTCTCAACTAAGAAGTTTAAATATAAATAATAATGTAAAACTAATTTCTTTTATTTTAGAGCCATTACTTGTTTTATATATCAGTAATTTATATTTTGGTTTTTCCTTTATAATAATTTTTTCTACAATTATTGATGCTAGTCTTAAATTAAAGAGGAAAATATATCCATATTTGTTGCTAACCGGAATAATTTTAATATACCTAGTGAAAATCTCTTGTTCAACAGAATGGGTTGTAATTATAACTATATTTTATATAGCGATTTTTTTACTCCTTTTAGAATTACGGAAGGCACTTGTTATTAGCAAAGATACTCAGGTGCTTTATGACCAAATAAGAAAATATTCTTACGAACTTGAAGGTGCTAAAACACGACTTATAGATTACTCAAAACAGGTTGAAAAAGTATCACAACTCGAAGAAAGAACTCGAATTTCAAGAGAACTACATGATTCCATTGGTCACAGCCTTACAGGTGTTTTAATGCAAGTAGATGCATGTATTCAAATAATGAATGTTAATAAAGAAAAAGGCATAGAACTTTTAAATTCTGTGTACAAAAATATAAACAAAAGTATTGAGACAGTTAAAGAAACAGTTCATAAGCTTTATCCTATAGGATACAAAACTAATTTAGAATCATTAAGAGATCTAATTAATAAATTCAAGCTAGAAACTGGAACAACTATGGAATTTGTAATAGATGGTAATGCCTTTGAAATACCCCCTGCTGTTGAAACAGTAATTTATAGTAATGTCCAGGAAGCAATTACTAATTCTGTACGCTACAGCTACTCTAATAATATTAGTATAAAATTATTATATAATCCACAATATATTGAAATTTTCATTTCTGATGATGGTGTTGGTGCTAAAGATTTAAAAAAAGGTTTTGGCATTACTGGCATTGAAGAAAGAATAACCCTTATTGGAGGAACTGTTTCATTTTCAGGAAATAATGGATTCCACATTCATATGGTAATACCTATAATGTCTTAGAAAAATTTGAAAATAGAAAGAGAGATGATAATTATGCCAATAAATGTGGTTATTGCAGATGACGATGCTCTAATACGCGATAGTTTAAAACTTATATTAGATCTTGATAGTGACATAGCTGTCGTTGGGACATGTCTTAATGGTGATGAAGCTTATAACCTTTGTTCAACGATTTCTGTTGATGTGGTCCTTATGGATATAAGGATGCCTGTGTGTGATGGAATTATTGGGACAAAAAAAATCAAAAATCAATTTTCTCACATAAATGTCTTAGTATTAACAACTTTTCAAGATGAAGAATACATAATGCAGGCTCTAAAAAATGGTGCTAGTGGCTATATTCTTAAAAATACGCCTTCAACTACAATAAGAGAATATATAAAAATAGTGAATAAAGGTGCCTTACTAATTCACCCTGAAATTGCTGCTAAACTTAAAGAGATGCTAAATGTTAAAACAGAAAAAGATTTATCAAAATATAACCTTACCCCTAGAGAAATTCAAATCATACAGCTAATAAGTGATGGATATTCTAATACGGAAATAGTTAAGAAGCTTTTTCTAAGTGAAAGCACTATAAAAAACTATGTTTCAACTATCCTTACAAAATTAAACCTAAGAGACAGAACCCAAGTGGCCGTATTCTATCTAAAGAGGAACCTATAATAATAATATGCCTGGGATAAACAAATGCAAGTTTGTTCCATGTTACCATCTTAATAGCAGCATTCTTATTATCAATAATTCCATAGAAATAATAAACTGGTATCTGGAACCTGCAATCTGACAACTGCTTCTTCGGTACTTTAGTACTATGCAATACCTACTTTTAACTCATACATGTGGAGATTAAAAACACTAATATAATATTGAGGAACCTATCATAGTTGTATGATAATTAACCTAAATGCTTCTCATAATTCTTATAGGCAAATTAATGAATATATGCATTGAAAGATTATGTATTTATATCCCACGGTATTACGTTCCATTTTGTGATCAACGTTGATGAGTAATATGAAAAAAAACGACGTAACTAGTAAAAGTTAAAATATGATATAATTACCATTAGTTAAGTTATATTAGTTTTTTATTACGAAGCATAATGGAAAGGTGGTATTGCTTTTATGAAATTTAGAATGGTTAAGAAGAATATATTTATTTTAACAGGGTCGGAATTCAGTTCAAACGCTATTTTAATTTTAAATAACGATGAAGCTGTGCTGGTTGATGGATTAGCAAGTCATGAAGATGCTATTGAACTTAAAGAAATGATTTCAAAAATTTTCAAGACAAAAGTGAAATATATTGTAAGTACACACTATTTCAGCGATCATATGGCAGCTTTTCCACTCTTTCCAGAAAGTAAGATAATCGCCCATAAAGATTATTTACATACGTTTACTTCTGAACTTTATAGAAGTCAAGAAGAAAAAGAACGTTTTGTAAAACCAAGTATAGTTTTTGATAGTTGTTTACAACTTGAATGGGGAATCTATATACTTAATATTTTCCATAATCCAGGTCATACACTAAGCACAATAGCTGTAGATATAGAAGCTGCTGATTTAATTATTACTGGTGATCATGTCTTTTGTAATGTTGCCTATTTGTGCTATTCTACGCCAGAGATGATAAGAGAAGCATTAAATAAAATTCGTATGACAAATCGAAACATTGTTATAACAGGTCATAACGGTATAGCATCTATGGATAAGATAAATGATGGTTTAGAATACTTGATGAGATTGGAAAAGTACGTAAAGGAGTCTCGCACCCAAAATTCTAAGGAATCAATTTTAAATATTAAGATTGAAGACTGTGTTAAACCTAAAGTTAGTATTACTGAGCCAGAAAGGATTTTCCACCAACGCAATCTTCAATTTATTATTGATAAAGAATTATTTTCTAATTAACTTCATAATATTCATATAAAACGTCACAACTATAAAAACCAAACAATTATTAAAAACACCCCATTATTCATAAATGGATTTTGGGGTGTTTTTACGTCGCATTTCAAAGATATTCAAAACAAACTCTGCCCCAAAATATCAAACTTTATTACAATCCAACTCTTAGCTTATTCCTTGTCAGCTACACTTGTCACTTGATACTTTGTAGTACTTTAGTACTATGAACTCCCTACTTCTAGCCCATGCTTATTCATGTTAAAAACACTATTATAATATTAAAGACTTACTAAAAGAGAGGTAATAAAAAATGCCACTAATAGAAATCAAAGATTTAATCAAAAGATATGACAGGAATATAGCTGTGGACAATATAAACTTAAAAATTCAGGAAGGCGAAATATTTGGACTTCTTGGTCCTAATGGGGCTGGTAAAAGTACAACTATAAATATGCTCTGTGGACTTATTAATCCAACCAGTGGTGAAATTATAATAGATGGACTTAAAATTTCTAAGAAAAACACTGAGTATAAAAGAAACCTTGGACTAGTGCCTCAGCAAATAGCAATATATGAAAGTTTAAGTGCGGAAGAAAACATACAATTTTTCGGCAAACTCGCAGGACTTAAAGGAACCCTACTTAAAGAAAGGATAACCGAGTCCTTAGAATTTGTTGGTCTTTTAGATAAAAGGAAATCTGTGCCAAAAAGTTTTTCTGGGGGAATGAAAAGACGGCTTAATATTGCCTGTGCCATTATGCACCATCCTAAAATTATTATAATGGATGAACCTACTGTAGGCATAGACCCTCAATCCAGGAATCATATACTCCAGGCTATTAAAAAACTTAATAGCCTAGGCTCTACTATAATATATACAAGTCATTACATGGAGGAAATCCAGGCACTTTGCAGTAGAATAGCAATAATGGATCATGGAAAACTTATTGCAGAAGGAACCACAACCGAATTAAAAAATCAGGTATCATCAGACAAGAAAATCAAAATAAACGTTAGAGATGTAAACTATAATTCTATAGAAGAAATTAAAGCTATTAGTGGAGTTACAGCCGTAGATTATAGTGGCAATAGCCTGGAAATCATTACAAAACTTGCCCAGAGTTTATTGCAAGATATATTATTTATACTATCAAAAAATCAAAATACAATAATAGGTCTAGAACTTTTAGAACCAAATTTGGAAACAGTTTTTCTTACCTTAACCGGCCGAAAGCTTAGAGATTAGGGGGATATCTAAATGAATATTTTAAATATAGCTATAAATCTATTTAAACTCAGAATTCGTAATAAACTTAGTTTTATACTCATTATATTGATGCCAATTTTAATGATATTTATTATGGGTTATGCTTTAAAACCTTCTTTTGAAGCTAATAACACCATAAAGAAATTTAAAGTGCTTTATGTTAATGAGGATAAGGGCGCTATTGGGAAAGCTTTTGACAATATGCTTCATAATGAGGCTTCAAAATATGTGGATGTAGTAAATACAACTACAACCAGTGTACAATCACAAATTGATAGAGGCAAATATGACGAGGCCATAGTAATTTCAAATAATCTTTCTGCAAGTGTTTTAAAAGGGCAAAAATGCTCAATTAAAATTATAAGCTCCGATAAAGATGAAATTAAAGCTTATGTAGTAAATTCCTTAGTAAATTCTTTTGTTAACTTTACAAATACGCAAACTGCAATACTTAAAAGTTATTCTCATAATTTACCACAAGCCAATATTACTGAAGAAGCACAAAAACTTACAAAGGTGCAATCATTCTATGGAAATACTTTTACCATTCGAAAATTAAACCTAATGTCACCAATAAAAAAATTATCTAGCTACCAGTATTTTACTGCTAGTATGCTACTGTTTTTTATGATGATGTCAGGTATTGGCATTGGTAATAACATTATAAAAGAACGTTCTGAGAAAATTTATACTAGAATTAATTCTTTTCCAGTTAATAAAAGTGAATACCTCCTTGGTCAGATAATTTGTAATGTAACCACCTCTATCTTTCAAGCAATAGCAATTATATTATTTTCTGCATTATTATTTGGAGTTAACTTTGGTAATAATTTTGTTGGAATAGCTATTTCGCTGCTACTTATAATACTGTTATCCTCTTCTTTAGGTGTTTTGTTCTCTAGTATTGTGAATTCACAAAAAGCTCTTAGTACTGGACTTTGTTTAATATTATGGTTTATAGCCTTTATGAGTGGTGGTTTTACACCTGTACCTTCCTTAGAACCTATAGGGAAATTAACATTTTATAGCTGGGGTTTTCATGCTTTAGCTAGCTTTATGACTGGTGGAACTTTTAAAACTGTTACATTTGAACTTACTTCTCTAGCGGTTTTAATAATAGTTTTGTGGACTGCTTCACTAGCTTTATTTAATTGGAGGTCACAAAATGAATAGTTTATTAATAGCTGAAAATATTATAAAAAGAACTTTAAAAAGTAGAAAAGAACTCTTTATTATGCTGTTTTTGCCTATAATTGCCATTGTTATCATGACCTATTTTACGGGTTCCGCCTCTATGGCAAAAATAAATGTAGGAGTTGTTAATTTAGATAAGGGTTTATATTCACAAAAATTTATTAAGGGATTAGGTGATGAGAAAAATATAAACCTTACTACTTTAGATGAAAAAGAAATAAAATCTGCCATCGAAGATTCAAAAGATGTTTCCGTAATTACAATTAAAAATGGATTTTCAAAGGATATTCAAAGTAGCAAAAAGGTTAATGTGGATTTTTATAGTAATGGCGTAAATGAAAATACTGAGAGGATTAAACAAGATGTTAATCAATATATCAGCACACTTTATATGGTTAGTTACAGTGCAAAGGATATTGCTTTAAAAACAAACACAAATGAAAGCAAGCTAATCAATGAATTATTCAATAATATAACCAATGCTAGTCTAGAAACAAATAGTACTGCTCACGGCTCTGCAGATACAAATGCTCTGCAACAAAAACTTATACAATCCGTGGGTTTTTCAATGATGTTTATTATGGTTATAATATTTAATACTATGGGAACTATTATAGATGATAGAAAAAATTTGCTTCTAGCTAGAACTGCAAGCTTTCACGTTAATCTATGGGAAATAGCTCTAGGAAATTTACTCGGAACTCTTATAATAGGCATTATTCAAATAATACCTATCACTTTAGTAATAACTTATGTTTATAAATTACCAATGGGAATTAAAATATGGGGATTGTTTTTTATACTACTATGTTTTATTATTGCAGTAATTGGTATGGCTATTGGACTTTCAGGTATTATAAAGGAAAATTTAAATCCAAGTTTGATCCTTGCCACAGTGAGTTTTCCAACTTGTCTTATTGGAGGCTGTCTAATCCCACAGTCACTAATGCCAAACTTTATGAGAAGTATTGGTTATATAGTGCCTCAAAAGTGGGTATTGTCATCAATTCAAGAACTTTTAGAAGGATCCTCCATATATAAGATTTTTTTTGACCTTATAATAGTATTGATGTTCGGTCTGGCATTTACAACTTTTGGAGTAAAAACAATCAGACCATTAGATGATTAAAATAGTCATTGACAAAAATAAGTAAATGTTTTATTATTAGTAAGTAGTTAAATTTTAACAAGGAGGGGTAGGAATATGAGAATTATATATGCTTTTGTAACAGGCTTTAATTTAATATTTAAAATTTCACAAGATAGCCCTACCTTATCATTCGGATTATAAACCGTAATATTAGACTTTTAAAGTCATGGGCTATCAATTCCATGGCTTTTTTTATTTGCATAATTTCATGTAAATTTTATTGCCATTGGGATGCCATGGCTTTTTTATTTTGAAAAAAATAAAAAAGCTGACAAAATGAATTAGCTAGGGGGAATCATAAATTGAAGAAAATACTTAAATACGTATGGAAATATCACATTTTTATTTTATTACCTTTTGCAGCAATGCTTATAGGTATTATATTAGATCTACTAAATCCTTATCTTACACAGATAATGATAGACAAAATAATAACAGGTAAACAATATAGTCTATTAACTCCAGTTCTTGTTACAATTGGCGGTATCGCAATAGGAAGAGCAATCCTTGGATATATAAAGGAATATGGTTTTGACTGGATGTCTACAAAAGTTGCTATTGATATAAAAGAAGATTTATTTAATCATATTCAAAGTCTTTCTTTTAGCTACTTTGATAGCATGAATACCGGTGAGTTAATGTCAAGAATTGGTGAAGATGTTGATAATATATGGAGAGCTACTGGTTTTGGAGCTGCACTATTCCTTGAGAACGCCATATACTTTATTTTATCTGCAATAATACTTTTTAGATTAAACTGGATACTTGCACTTGTTTGTGTTGCAACAATGCCTATTTTAGCCTACACAACTATGAAACTAGAAAAAGAAATAAATACTGCTTTTGGCAAGATTAGCGATCAGACAGTTATTCTTAATACCACAGCTCAGGAGAATATTGCTGGTGTGAGACTTGTAAAAGCTTTTGCAAGAGAAAAACATGAAATTTTAAAATTTTTAAAGTTAAATAGAACAAATTATGACTTAAATTTAGAAGTAAATCGTATTTGGGCTAAATATAACCCACTACAAGATTTTCTTGGTAATGCATCAACTCTACTTGTAGTTTGCGTAGGTGGTATTTTAGTAATTAAAAATCAAATTACCTTAGGAACTCTAGTTGAATTTAATGGATATGTATGGCTTATGATTTCGCCTATGAGAATGATCGGTTGGATCACAAATGTCCTAGCACAAAGTTCAGCCTCAGCTAAAAAAATCGAAAAAATATTCCAAACTAAAATTGAAATCGAGAGTCCTAAAAATGCATTAACTTTGGATAACCTTAAAGGAGATATTGAATTTAAAAATGTAACCTTTAAATATCACAATGAAATGATTTTAGATAACATTAATCTTAAAATACCTGCTAATAGCACAGTTGCAATAATGGGTACTACTGGTGCCGGTAAATCCTCCCTTATAAACCTTATTGGAAGATATTATGATGTACAAAAAGGCTCCGTTTGTATAGACGATGTAGATGTAAAGGAACTTAATTTAAAATCATTACGAAGAAAAATGGCCATAGTTCCTCAAGATACTTTTCTTTTCTCAGATACTATTGAAAAAAATATACAATTTGGAAAAGCTGATGCAACTCTCGCTGAAATACGAAATGCTTGCAGTGATGCTTGTGCCCTTGATTTTATTGATAAACTTGAAGATGGTTTTGATACTGTTATTGGTGAAAGAGGTATAGGTCTATCTGGAGGACAAAAGCAAAGGCTTTCTATTGCCAGAGCCTTAATTAGAAAATCAAAAATTTTAATATTAGATGATTCTACTTCTGCACTAGACATGGATACAGAATACACTCTGCTTAAAAACCTCTATAAGCAAGTAAGGCAAACTACAACTATTATAATTGCCCATAGAATATCTGCAGTAAAAAATGCTAACATGATAGTCTTTTTAGATGGCGGAAGAATAGTTGAATCTGGAACTCATAGTGAGCTACTTGCTAAAAAAGGCAAATACTACGAAATCTATTGTGAACAATTTAAAGATTTAGATCAAAACGAAAGTGAGGTTATATAATGGCTAAAAATTCTATTAACCAAGATGAAGATTTAAACAAAGTTTCTAATACCGCACTATTAATGCGATTATTTAGCTATTTAAAACCTTATAAATTAAAAGTAGTTATTGTATTAATTCTTTTGATTTATGTAATGTTATGTGGTCTTCTTAATCCTTACCTCTTAAAACTAGCAATTGATAATTATATTTCCCGTAAAGATCTAAATGGCCTAATTACTATATCCGCCGTACTATTTGGTTTTAATATACTATCTATGTTTGCATCAAAAATAAGAATAATCATGATGGCTAAAATAACAAATAAAATAATATTAGAAATTAGACAAGAACTTTATATTCACATTCAAAAACTTTCCTTTTCTTTTTTCGATAACAGACCTATTGGAAAAATACTTGCTAGAGTAATTGGTGATGTAAATTCTCTTCAGGATTTGTTTTCAAACAGTATAACTAATTTTATTCCTGAAGTTTTAACCCTTGTGTGTGTTACTGTTATTATGTTTTCTATGAACGTAAAACTTGCCATTGTATCTATATGTATATTACCATTTTTAGGTTTAACACTGTTTTCAGTGGAGACTTTTTCGAGAAAGAGATGGCAAATATTTAGGCAGAAAAGATCCAATATGAATGCCTATACTCATGAAGATTTTTCTGGTATAAGAGTAATTGAAGCCTTTGCTGAAGAACAAAGGAGCTCAAAAAACTTTTTAACCTTTGTAAATGAGATGATGGATGGTTTTTTAAAGGCAGTAAAACTTAATGATACATTTTGGCCAATAGTTGCTCTGTCTTCTGGTATTGGAACAATTCTTGTATTTTGGTACAGCATAAGTCTTGTAAAAACGGGAAACATTACTGTGGGAACCATGGTTGCCTTTACTTCCTATGTAACAATGTTTTGGAAACCTATTATAGATATAAGTAATTTTTACAATACTCTAATAACAAATTTTGCTGCTGGAGAAAGAATATTTGAAATACTAGACATAGAACCAATGATTACTACTCTTTCAGAGGATAAAATGCCAAAGATAAAAGGAACTGTTGAATTCAAAAATGTAGTGTTTTCCTACGAAGCTGGAGAACCAATTTTAAACAATATAAATTTCAAAATAAATACTGGTGAAACTATAGCCTTAGTTGGTCCAACAGGTGCAGGAAAAACTACTATTGTAAACCTAATAAGCAGATTTTATGATTGCGATTCTGGAAAAATATTAATAGATGGTAAGGACATTAAAAATGTAGAGCTAGAATCCTTAAGAAGCCAAATGGGAATAATGCTTCAAGATACTTTTTTATTTTCAAATTCCATAAAAGATAATATACGTTATGGTAAACTTGATGCTACGGATGAAGAAGTAATTGCTGCGGCTAAAGCAGTTAATGCTCATGGATTTATTATGAAATTAAAAAATGGGTATGATACTGAGGTTAATGAAAGAGGTTCTAGGCTTTCTGTTGGAGAAAGACAACTTATCTCCTTCGCTAGAGCACTTCTGGCAAATCCAAGAATATTAATTCTTGATGAAGCTACTTCCAATATTGATACCCATACAGAAAAGCTTGTCCAAGCTGGTATTAGCAAACTTTTACACGGAAGAACTTCCTTTGTTATTGCTCATAGACTTTCAACTATAAGAGATGCGGATAAAATTATGGTTATTTCAGATGGAAAAATAGGTGAAGCAGGAACCCACGCTGAACTTCTCAAACTTAAAGGACATTATTATGACCTTTATATGGCGCAATATAAGTTTCTTAGCCAGGGAGCTTGACTAACTTAGAATGAGAGTGTTTCAATTTCAAGTGCAACTAAAACTACAAGCTTACAAAACCTAGATTCAATGACAAGCGCAACAACAAAAAAGTAGTGGAGATCATAGTTTCGAAGCCAAAGCATAATTATAAAGGTAGAGTCAAAATGACTCTACCTTTATAATTGTATTTATTCTCACTATCTAAGCCAAACATTAATAAGAAACTCTGAAAATCAATGCAATTTCAGAAATCTTTATTCTGACTTATTCATGGTAGTTTATTTCCTGCTGCTCTATATATTTCATACCATTCCTGCCTTGTTAATTCAATCCTTGAAGCCTGACAAATATCTTTCAAACGACTACTTTTAGTTGTACCTACAATAGTTTGAATTTTAGCAGGATGCCGTAAAATCCAAGCAACTGCAATTGCGGAATTTGTAACACCTTTAATTTTTGCTATTTCATTTATTTTATTGTTTAACTCTGGGAATTTGTCATTATCTAAAAATACTCCTGCAAACATACCATACTGAAAAGGTGACCATGCCTGTATTGTAATGTCCTTAAGTCGGCAATATTCTAGAATACTATTATCTCTATCAATAGAAGCATTGTTTTCCATATTCACATTAAGTCCAGAATCAATCATTCCTGTATTTGTTATACTTAGCTGAAGTTGATTTATAATAATATTTTGTTCTAAATATTTGTTAAGTAACTCTATTTGCATTGGCTTTTGATTGCTCACTCCAAAATATTTAACCTTACCACTACTATGTAACTTTGTAAAAGCTTCTGCAACCTCTTCTGGTTCCATAAGCGTATCAGGTCTATGAAGCAACAATACATCTATATAATCTGTTTTCAAACGTTTCAAGCTTTTATCCACAGAATTTAAAATATGTTCCTTAGAAAAATCAAAATACCCAGGTTGTATTCCACATTTTGTCTGAAGCATATATTTTTCTCTACTGTAATTAGTTGTGCCAATGGCCTCTGCAAAAACTTCTTCTGATTTACCATCACCATAAATATCTGCATGATCAAAAAAATCAATCCCCTGTTCTAATGCAGTGCTGATAAGACTAGCTGCATCATTACTAGTAATCTCGTTAATTCTCATGCACCCTAATGAAATTTCTGATGCACTTATTTCTCCATTTCCAATATTGATTTTTTTCATAATTGACACCTTCCCCTATGTTTATTTGTATCTAAACCTTTACACACATATAATTATAATGGTTATCCAAAATAAAATCCATTAAATAATTGTTACTTAAATGTGAAATAAAAAAACCACAGTAACTCCCAGGTAAACTTACCTAAAAAACTATGGCTTTTAATATATTATTTTTATTATTTGTTAGCTATTTTTTTATTTTTCCTAAAATAACTGTTTGGACGTTGTTTCTTAGAATATTCTTTTTTTCTACTATTGTTATTTTCTGACGCACCCAAAGTATTTGTAACAGTAGTTGAACTTCCCATAGGATAAGGATGATCTTCATTCACTGGTACTGATTTTTCCATGAGTTTTTCAATATCTCTAAGACATTCTTTTTCATCCTGATCACAGAATGAGAATGCAACACCTTCTGCTCCTGCTCTCCCTGTACGTCCAATTCTATGAACATAAGTTTCAGGTACATCTGGTAAATCAAAATTTATTACAAGTGATAAGTCATCTACATCAATACCTCTTGCAGCTATATCTGTAGCAACTAGAACTCTTATTTTCTTTTCTTTAAAATTACTTAAAGCAAGTTGTCTTGCATTTTGTGACTTGTTACCATGAATAGCTTGAGATTCTATTCCCACTTTAGTAAGTTCATCAGTTATTTTATTTGCACCATGTTTAGTTCTAGAAAATACAAGAACTGAATCAAAAGATTTATCCTCTAATAGCTTAATAAGCAAAGCTTTCTTATTGCTTTTTTCAACAAAAAATACTGACTGCTTAATTGTATCAATAGCTAATGCATCAGGAACAACTTCAACCTTTACAGGTTTTATGAGAATTGAATCCATTAATTTTGAAATACTCTCAGGCATAGTTGCAGAAAATAACATTGACTGCCTCTCCCTAGGAAGCTTTGCTATAATTCTTTTTACATCATGTCCCATTCCCATATCAAGCATTCTATCTGCCTCATCAAGAACAAAAATCTCTATATGTTGTAAATTTATATATTTCTGCTGAATTAAATCAAGAAGTCTTCCTGGTGTCGCAATTAAAATATCCACACCTGATCTTAATGCCCTTACCTGTGATCCTTGTGAAACACCGCCAAAAATAGTAGTATTTTTTAATCCTGTGTATTTACCATACGCAGTAAAACTTTCTCCGATTTGGATAGCTAATTCCCTAGTTGGAGCTAATACTAAGGCTTTAATACTTCTATTTCCCTTTTTAAATGTTTGGTCATTGCAAAGAAGTTGTAATGTAGGTATGGCAAAAGCTGCTGTTTTTCCTGTACCTGTCTGTGCACAACCTTCTACGTCATGTCCTTCAAGTAAAGCTGGAATAGTTTGTTCTTGTATAGGCGTAGGATTTGTATATCCATAATCTTTTATAGCCTTCAAGATAGGTTCTATAATATTTAAATTTTCAAATAACATTTTTTCTCCTTTAAGATATAATTTTAAACAACTAAAAACCCCTTAAATATAATAAATATTCAAGGGGTAAATATTAATTAACTAATTAATTAAGCAACTGTAATATTTTCAGCTTGAGGTCCTTTTTGACCTTCAACTACGTCATAAGTAACTTTTTGTCCTTCATCAAGGGATTTATAACCCTCTGAGTTAATTTGTGAAAAATGAGCGAAAACGTCGTTTCCGTCCTCTCCTGTAATAAATCCAAATCCTTTTTCTGCATTAAACCATTTAACTGTACCATTCATAATGTGTACCTCCGAAAAAAATTATTCTTAAACTCATTGTAACAATTCACTAATAAAATCTCGATATCAACATACTATAAATAGTACTAATTGAAATATATTTGTGTTTCATTATTTACTACTAAATTTAAGTCATTCATATAATAACATATAGAAATACAAAAAGCAAGTTATTTGAATATAATTTTATTATACAATACTTTCACTATTAATGCCTTTCGTTTTTTTTAATTCTTTAACACAAAACGGAACTTCATAAGCCAGCATAACAATCCAGCCACCAAGGCAGCTTAGGGCAATCCCTACAACTCCAAATTTTGGTGCTAGTAAGTATGCAAATATTACTCTTCCAACAATTTGCACGAAAGTTGACCTTAATGTAATTTTCAAATCTCCCATTCCTCTGAAATATCCTTGTATTCCATTTGTACACCCTGGAAGAAAATAAAAAAATGCCATCATCTCAAGATATTTTACTCCAAGTTCAACAACTTTGGAGTTTTTATCAGATACAAAAAGGTGCATTATATGTGGTGCTCCAAAAAAAACTATACCTACAATTATGCACCAATATAAAGTTTCAATTTTCATTCCAGACCAAAAACCTTTTTTTAAACGATCAAACTTTTTAGCACCTCTGTTTTGCGCTAAAAACGTGGTCATTCCACTGCTAATACTTTGTTGTGGTGTAAAAGCAAAATCATCAACACGGTTTACTGCATTAAAGGTTGCTATTGCCTCTATGCCAAGTGGATTGACTGCACCTTGGATTAATACTTTTCCAACATAAAGACACGTCTGCTGCATAGCTGTTACCCAGCTATAGCTTATGGTTGTTCGTAGTAAAATTCTATCAAGCACAATTTCTTTTCGTGAAAAACGAAGCATCGGTACTTTCATATAAGCATAGGAAATACATAGTACACTTGAAACCATTTCTGCTGTAACAGTTGCAATAGCGGCCCCAGAAACTCCCCACTTAAGATAAACCACAAAAATTATATCCATTACTACATTTAAAACTGAAGAAATCATTAGAAATATTAACGGTATTTTAGAATCCCCAATGCTCCTAAGTGTTGAAGCATAAACGTTATATAAAAATGTAAATATAAGTCCCAAAAATATAATTCTAAGATAATTTGAAGCTTCAGGAAGTATTTCCTTTGGCGTTCTAATCAGTTCTAACATTGGTTTAGTCATAATTATACAAACAATTATAAGTATTACTGTGAAAATAAGCCCACCTATCATAGTTGTTGAAACTTCACGTTTAAGCTTTTTTATGTTTCCTTCACCAAAATATTGACTCATCAAAACTGAAGCACCCATACAAATTCCCATAATAAAAAACATTACAATATTCATAATTGGATTTGCAATACCAACTGCTGCCAATGCCTTTGTACCAACAAACCTTCCTACTATAATAGAGTCTGCTGCATTATAAGTTAATTGAAAAAAGTTTCCCAGTATTAAGGGCACTGCAAATCTAACTAAATGTTTGGAAATATTCCCTTTTGTCATATCTGTAATCAAAATTAAAGTCACCATCCCATCTTTTATAAAAACATATATATTATTACATCTCAATTTAGATATTTATGCAAACGTGAACAACTCTTTCTTCCTAAGACTTTCTAAATTTATCTATAACTAATTATACACCTATTACAATGTATAATTAGTTATATTTTAGTTTAATGAATACTATAAATTCTTCAACCAATCAATGTCTCCCGCCTGAATAAATGGAATATTCTTTGCTATTTTCTCATTTGTAAAATTCCACCACTCAAGCTTTAGCAAACACGATATTACTTCATCATTAAATCTTTTTTTTATAGCCTTTGCAGGTATGCCACCAACAATTGTATAAGGTGGAACGTCTTTAGTTACCACTGCTCTAGTTCCTACTATTGCACCGTCACCAATTTTAACCCCAGACATTATCACAGCCTGATATCCTATCCAGACATCATTTCCAATAATAATATCACCTTTGTTGTCCCATGCATCTTTTGGTTTTAATGTTTCATCCCATTCTTCACCAAATATAGGAAATGTATAGTTAGATAATGATTTTAACGTATGATTTCCGCTATTCATCATAAATTTCGCACCACATGCAACAGAGCAAAACTTTCCAATAATAAGTCTATCATGGTTAATTGGATAGTGGTATAAAACATTATTTTTTTCAAAGTCTCTAGGATCATTACAAAAGTCATTGTATATTGTAAAATCACCAACTTTAATATTAGTTTTTGTTATGACATTTTTAAGATATATTGTTTCAAAATCATTACTTCTTGGATAAATTTTTTTTGAATTTGGAATAGTCATTTTTACACTCTCCTTTTAAATAAAAATCAGAAAATAACTATTCCGTTTGCAATGCAGATTTTCATTTTTTCACCTCACCTTATTACATTATTTTATATTCTTACCTAGGTAATAAAATCCATTTGATTTATTTCCATTCATTGTGGTATATGTAACTGTTTCTAGCTTAATATCATTATAATCTGATATGATCTCTTTTATCCATTTTATATCATGGTGCCTAAGCACTGCACCCTCTGGCAGTTCAAACACCCCATATTTTTTGTATTTATTTTCATATATTTTATATCTCTTTTCGTTTCTTTCATCTGTATTTAATAAAAAATCATTTATGTATAATATTCCTTTAGGTTTTAGAACCCTTTTTATTTCCTTCATTAGAAAAACTTGTTCTTCATCTTTAGCTATACAAGTTAAAACAGCGAATAAAATTATTGAGTCAAAGCTATTATCTTCATATGGTAAATTTTTGCCTCTCTTTACACATAAATTTAGTCCCGAGAACTGCTCCGTACCTCTTTTTACCATTTTTTCAGAAAAATCTATACCAAATAAATTTTTAAACCCTTGCAAATATAGCTCATTTAATGTCCTGCCATAACCACAACCAACATCCAAAATTTTATCTTCCTTGTCTACAACTTGAGAAAACAATTCAATTTGAAATGGTGTTGTAAAGTTTTTGTCAATAGCTACTCTATCCCAATACTCCTTTTGGTTTTCTATTAACATAATTATAATTTACCTCCTATAATTCAGTATAATAGTTTGTAAACATATTGCTTAAGTATATGTAAATTATATCATATTTTGTACATGCTTATACTATTATTATCCGGCTAGTCTTGTCAATAATATTGCTTTAGAACTTTTAAAAGGATTATCATTTCCCAAAATCATCATAATTTGAGTTTTTTGTATTTTAAAATTGTGTTTTGAAATTAAGAAATTACAAATTTCAGCATTGTAAGTATTGCAATCTATGGATATACTGTCATAGTTGATATTTTTAGCATACTTTGTACAAGCACTTACAATAGAATCTACGGCAACTTTGTAATTCACAGTATTATCTATAATAGCTAATTTTATTTGCAAGTTTTTTGTATTTGTATCTCTTACTGCTTTAGTATGACAGATTACAATGCTATGGACTTTACCATAAGCTTTTACTGTAAAAATAGTACCAAACCCTTCATATTTTATTAGGTGAAGCTCAGAATTCAAATCAAAGTAATGAAATATTTCATTACACATACGTTTTAAATTATCTTTTAAAGTTAAATAATCATGTTCGTTACTTATATCTACTTCATCAACATTATAATCATTGGGTAATGGTAATAAATCATCAAAATTGAGTTGTTTTTTTAAATTCAGTGATAGTCTAAGTGGTGTAAAGCCAAGTCCCATATAAAATCCAACATTGTATTGTGACTCAGGCATAGTATTAAGTCCTATGGTGGACACTTTGTAATTCTCTTTAAGGATTTTTATTGTGTGATTTATTAATGCTTTTCCAATGCCTTTGCCCTGATATTTTGGATGAACTCCAAAAGGACCAAACCAAGCAAATGAGCCACAAAGGTGTATAAAATTATATCCTACCACTGTATTATCTATTTCATATACAAGACTTGAATTATTACTTGCTTCAATATAACCTTCTATTCCTTGTGTTGTTCTTTTTTTATCAGCTTTAAAACTCAATTTATCTATTTCTTTTATCTTTTCAATATCTTCAAATTTCATATTTCTTATCATTTATAGCCTCCTAAATTATGAATTCTTTAAAGCCATCTGCATAATTTGTTGGTATAAATTCAATTATTTCGTATTTTGCAATATTATTTTTATAAAAAGGATCTTGTTTAATTATTAAATTTACCTCTGTTTTATCTTTTGCATTACACAATATTATGCCACCACATCTTGGCTCTTGCCTCCCAGAACATATGAATTTATTTAATGAATAATATTTTTCTAGGTAATTTTTATGGTCATCTAAATTATTCATAACATCTTCAATAGACTTTTTGTATTTTAAAATTATTATAAACATATAATTTATTCCTCCTACAATGTTATTATGGTACAATTATATTGTAAGTCACTAAATTAGCCAATTCAATAATGTAAAAATCATATTGTACTAGTACAATTCAAGGAGATATATGAGTAAATACAATGATATAGTAGATTTTATTAATGCTGAAATTGAAAATGAAAATATAAGCTATGACAAAAAAATGCCTACAATAAGGTATTTGTCCAAAAAATTTAATTGTAGCAAGCAAACAGCTGTACATGCTTATGAAAAACTTCAAAGCCAGCATATTGTATATTCGATACCGCAAAGTGGATATTATTTAGTTGATAAAAAAGAAATTCATACAAATAAAACAAATAAAATAATTAATTTTTCATCAGGTTCACCAGATGAAAGTATATTGCCCTATAAAGATTTTCAACACTGCTTGAATCAAGCTATTGATATATATAAAGTTACCCTTTTTAATTATTCCCCATCTAAAGGACTTACAGAACTTATCATTACTCTAAAAAAGCATTTTGAAGATTATCAGATATTTTGTGAACCAGCGGATATATGTATAACTTCAGGTTCACAGCAAGCAATAAACATACTTTGTACCATGCCATTTCCAAATGGAAAAAGCAATGTGCTTGTAGAACAGCCAACTTATAAAGGTGCTCTAAAGACTCTTGAAATTAGCAAAACTGCTGTTATTGGTATTGAGCGAAAATTTAACGGCATAGATTTTGCTGAGCTTGAAAGAAAATTTGCCTGTGATAATATAAAATGTTTTTACACAATTCCAAGATTTAGTAATCCCCTAGGTGTAAGCTATTCTAATAATGATAAAAAACAAATTTTAGCCTTAGCTAAAAAGTACAATGTTTATATAATTGAAGATGATTATCTTGGAGATTTAGAAGTTAAAAATAATGTTTATCCAATGCATTATTATGATGTTTCTTCTAGAGTGGTATACATAAAAAGTTTTTCTAAGATACTTCTTCCAGGGCTTCGAATTGCAGCGGTAGTACTACCTAAGATTTTAATGAAAACCTTTGAGGAACATAAAAGGTGGATGGATTTAAATACATCAGTTTTATCTCAAGGATCCTTAGAAATTTATATTAAAAGTGGAATGTTTAAAGCTAATAAAAAGAGCATAATAAAAATATATAGCGAAAGGATGTCAGCCTTAAAAGATGCATCAAAACAATTTAGAATTGCTGATGTAAAGTGGCATGTGCCTTACTCTGGTTTTTATGCCTCTATTGAATTTTTAAATAAGATTAATATGAATTGGTTAATTAAAGAATGTGCTAAAAATAACATATGTATTAAAAATATGAAGGGCAACTATTTAGATAATTATTTTAGCAATGGTATTTTAAAAATAAGCGTTGGTAGTTCTAAAATAAGTGATATTAAAACTGGAATTCGTCATATTTCAAAAATACTTTCCTAAGAATGAACTTTTTGCTCCTATCAAACGTTATATTACCGATAAAGAAGGTGCATAATTGGATGAACTGATTTTAATTGAAAAAGCAAAGCTTGGAAATAAATCCGCTTTAAATACACTACTTACTGAAAACTATAATTTTCTAAAGGGTTATATTATTAAAATGACTTGCGACCCTACGTTATCTCAAGACATTTTACAAGAAACTATGCTAAAAGCAGTATTAAATATTAAAAAGTTTTCACCAAAAGCTAAATTTTCTACTTGGCTAATAACCATAGCAACAAATCAATATAGGGATACCTTAAGAAAAAATAAACGTCTTACTCAGCTTGATGAAAATATGGTTTCTACATTATATAGTCCTGAGGAAAACACAATTTCAAAGCTTGAACACCATGAGATTCTTCAGGTTATCCAAGGCCTTAGCTATGAAAAAAGAGCTGTGTTTATACTAAAACATTTCTACTATTATAGCTATGAGGATATTGCTAAAACACTTAAATGTCCTGTAGGAACTGTGCGTTCTAGGTTACATTATAGTGTTAAGTATATAATCCTTGAGCTAGAAAGAAGGGGTATTGTACATGAATGAAAAAGAAAAGCTTATAAATGCACTTATTGATAAACACTATAACGAAGACTATGATATAAACCTTTTAAATAAATCAAATGATGAATCTAAATTTGAAAATAAGATTGATTCTACTTTAGAAAAAATGGATTTAGCTAATAGCGTTGATTTTAATTTTGATATAGATACTTTAAACATAATACAAACAGCTGTGCAAATCCAAACTAAAAGGAATTCCATTAAAGAAAATATATTTTTTTTAATGAGTTCAATTTTAATATTATCCTTACTTAGTATTATTTTTATTAAATTTGGCATAAAATTTTTAATATATTTTCAGCTTTTCCTTATTTTCATTATGCCTTGGTCATTAATACCACTTTCAAAACACGCACTGAGGAGGAATGAAAATGAATAAACCACTACTTATTGCTTTAGCCATAGCAATACCCTTTGCTTTGGCTCAAGGCTTTTGGATATACACCGATGCAAAAAAAAGAGGCGAAAAATATTATTGGCTTTGGGGCTTCTTTGGGTTATTAAACATTCCTAGTAATTTAATTATATATTTAATAGTAACAAGAATAATTATTGATAAATATAAGAAAAAATAAATAAAAAAGATCTTTTCTATTCCTGAAAAGATTTTTTTTATTCCCAATGAACTTTTTGATGAGTATATCGTTATATTTGTATAATCCAAAAATTATACAGAAAGGAATGATAACTATGCTAAGTGGCATGACTATAATTGAAATTATAAAAATGTTTTTACCTCTCATTATATTAGAATTTGGTCTAAAGATATTCTGTTTTTTTAAACTTTATAATGATAAGGTTAAATTTTTTCCAAAGTATATATGGTTAGTAATAATATTATTAATTAGCACTATCGGTCCATTAGCTTACCTAATTATAGGCAGAAAAAGAGACTAAATTTTTCTTAAAAAGGAGTGATAGTTTTGCTAAAGATTAAAAATTTAACAAAAAAATATGGAACCTTTGAAGTGTTAAAAGATATTAGCTTCAAGGTTCCTAGTGGCTCCATATATGGTTTTCTTGGTAAAAATGGAGCTGGGAAAACTACTACTATGAATATACTTACAGGATTAATAAACTGTAACTCTGGAAATATATCTATAGACGGCAAAGATTTTAGTACTAACAAAAGACAAATATTAAAAACTATAGGCTATCTTCCTCAAACGCCAGTATTTTATGGGTTTATGACTGGATATGAATATTTAAAATTCATAGGTAATTTAAGTGGAATGTCACCTAAAGAAATATCTGTAAGAACTGATGAAGTTCTTGAAAAGGTTGATCTTAAAAGTGATGCTGCTAGGCGGAGACTTTCTGGTTATTCTGGCGGGATGAAGCAACGTTTTGGCCTCGCCACAGCTCTATTTAATCATCCTAAAATACTATTTTTAGATGAACCTACTGCTTCTCTTGATCCTGAGGGAAGAATGGAGGTTTTAGAACTAATAGAAAACCTAAGGGTAGAAGGAATAACAGTATTTTTATCATCACACATATTAAATGATATAGAACGGGTTTGCAGTGAAGTAAGCATTTTAGATCAAGGCAAAATACTTGTCTCCTCAAATCTTAAGGAACTGGAAAAGAAATATATACAGCCTATTTTTGATATAGAGGTAGATGGTGATGTTACTTCGCTTAAAGAAGTTCTAATGGATCATCCTTTGATTGAAAATATCAAAGTAAACCAAAACAAGCTTTCAATCTATGTAAAAGATATAGTTGAAGGCAAAAAACAACTTTTAAAACTTATATTATCCACTAATAATACAGTTTTATCCTATAATATTAGAAAATCTAATCTTGAAGACATATTTATGAGGATGGTGATAAAGTGATGAACACCTTTAACTGCTATATAAGGAAGGAAATATTAGAATCTCTCCGTCAATACAAATATTTAATTATTGCTTTAGGTATAATTATATTTGCTATTTCAGGACCTATTATGCTAAAACTTACTCCACTGTTAATAAAATCGCAACCAGAAATAAGCATTAATTCTGACAGTTTCATGACTATAAAATCCTGTTTGCAGAGTTTTATTTCTAGTTTATTTCAAATAAGTATTATGTTTATCGTTTTTACGGTTTGCACTAGTATTGCGGAGGAACTTACTCTTCAAAAGCTGGTTTTTCCGTGCTCCAAGGGTGCATCACCAATGTTCATAGTAATCAGTAAATTTTTGAATTATTCAATACCTGTTACCATACTAACCACTGCTGGTATTTTTATTAATCATTACTATGCAAGTGTTTTATTTAAAAGTTCAGACGTTTCCACTACAAACCTGATTACTGTTTCACTACTAATTAGCTTATATTATATTTTTAATATATCTCTCGTTTTATTTTTTAGTAGCATTATGAAAAAAAGTTTACCTGCAGGAATATTAACTCTAGTTATTGGATATGCCAGTGCTGCAGTAATAAAGGTACCTCATATCAAAGATTTTCTGCCTTACAAACTTGTAAGTGACAGTTCATCATTAACATTTAAAGGTACCACATCAACTGTTCTTTTTACTATTTTCCTCACTATTATTTTTCTAATAGCAACAATATATAGAATGAATCATGTGGATGTAATATGACAAATTACTCCACTTTCACTAGACACCAAAACCTTAGTAACAACATTTGTTAATTTTTTTACAAACTTAGTATCATCCACAAGGAGCACATACTCATCATCCATGGACGCTGTGAGTTTTTCCTTTGTATGTATACCTCCACCACTTTTCATAGCATTTAGGGTTTCATCCACCTCATCACAGCCATCAAAAGCAACCTCTATTCTATCCACAAAAGATGTATGAAGAACTTCTAATCCTTTTTTTATGCAAAGCATTTTTGTTTTAACAGAAGGTGTAACTATTTTCACCGAAAGATCTTGATTTTCTTTTATATAATCAATTAGGTAAGATATGGTACTCCCACCACCTAATCCTATTATAGTATTGTTTTTTATATATTTTAGAGCTTCTTTAGCTCATCACTAGTCAATTTTATCTTCCTCCACTCCAAATTTCTTATTCAAATTTCACCCATTTCTTTTCTTTATTACTCATCTGGGCTAATTCAATTATCTTTATTGTATTTCTAGCCTGATATGCTTTTACTTCTATTTCTTCCTCACCCAAAATAGCTTTATATACATTTTTATAAAACTCTCTATAATCTCCAGCTTCACTTTCTATCTTACCAATAAAATGTGCACCATTAACTTCGGTGTTTATCTTTCCCCATAAATTTTCTGGTTCTACTCCCCAGTTTTCAGTATCCTTAGGTATTATTCCTTTTTTAAGGGCCTCTTCTTGAACATCCATACCATATTTTATGAATGATCCATTTTTACCATACAAACTAAAGTGAGGTCCAGCTTCTCTTACCAGCATCCCTGCTTTTAATGTAACCTTAACTTTAGGATAGTGCAGTATAATTTCAAAATTATCTACAGTTTTTCCTCCACTTCTTTGTATTTGTAAATCAGCAAAAATCTCATCTGGAACACCAAATAAGCACTGTGCTTGATCAATAAGATGAGCGCCTAGGTCATATAAAATACCTGAACCAGGTACATCATTTTCTCTCCATGAATTTTCTTTTATATAATTTCTGAACCTATCATAATGAGCTTCATACTCTGCTAGATCTCCAAGCAAATTTTCTTTAACAATTTTCCTTATTGTTCTAAGATCGCTATCCCATCTTCTATTATGATGCACAGTTAATATTTTATTTTTCTCACCTGCTAGTTTTATTAACTTGTCTGCTTCTTCTGAGGTAACTGTAAAAGGTTTTTCTACCACTACATTTTTACCACTTTCCAAAGCCTTTTTAGCTAGTACATAATGAGCTGTATTTGGAACTGCAAGAACTACAACCTCTATACTTTTATCAGAAAAAATATCTTCTATATTGGAAGTTATTTTATCTTGAGGATACTTTGTTTTAAGTATTTTTAAATTTAAATCATTAGTCTCATAAATTTTGCTTAAATTCAAACCTGGTACACTTGTTATTATAGGTTCATGAAATATCTGCCCTGCTGCGCCATACCCTATTAATCCAATATTTATTATTTTCATTAAATTCAACTCCTAATACATTTATTTTTTAATTAACACCTTGCTTAGTTTGCCACCGTTACTTTTATATTATTTTCCTCTAAGATTCTCAATTTTTCTTTATTTATTTGCTTATCCGTAATTACTAAACTAACTTTGGCTAGTTCCACAATTGATGTAAAACCTACATTATCAAACTTTGATGACTCAGCTAAAACAATAACTTTTTCAGCTCTATAACACATTTCTTTACCAACTTCGGCTCTAAGAAAATCCCCACAAGTAAAACCTAATTTTTCAGAAAAACCATCCATGCCAATAAACGCCTTATTAACTGCAATCCTACTTAAACAAAGTTTTGCTAGCGGTCCAACAATAGTTTGTGATTCCTGTTGTATATCCCCTCCAAGAATGGATATTTTCACATTTTTGTTGTCCGTAAACATTTGTGAGATATACAAAGAATTGGTTATTATATGAATTCCTTTTTTATTTGCTAGTTCTTTTGCTAAAATTGCATTAGTAGATCCTGCCTCAATTAATACATTTTCACCATCCTCTATAAGCTTTACTGCTTCTTTTACTATTTTAAGTTTTTCATCGTATCTGTAATGAATTCTTTTTTCTATAGAATTTGAAGCTATTTGCATGGCACCTCCATGAGTCCGTCTCAATAATCCTTGGTTTTCTAGTAAACTTAAATCTTTTCTTATGGTAACCTCAGAAACAACAAGAATTTTAGATAACTCCTTAACTGTTACTGTAGGTTTTTTTGATACAATATCAAATATTTCATTTCGTCTTTCATTCAAAACTAAATCACCTTTTTCTTTTATTAATACTAAATATTTAAACGTCTAATATAGCTTTACTATACTATTAATTTCATTTTAAGTCAATTTAAGTTTCATATGAAACTATATTGTATGGTTGATTTTTGTTTTAATATGTTTTTTATTCTTAACCTATTCTTAACAAAACTTAATATTAATATCACACTATAATGATATAAAATTATATAGAACTTAAAAACATTTATTCGAGGTGCAATTATAAAAACACATATAGAATTAACTAAAATAATTGATAATAAAGAAATTACTACTGTTTTTCAACCGATTGTAAATTTGAAAACTGGAGAAGTTATAGGATATGAAGCACTTAGCCGTGGACCATTAGGTTCCCCTCTGCATCAACCGGATAAGCTTTTTAAAGCAGCTGCAGACTATAATAAAAGCTGGGAATTAGAATCTCTATGTAGAACTAAAGCTATTGAAAAATCTAGTATGCTTAGCAAAGATAAATATCTTTTTCTCAACGTTGACCCTCAGATATTTAAGGATGAGAAATTCAAAAAAGGATTTACTAAAGAGTTTCTTGCTAGCCATAATATGTCTCCTGATTCTATTATATTTGAAATTACTGAAAAAACTGCAATAGAGGACTATAACAGCTTTAAAATTGTACTAGATAATTATGTGAATCAAGGTTATAAAATTGCTATAGATGATACTGGTGCTGGTTATTCAGGACTAAAGACTTTAGCAGAAATAAAACCACACTATATAAAGATTGATATTGATCTAATTAGAAATATTGATAAGGACACTTTTAAGCAAGCCATAATAAAAACCTTCGTATCACTTTCAAATACAACTAATATGAAACTTATTGCAGAGGGAATAGAGACAGAGGATGAGTTAAGCACCCTTGTTGGTCTTGGCGTATATGCCGGACAGGGTTTTTTTCTTCTAAGGCCTGCCGGTACATTTCTTGCCATACCAGATGAAGTAAAATGTTTATTATTGAAACTAAATAGGTCTGCTGAAGAAAATAATAGTCATTTTCAAAATCATATTGGTGCAATTACCATTAATGATATTGCTTTTCCGTCCTCTACCTTGAGTAAGGACCTAAAAAACTTTTTTCACGGAAAAAACATTACTGGTGTTTGTATTGTTGAGCAAGAGCATCCTGTTGGTCTAGTTATGAAACATTGTTTAGATTCAGTACTAGCTACTCAATATGGAATTGCTGTTTTTTCTAAAAGGCCTGTTTCTCATGTAATGGATATTTCGCCTTTAATTGTGGATTTCTATACATCAGTTAGTGAAGTTTCTAAATTGGCTATGGAGAGAGAAAATGAAAAAATATACGATTATGTTATTGTAACTAAAGACTCAAAATATTATGGTGTGGTAACAATAAAAAATTTACTTCAGCATACAACAATGCTTGAAAGAAACTATGCCAAAGAACTAAATCCATTAACAGGATTACCAGGAAATTCAATAATTCAAAATACTATTTCTTCTATTATAGACTATAACTATGAAGTATGTTTATTATACTTAGATTTAGATAATTTCAAAGTTTATAATGATAACTATGGTTTCGAAAATGGTGATAAAATTTTAAAATATTCAGCAACTTTAATTCAGAATAAAGTTAAAAGTCAATTTCCATTCAACAGTTTTGTTGGTCATATAGGTGGAGATGATTTTGTGTGTATGATAGAAACCTCCTATGGAAAATGTGAAGTTTTTTGCAGTGAACTCATAGGAGATTTTAATAAAGAAGTTTTAGAATTTTTTAATGAAGAAGACAAAACAAATGGTTATATAGAGTCCATAGACAGAAAAGGTAACAAAGATGTATTCAACTTGACCTCAGTGTCTATTGCAGGACTTTATGGTAATTTAAAAAACTTTAACTCCCCTGAGGAAGTAGCTAAAACCATTAGTGGTATTAAAAAAGATGTTAAGAAAAATGGTGGCAATAACTTTAAGATAACTTCACTTTGATAAATTTATTTAGGTGATCCATTTTTGTAGTTTTTAAATCCACCAGATAAATTATAAACCTTTTTAAATTTGTTATTTATCAATATATTTTGTACCGCATTTCCTGTTACTCCTTTATTGCAATAAGTAACTGTAATTTCATCCTTATCTAAACCATCTAAAATTCCACGTATTTTATCTTGGGGAATATTTTCTGATTCCTCAACGTGACCTGCCTCGTATTGCCCAGATACCCTTGCATCTATTATTTTAATCTTTTCCCCTTTTTTTATCCTAGCTTTTAATTCTTCTGGAGTTATAAGTTCTCTTCTTTTATTAATTGCATTGTCAAGTATCATTCCTGTATACATAACTGGATCCTTAGTTGTAGAAAAAGGTGGAGCATATGCAAGATCAAGATGAAATAGATCCTCTACCTTAGCACCAAAGGTTATTGCGGTTGCAAAAACATCAATTCTTTTATCAACACCATTTGTGCCAACAATTTGTACACCTAATAGTTTACTTGTGTTTTTATCCGCTACTGCCTTAATTGTCAGCTCTTCCCCCCCATAATAAATTGCCTTATCTGGCTTTATATTATGGCAAACAACAACTTCATACCCTTCTTTTATAGCCTCTTTTTCGCTTAAACCTGTATACGCTACTGCCAAATCAAATACCTTGAAAATTCCAGTTCCAAGAATTCCTCTAAACTCTAGAGCTCCACCTGTTATTGAATCCCCTACTATTCTACCTGTTTTGTTAGCAGTTGAGCCAAGTGGTCTATAGATATCCTGACCTGTTATAAGTGAATAACTCTCCGCACAGTCCCCACAAGCATATATATAATCATAATTCGTCTGCATTTTTATATTAACCTTTATTGCTCCACTTTCTCCAAGTTCAATCCCAGCTTTTTTAGCAATCATTGCATTAGGTTTAATTCCTACAGCCATAATCACAAAATCCGCTTCTATAATATTGCCACTACTTAATACCAACTTTGTATTTTCAACTTCACCTTCAATTGAGGCTACACTGTCACCTAATATTAGATTAACTGTTTTTTTTATTAAGTATCTTTCAATATATGTAGCCATATCTTTATCAAGTGGTGGCATAACTTGAGGTGCAAGTTCAACCACAGTAACATCAATTCCTAATTCTTTTAGGTTTTCTGTCATTTCAAGTCCAATGAAACCAGAACCAACAATAACTACTTTCTTAGGATTGTTTTCATTTATAAAGTTTTTTATTCTATCCGCACTTTGAACATTTCGCAAATAAAAAACATTATTCTTATCTACGCCAGGTATATTAGGTATTACAGATCTAGCACCAGTTGAAACTACAAGTTTATCAAACTCTTCTACAAAAACTTCTTCAGTATTTAAATTTTTCACAGTTAATTTTTTTCCGCTAGCGTCTATGCTTAAAACTTCATGCTGAGTAAAAACATCCACATTATATTTTTTCTTAAAAAAATTGGCATCTCTTGGAACAAGTTCGCCCCTATCCTTTACTTTGTTCCCAATATAATATGGCAATCCACAGCCTGAGTAGGATATATCCTTATCTTTATCAAAAATAATTATTTCTGCCTCTTCGTCGTTTCTTCTTGCTTTTGCAGCAGCTGATGTTCCACCTGCCACAGCACCTATAATCACTATTTTCATAACTTTTCCTCCTTAGTTTTATAAACATAATATATTACATGAATCTTTTCTAGCATACCTTTGTATTCTTAATTAATTTCTTTATTATATCCAAAATATTTTTTTCCCCACCACAAAGCTACATTGACAAGTCCTATCATTACAGGCACTTCTATAAGTGGTCCTATAACAGCAGTAAATGCTTCTTGTGAATTTATACCAAAAACTGCTACTGCTACTGCTATTGCAAGTTCAAAGTTGTTGCTTGCTGCAGTAAATGATAAGCTTACAGTTTTATGATAATCAATGCCAGCTTTATAACTCATAAAAAATGAAGCTGAAAACATTATTACAAAGTATATGATTAATGGTATTGCTATTCTTACTACATCCATTGGTAGTTCAATAATGTATTTTCCCTTAAATGTGAACATAACTACTATAGTAAATAATAATGCTATAAGTGCCAGTGGACTTATCTTAGGAATAAATTTTTTAGTGTACCATTCTTTTCCCATTTTAGGCTCTAATAATAATCTAGTAAGCATACCACCTAGAAAAGGAATCCCAAGATAAATTACTACTGATAATGCAACTTCTCCCATGGATACGTTAATTGCCATACCTTTAAGCCCTATAGCTTTGGGCAAGACTGTTATAAATATATAGGCAAAAACTGAATAAAATACTACTTGGAATATTGAATTAAACGCAACTAATGCCGCTGCATAATCGTTGTCTCCATCAGCAAGACTATTCCACACAATAACCATTGCAATGCATCTAGCAAGACCAATAAGTATTAATCCAACCATAAGCCCTGGAGTATTTCTTAAAAAAATAGCAGCTAAAGCAAACATCAAAATAGGTCCCACAATCCAGTTTTGTACCAGAGATAAAGATAAAACTTTAGGACTTTGAAAAACCTTGTAAAGCTCCTTATAATTAACCTTTGCAAGCGGTGGATACATCATTACAATTAATCCTATCGCTATTGGCACAGATGTAGTTCCTATTGAAATGCTAGATAACCATTTTGAAAAACTAGGGAATAAATATCCTAGACTTACTCCAAATGCCATTGCAATAAAAATCCATAATGTCAAAAACCTATCTAGAAAAGATAATCTACTTTTTTTCATCTAACTCCCCCTTATAATTCATTCTTTTATTTACTTAATAAATTCAACAAATTTTTTCCTTTTACTTCTTCTGTTTTCCATTCAATCAGTGCAAAATTACCTTTAGAAATGGCTTTAACCTTATTAATCCAAGCCACTTCATTTTCTGCTTTAGCACTAAGAATTTCATTTGTAGTATTGGTTGCATATAAACTTGAATTAATAACCCACCATTTACTACTAATGCCAGCACGCTTAAGATCTTTCTCAAGCCTCATAGCTTCGTAAACAGGTGTTGTTTCAGCTAAGGTTACAATTATAACTTCAGTTTCCTCTGGGTTTTTAAGCGTAGGAAGAAGCTTTTTAACGGACTCAGGAATATCCCCTTCTGAACGCTTAATTTCCTTATTATAGTTTTCTGTGGATTCTAAAAGTAAAAGCGTATGTCCTGTTGGAGCTGTATCTATAACTACTATTTCATTCTCAGATTTTGCCACTATTTCTGCAAAAGCTCTAAATACCGCAATTTCTTGAGTACATGGGCTTCTAAGGTCTTCCTTTATATATTCAAGGTCTTCCTCACTCATAGTTTCTCGTGCTTTACTTAAAACTTCCTCTTTATATTTCGCCAATTCTCTCTTTTCATCTATATTGCTTAAAGTAATGCCAAAGCTCTCATCTATAATAAATTTTAAATGTCCTGCAGGATCGGTTGTAGTAAGATGAACCTTCTTTCCTTTCTTGGCAAGACCTAGTGCAATTGTTGCCGCAACAGTTGTCTTTCCAACCCCACCTTTACCCATAGTAAATATAACCTTTTTGCTAGAAGCATATATGTCATCTACAATGGACTGTAACTTTGGGATCTCCTCTATATTCAATTTTTCTCCATTATTTTTTTTAATATCACCTCTTATAAGAAGAGCTCTTAGATTTTCAAGACCTGTTACATTATATGGTCTTAAAGGTATTTCATAAGTATGCAATTTTTTTATACCTTGTGGTATATCCTTTAGTGACATTTGCTGTTTATTAAAAATATCATTTGATAATTTATCATCAAAATTGTTAAGTACTCCATTTATAATAAGTATTTGATTATTTATGCCGATATCCCTTAACTCCTTTGATGCTCTCTCCGTTTCTTCTAAAGACGCAAATTGCGGCCTGGTAACAAGAATCAAAGTTGTTTTATCTTTATCACCTAAAGTTTTTACTGCCTTATTATAAACTTCCCTTTTGCCTTCAAGGCCTGCTAGTTGGCCAAGGCAAGACGCCCCATGAGTGCTTTCACTTATAAAATTACTCCAGGCAGATGGAAGTTCAAGCATTCTTAGTGTATGCCCAGTAGGTGCTGTATCAAAAATTATATAGTCAAACTCTTCCTTTGTTTTTTCATCAGTGATAAAACCTGAAAACTCATTAAAAGCAGCAATTTCAACTGTACACGACCCACTAAGCTGTTCCTCCATATTCTTAATAACAGCATCAGGAAGCTTACCTCTGTATGGTGCCACAACACTTTTCTTATACTCTAGTGCGGCGGCTTCTGGCTCAAAATTAGCTACAAATAAGTTGGGTTCCCCTTCTATTTGAGTCGCCTTATTAGTAAGTTTTGTATTAAACACATCCTGTAAATTAGATGCCGGATCTGTACTTACAAGCATAATCTTTTTCCCTTGGTCTGCTAAAGTTATTGCAGTAGCACACGCTGCAGAAGTCTTGCCAACTCCACCTTTACCTGTGAAAAATAAATACTTGGTAAGTTTTATCTCTATAGGATTAAAATTTCGGGTCATTAACAGCACCCACCTTTACATCCAGTGCTATTAGGTTTTTTTATCTTCATTTTAGTCTTAAGACTACCCTCTGGAATATCTAGTAGTTTACAAAATTCATCATTTGTAGGATATTCCTTTGTCTTAGCCACTTTACCATCTACAATAGTTGCAGGTAAAAAATCCACCCCATCACTATTAAGCATTTCATTAATCACCTTATTATCCACAAAAGCTTGAGGGTCACTTGATAGATTATATCTTGTTACAACTATCTCTTTATTGTTTAATATGTTAATAACATTTGATACCCTTAATAAATTCAGATCCACGCCAGGTCCACATATTCCAGTTGAGCAACACATTGCAGGTTCAAAAATAACCATTTTTTTCATAAAAAGCACTCCTTATGTTTCTATTTTTTTATACCTTATTTATTTTCACATTTTTCTTTTTCTTTATCCTTACAAATACAATCCTCTGTATCCGTAACCAGATTCATCAAACATAAAACCAATTTATTAGCATTTGTATTATCTAATGAGTAATAACTCCAAAGTCCATCTTTTCTACATTTTACAAGCCCCGAATCCATTAGTACCTTCATATGGTGTGATAATGTTGGTTGAGTAAATTTAAAATCTTCTAATATATCACAAGCACATTTTTCTCCACAAGAAAGCATATCAATTATTTTTAGTCTGTTATGATCTGACAAAATTTTAAATAATTTGGCATTGCTTTCATAACTGTCATTCATTTAATCACCTCTTATATAGATGTATATCTATGTATAGTATAGATTACCATCTATGTATTGTCAATAAAATCGTTTATTGATTCACTAGTATAATATTATTATATTTCTCTTCATCTATATAGTTACTACTTTTAGTATCATACTTGTGTTCAATATATTAATATGAACAAATATGGTGGCTGTCTCAGTATAATTTGAGACAGCCACCATATTTGTATTTCATTTCCATCTCAATATTTCACACTAAAAGATGAGTCTCACAATAGCACAAATATTTTAGCCTTTCTATGTTAAAGTAAGAATTTGCTAATATTTCAGGCCAAGACTTAACATTTTCAATTATATTATTTTTACTGTCACTAGGTAAATTATCCCAAGTTACAAGTAAAGGGTGAGTTTTTTTCTCCTCATCAAATATATCTCCATATTCCCATCTAGCCTCTTTTTTTTCAAGCGACCAACGTTTATGCTCGTATTCAGCTAAAATTCTTACTTCTTTTTCTGTAAAAGTTATTGCTTCTGGTTTTTCTTTAACTGAAATAAGCTCAAAATTAACCTTTTGTAATGCACTAGGTATATGCCTAACTTGATCTCTAGTAGAATCTTTCATTTCTTCGCTGAGTTCTTCCCAGGACTTCACTGAACTAGGATTTGATTTATGGCAGTCTTCATTAAGGATCATATGATTATAATGAAGAGTCATGGCAATTATATCAATTTTCTCACTAAAAAATGCATCATACATTAAATGACGTAAAAATTGTTCTTCATCTACATGTAGCTTAAGCTGTTCTTTAGAAGGCAATTGATATTGTTCCCATTTTTTCGCATTATTTATCATACTCATTTCTATTATTGCTTCCATAGATCTTGATTCATGTTTATATCTAGGAACTTTTAGTAATGCCCTTAATACACCGTTATCTATCTGAACTTCCCCTTTTTTATTTATAAGGTGTGGTGTTTTACGCTCTAACAGTGATCTTAGAAGCATTGCTCTACGAACTATAAATAGTTGGTCCCAATCTTCATCCGTTTGATTTGGTCCTAAAATATTTACATAACCTCTTAGACGGCTGACAAAGTCTGGTCCTTTTGTGCTTTGAAATTCATCCAAAAATTGTTTTTGTTCTATTTCATCCTTAAGATTTTCTCCACAAAATCCTTTAAATGTAGTACTTGTGCCTCCAGCAAATACAAAAATAGCTTTTCCAATAGGATGTACAGCATCTCCAGACCTAAATACTCCATCCTGCATTGGTGCTAAAAAATATTTTAACCATCCCAATTTTCTCCCTTGCAAAGTTGAATCAAATTCATCAAAAAATACTAATGGTAGTTTTCCCTTTAACGAAATATCTCTTACTTTATGGAATGCAACAATTAAGTCTGATTGAGTTTGAAATTCGGATAAGTTGAAATCCAATTTTTCAATTAAATTTGGTGCTATACTGGACGCAACTTCAGTTACACCAAATGATTTCCCCGATCCTGGAGTTCCAAATACAGCAATTGAAAGTGGACGAACAATATTTTCACCAGAAATATACTCGCACATAAGGTTTTTAATGCTTCTATATGCTTCTATTTCTGCTCTATCAACAGTTTTCAAGTTGCCAAATTGTGCTATGGGTATAAACTTTAGTGCACTTTTTTCTCCATATATAACAATGTTATATGCTATTTCAGCTAAATTAATAGAGCTATTATCTTTTATAATGTACCAACAAGACTGACAATCCGGATTATTAGAATTACGTATAGGCACATCTTGTATGTTCTCTTTATAAATAAAATCTTTTTCACCTTCAATAAATATGGAAGGTGCTGGAAAAATATTTTCCTGAATATTTTCACCAAACCCATTTGTAAAATACTTTTGTGCTAATACAATTCCCTCTCTAATACCTTCCCCAACAGATTTACTAAGCTGCTCTTTACTATGGATTCCCGAAATAATGCCACGTGCAACACCAGCAACGAAGCAGTCAGTGAGCCCATACATTTGCCCTTGACTCGCCTGCATGAAGTCTCCTTCAAATTCAGATGTAAGAAAAAATAGTTGAGATTCAGCGATATCTCCTTCATTTTTATAATAAATGGCGCCTTCAAGCCCAAAGTGAACTACAACATGATGACATTTACTAAGAAAATTAATATTAGGATTATTGTTCATCTGCCAAATAAAGTCTAAAGCTGTTCTTTCCCAAGAAAGGCTTTTACTTATATTCACTCCTTTAGAACGTAAATTATCTCCATTAATAACCACTATTGTATTGTCAGCATAAGACTCCTCTAATTTATTCAAAAGGTTATTTGAATTATTGGGGTTGCTCATTTTATATATAATTATAGGATTTTTTTCATGTGACTTTAAAGCTAATGGCCAAAAATCTTCACTTGAATTAAACCCATTATCTTCATCATCTAATATAATCATATCAGCATTTTCATCATCATTTATTATAGGAAGTAGCAATGGTTTGCCAGATGACGGTCCTGTAAATCCAAGAAAACTCTTTTCCCTGTATACTCTATTTCCATTTGCCGTCTTGCCTTTAGGAAACAGTCCCAATTCTGAAGTTGAACTAAGAAGCCCTTTTGGTAAAAAGACCTCAATACCTTGTATTTGTGGAGAAAGTATTGTTGCTCCTGTACCTAATGCAACAAGCTCTGATAATAATAATGCTTCACCAGTTTTGTAAGTACTATGTACATTAGGATAATGTTTCCAATTTAAATCATTGTTACTTTGAGGGTATGTTCTCCATATTAATAAGTTCATACATATATCCCCTGATACCACAATTTTAATTTTTTTGTTGTCCATTATAAAACCTCCTTCTACACTTATTTTTTTAAAAAATACCTACCAAGATATACCCCACTAGCTGCAGCCTGAGCTAAAGAATATGTTGTTCCAGAGCAATCTCCTAGAACATAAAGTCCTTCCTCTTTAGTCTCAAAATGTTCGTTAGTAGTAATTTCAGGTTCGTAAAATTTCGCATCAATTCCATATAACAAAGTATCTTTGCAAATTTTTTTATCTGTTAATTTTTCAATTGTTTCAATAATTTTTAATGCACCATTTATATAAATCCTTGGAATTTCATTATATAAATTCCCACCTTCACTTTCAAGAGTGGGATGAATGCTGTTTTTAATAAGTTGTTCTTTTGTAGTTACTCTATTTTTTATTAAATCCTCAAACCTTTGAATTATTATCCTACCCTTTCCTTTATTTATAGATTTTATTATGCTTGTAGCGTATTCCTTTGCTTGGTTACAATTATAAAAATATTTAGGTATAAGAATAGAAAAATTGAAATTACAACTTGGATTATCTGTTTCAAGGCAATTCTGACCATCTGCCATTACAAGTCCTTCTTGGTACTTTTTTATAACTTTACCTTTAGGATTCATGCAATAAGTTGTAGCTTCAATTTCATTATCCTTCCAACTAATCTTAGTTTCAAAGGACTTTTTAAGAATAGTTTCTAGCTCATACTCATTCATCTCAACCCTTACCCCTAAGTCAATCCTTCTTCTACAAGGCTCAATATTAAAATACTTACAATAATCCAGAAATTTGTCTCCTCCGCTTATACCAGTAGCTAATACAACTACCTTGGAATAAAAGACCTTCTCTTTACTATTCAAATTAAATACACAATTATTTTTATTTATAGAAATTATATCTGCGTCAAATTGAATATTAATCTTACTTTTAAGATATAAATACATTTTACTTATAATTTCATAAGACAAAGTAGTTCCTAAATGCCTTACCTTTGTACTTAGTATACTACAATTACTTTCTTTTGCACGTCTATTAAGTTCTTCATTTGATGTACTATACAATTTAACTTTATCGCCACCAAATAAACATAGTATTTTATCTATTTCCTCCATTATATCTATTACATTTTCATTTCCTATTTTTTCACCTAGTTTACCACCAAAATCATTAGTATAATTAAACTTACCCTCCGACCTACCCATACCGCCAAAACCTTGAGCCTTATTACATATTGTGCAATGAACACATTTTTCACTCATACCAGTTTCTATTGGACATATCCTATCTATAAATTTCTTTCCTTTTTCTATAATCAATATTTTCAATTTAGATTCTGACTGTAACAAAGTATATGCAAGAAAAATCCCACTAAATCCTGAACCAACTATAGTTATATCATACATATATAATCCTTTCATGGAACATATTTTCAATCTATTAATTTAATACAAAACGCCGTACTGGATTTTTCCAATACGGTTCATATATGCAAAGAATATCTTATATACTTATTAACTTCACAGATCTTTTCAGTTTTTCTATATCTTTTTCTCTGCTCAAATATAGCATTTCCGCTTCCTTTAGTGTGATTTTCTTAAATTGAACTTTATCATAGGGCTTAAGTTGAACTAACTTTTGAATATCAAAAGAAGCTACGTGAGCTATTTTAGGGTAACCTCCCGATGTGCCTCTATCAGCTAGAAGAATTATTGGATTTCCATCTGGTGGAATTTGAATAGTTCCAAATGCTACCTCGCCAGATATCATCTCAATATTTTCCTTAAACTCAATTTTAGGTCCGTTCAATCTGTATCCCATTCTATCTGATTTAGCATCTATATTAAAGGTGGCACTAAAAAATTCATTAATGCTCCCTTCATTTACATATTTAAATTGACTGTCTTCAAATACTCTAATCACTGTAACATCAGAACTAGGCAGCATAATATTTTTCATATACCACTTTGCGGCTGAAAAACTTTCTTCTTTACTAAATTCTTTTAGTTTGCTTATTATACTTAATGAAAGCTGACTTTTGTCTCCCAGTTCAAGTCTATCATCTTTTTTCAGAGCTCTTCCATCTTTCCCTCCAATCTTTGCTCTTAAATATGTGCTTTTGCTACCCATAAAAATCGGGATATCGAAACCTCCAGCCACTGACAAATAAGATCTGCAACCACTTATACATTTTCCAAACTTTAATACAATATCTTCATTTAAATAAATAGGTCTTCCCATAGGCACTTTTTTACCATTAATTGTTGGTGAAAGATTGGCCCCAGTTATGGCTATCAAATTCCCTTTTTTTATACTTAATGAAGGTCCAATTAAAGTAATTTCAAGCACGCCTTCATTTTCATTATTCCCTAGCATAATATTCGATAATCTCAATGCATAAGTATCCATAGCGCCGCTAACAATGACTCCATATTTTTGATATCCATACCTTCCAGTATCCTGAATTGTTGTTAAAATACCCGGAGTTAATACAGTTATACTCATCATATCTTCTCCTTTAAATTCAAATATTCATCCTGAGAAATAGGATAAAATTTTGCTATATCACCACATTTTAAAAGAGTTTTATCCTTGCTATTTAAATCAAATAATTTCAAAGGGGTTTTACCGATTATTTGCCACCCTCCAGGAGTTTCTATTGGATAAACTCCTGTCTGAGTTCCTGCAATTCCAACAGAACCTTCTGGTATTGCTATTCTTGGAGACTCACGCCTTGGTGTATATATTTTTTCAGACAATCCCCCTAAATAAGGAAATCCTGGTGCAAAACCAATCATATAAACTAAATATTCTCCTTGAGAATGGATTTTTATAACTTCTTCTACAGTAAGATTATTTACTTCTGCCACGTGCTTTATATCTGGTCCAAATTCATCCCCATAACAAACTGGTATTTCAACTATATGTTCCTCATAATTACAAGAAAAATCAAGCTTTGATAATATCTCTTCTAATTTTAACTTTACTGTTATAAACGGTTCATCACTTTTTATTTTTAAAGGATTATAAATCACGGAAACGCCTAAGAAATATGGTATATATTCTATAAGACCCCAAAATGCATTTTCATCAAGATACGCGCAAAATATTCTTATTTTTTTATTAATATTTTTGTCTATCTTGTTCCCAAACTGAATTAGAGCTGACGTCTCATTTATCTGCAAAATGCTAAAGTTATTCGTCCCCATATTTATCACCCGCCCCAAAATCTTTCTTATAATCAATAATTATTAGCTTTACTCATAAACTCTTTTTACTCTTTTACCTATTCCGCAAACAAACTCATAATTAAAGCTTCCAGCTATCTTTGCTAATTCTTCCACAGTAATAATGTTATCACCATCCTGCCCAATTAAAGTTACTGAATCTTCAATTTTCACATCATCAATGCCAGTAACATCTACCATCATTTGATCCATACAAATCCGTCCTACTATAGGAGCATATTGTCCATGAATCAAGACTTTTCCTTTTGAAGAAAGTCCCCGCATGTATCCATCTGCATAACCTACAGAAACAGTTGCAATCTTAGTGTTTGATTTTGTAATATATGTTTTTCCGTAACTTATACCTGTTCCTTCATGAACTTCTGAAATATTAATTATATGAGATTTCCATTCTAATGCTGGTTTTAATTTTATAGAATTTTTATTTACTTCATCTGATGGATATAACCCATAGGTGATTATTCCACTTCTAACCATATCATAATGATGATCATTAAACTCCATAATTCCTGCACTATTACAAACGTGTTTAATTGGAATGTCTATTTTATTATTTTCCAGCATAGTTAAAAATTCATCATACCTTGCCTTTTGCATTTTAGTGTAGGTTTTATCCCTTTCGTCTGCACAAGAGAAATGAGTGAATATACCTTCCAGAATTATGTTATCCATATACATAATCTTTTTAATATCCACAACACTTTTTGGGCTAACTTTAAACCCAATTCTATTCATTCCTGTTTCTAATGCAATATGGACTTTTATTTTCCTTTTGCATTTCATTGCACATTTTGATATGTTTTCAGCCATCTCTAGATTATATATAGTCTGAGTAATATCATACTCCGCTAAACCTAAATATTGTTTTGGTGAAGTATATCCTAGAATAAGTATTGGTGTATCTATTCCATTTTCACGAAGTTCTATAGCTTCCTCCAGTGTTGCTACTCCAAAATAATCTACTTTATCTTTTAGAAAATTTCCAATAGCAGAAGCTCCATGTCCATATCCATCAGCCTTTATTACTGCCATAACTTTTACTTGACTACCAATTTTTTTTTACTCCATTTATATTGTGTGCTATAGCTTCTAGATTTATTTTTACATAGGTTCTTAAATATTTTTCCATATACTAAATTAGCCTTCTTTCCTTTTCTCTATGGTTCTATAATTATATGTTTTTATACTATTTTCTCTAATGATGTTATTTTTATATTTTCTTTTTCTAAGGCCTTACTTATTGTTTTTACAAATTCCAATGCTTTTATTCCATCTCCATGTACACATATGGAATCCGCTTTAATTGCTATGTCGATTCCATTTATAGTCCTAACTTTATTTTCACTTACCATCCTAATTACTCTTTTAATTGCCATTTCTTCATCTGTAATAACTGCACCATATTTAGTTCTCGCCACTAAAGTTCCATCATCATTATAAGCTCTATCTGCAAAAACTTCACTGGCTACTTTTAACCTAGTGCATATTGCAGCCTCAATCATTTTACTTCCGGATAATCCAAGTAAAATTAAATTTGGATCAACTTCATATATTCCTTCGCAAATAGCTAATGCTAAATTCAAATCTTTTGCTGCCATATTATAAAGTGCTCCATGGAGTTTTACATGATTCATTTTTATTCCATGAGCTAAGCAAAAAGAGTTTAACGCCCCTATTTGATATTGAACAATGACTTTAGCCTCTTTAGCTGAAATGTCCATTTTTCTTCTTCCAAATCCAACTAAATCCGCAAGGCCCGGATGTGCTCCAACAGAAACATTATATTGTTTTGCTAATTTAACTGTATTATCCATAACTACTGGATCGGAAGCATGAAAACCACAAGCAATATTTGCAGAAGAAATGTATGGAATCACTTTTTCATCTGACCCGATTTTATAACTCCCAAAACTTTCGCCTAAATCACAATTCAAATCTACCTTGTGCATAATATCTCCTTTAGGGGAAGTATGACGCAAAATAGACTGACATACTTCCTTGTTATTTTTCCAATGCCTAATACTTTAAATCTATATTTTTTACATCTGTTATTAGCATATGCCCTGGAGAATGAGTAATAACTATTTTAGGCTTAACATTCATAACAACTGCTTGTGGTGTAACTCCACAAGGCCAAAATACAGGAATTTCATTGTTTTTTATAGTAACACGATCTCCAAAGTCAGGTTTATTTATATCTGTAATTCCAATAATTGCTGGATCTCCTATATGAATTGGTGCGCCATGTACCTTAGGCATTTCTCCACTTATTAAAACTGATTTAACTATATTGTCATAGGCAATAGGCCTCATGCTCACAACCATTTTCCCATTAAATATTCCGGCTGGAGTACAATCAATATTAGTAATAAACATAGGCACATTACAATTTTCCTCAATGTGTCTTATGGGAATATCAGCCTGAATAAGCTCTGATTCAAAAGAAAAACTACATCCAATTAAAAAACTTACAAAGTCATCCCTCCATAAATTTTCAATATTAGTATATTCCCCAGTTAAAACTCCATCTTCATAAACTCTATATTTAGGTATATCTTTAGTTATATCAATATCTTCACCTAAATATTTGAGTTTTTTATCTCCAACATCACTAACTTCAAGCACTGGGCAGGATTTAGGATTCCTTTGAGTAAATAATAAAAAGTCATAAGCTAATTCCCTAGGTAAAATCACTAGATTAGCTTGTGCATACCCAGGACACATTCCTGCTGTTGGAGTTGTAATCCTCTCTTCACGTATTAGTTTACGAGCAGCATAAGGCCTCATCTTTGAATAGTCCATATTTTATCACCCCTATATTTCCTACTCTATTCTCTGCTGCATAGTCATATCAGCAGTTTAAATTATCCTTTTTAATTCTTGTAGTTCATTATTTTTAACTTCTTGATTTTCATAAAACCCAAGTTCAATTACTTTTTCAAACCAGGTTGCACAGGTTGTTTCCAGTTTAAGAGCCGACGCTATACATTCCCTCATCAAATTAACTATTGAGCTATTCATTGATAAGCTACATCCGTCTATGGCTGGAATCAAATCCCCATACATATCTATCATGCCACTTCTAGATGCTGTAATTATAACTTCTTCTTCCATTTCTTTTGTATGCATTATATTTAAATCTTTTTTCAAATAAGATAATGCTGCTATAAGTCCATAACATCCCCAGTCTGAAACAGTTGCGGTTATAATATTATCAGCCTTTACATTTGCAAGTATTCCTCCATCACAGCCGCAGCAGCAACTCCCTTTAGCTGCGTATGGAACATATGCTTCCAAATGTTCATTTATAGTTCCCATACCAAGTTCATTTCCAAGATCCCCTATGGCTATATTTAAAACACCTTTTTCTTTTAATTTACTAAATAAAACATCCTGTTTCGCCTCAAGTTCACTTACATCTAGTCCAACAGCATTATGATAAACGCCAAGAGAATTAGCTCCTGGGCATTCTATACTTATAACTGCACTTGGAAGTTCTTCTGCAATTAGTTCATCCGCTTGTTTACTCGCCCATCTTATGTCTTTTGTAAATGTTATAGCTGCTAAAGATAAAGGATACTCTTTTAAACTTTTTATACTATCCTGGAAATGAAGTCCAACTACATAGGCTAAATTTTTTATTGCTATAATATTTTCCTCAGGACATATTATCACAGGTTTCACATTAAAGCCCTTTACTAATGCTCTTGCTAAAAGCATTGTGCTTACAATTCCGTCCATTTCTGCTTTTTTAAATGGAAGTAGCACAAAGCCTGTCATTATATAAACTAAATCTCCTTCTTTTAATGTGCTTATTAATTTTTTAGCACTATTCATTGTTAAAGGTTCTTTAGTGTAGTCTCTTGCCGCACTATATAAAATTCTACAAACTCCATAGCCTCTTGGGTCCAAATTCATTAAATTATCTAAATTTTCCCCTATATTTAAAATTGTTAATTCTTCTTGATTCATAAGCTTTCCTCCTCATTACTAATACTGCCCAAATAACAATTTATACTATTTAATTTGTCTCTTCTAAAAATTCATTCAGTAAGGCCTCTTGCAATTTTTTAACAATCTCAGTTGCTTTTCCACCTACTTGTTTACCATCTATTTCAGATGTAGCCATACAAAATTGTCCTGAACTTGTAACTATAACTTCATCTGCCTCCATTAATTCTTTTAAATTAAAAGCCGTTTCATTCACCGGAATCTCAAATTTTTTACACATTTTTATAATATGTGCTCTTGCTATACCTGGTAAAATCAGATTATCCGCTGGTGCTGTTTTGAAAATTCCATCTTTTATAATGGATACATTGCTATGAGCGCATTCAGTTACTCTATCACCTCTATGGAAAACTGCTTCTTGACAACCCATCTCTTCAGTCTTTTGTGCTGCCATGACACTTGGTAATAAATTCAAAGTTTTTATATTACAATGAAGAAATCTTGTATCCTCTAAAGTAATCAATTTTAATTTTTGTGACATATCCTTTATCTTTAATGGCTTTAATATAATCCATATATTTGCCTTTATATCTTCTGATGGGAAAGCATGATTACGCATACCTGTTCCTCTTGTAACCTGCCAATATACAAATTGATCCCCTGAGTCAACCTTTTGGACCATTTCCTTTAGCAATTCTTTTAACTCAGCCTTTGTACATGGAATCTTGATTTTTAATAACCCTGCGCTGTTAAAAAATCTATCTATATGTTCATCTAATGCAAATATAATATGATTTCTACTATAAGTAGCATCATAAACTCCATCACCAAAATAACATACACGATCATTCATTGGTATTTTCATATTGTTTATCAAATCGTACTCTCCATTGTAATATCCCAAATTTTCCATTTAACTTTTCCTCCTATACAATTAAGAAACTAATACTTATTAATATATAATTTTATGTTAATAATATAAATATACTGTTTTTTTTAATGATTCATTAAATATCTATAGTTATATACTATATTATTAATTATTATTTTTCAATGTTTTACAAAACATATGTATAATTTCTTGTTTATCATAGTTTGCGCAGTATTTTTTACTGTTTTTCATTATTTATCGCGTAAAATTTTCATTTTGATAAATTACCATAGATTAATTCATCAATTGTATTACATAATTCCTATATATATTATCTCTTCACATCTTCTAAAATATAATAGGTTTTTGTTCTAGATACACCCTCTAAACTTTTTATTTCACGATGAATTTTTTCTAGATCTTCTGCTGATTTGCAAAGTATCTTAAGCATAAAATCAAAATCACCTGTTAGATAGTAGCAAAAAACTATATTGTTATTATCTTTAATCGCCTTAGTAAATGATTCATTAAACTTTGGATGATCAAGACTAACTTCCATTAAAGCACTTGTATCATTTCCAAGTTTAGTTTCATCTAATACTATTGTATAATTTTTTATTGTTCCGTTTACTTCCATTTTACGAATACGTTCAAGTACTGCTGAAACTGACAAATGAATTTCTTTGCTTATTGCCGATGCTTTACTCCTAGCATTAGATTTTAAACACTCCAATATTCTATAATCCATATTATCCATAGTTAATCACTCCAATTTAAAAATATCCACCATATAACATTACATATAAAAATAACTAGCCACTATGCTAGTATATCTGCTTGTAATAATCAGGTGCATTGAATAAATCTCCACAAACCTTTTACTTTCTCATTCCAAATTTATACCATAATTATACCATAAGAAGTTTATAACAATAATATCAAAATATTAGTTTGATACTCTTAATGAAATTTTGTTTGAATTATATATTATTTAAATATTTGATTAGATAAATACAAAAAAATACTGCATCAGGCTAAATACCCTATGCAGCATTTTTATTATAAAACTACCTTTTCTAAATCCATTATTGCATTATAAATCATTTGTCTTGTTATTTTATAAGGAACATGTTTTATATCTCCTGTTTCCATGGCTTTATCAAGTACTTTATCAAGATCCTTTTCCTCAACTTCAATATCAGCTAGACAAGTTGGAAGTCCAATACTTTTATTGAAAGCAAAAACTCTATCACGTTCTTTATATTGCTTATCACAGGTAAGCATAACCAAAACACCATAAGAAACCACTTCTCCATGCAAATGATTTTTTTCTATGTTTTCTAGGGTAGTACATCCATAATATACAGAATGTGCAAGGCAACTATTGTAATCATTTATTACAAAAACTGATACAAGCCCTGTGGTGATTATTATATTAAGAATTACTTGTTCTAGTTCACGTGTTACCTTATGTATTTTAACATCTTCGTAGGCTTTTCTGCCATACCTGAGAATTGGTTCTACGCAGTTACGGCTTATATCTACACCTAAAAGATTAGTATGGTCAAGTTCATCATCTCTTGAAGAAAATGTACATTCATATTCTTTCGATAATGCGTCGCCTATGCCTGCCCAAATAAAATCACTTGGTGCTTCTGATATTATTTTAGTATTAATAAAACAATGGGTTGCCGGTTTTTTAGGAAAATATAACTCTTTAAATACATGATCTGCATCATAAATCACTGTGGTTACTGTTATTGCAGCACAATTTGAAGCTATTGTTGGAAATACAAATAATGCTTGCCCTGTTTCATCACACATGGTTTTGCTTGTATCAACGCTCCTTCCACCTCCAACAGCAAATATCATATCAGCATTTGCAACTATTGGATTCTTTTTAAGCATCTCTACATTTTCATAGCTGGAGTCCCCACCAAACCACACAAAATCTAGTATCTCTATATTAGAATCATTAACCCCTTCTAAAAGTGCCTCTTTAGCTTTTGCCATGGCTGTTTTTCCACCAACTACTACTGCTTTCTTTCCATAACCTTTACAAATTTCAGGAATTTTTTTATAAACATCCTCTCCTATACTATAACTTGGTAAAAATACACTGTAATCACTCATTTTTTTGCCCCCTAATTATTTTTTGTAAAATAAAAAGACTCTGCCTCTATTAACTAGAGACAAAGTCTAAAACTCTGCGGTACCACACTATTTGTCACTTAAAAAGTGACCTCTCAAAAATATCTCAAGGAAATCCTCTTCAATATTTGGCAATATAACGGTTGCTACCGGTCTTGCTTACACAATAATTAAATCTTCAGCAAAAACTACTCGTGAGTGATTTTCAATTTCTTCGCAAATCTTATCTCCCACCAAATGATAAGTTCTCTTACTAAATGCTATAAAATTTACTTTTCTCTATCAACGTATTTATTGATTAACTTGTTCACAATTATATGTCTAATTTTGTATACTGTCAAGGCGTTTATTAACTATAATCTATATTCTTCTTCTCTTGCTTTCTCAAGTGTCTCTAAAAATATTTCAGATGATTGTGCACCAGACACCGTATATTTATTATTAATTACAAAGTAAGGAACACCACTGATTCGAAGTTTTGAAGCAATTTCTTCATCCTTTCTTACTTCTTCACCATACTGATCTGATTCCAAAATACTTAATGCTTTAAGGCTATTAATTCCAACTTCACCGGCAAGACTAGCTAACACTTTATGATCAGATATATTTAAAGAATCTACAAAATAAGCCTTTAAAATTCTTTCTGATAACTCATTCATCTTTCCTTCTGTTTTTGCATATTGTGCTAATCTGTGAGCATCAAAACTATTTGTTGGCATTATATTATCAAAATTATAGTTAAGTCCTATAGATTGAGCCTCCGCTGTTATTTGATTATTGGATGCTTTAGCTTGTTCTACTGATATACCATATTTTTTGGCTATAATCTCATTAATATTTTCATCAAATTTCTTTTCAGATGACGGATCTAGTTCAAAGCTTCTGAAAACTAATTCAACCTCGTCCCTATGTTCAAATTTTTCTAATGCAATTTCTAATTTCCTTTTACCCATATAACAAAATGGACAAACAAAATCAAACCAAACTTCTATTTTCATTACTATTCCTCCCCATTTCAATATTTAATGATTATATTATTTCGTACGTGAACGAATTTATTACCTATAAAAAAAATGCTCCTATGGCATTTTTTTTATACTTTTTAAAACTTTATCAAAGTTTTGTTCGAAAATTTCTTTCTCTTTCCTATCAAAATCCTTTAACATCAAATCTAATATCTCAGCTTCTATACTGGCAATTTTCTGTTTTATATACATCGCTTCTGGTGTTAAACTTATATATACGCTTCGCTTATCTTCGGCGCAAATACATTTTTTTACTAATCCTTTGTTTTCATACTTATTTATAATATCAGACAAAGACGATTTAGATATTTCCCAAATATTTGATATTTCGTTAAAAAGCAAGGCACTTCCTTCTTCAGGAAGTATACAAAATAAAGGAATATGATTCTTTAATATTGGTAATCCTTCTTCCTTTATCCTTTTTTCAATATATTTATTAGAAATAGAGTTAATTTCATTTATCTTATCTAATATACAGTTTTTTGTCATTTATTCACCTCGTTCGTTCGAGTATGAATTAATATTAACTCTTAGAGCTTCTTTTGTCAATCCTTACTATTATTTTCTTATCCATTTTGAGATTTATTCTTTTATTTTTATTAATATAGCCAAAAGTGATAATTATCATGTCTTAATAATTATCCATGATAATTACCAGTTCTTGATGAAACTGCAACATAAGGTACTTCTTTACCGTTTATTACAACGTATACTTGGTATAAATCATTACCCAAATATTCGTATCTAGAGATTTTTTTTCCATATGAAGCATAGTAAGTTTTTTCAAATAACTCTTTCCAATTGCTAGGTACAGGTGCATTAAAAGTTATATATTTGGCAAAGTTCTCTACGTTGTTAGCTTGCCCCCCACTGGCAATATATTTTTTATAAAGATTTTCCATATCAACTTGATTTAGGAATGCTGGGTTCCAATTAAAACTCTCTGCCGATGATTTATTTCCTTGACCATTAAGAATATAATCTTTAACTTTTGCTGCAATATCTTCATAGTTAGTGGTAGAATCTTGGCTTGGTATTTTATTACTTACTGATGTACTATTATTTGTAGTAGTACTATTTTGCTTAGCCACATTTCCTTGGTCTTTAGGTGTATTTATTATATTTGCACTAGATGTATTTGCCACATTGTTAGTGGAAGATTCATTTGAGTTAGTTGTATTGGTCTTATTTGTACTATTAGCATTGTCATTACCACTCAGGGTATTTACTTTACTTGAGCAACCCACCATAAATACTAGACACAACGCTACAATAGTCCCTGTAATTGATTTTTTATTAAATAATGAAATCATAATTATTCTCCTTTACTGTATTTATTGGAAAATCCAAGCGTACCAATGTACAAATTAGGTTTTGAAAGTATTTGAAGCATATCAATAATAGTTTCACCATATTCTCTAACTTCCTTGGAATTTAATATTTTAATAGCCGTAACATCGCAAGCCAGTTCACAATCCTGCTTAAACTGATAAAGTGAATAAACAATTAATGGACTATTATATACCGTTGCTAAAATTTTTGCTGTATATTCCGTAATGCTGTCACCATATAACTCAAAAGGTATTTCACCCTAAATCTTTTCTTAAATTATATCATTCTTAATTATTATTTACCATTTAATTTACCATTTAATTTACTAATAATCCCCTCGTGTAGATATTAGTTCTACAACAATTTCATAGCTTCATAACTTCCGTTCCTGAGATAGTTTTTGCTGCTGATATGAAATGATTGAACTTAGTCTAAAAAAATGTTATGATATCAATGTTAAACTCAGTAAAATGTCTTTAATACGAAAATTTAAATGTAAAATTGCAATTGATGAGAGAATACATTGAAGAGCTTATTTTTATAGGCTCTTTTTTAGTGATAAAGAGAGGTAATAAAAAATGATAAAAGTTGATAACTTGTCCTACTCATTTCCCCAAAAGGAACTATATAATAACATTTCATTTACATTAGAAGATGGTGAGCATTGTGCTTTTATAGGCACAAATGGTAGCGGAAAAAGCACACTGATAGATATAATTATGGATCCAGAAAAATATATGTTTGATGGTAAATTAGAGATGTCCCCAAACTGTAGAATTGGGTATGTAAGTCAGTTCTCACAACTAGACGAAAGAAAAGAAATTACAGTTTTCGAATATATAGGTGATGAATTTATTAAACTCCAAAATAAAATGACACGTATTTGTACTGAAATGGAAACATCTTCGGATATTGATACTTTACTAGAGGCGTATCAACAAACTCTAGATGCATTTAATGCAATTAATGGGGATGATTTCGAAAACATTATTGATAAAAAGTTAAGTCTTACAAACTTGATTAAGTATAAAAATCTAATGATATCTGAACTCAGTGGTGGGGAATTCAAGCTTATTCAAGTAATTAAGGAAATGCTAAATAGTCCAGACCTCATTATTATGGATGAACCCGATGTGTTTTTAGACTTTGGAAACCTTAATTCGCTTAGAGATCTAATTAATTCATGCAAAGGAACAATGTTAATTATTACGCACAACAGATATTTGTTGAATCATTGTTTTAACAAAATCCTACATCTTGAAAATCTTGAACTCCAAGAATTTGATGGAAACTATATTGATTATAACTTTTCATTGCTCCAAACTAAAATTGAGTTACAAGAACTAGCCGCTGCTGATAATGAAGAACTTGAGAGAAACCAAATTTTAGTAGATAGACTAAGATTTCTTGCAACTGATCATAATGAAGCCTATAGAGGGAGAGCTCTAAATGCTAGAGTTAAAATTCAAGAAAGATTAGAAAAACGTAAAATCAAAACTCCATTTGTAGATATTAAACAACCTAATATAAGTTTTGCTAGCGATAAGAAAATGGATGAATCCATTGCTTTAAAAGTTAGTGATTACAGTGCTCGCTTTGATGATGTACTTCTAGAAAATGTTAGCTTTGAGATTAAATCAACTGATAAAGTAGCTCTTGTTGGTTTAAATGGTACTGGGAAAACAACTTTACTCACAGAAATTTTCGAAAATACAAATGATTGTATTGAGATAAATGAAAACATTGAAGTAGCTTATTTATCTCAACTTCAGGGCAAAACACTAAATGAATCTAATACAGTACTTGAAGAGTTCTTCGAAGCTGGCTTTAAAACTTATGAAGATATTAAATTGCATATTGCTAGCTATGGTTTTGAAGAAGACATCATTAATCAAAAGATAACTTCTTTATCTGGTGGAGAAAAAAATATGCTTCAATTGGCTAAAGTTTCTGCTAGTAAGACAAATATGCTACTTCTTGATGAGCCCACAAGTCATTTGGACACTTATTCACAAATAGCACTGGAAAAAGCCATAGAGAACTATAAAGGTGCTATTCTAATGATTTCTCATGATTTCTATACTATAGTAAACTGTATGGATTATGTTTTAATCATTGAAGACAAAACAATTAGAAAAACCAGTATGCGAAAGTTCAGAAAGATGATTTATGCTAATCATTTTGACAAAGACTATTTAGAAATTGAACAAAAGAAAAAATTAGTTGAAACCAAAATAGAGTTAGCGTTAAAGGATACTGATTTTACCCTTGCAAAAGATTTATCTAATGAGTTAGAAGAGCTGATTAAGTTATTGTAGCAAGATGCTTGCTGGGAACGTACGTAGATTTATGTAAATCAAATCTACGTACGTTCTTTTTATGTATATGTAGCAACACAGTAGATTTAGTAGGTAAAAATTGCTTGATCCAACGATTGCTTGGTGATATAATTCAGCAATTTCTAGAATCAGAAATGGAAGAACATTTAGGAAGATCTATCCACATATTTTAATTTTCCTCCGGAAATTAGAAAGATAATATATACAAACAATACACTTGAAAGATTCAATTGACAGCTACATATCTCCATTATTAGTAATTTCTAATTAAATTTCTTGTCTTATTTTTAAATTTAATGGATTGTGTCAAAACTATATCCATTTTCCCTAAGATACTATATAACTTCTGGTAGGGCTTGTACAGTATTTTTCTTTGGTCCTGCATTATGCATTAAAACTACTACTGAATCAGATGATGCCGAGGCAGTATTTACTTTTAAATTATTCATTAGTACTGGAACTGCTGGATTGCTACCTTCTGCATCTCCTGTTTCATCATTCCAGTCTACATATGTGTATCCCGCTTTTACCACTGCATCTCTATATGGAACTAATCTATTTCCATGTCCCAAATAGCCACCTGGAAATCTCATAAGCTTTGAGCTATATTGATCGCCTAATATGGATTTCAACACTTGATTACATCTTTGCACATCATCAAGAAAGTTTTCTGCTCCTTCGTTATAACTAATTGAATGACTATATGTATGATTTCCAACCACATTTCCTTCATTTACTTCTCTCTTAACAAGGTCTACGTTCTTTTCCGCACTTTTACCAATTAGAAAAAATGTTGCTTTTATACCATTTTGATTTAATATTTGTAATATAGATGCAGTATTCTCAGATGGACCATCATCAAACGTTAAATATGCAATTTTTCATATTGATAAATTATAACAAAATACCAAGTCCTCAAAGACTTGGCATTTCCCATTTTATTCGGCTTATGATGTGATTCGAGCACATAACCTACTGATTATGAATGTGGAGTTTTACCTTGTGTAGCTTTTACTATATTCCAGTAAAACTTTGTGTACCAATACATTGACAGTATTATCTTGAATTATATCTTCATAGAATTGGTACTATTTTTTATTTGCATTCTTAAATGCACCTTATAGAATTCCAAGGTTCACTAATTTTACTCCACTTGTATTAAAAATCTTTCCATCATCTTGGATAAGCTTATACTCATACTCAGTAGTACTTCCTCCATTTGTAAGTTTTCCTTTTAAATATACATCTACTTTAACTGGAAGACCATCTTCATTAAGATAGATAACATGCATTTCATCGTTTATGTCACCAGATGATACTTTCTTTAATTTTTTGCCATCCGATGTGGTATATGTTCCTGCATCTTTCCAAACTGATGAATCAGCATATAATGCTTTAATACCAGCAAAAGATCGGTTTTTCTGTATGTCTTGTATTTCAGAATCTGCTTCTTTTTGTGTTATTTGATATTCATTACCTTTTACTGCATTACCGTTATCATCTCTTGTTATATTTACAACATGTTTTCCTTCATTATAGGTACTACTATATTTGACAATATTAGCTTTAGCTTGTTTAGTTTTAGCAATCTGAGCATCAGTTTCCTTAAATTGACTATCATTAACCCAAACATTATTTATATCATCTCTAAAATCAAAAGTATTTGGATTCACCCAAGTCTCTTCAATAGACTTAGATCCATCTTTGGAGATTTCGGTCCTTTTTGAATATTCTATGACTCCCTGAGTTGTCTCTCCGCTAACTTTAGCTGCTGCACTATTTTGTACCTGCTGTTTTGACCCTGCCAATGATATTTGTGTACCTTTGTTTGAATCACTTGTTTGATGAACATTGGTTGCTGAATAAGATGTAACAGAAGTGGCCATTACTGCAACCAGTGCAGCTCCTAGAATTGTTTTTTTCATAATAATAATCTCCTTTATAAATATTATTTTGGATTAATCTTATAAGATTTATTCCATAATTTTATTATAGACCTAAGATATTTCAAATTTAATGATAGTTATCTCAGACTTGTAAACAAAATGTATAAGTTTTGTTTTTTTATTACTCTATCACATATCCCTAAAGGAACTGCTTAAGAATTAAAAAACAAAGCTGATTTAATCAATTTAATTAATTTTATAGATTTGATATAACATACTCTTTTTTTATGGAACTATCTGCTAAAATTGAGGACATATGTACAGTTAATATAGAATCTTCACTTATATTATCTGAATTAATCAGTACATTGTTCATAAATTTACCAATACTATGCACAGTTTCGCCTTTATTTGAAATAAGTATTGGTGGTCTAAAATAATGAAAAATCTTTTTTAATAAATTATATATTAAGCCATTTCCAGAGTTCTTAGAACATCCAAAATTATCAATATAACCAAAATTAAGCAAACTTACTTTAATGTCCTTATTTGTTTTAAATGTATTGTTATAGCCTATATATTGATTTTTAGATACTTTATAGGTTCTAATTATTTGTGCATAATAATTGAAAATTTTTTTATATCCTGAATTTTTTCCACTATATCCATAAATTAAATTTCCTACTCTGATACAATTTGTAAAATCAGCGGCTTTATATAAATCATGGTTTAAGAATGCATTTGAGTTTAAACAATGAATATTAGGTATATCATTTATAAAAGGTAAAGTTATACTTTTGAAATAATCTATTTGTTTTAGGGTATATTTTATATCTTTATCATTATGTAAATGAGTATAAATACCATCTATAATAATATTTTTATATTGTGATTTAATTTCTTGTATTAGATCATAAAGCTTGTTTGGTTGTACCCCAAAACGATTCATTCCAGTATTAACATAAATTTGAATTCTACATTTAGTATCTTTGCTAATTTTATGTAAGCACTCTTCGCTATCAATTGTAATTATTATATTTTTTTTCATTTCATTTATATATTTAAAATTATACAATGGTGTTAGAATTATAATATCCTTATTGCTTTGGATCTTTAATGCTTCCTCCATAGTTGAAACTGCAAATGTTTCTACTTTATCGCTTAGAAATCTAGTTATTTCCTCAATTCCAAGACCATATGCATTACCTTTAACTACAGCAATTATTTTTTTACAAGTATTTTTTTTAATTAAATTTACATTATACTCTAATTTATCTAAATTTATTTCACACCAAAAATCTTTCAACAGTATCACTCTCCGTTCATATTTGATTAGAAATTTTTTAACTAATTATAAGTTTATAGGTATTGACTAGTACTTTAAATTGCTACTAATAACAAACAATTGCAGTATTAACATCGATATTATCATATATTGTTTTTGCTAAACTAGGTGGCGAATTTATACAACCATGAGAACCGTTTGTTAAGTATATATTTCCACCAAACTTATTTCTCCAAGTTGCAGGATGTATACCAATACCACCATTAAATGGCATGAATTCAGCTACAGGAACACTGTACCCCTCTCCTATTAATGTAGCATCTTTTTCTTTGTATTTTAATCTATAAACACCAGTTGGTGTTCCGTCATTTATGCTTACATTACCTGTAACAACGTCTCCTTGGACAACAAGAGATCCATTTTTATAGAACCATAAATGCTGTCTTGCAATATTAATTTCCACATAGGTATTCCCGATATCATTAACATTATGAGATGCTGCAGTTTGGCTATACTTTGGTTGCTTCGTTATTACTTGTCCGTTTTTTATAGCTACAATTAAATCATTGACTTCTACTGTGGGGTTAACTAACCATCCATAATCACCGCCACTGACTTTAACCGTTGTTCCAAGGGATGTGACAAAATCTCTTTGCTTGCCAAATGTATTGTAATTATTATCAAGTTCTTCTATATAATTTTGCATTTTGTTTTGATCGAATATAATTTCAAGGTTTTTGTTAACATCAATCCAGTTGTGTATTGTTGAACCATCTAAAACTTCTTTACCTCCAGTAAAGGTATAAGTTATTTTTGAAGCTGTATATTTATCCAGTAATATTTTAGTAGCAAGAACTTCTTTGGATTTTGAAGTATATTTTGGATTTATGTAATAATTTTCCTTCTCAAGATCTATTGATGTTTCTCCCTTGAGAATTGCACTTACTACCTTTGTATACAAAAGTTTGCTATTTATTTTATTGCCTATAACTTCATTTACTATCAAATAACCTGTATCTGCGTATTTAAAGCTAGCATTTTTAGGTTGAATTATTTTTTTACTATCAAAACAAGAAAGCTTATCAAAATGTTCTTTTAATAATTTTTCATCATAAGTCACTATTCCATCCATTTCATAATCTTTTGTACTAAAAATAGCAAAAATCCATGCAAATGAATTCTGACTGTCTTTTAAAACTTGAATTTTGCTCTTTGTTTTATATTTCAAAGAAATATCAGTACCCTTAATCTGTTCTTTCACACCATTTCGTTCTTTAAATTCCAGTGTATATGTTTGGGATTTCATTGATATTTCTTTGTCCACTTGATCTACAGTTTTACCTGAAACATTAATGCCATTAATTACAGAACCATAATAAAAATGGTTGCTAAAAAATAGTAATATACCTAAATATACAGCAAAAAAAATAGCGAAAAAAATTATACTAACTTTCACAGTTTTTTTGTGTATTATTGATTGTATTTCCATGAGGAACCTCCTTTAATTAACTAGATACATTATAATTAAATTATAATACAAGGTTATTTCAATCATTATAGTAGTTATTTCTAACTTGTAAATTATATATCTCTATTTTTTTAAATAAAAAAAAGCCATGTCTACTAGCATAGCTTACATTTCTGTATAATACTTATTGAAAATTGGTTTTTCAGTGTACTGTTCCTTTTTTATGTATCTAAAATACTAACTGCTTTTAAATGAAATCCTATATATTAATGTATTACCACGGATATTGTTACCTTCTTGTTTCTCTTTCTGCATTTCAATAGTCGACACATTCTGAGTAACAAAGTATAACATTTGACTATCCCTTGACCATCTAAGATTAATTATATCTTTTAAATCTTTATAAATTACTACATCGTTTATTATTTTATCATTGTTTAAGTAAGCTACATGAATTTCAGTTTTGCCATCATTGGTTAATGCACCATAAACTATTTTTTTACCACTGGGAGATATGTCCACATTGAAAAATTTATTATATACACTAATTTTCTTATAAGACTTATTTTTAATGTCATATAAATATAATCCATAATCATTATTTATTGCCGAACATGCTATTACAATATTTTTATCATTTAAAGCAATTATAGGCCCTGGCATTATAAGTTTGATCAATTTCCCAGTTCTTATATCTACCATAATCACATTATTATTATAGCTTAAACAAGCTCTTTCACCGTCTTCAGATATTTTTAAAATCAAATTTTCCTTAAAAAGCAATTTTACATCTTCTGGTAGCTTAAATAAGTTTTTTCTCTCATTAGTTCTTATATTCTGGACGAATAGGTAATTATCTATTCCTACAAATCCACTGTTATCAGGAAGCCAAGCTGAGGTAGCCACACCACCAAAAGTTTTGAGCAGTTTTTTCGCTGAAACATCATATATACTAGTCTTATTTAATTTAATATTGTTATTCTTATAAGAAGTCAATATCATTTTACCATCCATAGATATGTGTATCTTACTACCATTAGTAGGATTTTCATCATTGGACTTATAAGTTAATAATTTTTTTCTTATATCATATATACTAGTTTTAACATAAGATGTGTTATCATTCTTATCTAGACTCGTAAATGCAATTGTATTAATGTCTAAAAAATCGTAATCTATAAAAATATATGGTATGATTAATTTCGTAATCTTGTCTACAACGATATGATTCTCTTCATTATTTGAAGTTTTTACATTAAAAAGGCTTCTATCTAGTGTTGTTGTAATGGAATTCTTATTTCCATATGAATATAAATTACTAAAAATAAAAAATCCTATAATAAAACCACTTAATATAATAACCAATCCTATAAAACTTGCAATTTTTATGGTTTTAAATTTTTTCATAAAACATCACCTTCAAATCGTAAAATAACTTCAGTACCCTCTTTTAACTTGCTTTTAATTTCTATATTGCCGTTGTGTTTTTCAACTATTCCTTTTACAATGCTCATTCCAAGCCCAGAACTGCCCCTTTCGCTAGAAACATTTTTAGATATTCTATAGAATGGATCAAATATCTTATCAATAAATTCCTCTGAAATTCCCTCTCCTATATCTTTAATTATTATGAAAATATATTTTTCTTCTTTATAAGCTTTTACATTTATTGTTGAATTCACATTTCCATATTTAATAGAATTGTCAATAAGGTTAATCAATACTTCCTTTAACCTATTTCTATCCGCCTTTAAAAAGAGCTCATCTTTTACAAAATATTCTATACCAATGTTATATTTTCGTCCTTTTATCTTCATTTCATCGCAAGTTTCTTTGATTAATTCACTTATATTTACATTCTTAAAATCATAATTAAAATTTTTAGTAGAAGCTTTTGAAAGTTCTAGTAGCTCTATTACCAAATTATTTAATCTATTACTTTCACTTATAATGCATTTAAGCCCTTTCCTGTTAAACTCATCATCTTTAAGACCGAAGTCCTCAATGCCTTGAGCATAACCCATTATTGTAGTGATTGGAGTTTTAAGTTCATGGGTTACATTATCAAAAAAAAGTTTGTTTTGTTTTTGTACTTCATCTATTGTATCTCTATCATTCTTAATTTTTTCTATCATCATCTTGAATCTAGAACTTAAATATCCGATTTCATCCTTTGAAGTAATATCTATATCAATATTAAAGTTACCCTTAGACACTTCATCAGAGGCCTGGGTAAGTTTTTTAATTGGTTTTGTTATTTGTCTTGCAAAAATAAATGAGGCAATAAAAATAACAACAAATATTAAAGTAGCAAATAGATTAATAATATTTTTGAATTTTTCATTAAAACCATATAAGCTAGAATAATCCTTATTGTATTTAATAATTCCAATTTTAGCATTTGATTCTTCTATAGGATAAGATAAACTTACAGTAACTTTACCGTCTACGAAATTTGTACTATATGAAATCTCACCATTAATGGCTTTTTCCAAGTCATCTGATTTCTTAATTGTTGCTGCTATCTCTGAGCTATGGGAAAGTTTTTTTCCATTTAAATCATAAATGTCTACGGTATTTCCCATTTGAGTACTTAATTGATTAGATATATCCTCTGCCTCAGAACTAATTGAAGTTTTAGTTGCCTCTAAATTATTGAATAAAAAATATTGTTTTAGATATATGTCAATATTTCTTTTTGCCACAATCATATCATTTTTTACAATATTCTTAGTGTTTTGATTTGTGATATTATATGAGATGAAGGCAATTGAAGAAAGTCCTATAAATATTATAATTGAAAAATATACGATAATTTTTTGTTGTATTGAATATTTCATTATTTACACCTTCTCATACAAGCTTGTATCCAACACCGAATACTGTTTCTATAATTGATGAATTTTTATCTTCCTGCATCTTTTTTCTAATACGCTGAATATGTATATCTACAGTTCTAGAATCACCTATAAAATCAATTCCCCAAACCTTATCTAAAAGCACTTCTCTTGAAATGACATTTCCACGGTTCTCCGCCAAATATACTAATAGATCATATTCCTTATTTGTAAACTCTATTTTTCTAGCATTTTTAAATACCTCATGTTTTTCTATATATATTTCTATTTCTTTATCAAGTTTTATCACTTTTACCTCATTATCTGTTATTGATACAGAAGTAAGCTCTATTCTTCTAAATATAGTTTTTATTCTTACAATTACTTCTCTCATGTTAAAAGGTTTTGTAATATAGTCATCTGCACCAAGCTCCATACCAAGTATTTTATCAACAGTATCGGATTTTGCGGTCATCATTATAATCGGTATAATATAGCTAGCTGATATCTTTTTACACACTTCAAACCCACTTATATCCGGAAGCATTAAGTCAAGTAATATAAGATCCGGTAAAAATTCTCCTACAACCCGCAGGCCTTCTTCTCCACAATTAGCCACTTTTGTTCTATATCCCTCATTATCAAGATAATGAGAAACAAGATCAGATATATTTTCTTCATCTTCAATGATAAGTATCTTTCTATTACGCAATAGTCTCCCCCTTTATTTTTCATACTAATTATATTAATCCTTAGTTTTGTACAGTATAATAAATAAATCAATATTCTAAATAGCATATTGATTTATTATACCACCAAATTATTTCAAACTATGATATAGTTATTTCCAACTTGTAACATAATTATTGATTTAACGTATCTGATTTTGACGAAAATTCATTCCTTACAGGTTTACAAAAATGGCTCCACTTGCCTTGCTCCCTGAGTAAATTCACCAAAAAAATTTCACAACTTGATATTGACACTACAGATATAATCATCTATACTGATTATATTAATCAAAGATTATATATCGTCGTGACTATATGTTTGAAAGTAGGTGTTACATTGTTTAGTATTTTTAATAGTATGGGTTTTTTATTTGGTAAAGTCACTGAACAGATGATAGAGAAC
>NZ_KK366007.1:0-297206 GCF_000686725.1 Clostridium akagii DSM 12554 | reverse complement strand
AAATCTGGCAAGTAAATATGGAGATAACTCCTGAAATGGTTCAACTTGTTAACTATTTTGAACTTACAATGGATTTTATCAATATTTAATTTATGATGTGTTATTTTCATAAAAAAGATGCAGTCAATGTAAAAACTACTTCAGCTATTATGTCCAATAAATATCATCTAATTTCGCTTAGTTTTAATTAGCGTCGACAAATTGTCGTCAGTCATACCTAATTATATTAAATAATACTAAAAGGCTCTAGCACAATCTGCTAGAGCCCTTCATATTGGCGGAGAGATAGGGATTTGAACCCTAGTAACAGAATAACCCATTCGCCTGTTTTCTCGAGTTAGGCTATGTACTTTCCATGTAATAATAGCTAGCAATATAGTCTTGTATACTCAATGGTTTTAGCCGTTTTTCTTTATATCTAATATCATTAAGTATCATATAAAAGCATACAGTTTGTTATCAATTATCCTTCATTCTCTTAATTTCTGTTTATCATTACTGTATTTTATTTGTTTTCTCAAACTTATCATCTTTAACAACCATATTGGTAGTAAATATCAACATATAAACTGAACCTAAAATCATATACCAAAACATCGTACACCCAATAAATGAAATAGCCGCTTTAAAATATCTGGACATGCATTTGCTTCTATTATTTCTACGCCATTATACTCACATAATTTCCTAAGTATCAGCCCTATATCCACCTTTATTTTCCCATATATCATCTGCCTTCGATACTTGGGTGCAAACACAATATGTTATTTGCAATTCCATTTACTGCAACTGAACTCTGAATGTCCATTTGGATAACCTCCTTTGCCTTTAAAATTGGTTGGCGAACATTAGCAAAGTGGGTTCTTTTTTTCCACAGAACCACAGGTAAAACCTGTGGTATTCAAAAACACAATAAAAACCGTATTGGATTTCTCCAATGCGGTTTTTATTTAATCCTTGATTTATATCTAATAACTATAATATTGATACAATGAGGACATGCTATTATTATTATCTAATAGCCCAGTTAATCGAATTCCAACTTACATTCATTCCTTATAACGAATTCCATCGCTAACAATGGATATCAATCTATTGAATCGGCTTATATCCATATCACCTTTTCCTTGGTCTATAGCAAGCAGAAGGCCCATCATAAGAGTAATTAAATCCTTTACTCCTATATCTTCACGTACCGCCTTGGATTGCTGGGCTCGGGTAAGAAGACTAGCGAATGCCGACTGGAAATCCTTTACTACGCCAGCGTTTTCCGTCCGAGTGAAGGTAAGACTTTTAAAAGCGTCTTTCAAAGCCTTATTGTTAAAACCATCTTCCATTATGCGTGAAAAGAAATCAAAAAATGCCTTACCAGGATCAGAATTGTTAGCAAGAGACTTAGCATCTTCTGTAAGTTGCTTTTTATAACTAATATATATTTCCTCAAACAATGCTTCTTTGCTGGAAAAATGGCGATATATTGTGCCGATGCCTACCCCTGCTTGGCTTGCAATTTCACCAATTGGAATTGCAAGCCCTTTTTCGGTAAAAATCTTAAGAGCCGCGTCCAGTATCTTCTGTCTATTTTGTTTTGCATCTGCCCTCATAGACTTTTCTGAATCAGAAAATGGGGAATTATTTGTTTGTACCTTCTCTGTCTCGTGAAAATTACATATTTCGCCCGAAGAGCATTCTTTCTTTATCATTAAGATAGCCACCTCTTTCCTCTCTATTTTACATGAAAAAATAGATATTGACAACGGAATGTTAATTCCGTATAATATGCTTTATAAGCGGAATGTTGATTCCAATTATAATATACGTATATATAAATGTGCACACCATGCCACGTCATATAATGAGAGGAGTTTAAAATACAATGAAGAAAAGCATCATTTTCGTCTTTTCAGGAACAGGCAACAGCTTATGGGCCGCAAAAAAAATCTCAGAAGAACTTGAAAACTGCGAAATTGTATCCATGGGCTCCCATAAGGAATACACCCTTACAGATGAATACGATGTAATTGGTTTTGTGTATCCGACTTATTACCGTGGTGTACCTGCAAGAGTCCAGGACTTTGTTTCACAATTTAATTTTCAAAATAACAAGAATGCCTACTTTTTTGCCGTTGCTACCTGCGGAAGTGTTAAACGTTCCGGCAATTCCACAGTTCAACTACGCAATTTGCTGAAGCGAAAAGGTATAACGCTGAACTACGCTGAAAAACTCGATATGTTATCAAACTATATCATTATGTTTGACATGCATGACACCGTTGAAGAGGAAACGCGGCAATCCGCCCAGGATTTGAAGCCAATCATCGGTAACATAAAAAAAAGGACCGTTGATCTGACAGCATTGAGAACCAAACCGTTCCAGCAACTTATGTATAATGGAGTTATGCACTTTATCCATCATAGTGATAAACATTTCAATGTATCCGACACGTGTACTCATTGCGGTATCTGCCAAAAAGTCTGCCCGGTAAACAACATTGATTTGGGTCAGGACACAAAACCATATTTTAAACACCACTGTGAACAATGTTTAGCCTGTATTCAGCATTGCCCGGCGAAAGCCATCAACTACAAGGACAAAACAAAAAACAGGAAGCGGTACACACATCCTGATATTTCATGGCAGGAACTAACAAAGCTAAATGGTAAATAATTATGCCTTCCATTAAAAAATAAGTGTACTGTTTGTCCAACTATATACTATATTAAAAAGGAGTGAAAACTATATGTCTGATTCACAAAATTCTCAATCAACGTCCAGCCAATCGACCTCTGCAAGACATGATTCCATGGGGGCCGCCGAAGTCTTCGAACAAGTATTTAAATTAATCCAAACTGGAAATGTGCATGCTTTATTCGATATGATGGCTGAAGGTGTAGTCATGGAATTCCCATTTGCTCCGCCCACCAGGCCAAGGCGGGTGGAGGGAAAAAACAAAATCATTATGTACATCCAAGCAATTCTAGATATCGTCTCATTTTCACATTTTACAGATATCGAGGTCCACCACATGATTGATCCTGACTGTGTCATAGTAGAAATGACATCGCATGGAACCGTACTGGCAACTGGCAAAACTTTTGAAAAGCGCTATATTGATGTGTGCCGTACCCAAAACGGATGTATTAAGCTTATCCGGGATTATTGGAACCCTCAAGAGTCTCCCACATCCAAATAAAACGGCATAACATTTAAATTCGAATGACAAAATATAAAATTTTGATTCTCATTTACGAAAAAACCGTATTGGATTTCTCCAATACGGTTTTTATTTATCTTATTCATGCATTCTACAACTTGATATTGACGCTGCTAATATAATCAGTTATACTGATTATATTAATTAAAGATTATATAATATCATGACTATATGTTTGAAAGTAGGTGTTACATTGTTTAGTATTTTTAATAGTATGGGTTTTTTATTTGGTAAAGTCACTGAACAGATGATAGAGAACTTTAATGCAGAATTAATTCCCTATCAGATTGATTCAAAGGAATTTGGACTTCTAACAGTTATAACTTCTATGCCTGATGCTACTCAGCAACAAGTTGGTGAAGTTATACATGCTGATAGAACTACTACTGTTAAAAAAGTTGATCGCCTTGAATCACTTGGTTACTTAATCCGTGTAAAAAATACTGTTGATCGCAGAATGTATAACCTTCGACTTACTAATAAAAGTGAAGACATGCTTAAGCAACTTTGGCCTATATTAATAAATTGCGAAAGAAGTGTTCTTTCATCCTTAACGGATGAAGAAGTACAAAATTTAAATAATATTTTTATCAAGCTGGTAAAAGCTTGGCATTAAGGAGATTAGCATACTTAAATGTATATATAAATATTATTTTATATTAGGAGGTAAAAAATGTTATTTAGTGATAATAGAAGCTACGTCTTTGAAACACCTTTAATTGAAGGGATAATAAAAAGTAGACCAAACCGATTTATAATGGATGTTGAACTAGATGGTACCATTTACAAATGTCATTGTCCTTCCACTGGACGCATTGGGAATTTCATATTCAAAGATATTCCTTGCCTTATGTCTAAAGCGAAGGATGAAAAGAGAAAAACACCATTCACAGTAGAAGCTATATCCTTAGATGTACCTGCTTCTTCTTCAAAAAAATGGATTGGTATTAATCAAAATGCAGTAAATAGGTATATAGAACATTTTTTAAAAACAGATCAATTAAGCAAAATTGTTGCTAATGGACATAACACTATTCGCGAACAAACTCTTGGTAATTCAAGGCTGGATTTTTTAGTAGAAAGCACCTATATTGAAGTGAAAACATCTCTTGCAGAACTACCCTACAGTTCAAATGTTACTTATAAATCACACAGTGAATTTAATTCATTTGACAGATTCATCAAACACATATCCGAGTTATCTAGCAGCCTGAATATAAATCAAAGAGCCATACTGCTTAACTGTTTTATCTATAATAATCCAAGATTTATAGTACCACCAAAAACTAGTAAGAGCGAGAAAATACTTACAGCAGTTAGGGACGCTGTGAAAAATGGTGTTGAAATCTGGCAAGTAAATATGGAGATAACTCCTGAAATGGTTCAACTTGTTATTTTTTTTTTGTGTGTTAATTCCATAAAAATTGGTTATATTATTAATACCTAAAATAATTAAGGTAGTGATAATTTTGACTCCTGAAGAAAAAGCATATATAGCTGGAATAGTTGATGGTGAAGGAAGTATAATGCTTATAAAGTTTCACAGAAACCAATTTCCTGCTCCCTGCTTAAGTATTAGTTCTACCACATTAGAACTTTTAGATTGGATAAAGTTAAAGACTGGTATGGGTACAATAACTCACAAGAAAAATTATAATTCAGAAAAATACAAAGAATCCTATAGTTATGTTTTAAAATATGATAATGCCATAAGTTTGCTAAAGTCTATTGAACCTTATTTAATTATTGAATCTAAACGAAAAAGAGCTTTATTATTATTAACTGAATATTAACAGAGTTCTAAGTTTCAGGTGGAGTTTTTCCCCATCTGAAACTTAGAACTCGTTATCCAGGGACGTGTCATCGGATAAGTCTCTTACGCCTAGAAATGGAAGATATTCTTTTGAAGCACTTCAAGCTAAGGAAAAATTTTATAATGACTTTTTGAGACTTTAATAAACATGGGAATTTAATAAACATGTTTATTATAACGGAAACTCGACTCGCTATGCTCCCTGAGTAAATTCGAATGACAAAATATGAAATGTTGATTCTCATTTACGAAAAAAACCGTATTGGATTTCTCCAATACGGTTTTTATTTAATCCTTGATTTATGGTGGAGGCGAGGGGGCACAATTAACATATATTTCTATATGCTTTCATATGTTTCCATATGTGTTGACTATATCTTGAACTTATTACTAAGCTCCCTGGCATGTTATAGAAGTCATATTATAGTTTTAATACTTCTATCCTAGTACCTCATATTCAAAAAACTGAACTTAGAAGCCTATAAGTCGATACGAGGCTGTTAAATTTCTTTACATACCTCTCGGTATTGCCGTCACCTTCATAGTGTTACGGTTTCACCGATAAAGCCAAGTTTTCACTTATGAATCACTCCATAAGGCGACCATTTTGATCGAACCCCTGTCCGAAAATCGCAACACCTAGGTTTCTTCGAGTGCAGTCTCTCATTTAAATTTCCCTCTGTTAAGCGCCGAAAGACAGGCTCTTAGCTTCAGTAGCTTCATAAATTCCGTTCCTGGGGCAAAGCTTAGCCAGGCTCGTTTCCCCACTAATTGACGCCCAATCCTAAGCCGTGGGACTCAAAGGGTGGACGAAGCAGACTAAGCTGCTAAAGCGTAACTATTTTCGTTTGCGTTTAAATGTTTCCAATAGTTTTTTAACGCGGGTCCATAGGTTCCCTCGACTCGCTTCCTAGGCACAACGTATCCCCGTCGAAACCAAAGTACGCCCCCTTGTTTTCTTCCTATATATAAATATATGAAGACTAAAATAGCAAAATACTATTTTACAAGGTCTAACCTCTGCAAACAAAAGTTTTCTTTCATGCAATGTTAAATTTTATTAACTTAACGTCACTGTCCTTACATTTTACCTTATTTATATGCTTTTAGCAAGTGTTATATAATACCACGTTTTGAATTTTATCCTATTTACGCTAGTTCTAATACTTATTTTGTTCTTTAAATTGTCTCGCTATATCTCGTTTTGCAGCCTTTTCTAGCATTACATCTCTCTTATCATATTCTTTTTTACCTTTTCCAACACTAAGTTGAACTTTAACTCTTCCATCCTTTAGGTAAAGAGATAATGGTATAAGTGTATATCCCTGCTGATTTATATATGACTCAAATCTTCTTATTTCTTTTTTGTGTAAAAGAAGTTTTCTCCTTCTAAGTGGATCTCTGTTGTTTATGTTTCCATCTTTATAAGGCCCTACATGAATATTACATGCAAAAATTTCACCATTTCTAATCTCTGCATAACTATCTTTAAGATTGGCTCTCCCTGTTCTTATGGATTTAACCTCCGTACCTACAAGTTCTATTCCACATTCCAGAGATTCCTCTATAAAATAATCATGTCTAGCTTTTTTATTTTCTGCTAAAGTTTTGTTTTCTCTAACCTTACTCACATATAACACCTACCCATACTCTATTTTGTTTTACACTAACTCACAATTGATCTAATTATGAGTTAGCTTTTTTTAATCTTCTTTAGTTTCTGGTTTGTAAATTTCAGCTACATCTTTATTTCTACTTGCTGGGTGTACAACTTCAACTTTCGCATCTTCATCCCCAGTATTTGCTTCAATTTCTTCAAGTTCTGATAAATTTATTTTTTTATCCACTATTTTTTCTATTTCTATAGCTTTTTCATTTTTTTCAATAATTGCAAAGTATATTTCATGAGATGCCATGTCTATCTTCTCTACTCTTATATTGACTTCATCGCCTAATCTATAAATCTTCTTACTTCTTTCACCAATAAGGCATAAATGCTTATCATCAAATACATAATAATCATCACTCAATTCACTTATATGAACAAGTCCTTCAACGGTATTAGGCAGTTCTATAAATATACCAAAGTTTGTTACTGATGATATAATTCCCGAATATTCTTTTCCAATCTTATCTAGCATATATTCAGCTTTTTTAAGATCATCTACTTCTCTTTCAGCTTGTTGTGCTACTCTCTCCATTTCAGAAGATTGAACAGAAGCAAAATCAACTATTCCAATTAACTTTTTATTCCTTTTTTCATCTATCTTTCCATGAAGATGTTCCTTTATTATCCTATGAATCATAAGATCAGGATATCTTCTTATTGGTGATGTAAAATGGCAATAATATTTTGCTGCAAGTCCAAAGTGTCCTACACATTCTGGAGAATATCTTGCCTGTTTTAAAGATCTTAGAAGTAATGTACTTACAACTGTTTCTTCTTTTTTACCCTTTACTTCTTCTATAATCTTTTGAAGTTCCTTTGGATGAACCTCACTGCCCCACTTTATTACATAACCAAGATTATGTACGAATTCGTTAAAGTGCTCAAGTTTTTCAGTGTCTGGCTCCTCATGAACCCTATAAACAAAAGGTAATTTTGTCCAAAACATGTGTTCTGCAACAGTTTCATTACAAATAAGCATAAATTCTTCTATTATCTTGTTAGCTACTGCTCTTTCATAAGGCTGTATATCTATTGGCTTACCATTTTCATTTAATATTATTTTACTTTCCTGAAAATCAAAATCAATAGCACCTCTTTGAAGTCTTCTCTTGTTTAAGATTTCAAAAAGCTCATTCATTGCCTTAAAATCATCATATAGATATTCATATTTTTTAATAGTTTCTTCATCTTTATCTCTAATAATTTTAGTTACATCTGTATATGTCATTCTCTCATTAGTCTTTATTACACTTTCAAATATTTCATGGTCAACTACTTTACCCGTTTTATCTATTTCCATAAAACAACTTAGTGCGAGCCTATCAACTTTTGGATTAAGGCTACATATACCATTTGAAAGTTTTTTAGGAAGCATTGGTATAACTCGATCAATAAGATATACAGATGTTGCTCTTTCTAGTGCTTCATTATCTAGAGGATTTTTTTCTCTAACGTAATGAGAAACGTCTGCAATATGAACACCTAGGTGATAGTTTCCATTTTCAAGTTTTTCTAAAGAAACTGCATCATCTAAATCCTTTGCATCTTCTCCATCAATAGTTACCATTTTAATATCTCTTAAATCTCTTCTATTTGTATATTCTTCTTCTGGCACTGTTTCAGATATATTTTCGGCAAAACTAAGTACTTCTTGTGGAAATTCCTCTGGAAGTTTATGTTTTTTAATTACTGTAAGTATATCCACACCCTTATCTTCTTTTCTGCCAAGTATCTCTATTATCTTACCTTCTGGATTTCTTCTATTTTCAGGCCACTGAGTTATTTCTACAATTACTACATCTTTTGAATTTGCTTTGCCTTTCATGCTCTTTGGAACGAATACATCCTGCTGGATTCTTACATCGTCTGCTACCACAAATCCAAAATTTTTGCTATCCTCATAAGTGCCAATTATTGTTTTATTAGCCCTAGTAAGTATCCTTATTATTTCACCTTCGCATTTCTTACCATCATTTTGTTCTCTTGTTACTTTAGCTATTACCTTATCTCCATTCATTGCTCCGCTCATAAATGAAGCTGGAATAAATACGTCTGGTCTTTCTTCATCACATATTACAAAACCAAAACCTTTTGCATGTCCTTGTAATTTTCCAACTACTAAACCCATTCTTTCTGTAACACCATAATGCTCAGTTCTATTTTGAACGATTAAACCTTCTAGTTCCATATCTTTTAGAAGTTTTTTAAAACCCTTAATTCCAGATTTTTTCACATCAAATATTTTTTCAAGTTCACGTGAGTTCATTGGTTTATATGCTTCTTCTCTCATAAAATCAATTAATGTCTCTCTTATACTCATATTTTCATCTCCATTCTTATTATTATATATATTATAAATTTTTAACCTAATAGAAAATAATATTCAATTAAATACTGTTATAAGGCATATTGAAAAAATATATCAGCATCTTAGTTGTGTATTTTTAACACGCCTAAAATTAAAAAGGCATAATTCATCATGCTATCGAATTATACCTAGTTTAATTTATTATTGTATAAATTTGGGTAAGTTTTGCATAATAACCACAACTGCAAACAGAACAGAAGATAAAACTGTAACTCTAGCAAGCCTTGACTCACGAGTTTTTGATTTATTATGTGAATAAAATGTCTCACCACCACCTGAGAAAAAATTAAATCCATCCATTTTACTTGGTTGCATTAAAATTGAAACTAAAATTACGATAGCACATATTACTTGTATACCTACTAAAAGATTATGCACGTCTAGAAACCCTCCTATAGATAGTTTTATTTATATAAAATAAAACATTAAAATCATTAAATTAACAATATCATATATTCTACATCTTAACATATGTACGTATTTATTACAACTTAATTTAATATTTCATGGTTTTTTATAAAAAAAGATTGAGGGAAAGCCCTCAATCTTTTTTTATTATTTCTTCAAATTATAGAAAGCACTAAGTCCTCTATATTCTCCAATGTCTCCAAGTTCTTCTTCAATTCTTAAAAGTTGATTATATTTAGCAACTCTTTCAGTTCTTGCTGGTGCTCCAGTTTTAATTTGTCCTGCATTAACAGCTACAACTAGATCTGCGATAGTTGTGTCTTCTGTTTCTCCAGATCTATGTGACACAACTGCAGTATATCCAGCTCTCTCAGCCATTTCAATGGTGTTAAGAGTTTCTGTAATTGTTCCGATTTGGTTAAGTTTAATAAGTACTGAATTTGCTACACCCTTTTCAATACCAGTTTTAAGTCTCTGAGTATTTGTAACAAATAGGTCATCGCCTACAAGTTGTATTCTCTTTCCAAGTCTCTCAGTTATCTCTTTCCATCCATCCCAATCTTCTTCTGCCATACCATCTTCAATGGATATTATAGGATATTTATTAACTAATTGTTCATAGTAATCAACCATTTCTTTAGCAGATAAAATTTTTCCTTCTCCTGCAAGATTATATTTTCCATCTTCATAAAATTCTGATGATGCTGGATCAAGTGCAATAAATGCATCTTTCCCTGGTGTATAACCTGCTGCTTCTATAGCTTCAATAATTATTTTTATTGCTTCTTCATTGCTGGAAAGGTTTGGTGCAAAACCACCTTCGTCACCTACTGCTGTATCAAGGCCTTTAGCTTTTAAAATTCCTTTAAGAGCATGATATACTTCTGCTCCCATTCTAAGTGCTTCACTAAAGCTTCTTGCTCCTGCAGGCATAACCATAAATTCTTGAAGATCCACATTATTATCTGCATGTTTACCACCATTTAATATGTTCATCATAGGAACTGGAAGTACTTTTGCATTTACTCCTCCAAGATATGAGTATAAACTCTGTCCAAGAGACTCCGCTGCTGCTCTAGCAACAGCTAGCGATACTCCAAGAGTTGCGTTAGCTCCAAGTTTTGCCTTATTATCTGTTCCATCAAGTTCGATTAATGTGTTATCAATTTTAACTTGACCATAAACACTCATTCCGATAAGTTCTGGTGCAATAATGTTATTAACATTATCCACAGCCTTTAGAACTCCTTTACCATTATATATTTCTTTATCATCATCTCTAAGTTCTACTGCTTCAAAAATTCCTGTGGAAGCACCTGATGGAACGGATGATCTACCAACGGTACCATCATCTAATGTAACCTCTACCTCTACTGTAGGAAAAGCTCTTGAATCTAATATTTGTCTAGCAAAGACATCTACAATTTCAACATCATATTTCATTTGAAATACCTCCCATAAATTTAATTTATAATAACTATGTTTATAACATAGGTATTTATCAAGCTCTAATTCACAATACCATATTTTTATGTGTATAAGTAGAAATTTAACTTAATTTAACCTTATTTTATTAAACTTTTACCTGTCATCTCTTTTGGAATAGGAAGTCCCATAACTTGTAACATTGTTGGTGCAATGTCTGCAAGCACTCCGCCATCTCTTAATTCACTAGTATCTTGGCTTACATAAACAAAAGGTACTGGACCAGTTGTATGTGCTGTCATAGGTTCTCCAGTTGCATAATCAATCATTTGTTCTGCATTACCATGATCAGCTGTTATAAACACTGTACCATCTTTCTCTAGTATTTTATCCACAACTTTACCTAAACATGCATCCACAACTTCTATAGCTTTTTTAGCAGCTTCTAATATACCAGTATGTCCAACCATATCTGGATTTGCAAAGTTAAGTATTATCATGTCATATTCATCTGTATCCAATCTCTTTAATAGTTCATCAGTAACTTCATAAGCACTCATTTCAGGCTTAAGATCATAAGTTGCTACCTTTGGTGAAGCTATAAGAGCTCTGTCTTCATTTTCATTTGCTTTTTCTACGCCACCATTAAAGAAGAAAGTTACATGAGCATATTTTTCAGTTTCAGCAATTCTAAGCTGTTTCTTTCCAAGTTTACTTACATATTCTCCAAGAGTGTTTGTTAATGATTCAGGTTTAAATGCTACATCCACACCTTCAAGAGTTAAATCATATTGTGTCATTGTTACAAATTTAAGATCTAATGCGTTTCTTGAAAAACCGTCAAAGTTTTTATCATTTATTGCTCTAGTAAGTTCTCTAGCCCTATCCGGTCTAAAATTAAAGAATATTACTGAATCCTTATTTTTAATTTCGGCTCCCTTTACTATAACAGTTGGAAGAACAAATTCATCATTTTTTCCTAAAGCATAAGACTTGTCTACAGCGTCAATTGCGGAAACTGCAGTTTCACCTTTTCCAAGTACTAATGCATTATATGCAAGTTCAACTCTATCCCATCTGTTATCTCTATCCATTGCATAATATCTTCCTGAAACAGAAGCTATCTTTCCTACTCCAATTTCTTTCATGTAATTTTCAATTTCTTCAATATAGTTTTTTGCTGAAGCTGGTGCCACATCTCTTCCATCTAGGAATGCATGTACATAAACTTCTTTTAATCCACCCTTTTTTGCAAGATCTAATAGACCCTTTAAGTGTTCTGTATGTGAGTGTACTCCGCCAGGTGAAAGTAATCCTAATAAATGAAGTGCTGAACCATTTGCCTTTGCATTTTTAACTGCATCCGTAAGTTCAGTATTTTCGAAAAAATCTCCATCTTTGATTGACTTAGTTATTCTTGTCAATGCTTGATAAACAACTCTTCCTGCTCCAATATTTAAATGTCCAACTTCTGAATTTCCCATCTGTCCTTCTGGAAGTCCAACGCTTAGTCCACATGCCCCTAGTGTTGTATTATAATAATGTGAGAATATATCATCAATATTAGGTTTATTTGCTGCCTTTACTGCGTTTCCCTCTGCCCTATCAGTTAGTCCAAATCCATCTAAAATCATTAACATTACAGGTTTCTTAGCCATGTTATTTCCTCCATCCAAAATATACTTATATATACATACATAAAAATGTATGATATTTTCAAATTTAATTAGTTGATGCATTATTCAAAGTATTTATATATATATTTTTCTATAAAAAAATTTATGATATGTGGAAGTAAAATTCAAAAGTTTACTTCCACATATTATTATGTTTTTAGAAGTTCACTATACCTGCAAAGTCATTAGCCTTAAGACTTGCTCCACCAACTAATGCTCCATCTATTTCTTCTTTTGCCATTTGTGCTTTAATAGTTCCTGGTTTAACAGAACCACCATATTGTATTCTAACTTTATCTGCTACTTCTTTACCAAAAATTTCAGCAACAGTTTTTCTTATAGCTCCAATAGTTTCATTAGCTTGATCATCTGTAGCTGTTTTTCCTGTTCCTATAGCCCATATTGGTTCATAAGCGATAACAACTTTAGCTGCGTCAGTTTTGCTAATTCCTTGTAAATCTAATTTGATTTGTTTTCCTGTAACTTCGTTTGTAACATTTGCTTCTCTTTCTTCAAGAGTCTCTCCGCAACAAAGAATTGGAGTTAAACCATGTGCAAATGTAGCTTTTACTTTTTTGTTTAAAGCTTCATCAGTTTCATTAAAGTATTGTCTTCTTTCACTATGTCCAAGTATTACATATTCTACTCCTAATTCTTCAAGTGCTTTTAAAGATATTTCTCCTGTGAAAGCTCCATTTTCTTCAAAATGAGCATTTTGAGCAGCTACTTTAACATTTGTTCCTTTAACTGTTTTAACTACTGCATCTAGTGCTATTGACGTTGGTGCAATAACAACATCTACCTTAGCATCTTTAACTAGTGGTATTAATTCTTCAGCTAATTTTATTGATTCGTTTATTGTGTTGTTTAATTTCCAGTTTCCAGCTATTATTGGTGTTCTACTCATTAAAATTCACTCTCCATTTTTATATATATTTGTGCCTTAAATATCTTAAATATATTAAATATATTAAATATCTTTATTTCACTGTTTAAATATATTATATCACTTTAAATTAAATTGTAAATGATATTAAATAATAATTATTATTATTTAACATAATTATAAGTATCATAAAGTGTAGAATTTAAAATTCTACACTTATTATTTAATTATTTATCATTTAAAGCAGCTATTCCAGGAAGTTCTTTTCCTTCTAAGAATTCAAGTGAAGCTCCACCACCAGTTGAAATATGAGTCATTTTATCTCCAAATCCCAATTGATTAACAGCTGCTGCACTATCTCCGCCACCAATAACTGTAGTTGCATCTGATTCAGCCATAGCTTTTGCAACTGCTATAGTACCACTTGCAAAATTTGCGAATTCAAATACACCCATAGGTCCGTTCCATATAACAGTTTTAGCAGTTTTGATTGCATCTGCATAATTTTTTGATGTTTTTGGTCCTATATCAAGTCCCATATATCCTTCTTGAATATTTGCATCATCGGTAGTAACTGGAGTTGTATCAGCATTAAATTCTGCTCCAACAACGTTATCTACAGGAAGTAGAAGTTTAACTCCCTTAGCTTTAGCTTTTTCAAGCATTTCTTTTGCATATTCAACTTTATCTTCTTCTACAAGTGATTTACCTATAGTATAACCTTGGCCTTTTAAGAAAGTATAAGCCATACCGCCACCTATAATTAAAGTATCAACTTTTTCAAGAAGATTGTTTATAACATTGATTTTATCTGAAACCTTTGCTCCACCTAGTATTGCAACAAATGGTCTTACTGGTCTTTCAACAACCTCACCCAAGAATTTTAATTCTTTTTGAATTAAAAATCCACATACAGCTGTTTTCACAAATTCAGTAACTCCAACTGTTGAACTATGAGCTCTATGAGCTGTACCAAACGCATCATTTACATATACGTCAGCAAGTGAAGCTAAATCCTTTGAAAAAGCCTCACCATTCTTTCCTTCTTCTGGTCTAAATCTTGTATTTTCAAGAAGAACAACTTCGCCTTCTTTTAAATTAGCAACAGCTTTTTGGGCATTTTCTCCAACTACAGTATCATCAGCAGCAAAAATAACTTCTTTTCCTAAAAGTTCTGAAAGTCTTTTTGCAACTGGTGCAAGAGTAAGTTTTGGATCTGGTCCTTTTGTCTTTCCAAGATGTGAGCAAAGAATAACTTTAGCACCTTTTTCTATTAAATATTTAATTGTTGGTAGTGCTCCAACTAGTCTGTTTTCATCAGTAATAACTCCATCTTTTAATGGAACATTAAAATCACATCTAACTAATACTCTTTTACCTTTAACTTCTATGTCTTCAACTGTTTTTTTATTTAATTGCATTTAAATTCACCTCTAAAAATTATTTAAAGAGGCCTAGCCTCATAGCTATAACTACAAAACCAGACCTCTTTACTATGTTTCGTTCAAATAATCAAATATTTACTTTTAGACTATTTAGCAATTTTAGCGAAATATTCTAAAGTTCTGATTAACTGTGAAGTGTATGACATTTCATTATCATACCATGAAGCAGTTTTAACTAATTGTTTTCCGTCAACTTCTATAACTTTAGTTAAAGTAGCATCAAATAATGAACCAAAGTTAATTCCGATAACATCTGAAGAAACTATTTCGTCTTCAGTATATCCGAATGATTCATTAGCAGCAGCTTTCATTGCAGCATTTACTTCTTCAACTGTTACATTCTTCTTAAGAGTTGAAACTAATTCAGTTATTGAACCAGTTATAACTGGAACTCTTTGAGCATTTCCGTCTAATTTACCTTTTAATTCTGGAATAACTTGACCGATTGCTTTAGCAGCACCAGTTGAGTTTGGTATTATACTAGCAGCAGCTGCTCTTGCTCTTCTGAAATCACCTTTTTTGTGAGGTCCGTCTAATGTGTTTTGATCATTTGTATAAGCATGAACTGTAGTCATAAATCCTTTTTCAAGACCAAAGTTATCATTTAATACTTTAACCATTGGAGCTAAGCAGTTAGTTGTACATGAAGCACCTGATACAACTGTTTCTGTTCCGTCTAATTCATTATGGTTAACATTAAATACTATTGTCTTTAAATCATTACCAGCAGGAGCTGAAATAACAACTTTTTTAGCGCCGGCTCTTATATGAGCTTCAGCTGCTTCTTTCTTTGTGAAGAAACCAGTACATTCAAGAACAACATCTATTCCAAGTTTTCCCCATGGTAGTTTTTCTGGATTTGATTCAGCGAAAACTTTAATTTCTTTTCCGTTTACTACAAATGAATCTTCTTTAACTTCAACTGTACCATTGAATCTACCTTGTGCTGAATCATATTTTAATAAGTGTGCTAACATTTTTGTATCAGTTAAGTCGTTGATTGCAACAACTTCAAGACCTGGTACCTCAAGAATTCTTCTTAAAGCTAATCTACCTATTCTTCCAAAACCATTAATCGCGATTTTTGCCATTTTTAAATACCTCCAAAGATATATATTTCTAAAATTATATGTAAATATAATTATTAGCAATTTAATAAAAATTTATTTAAAAATATCAAATCAACAAAATTCATTGATAGATATTAATTAACCTATTTCACTGAGCACCCTAACGATTTCCATAGCAGTGCCCTCATCTGTAATTAAAACACTTTTCTCATTATTCATTTGTGTTGCAACTATTGCTTCTGCTTTTGATTTTTTTCCTGCCACCGCTACTAGATTATCCACATTATTTATATCTTCAATTTTGAGTCCTACTGAAGGAGTCGAATAAACAACATTTCCATTGCCATCAAAGAAATACCCAAATGCCTCTCCAACTGAACCTTGCTCTAATAATCGCGATGTTTCCTCTTTGCTTAAACCTCTTCGTCTACTCATATCATCTGCCCTACCAACACCATAAACAATAATATTTGCACTATGAATAACATCCATTATGTCCTTTATGCCTTTTTCATTAAGTATTGCACTTAATGCCTCATTACTAAGGTTATCTGGGACATGTAACAATCTATATGTTGCCCCTAATTTATTAGCAAGGTTTGCAGCTAAAGTATTTGCTTCTGTTTCAACTTTTCTTGCCATTCCACCTCTAGCAGGTACTACTACAACATGTGAAAAATTATAATTATCATCAAAATTATCGATAACCTTTTTCATGGTAGTTCCTCCAGTAATAGCAATTATGCTTTCATCATTAATTATGCTTTCCACATATTTTGCTGCTGTTCTACCTAGTTCATTCATCACAGTTTTATCATCTTCAACACTGCCTGGCACAATAATTACTTTTTTTATGTTCAATTTTTCTTTTATTTGTATTTCAATCTCATTTAACCCTTTAAATTGTCGTATAAAGTTCTTAAGTTTATCTATTATTTCTTCGCCTTCATATGTTACTGACATTCCAGGGGTGCCTATGTTAATCAAACTTTGCTTTTTCAGAAAATTAATTTCAGTCCTAACTACTCTTTCACCTATTTCTAATTTGTTTGCTAAGATTCTTCTACCTATAGGCTGATTATAGTATATTGTCCTTAAAATATTATATCTTTTTTCAAGCAAATCCATAAGTTCTGGAACAATTTTCTTCTGCAATTTTAATATTTCGTGCACTTTAACCACCTCACTGGACTTACTTAGTCCCAGCAACTCAATTCTTGTCCCACTACTATTATAGATTAAAAAGACTAATTTTTAAATAGTATTTGTAAAAAAAAAAAAAATTATTTTCTATAGTGCTAAAACCTTTTTCTTTTAGAAGAAGCCTTTATTTCCATTTCTTCTCTGTATTTAGCTACTGTTCGCCTTGATATTTTAAAATCTTTACCCTTTAAAATATCAGCTATATTCTGATCAGATAGTGGTTTTTCATTATCTTCCTGCTCTATAAGTCCTTTTATTTCATTTTTTATCTTGTTTACAGAAACATCCTCACTATTATCATTAGTAATTGAAGTTGTAAATAAATCCTTTATCCTCACTATGCCCATATTGGTATATATATACTTTTCTTTTATAGCTCTACTTACTGTAGATTCATGCATATCAATTTTTTCTGATATGTCCTTTAGTGTCATGGCTTTTAGATAAATATTTCCTTTTAAAAAATATTCTTTCTGGATATCTACAATTTTTTCCAAAACTTTATACATCGTGCTTCTTCTCATGTTTATGCTCTTCATCAAAAATATGGCACTATTCATCTTTTCTTTTAAATATTTTTTAGCACTTTGATCCTCTGCCGCATCCAAAATATCTTTATACACATTGTTTATGGATAAACTTGGAATCGATGTATCATTCATAATTATATATATATCCTCACCTATATTTTCTATATAAGCATCCGGAATTATGAACTTTACCTCATCACCTGTATAAAATCCTCTTGATGGTTTTGGTTCAAATTTTTTAATCTCATCCCCATATTCTTGAGCTTCCTTAACAGAAATATTAAGTTCTTTAGCAATTTTATTATATCTATTATCTCCTATATCCTCAAGATGATTCAATATTATCTCCTGAAAATTATCATCTAATAATCCCTGTTCTTCTGCTTGAATTATCAAACATTCTTTTAAATTCTTCGCACCAATTCCATTTGGCTCGAAGCTTTGAACTATTTTAAGTGCGCTATCTACATCTGATCTATCCACCTTTAAAAACTTTGCAGTGTCCTCTAAGTCATCTGTAAAATATCCAACACTATCTATACCTTCAATAATGTACATGCATATAGTTTTAATAATAGTATTTTCATTTGATTCAACTAACTGCTCTTTAAGATAATCCTTTAGGGATTTTTTTTCAGAAATAAAATTAAAAGGTGAAACCTTTTCCTCACCATAAGATGAACTAGAGCTATAGTTATCGCTGGCTGAATGTTCAGACAACTTTTTATAGTCTATTTTCTCAAAATCCTCACCAATTTCAAGTTTAGAAAAATCAGCGTCTATAACTGGATTTTCTTGTATCTCTTGATTAAGATACTCAACTAATTGAAAATTGGACATTTGAAGTAATTTCACAGACAGCTGCATCTGTTGATTCATAATAAGTTTCTGTTGCTGAGTTAAGTTTAAGTTAAAATCTAAATTCATAATTTTCACCTATATCTATGTTATGTTTTTTATCTTCCATTATTCATTTAGTATATCATAAATCCACTTTTCAAACACCAAAAAACATTAAAATACTTTATATTTCACTATTTTTCAACATGTTATATGAGGAATAAGTTGCAAATTTAAAAATTCAAATTAAAATTTTTAATAATTCTTAAAAATGAGGATGGGAAAATATTTGCATAAACAAATCTTCTCTCATCCTCATTTTCTAAACCTTTAACTTGTCACCTGTGTCCGCTATCTTTTTCCCTTAATGTATGGAATTCCATCAGCCGCTGGTGCAGTTGTTTTACCAACAAAGCCTGCAAGTGCAAGCATTGTTAATACATATGGAAACATTGCATAAATTTCATCTGGCAGTTGAAAACTCATCATCTGTGCATTTATTTGAAGCGCACTTCCAAATGCAAATAAAAGGCAAGCCCACATTGTTCCTTTTGGTTTCCAGTTACCAAATATCAAAGCAGCTAAAGCTATATAACCACGCCCTGCAGTCATTCCTTCTCTAAATAGATTTGATATACCGATGGATAATGAAGCTCCACCTATTCCTGCTAACATTCCAGAAAGTATAACACATGTATATCGTATTTTATAAACATTTATTCCTAAAGTATCGGCTGCACTAGGATGCTCACCAACCGCTCTTATTCTAAGTCCAAATGGTGTTTTATAAAGTACAAAGTCAGTAACAAACACTAAAACTAAAGCAAAATATACAAACCAATTCAGCCCACCTAAAAGAGTCCCTAGTATCGGTATATTTTGAATGAATTTTGGAATATTATATGAAAGTGAATGAACTATATTTGTTTGTCCACCAGTATTAAAAACTTTAAATATCATAAAACTTGCAAAGGCAGTAGCAAATAAATTTATAGCTGTACCAGAAATAACCTGATCTGCCCTTAAATTAATACTTAAAAATGCATGAAGAGCTGCTATTATTCCACCAGCCGCTGCTGCAAATAGTATTCCAACAAGAGGACTTCCTGTTAGAAATGAACCAAGCACTGCGAAAAATGCTCCTGTAATCATCATGCCTTCAAGTCCTATATTTACAACGCCTGCATTTTCTGAAAACACACCACCAAGTCCAGTGAATATAAGCGGTGTAGCCATTCTTAGAGTGGCTGCCACGATACTCACCACAAGTGTGAACTTATCCATTTACAACAGCTCCTTTCTTTCTTTTCTTCTCTTTGAAATAATCAACAATATAATCTGTAGCTACAAAAACTATTACCACTGATTGAATTAAATAAACAACTTCTTTTGGTATATTATTAATCTGAAGTATTCTAGAACTACTTTCAAGTGTACCAAACAGAAGTGCTGATGGAATACAACCAATAGGATTGCTTTTGGCAAGTAATGCAACTGCTATACCATCCATTCCATATCCTATAAATGATAGTAAGTCTGTAGTCATATAAACCGTGCCTGAAAGATGAACTGCTCCTCCAAGTCCAGCTATAGCCCCTGAAAGTACCATGGCAAAAATAATATTTTTACTGATGTTTATTCCACCATACTCTGAAGCGTGTGGATTTATACCAACAGCTCTTATCTCATAGCCTTTGGTTGTTTTCCACAAAAGCCAAAATACAACTACAGCACATATTAATGCAATTATAATTCCAAAACTAACTCCGTTAAGTTTCATCAGCTTTGCACTATCTTGTATTATAGGTGTCTGCCCTTTACCATGAATTCCTGCTGGTGTCCTCATTATTACAAAATTAACAACATACATAGCGATATAATTAAGCATTATACAATTAATGACTTCATTAATACCTAATTTTGCCTTTAAAAACCCTGGTATTGAACCCCATAGTCCTCCAGCAACAACACCACTTAATATTATTAGTGGTATATGTACTATAGGGCTTAATCCATGTATTTGACCAACAACAGCTGCTGCAAGAATACCTAAGGTAAACTGCCCTTCTACTCCTATATTAAAAATTCCGCATTTAAAGGACACTGCACTGGCAACACCTGTAAAAATAAGCGGTGTAACATAATTCATAGTTTGAAGTGTTTGATCTGTAGATCCAAAGCTTCCTGTGATTATTATTCCCATCAAATCTGTGAGTGCTGTGAAATATTGTGTTATCCCATAGCCTTTAGACCACATTACAAAAAACACCGCAACGAAAAAAGAAATAAAAATTGCAAATAGTGGGAATGCTAGACTCCTCACAACATATTTTGCTGCTAACAAAAATTTGTTGCTTTTTGTTTCTGAATTACTCACCATCTCTCACCTCTTTATCATTTTTTACAGTTCCACCTGCCATAAGTATTCCTAGTTTTCTCTCATCTGCGTCTTTTCTCTCTAAAATGTCTACCACATTGCCATCATACATTACAGCTATTCTATCTGAAAGTGATAGAATTTCGTCAAGTTCAAGTGAAACCAAAAGTACAGCTTTACCCTTATCTCTTTCCTCAACGATTCTTTTATGAATATATTCTATAGCACCTACATCAAGTCCTCTAGTTGGTTGCGCAGCTATAAGAATATTAGGGTTTTTGGATATTTCTCTGGCTACTATAAGTTTCTGCTGATTACCTCCTGAAAGTGATCCAGCTGTAACTTCATCTGAAGGTGTTCTAACATCAAATTCACTTATAAGCCTTTGAGAATGCTTTCTTATTTCATTATATTTCATAATAATTCCCTTACTAAATGGAAGTTTATGATATAAACCAAGTATTGAATTTTCAAATAGTGAAAAATCTAAAATCAGCCCTCTTTTTTGTCTATCTTCTGGAACATGGCCAACGCCACTATCCGATATCTCTCTAGGAGTCTTATTAAATATATCTTTTCCATCCAACATAACTTTTCCATCTTGTGGTTTTATAAGTCCTGTTAATGCTTCAACTAGCTCAGTTTGACCATTTCCATCAACACCAGCGATTCCAACAATTTCTCCAGCACGTACAGTTAAATTAACGCCCTTTACAGCTAAAATTCCCCTATGATTCTTAACCTGAAGATTTTCAACTACAAGCATATCTTTTCCTATTTTTGCTTCTGATTTATTAACTGTAAGATTAACCTTTCTCCCAACCATAAGTTCAGCAAGTTCATCAATACTTGTTTCCTTGGTATAAACAGTTCCAGTAACTTTACCTCTTCTTATTATTGTGACTCTATCACTCATTTTCATTACTTCCTTAAGCTTATGAGTAATAAGTATAAATGATTTGCCCTCTTTTTTTAGGTTATCAATTATTGTTCCTAGTTCATCTATTTCCTGTGGAGTCAAAACAGCTGTAGGTTCATCCAATATTAGGATATCCGCACCTCTATAAAGTGCCTTTAGGATTTCAACTTTTTGCTGCTGCCCAACAGAAATGTCCTCAATTTTTGCAGTGGGTTCTATATTAAAAGCATATTTTTCAGCTAATTGTTTTACATCGTTAATTGCTTTTTTCATATCTATTTTCAAACCAATTTTAGGTTCTATTCCCAATATTATATTTTCAGTAACAGTGAATTTATCGATAAGCATAAAATGTTGGTGTACCATTCCAATTCCAAGCTTTATTGCATCGTTAGGGTTGTTAATTTTGCTAACTTGTCCATTAAAAAAAATATCGCCTTTTTCTGGTTGGTAAAGCCCGTATAAAATATTCATAAGGGTAGTTTTTCCAGCTCCATTTTCACCTAGTAAAACATGAGTTTCACCTTTTAAAAGTTCAAAGGTCACATCATCATTAGCTATAGTACCAGGGAAAATCTTAGTAATATGTTTCATTTCCATTACCTTATCCATCTCAATCCTCCTCAATTGATTTAGGCATCTTGATAAAATCACCTGTTAACATACCAGTTCATTTTGTCAGATGCCTTACCTATACATAAAAATGGCTAGGTTTTTATACCTAGCCATTATTATATTACAATATTAATAACTTTGGAATCATCTATGAAAGAAATAACAAAACTCAAAGATGTGGCGTTATTAAATTGTAGGTGCTACAAATTTTTTCGCATCTTCTATTTTAGATGGAACCACTATCTTTCCATCAACAATTGCTTTTTTATATTTATCAACTACATCTAAAATATCTTTAGAAACATGATCTTTTGTACTTGGTGCATAACCAACTCCATCTTCTTTTAATCCAAATGTTTTAACTTTACCACCATCAAATTTACCATCTTTTAAGTCTTTAGCAACATCATATGTAGCTGTATCAACTCTTTTAAGCATACTTGAAAGAATTACATCTTTATACTCTGGTACTGTTACTGCTTGGTCTTGATCAACACCGATAGCCCAAACTGCTTTTCCAGAATTTTTGATTGCTTGTGCTGCTTGGAATACACCTATACCAACACCACCAGCTGCGTGATAAACAATATCATAACCATCGTTATAAAGTGTAGTAGCTAATTCTTTTCCCTTTGCTGTATCATCATAACTATCAGCATATACTACTTTAACGTCGATACTAGGATTTATTGTTTTTGCACCAGCTATGTATCCTGCTGCAAATGAATCAATTAAATCTCCTTGTTTTCCGCCAATAAAACCAATTTTATTTGTCTTAGTTTCTTTTGCAGCAATGACGCCCATTAAAAATGAACCTTCTTGGGATTTAAAAATTAGTGATTCAACATTTTTAGGTTGTTTATCATAGGCATTATCGATTATAGCAAATTTTTTATCTGGATACTTATTAGCTATGGTTTGTAACGCATCTGCCATTTGGTACCCTACTCCAAATACTAAGTCCGAACCATTATCAATTAAAGCCTGAAGATTTGGTTGATAATCATCTGCTTTTTTTGACTCAATTGGTTTATAATTAATATTTCCAAATTCTTTTACCGCTTTTTTTATTCCTGTGTCAGCTGCTTGATTAAATGATTTATCATTTAGTCCACCTTCATCTGTAGAAAGCCCTATTTTAACTGTTTTTGCACTACTACCTTGGCTTGAAGTACTACTTCCACACCCTGCAAAAATTGATGCTACAACTAAAAAAGATGCAATTCCTGCCACTATTTTCTTCTTGTTCATTTTAGATTACCCCCTAAAAAATATGTTCCTTTTAACTTTAAGTTGTGTTACTAAGTACCTTATTTATATAATTTCATAAAATTGGTATAAATAGTAGCATATATAATCTCTGTTTTTAACTCTTTATCAGTATAAACTAAATATATTGTAAAATCAATATATTTGTGCCTAAATAAATGCTAATTTGAAAACCAAATTTGAAATCAGATACTAGTTAATATTGCACGAATGCTTTTGTTTGTGCATACTAGTAAGATTCAATGAAAAATACTCCACAGGCACCTGAGCCAGAATGTGTACCAACCACGCATCCAGCCTCACATTTTATAAATTTTTCATTTTCATTATAATTGCTTTCAAGTAATTCTCTTACCTCATTTTCACCTATATATAAAATTATGCTCATTTCTGCTTCAGATATACCCGTTTCAGTAACATAGTTTAATATGGATTTTGCCGCTTTTTTTGTTCCTCTCACTTTATCAACTACAACCATTTCACCGTCTCTAATAGTTAGTATAAGTTTTATTCCTAAAATATTACCTATAGTTCCCGCTGCCTTTGATAATCTACCACCTTTAATTAGGTTGTCCAATTTATTAAAAGCAATAATACTTTTAACATGAGGAATAACATTTATTATTTCTTTTTCAATTTCTTTGAAACTATAACCAGCACCTCTTAATCTACAAGCCTTAAGCACAATTACTCCAAGCCCAGATGTAACGTTAAGGCTATCTATTACAGTTATATTTTCACTTTCAAGCATATCCTTGGCAATGCAAGCTGACTGGTAGGTACCACTCATCTTAGAAGACATACTTATCATCAAAATTTTATACCCTTGGTCTAAATATTTTTTAAAACATTCAACATGCCTTTGTGGATTAACTTGTGTAGTTGTTGGATATATACCGTCCCTGTCCATGATTTCCAAAAGTTTAGAAGTAGTTATATCTACTCCATCAAAATAAGATTTTTCACCTATATTAACAATTAATGGTAATACTTCAATATCATATTTATCAATTATATCCTTAGGTAAATCTGCAGTACTTACGGTTATAATCTTAATTTTTTCCATTAATATTCTCCTTTATTATTTCATATTTGGAAATCCGATTTGTCTTAGTCCTTCATAAGCTACAATTGCAACCGTATTTGAAAGATTTAGTGATCTAAGGCTTGTTTTTATCATAGGGACTCTTATGCATCTTTCAGCGTTACTCTCTCTAATATCATCTGGAAGCCCACAAGATTCTCTTCCAAACACAATAAAATCCCCTTGGTTAAATTTTACTTCTTCATAATAATTTTTACCTTTTGTAGTGGAAAAATAAAATGTACTATCCTGATACTTTTCCCTTAACTCATCGTAAGACTCATATACAGTTATATCTAGATCTTTCCAATAATCTAGCCCTGCTCTCTTTAGATGTTTTTCATCTAAACTAAATCCAAGCGGTTTAATCAAATGTAATTTACTATTTGTAAGAACACATGTCCTTGCTATATTTCCTGTATTCTGTGGTATTTCTGGCTCAAATAAAACTATATTAAAATTTTCTTTTCCTAAAATCAATTGTACGCCCCCATTAGTATATTTAATCATAAAATTTATATTATACTAAAATTTCTTTATAGTAAAGTTGTTTATACAAAATATAACAATTTATATTATGTAATTTATACTGTTTTCTTCAAATTTTTCTAGCAGTTTACTTTTAAAAAAGTTTTTTAGAAGTTTCATTTTCTCATCTGGGTATATATATTTTCCATATCCAAATTGTCCAAATTTAAACTTACGCGCCTCTTCATCCATGGGCAATGTAGTTTTACTAAATATATTGATTATATTTTCCTTAGCACGTTTGGTAAACCTATGTGAAATAACTTCAAATGTTATGTTTCCTCTTGGGAATTTTAATGCTATAAGATTAATTAAACTTCCATATTCCTCTTCCCAACCTTCATACAGAAAAACTGGTGCTATTATAAATCCAATTTTATACCCATCAATATATAGCTTTTTTGCAGCGGTTATTCTCTCAATCACAGCTGTAGTATTATGTTCATATGCATTTATTATTCTATCTGTGTTTATACTAAATCTTACAGTTGTATTACCATTATGTCTAAGTCCTAATATAGTATCAATATCTGTGAATTTTGTTACAAATCTAAACCTACCAAGCTCATTATTTCCAAAAAACTCTATAGAATTTTTTAGTGACCTGCTGTAATACTCCACAGGAATTGGGTCAGAAGTTGCAGCACCTTCAAAAATAGTTATATTCGGTTTTCTTTCATCTATATACTCTTGTGTTCTTTGTAGTATTTCATCTATATTTACATATATTTTAACGTATGGTTTTTTTCCCATTTGAGTGTTTAGATAACAATATTCACACATACCGTTGCATCCGCTTGCAATAGGCAATTGATAATGAGCTGATGGTTTACATGTAGCAAAGTTTAAATTTTTCCTTACACCTACAACTAGTGTACTTTTCCCTTCAAAATACATTTCACTGTTTGTTTTACCTGGTATACCGGTGATTCTACCATTTTTCGAATATAATATTTCCAACTTTTTATCTTTGAACTCTTCTAAAATACTGTTTCCCAGTTCATAATTTAATGCACGCTCTTCAAATATTACTCTTCTTGGATTAAACATAAAACCACCTCCTAAGAAGTAGTATTACATTTAATCATTATAAATATTCTACCGTAATATTTATAATGCAAATTTTTCTATAGCCTTTGCTACCCCTGAATTATTGTTTGTATCGGTAACAAATATAGCTACATCTTTTACAAGTTTTGAGCCATTTCCCATAGCTACACCCATGCCTGCATATTTTATCATGGATAAATCATTTTCATTATCGCCTATACACATTATCTCATCTTGCTTTATGTTATAAAACTCGGCCAAAACTTGAACAGCTTTTCCTTTTGAAACTCCCCTATGCATTATTTCAATATTATCACTGCCTGAGCTTACAATCTCAAACTCATTTAGTTCCATAAGTTCCTTTCTAGCTTTATCAATTTCCACAATATCTTTTGATATACATATGCATTTAAATACATCATCACCTTTTTCCCCTAGTGATGAATATATATCTTTGGCATCAATTAATTCCACTTTAAATTTTTCTGTTAATTTTTCATTCATTACTGCATAATTATAGTCTTTTGGAAATCCATTGGTTGCTATTATGGAATCGCTAGTATTGTAATATACTTGTAAATTGTATTTTCCAATTATATCTTGTATCTGTTTACAATTTTTTTTGCCTAGTTCAAGTTTGTAAATAATTTTTTCTTCGTCCTTTTCTCTTATATAAGCGCCATTGGAAGCTATTATAGGTGCTTTAACACCAATAAGCTCTCCATAATATTTAGCTGATGCAAAAAGCCTTCCTGTACAAACCGCTATTTTTACGCCTTTTTCATGTGCCATTTTTATTGCTTTTAAATTCTCTTCATTTATTGTTTTTTCATCATTTAGTAAAGTTCCATCCATATCAATACAAATTAGTTTACAACTCATAAATTTCATCTCCAGTTTAGCAATCAAAAAAAAGCAGCACAAAGCAGACCATAATCTCCAGTTGTTGTTTTTTCATGATGCCATAAAATAAGTAATACATATATTTATTATATCATAAGCCTATGACAGTTTATATTCTGAACACGCTGATTGATTTTATTTTAAATATCTTAAATATAATCGTAAAATTCTCTATAGAGGTAAATAATCGCCTAATCCTTTACCTTTATAAGAAGGTAAGAACCAAGCGATTATTTTTTAAAGTGTTACGCCATTTTTAAATATAGCTATTTCTCTTATGTCATTTTTTTCATTGTTAGCAAGTTGTTCACCGCTAGCAATGGAAATTACATAGTCAATAAAACGTTCTACTACTACATCCATTGTTTCATCTTCCAATAATACTCCTGCATTAAAATCTATCCAATGCTTCTTTTTATTGTATATTTCACTATTAGTAGATATCTTCACTGTTGGTACAAATGATCCAAAAGGAGTACCTCTACCTGTAGTAAATAGAACAATATGGCATCCAGCAGAAGCAAGAGCAGTGGATGCAACAAGATCATTTCCAGGTGCACTTAAAAGATTAAGACCCTTTTCTTTTAAAGTTTCTCCATACTTAAGTACATCTACAATTTCTGAAGTTCCTGATTTTTGAGTGCAACCTAGTGATTTATCTTCTAATGTAGTTATTCCTCCAGCCTTATTCCCTGGGGATGGGTTTTCATATACAGGTTGGTTATAACTCATGAAATATCTTTTAAAATCATTAATCAAATTAACTGTTTTATCAAATACCTCTAAACTTTTTGCTCTATTCATTAGAATTGTCTCTGCTCCAAACATTTCTGGCACTTCTGTAAGTACTGTTGTAGCTCCTTGCATAACTAAAAAATCAGAAAATTTTCCTAGAAGTGGATTCGCAGTTATACCAGAAAAGCCATCTGAACCACCGCATTTAAGTCCAATTTTAAGTTCAGCTAATGATACATCTTCCCTTTTATCTGCTTTCATATTTTCATAAAGTTCTTTTAATAGTTTTGTTCCTTCTTCTATCTCATCATCAACCCGTTGAGAAATTAAAGATCTTATTCTTTTCTTATTATAATCTCCCAAAGATTCAATAAAAACTTCCATAACATTATTTTCGCAGCCAAGACCTAAGACTAGTACACCACCAGCATTAGGATGTTTAACAATATCACCTAATATAGTTTTAGTATTTTCATGATCATCCCCAAGTTGAGAACAACCATAATTATGTTTGAATACATGGACATCTGAAAAAGAAGTCTCTTTAATAAAATTTTTCACTATTAAATCCGCTATACCATTTACGCAACCAACGGTAGGAACTATCCAAAGTTCATTCCTAATCCCAACAGTATTATTTTCTCTTCTGTAACCCTTAAATGTCAATTTTCTGTCTTGAAAACTGTTATTAAAATTCTTCTTATTGTACTCATAATCTTTAATACCAGTTAAATTAGTTTTGATGTTGTGTGAATGTATCCACTGACCTGCCTTAATGTTTTTAATAGCATGCCCTATAGGAAATCCATATTTAGTTATATTTCCACCTTCATCGATATCCTTAATCGCTACTTTATGCCCTTTTTTTATTACTTCATCAATTACAATTTTATTGTTATTTCCCTCTACAATGTCACCTTTACTTAAATCCATAAGTGCTACAACTACATTATCATTCTCATTTATTTTGAAAACATTTTTCATAAATACACCGCCTAACTACATTATCTCTATTTAATTTTATAATATACACATTATATTAATAAAATTGTTTTATCTTAAATTCGTGAACACGTTAACAACTCAGTTATTTAAAATATTCTATTAATTTCATTTAAATTTTCTCAACTGAAATGTTTTTTACTGAATCTCTTTTAATTAACTCAGTAGGAATGTACAATTTTTCACCAGTGAATTTTGAACTAGTAATTTGCTCTAGTAATTTTTGTGAACCAACTATACTTATTTTACTTGTTTGTTTCCTAACTGTAGTAAGAGCTGGTGTAACATATTCACAAAATATGTTATCATCAAATCCAATAATAGAAATATTTTCTGGAACTTTTAATCCTTTTTTTTGTATTGCTCTCATGGCACCAACAGCCATATCATCATTTGAACAAAATACTGCTGTTGGAATATTAGGTAATTTCAAAAGTTTTTCCATGGCACTAAATCCACTTTTAATATCATATTCACCAGGTACTAGGTATTCACTTTTAATTTTGATTTTATTATCAATAAGAGCATTAATATAACCCTCTTTTCTGAATACAGAAGATTTAAATCCTGCCTTACCCTCAATTATTGCAATGTTTTTGTGTCCATTTGAAATAAAATATTTTGTAGCCTCGTATGCTCCATCCTTCTCAGCAGAGAGTATATTGGTAATATTATCAGCCTCAATTTTCCTATTTAATACCACTAATGGAATTTCCTTACTTATAACATCATATATAAATGGATTATCACTTTCACTTTGACTCACCATTATAATACCGTCAAATCTCTCTTTAGATATATAATTAAAATTTATGCAACGATCAATCCCTCTTATTACTAAATTGTAATTCCCTTTAATTATACTACTTACCCCTTCAACTATTTCATGGAAAAAGCCTGGAGAAGTACCACTACTTATTGAAGAAAAAAGCAGCCCAATATTGTAAGACTTATTTAATACCAAGCTTTTTGCATTATAATTAGGAACATAATTCAACTCATCAGCTAGTTCTATTATTTTTTTTTTAGTTTTTTCATTTATAAAAGGACTATTGTTTAGTGCCCTTGAAACCGTTGTATGTGAAACATTTGCAATTTTAGCTATATCTTTTATGGTAATACTCACACAATCACACCCTCTAGTTAACAATCATTTACACATACAATAATATCATAATAGCCCCCTATAAACTACTATATTTATCTGTATTTCTTCTTATCTGTATAACTACATTGATTTTTATTATATATCCATTGCAAAATAATTTTGTGCATTCTTGTAACATATATTTTCAGTAATTTTTTTCAATAATTCCTCATCATTAGGGAATTCACCATTCTCAACTAAGTCCCCTAAAAATTCACATAATATTCTTCTGAAATATTCGTGTCTAGTGTAAGATAAAAAGCTTCTTGAATCTGTAAGCATTCCAATGAAACTAGATAATAGTCCAAGGTTTGCAAGTGCTTTCATCTGCTCAATCATTCCATCTTTATTATCATTAAACCACCAAGCTGCTCCAAGTTGAATTTTCCCGAAAGCTTCTTTTCCTTGAAAACATCCAATTAAAGTACCTAGCAAGTAATTATCATTTGGATTCAAGCTGTATAAAATAGTTTTTGGAAGAGATTTTGCATTTTCAAGAGAATTAAGTAATTTTGAAAGTGAATAAGAAACACTACTATCATTTATTGAATCAAAACCAGTATCTGGTCCCATTTTTTCAAGCATAGCACTGTTATTATCTCTAAATGCATTAATGTGTAATTCCATTACCCATCCTAGTTTTGTATAATTTTTACCAAGGAATTGCATTGTATATGTTCTGAATTTTGTTTCTTCTTCAATAGTAACTCCATTACCTTTTAATGCTTTACTAAATATATCTGATATTTCTTCCTTAGAAGCTTCTGCATATGGTACATAATCAAGTGCATGATCTGAGACTCTACAACCTACAGAATGGAAAAAGTTTATTCTACTTTCCAATGCAGCTAAAAATCCATCATAATTATCTACCTTTTCACTAGAAACTTCGCCTAATTTTTTAACCCAATCCACAAATGCTGACTTGTTTATTCCTAAGGCTTTATCAGGTCTAAATGCAGGGAATACTTTAACACTAAAATCATTTTCTTTTTTTAGTTTAATATGATACTCCAGTGAATCTATTGGATCATCTGTTGTACATATAGCTTTTACATTAGATTTCTTAATTATCTCTCTAACTGTGAAATCATCTTGAGCTAACAACTTATTTGCTTTTTCCCATATAACTGGTGCATTTTTTTCGTTTATAACTTCATATATTCCAAAATACCTTTGTAACTCTAAATGTGTCCAGTGATAAAGTGGGTTTCCTACTGCTGTTTCAATAGATTTTACATAGGCTATGAATTTTTCATAATCAGTAGATTCACCTGTAATGTATTTTTCATCTATTCCAAAACTTCTCATAAGTCTCCATTTATAATGGTCACCATAAAGCCAAGCTGCAGTTAAATTTTTAAATTTTTTATTATCATATATTTCCTGTGGACTTATATGGCAATGATAATCTATTATAGGCATTTTTTTTGCATACTTGTGAAATAAATTCTCCGCAGTAGCTGTTGAAAGTAAAAAATTTTCATCCATAAATTTTTTCATAAAATTCACCATTCCTCTTAAATAAATTTGTTTTGATAACGTTAACAAGTCTCTATAAATCAATTATAAACGTTTTAAAATTAATTTCAATACTTATTTTGTTCACGATAACAATTTTAATTTCATATGTATAAATTGTCAAGCTTTTTATCATTTTAAGTAGCTAAGTAAAACCATATACAATGGTATGGCAATTATTGATAATACCGTAGTCACAACTGTCATAACTGCTGCATATTCAGTATCTCCATCGTATGCTTTTGCAATAATACTTGTATTGGTCATAACTGGCATAGCTGCCTGTATTATAAATACTTTTTTCATAAGCAGTGGTATTGGAATAAACAATGTAATCATAAAAACAGTTAATGGAGATATAATAAATCTACCTGCAACTATACCAAACATATCTTTGCTTACTTTTATATCCTTAAATTTAACAGAAAAAATGCAGATTCCTATAAATAGCATTGACAGCGGTGTAGTAATATCACCCATATATTTGCATGTATCCATTATAAAATTAGGCAAATTAACTTTTAACATTACTAATACAAGTGCCACAATATATCCCAAAAGTGGCGGTGATATTATTCTCTTAATGGTATTTTTACTGAATATTTTATGATTAGTTTTTAGTTTTCCATTTTTGCTTATAAAATAAACACCGATTGTCCAAAAAAATGTTGTATTTGCTATGTAATATAGAAGTACATAAGGGATGCTTTTTTCACCAAATAAAGCAAGATTAACAGGAAGTCCAACAAAAATAGTATTTGAATTAAAAAACATGGATATAAAAAGTCCTGTATCCTCTGGTTTTGTTTTAATAAGTTTTGAAAAAATAATAGCTATAATTAAACATATACTCATAGATATCGCAGGAATCAGAATATCTTTTCCTTGGCTCACAAGTTGACTTCTATCTAAATTACCAAGTACTGTAGATATCATAAGTGCTGGCAATGCTATTGTAATTACAAGTTTAGTCAACAATTTGGATGATTCATCGCTGAACCACCCTTTTGCAGTGAGAACATATCCAATAAAAATCATAATAACAATACTTAATATACTGCCAACTGAATTTAATAATAACATTTTTCTGACTCCCTTTATCCATCTATTTATTGAGTAAATACACTAATATTTATATATAACCTATTCAGTATATTGGCTTGTTATTTTTTTCAAGGTGGCTTATTACATATTAACAATCATACCTGTTACATAGGAAACTATCCATACTATCCAAACAAAAATGCTGAATTTATAGAACTTTACTGGTATTTTTTTATTTAGAACAGCTATACTGCCTATAAGATTAAGTAACATGAGAAATAATGCTATAAATCCCAATACATCATGTATTCCATAGCTTATTTTATTACCGCCAAGTTTATACATCAAAAAGGTACCTACAACGTCAAAGATAAAACCAATACTAAAGACAATGACATGTTGCAAAAGTATAGACTTAGTTCTAAATTCCTTCCATGCGACCACAGTGTACATAATCAAAGCTAAGTTTATAAGTATTATAGAAATAACTAACATATATAACCTCCATTAAAATTATTATGTAATTAATGAAATTTTGATATCCAAAGACATTTTTCGCTCCAAGAACACTCTCCGCAAATTTCATAGGCATCCTGTAGACTTTTCAATTTATCATTAACTAAATTGAAAGCTTCTTCTATATTGACTACTTGTTCACTCGTGAGTTTAAGTTTATCTAGTAATCTCTTATCCATATTATCAACACTTTCACAATTCTTACACATGTCACTAATATTATTTTTACATGATAAACATATATTATCACAATATTCTACAATTCTTATTTTTTCCTTAGGGTTCTCTTTTATATACTTCACTATTTTCCCCATATTTTCTACAAATTCACCACTATAACCATAGCCTTGAAATCCCTGAATACATAATAAATGATGCGCTCTTATATTTAATATCTCATTATACATTTATATTCACCTTCTTCTAAATTAATCTGTAAATTAAGTTTAATTAGAACACAATTATTGTATCATTTTACAAACATTTATCCAAATTATTTGCTTATGAATTGTAATTTCTTCTTGACATAAGCAAATATAAATATTAAAATTAAACATGTATTAAACACGTTTAATTTGGAGGTGATCACTATAAAAAATAACACAAGAGAGGCACTTATTTCAGCAACAGTTTTCCTTATATCAACAAATAAAGATGCCACTAAAATTACCTCTCGTGAAATAGTTGCAGAAGCAAAAACCAATTTAGCCATGATAAACTATTGTTTTAAATCCAAAGAGGATTTAATGAATATAGCCGTACAGAGAATCATCGCCAGCCAGGCTAATAACTTTAAGGCTATAACTAATGAGGATATCACTCCAAGAGATCAACTAAAAAAAATGTTATACACTCTTTCTGATATAACCGTTTCCTATAACTATTTAACCAAAATATCAGTTCCATATATTTTATTACATGATGAAATAACTCATCCTCTAGATGTTTTGCCTATAATAAAAAAGCATTTTGGAGGTGAAAGGAGTGAAACTTACTGCAGAATTATTGCGTACCAAATGATTTCTTTTATGCAATTAGTATTTTTGCGCGCAGATGACTTTTTTAAATATAGTGGTATTGATATTTTTAATGCTAAAGAACGTAATGACTTTATAGATATGCAACTTAATTTATTTTTAGGAGATGAAAAATAATGAAAAATCAAAAGTTATTAAGATCTTGGTCCATACTATCATTTTTTATTGCCATAGCTTCTCTCATTGTAGTTGATTGGTATTTTCATGGTTATGGGTTATTAATTATGTTTATTTTTATTTCTTTTGGTTTAATATTTCACCAACTTGAAGTGATATATTTTCCAAGCTCACAGGTCAGTGACTATAAAACTTACAAAAAAAATAAGCTTCTCAAGCTTTGTTCTTTAATACTTTTTGTTATGTCACCAATGTCATTGATTTACGGTGCACAGCACTTTAACAAAATAGGCTTTGTTATATTTGTGCTCATCATTGCTTCAGGTATATTTTTGGATCAATTAGCAAGAATTCATTACTCATATTCAATAGAATAAACAGATTTCTAAGTTTCAGTTGGAGTTTATTTCTCCATCTGAAACCTAGAAATCCTTAGTAAGGCGCATAGCAACCATTATACTATACATAGAAAGATGGAAGTGTTACGGCATGGTATTCCTCGGATAAAACTAAAATATGGTGATGATTATAGTCATTAATCCCTACAATCATCGCCATATAAAATTTATTCATATATATTTCATATAATTATTCACATATTTAATTGATTTTAATAAATTGATTTATAAATTTCAAATATCTCCTGAACATTAGTATCCCTAGGATTACCTGGAGTACATGCGTCTGCAAGTGCTGATTCTGCAAGTGCATGTAAATCCTCTTCCTTAACTCCAATTTCTTTTAAAGTCTTTGGAATTTTAACATCCTCTGAAAGCTTCCTAACCGCACCTATAGCTGCTTTTCTATATTCTTCCTTTGACATATTATCTACGCCTTCTACTCCCATGTGACGAGCAATTTCTCTGTACTTCTCTCCTGTATATGCCGCATTATATTCCATAACATAGGGTAAAATTACTGCATTAGCCACTCCATGTGGAGTGCTATAAAATGCTCCAAGTGGATGTGCCATTCCATGAACTAGTCCAAGTCCTACATTACTAAATCCCATTCCTGCCACGTATTGTCCAAGTGCCATATCTTCTCTTCCTTTAGGCTCGTTGGCTACTGCACTTCTAAGTGAACGTGAAATGATCTCAATAGCTTTTAAATGTAGCGTATCTGTTAGTTCCCAAGCACCTTTTGTAATATATCCTTCAATTGCATGAGTTAAAGCATCCATTCCAGTAGCCGCTGTTAATCCCTTTGGCATTGAAGACATCATTTTTGAATCTACAACTGCTATAACTGGAATATCATGTGGATCTACACATACAAATTTTCGTTTTTTCTCTTCATCTGTTACAACGTAATTAATTGTAACTTCTGCTGCAGTCCCTGCTGTAGTTGGAACTGCTATGATAGGCACACATTTATTATTAGTCACTACTGCCCCTTCAAGGCTTCTCACATCTGAAAATTCAGGATTGTTTATAATGATTCCAATAGCTTTTGCAGTATCAATAGAAGAACCTCCACCTATTGCTATTAAATAATCTGCTCCAACTGCTTTAAACTTCTCTATTCCACTTTTCACTACATTTATAGTAGGATTGGGCTTAACTTCATCGAAAATTACAAAAGCCAAATCATTTTGTTTAAGTAAATCTGTTACATTACTAACTACATTAAATTTTATTAAATCTTTATCAGTTACTATTAGAGCTTTTTTATAACCTCTTATTTGGGCCTCTGAAACAATATTTTCAATTGCTCCAGCACCTATATAGCTTGTTTCATTTAAAACCATTCTGTTTGCCATGAAAATTCCTCTCCTCTTATAATTTATTTAATGCAATAAATTGTAAGTTTATTGCATTAAAGTATATTAAATTATTAATCTAAATAGTCTTCTGAAATGTGAACCTTAAAAGCTTTTCCTAAATCTCTAAAATTTTGAGAAGTTATTGTTTGTTTTTTTCCACCCATAGATAATACTTTTACTAATATTTCAGCTGATTTTTCCACTGTGTCCATAAGTCCAAAAGTTAAATCTAAGCTCTCACCAGCACAGAACATTCCATGATGTGCCCAAATTACTACATCATGATCATTCATTAATTTACCGGTTTCTTCTGCAATTGCAGCTCCACCTGGCACCATCCAAGGCACAATACCTATTCCACCGGGGAACACTACTGGACATTCCGTTGCCATTTCCCACAATTGTCTAGTAAATACTTTCCCATCTAGTGGTAATACAAAAGTTAAAGCTATAGTGTTTGTAGTATGTGAATGCATTATAACTCTGTATGCGCCATTTGTTTTTTCTTTTTTTATTGAGTGACTCATTAAATGTGAAGTTATTTCACTTGTTGGTCTTGCTCCATTTATAAGACCCCAAACTATTTTATAGTTTTCACCTTTTTCGTCTACTTTAATTATTCCTGCATTTTCTTCTAAGCAAACTGTCATGTTTCTTATAAATTTCCCACTTCCAGTTACTAAAAAGTAATCATTAGCTAAGTTTTTAACAGTTACTCCTATTGGAGTATATGCAGAACCTTCATTTATGAATTTCTTAGCTGCTACTGCTTCCTCCTCTGTTAATCTATAAGTTATGTTTCCACCATTTCTTTCATGCCAGCCCTTAAGCCATGCATCATTAGTGATTTTTTTAAAGTTTTGAACAAATTTTATATCTTCTATAGTCATATTTATCTCCTACTTTCTTCTTCATAGTCCGATTTTTTAATCAATTTTCATTTGTTTCTTCATTCTGAGTTCTGCATTAGATTATTTTCTCTTTGATAATTCAGTTTTTTCATAATCTTTAACATCATTAAGCCAATTTTCAGCAACTGGAACATTATTTTTTTCACAATAGTAATTCCAAATATCACCTATTGGATAAGTTTTAAACTCTTCCATTAGGGCTAGTCTTTCTGTAAAGTTCCCTGTATCTTGTAATTCTTTTAATTTTTCATTTGGAATTAACATTGCATTTAATAGTGCCTTTATCATATTTCTTGTTCCAATCGTCCATGCTGCTATTCTATTTATACTTGCATCAAAGAAATCAAGTCCAATAATTACTCTACCCAATGCATCATTTCTTACAATTTCTTTAGCTAATTCTTTAAGTTCATCGTCTAAAAGAATAACATGATCAGAATCCCATCTTACTGGTCTACTAACGTGAAGTGCAACCTTTTCATTAAATAATAACATTGCTGAGAGTTTATCTGATACAACTTCTGTTGGATGATAATGTCCTGTATCCATTAATGACATTATATTGTTTTTAGCTGCGTAACTTATATAAAATTCACTTGAACCTACAGTATAAGCCTCTGCTCCCAGTCCAAATACTTTTGATTCCACACAATCAAGATTGTACTTTTTATCTATTTCAACTTTGAATATTTCATCTAATGATTCTTTAAGTCTTCTTCTAGGTCCTAATCTATCACTTGGAATGTCTTTATAACCATCTGGAATCCAAATGTTAGTTAAACAAGTTTGTCCAAGTTCCTTACCAAAGTATTCTCCAATCTTTCTTGACGCTTTGCAATGTCTTATCCAAAAATCTCTTATTTCTTTATTAGGACTAGATAAAGTTAATCCATCTGCAGCTTTGGGATGGGAAAAAATTGTTGGATTAAAATCAAGACCTAATCCGTTTTTCTTTGCCCAATCTACCCAATTTTTAAAATGTTCTGGCTTTAATTCATCTCTTTCCACTACCTTACCATTAGTTTCAGCATATATTGCATGAAGGTTTACTTTGTGTTTTCCTGGAATTAAACTTAAAGCCTTTTCTAGGTCACGTCTTAGTTCTTCCGCATTTCTAGCTTTTCCTGGATAATTACCAGTTGCTGCTATTCCACCGGATAATTCATTCTGATTTACTTCAAAACCTTTTACATCATCACCTTGCCAGCAATGAACTGATATTTTTACCTTGTTAAGAACTTCTAAAATCTTATCTACATCAAGTCCCCATTTTTCATATTCTTTTTTAGCTACTTCATATTTTTCTTTAATATTCATTTTTACGCCCCCCATTTTATTATAAGCATTACTAATTTGCTTTAAATTGTTTAATATCAAAAGACTTTTTAATAGCTTGTCTCGCCTGTCCTAAATCTTTAAAAACATTTTGACTTATTAGTTGAGCTGCAAGATTTCCTATTGCCGTAGCTTCCACTGGACCTGCTAGTACCTCTTTTCCAGTAGCTTTAGCCACTAATTCATTTAAAAAATCATTTTGACATCCACCGCCAAAAATATTTATTCTCTTGAATTTTTTTTCAAATATCTCTTCAAGATTTGCTACGGCTTTTTTATAACAATGGGCTAAGCTATTAAAAACACACATAGCTATTTCGCCAACCTCCTGCGGCATTTTTTGATTTGTTTCCCTGCAATAATCCTTTATTTCTTCAATCATATTTTCAGGCTTTAAAAATCTATCAGCATTCACATCTACTATTGATGGAAAATCTATATTTTCTCTTGCCAGATCTACTAATTCTGAAAAAGAATATTTATCATTAAGATTTCGTCTCACCTCTTGAATTACCCAAAGCCCCATAATATTTTTTAAAAATCTATATCTATAATCTATTCCACCTTCATTAGTGAAGTTGTATTCCATAGCCTGTGGCACACAAATAGGAAATCTATTTTCAACACCCATTAGTGACCATGTTCCAGAACTTAAATAAATACTATCATTATCATTACATACTGATGATATAAAGGCGGAACCTGTATCGTGAGTTGCAGGAAGTATAACCTCCATATCAAAACCAAACTCCTTTACTAATTCTTTTCTCAAATTACCAAGACTAGTTTTAGGAAGTTTTATTTCTTGGAATATATCTTTGTTAATTCCAAGTTCTTTTAAAATTTTTGTATCCCAGGTTCTATCAAAAGAATTTACCAGTTGTGTTGATGATGCATTGGTGTATTCATTGACTTTTTTCCCTGTAAGCAAAAAGTTTAAATAATCTGGAATCATTAAAAAAGTTTTTGCTTTATTCAAAATTTCCGGATTATTTTTCTTAATGGATAATAATTGATACACAGTATTAAATCTCTGAAACTGGATGCCTGTGTATAAATACATCATATCTTTAGGAATAATCTTAAATACTTCTTCCATCATTCCTTCGGTCCTATCATCCCTGTAAGCTACTGCATTACCTAACATATCATCATTTCCATCCAGTAGCACAAAATCTACTGCCCAGGTATCTATTCCTATTGTTTTAGGTATTTTACCTATATCCTTACATTTTTTTATTCCTAATTTTATATCCCTAAACAACTGCTGAATATTCCAACAATACTCATTTCCTATTTTACTAATTCCATTTTGAAATCTATAAACTTCTTCTAATTTTAATTTTCCATTTTCTACGCTTCCCAATATATGTCTTCCACTAGAAGCCCCAATATCAATTGCTAAATAATATTCCATTGCTTACCTCCAATCTTTTGCAAACCTTTACTCTCTTCTGTATTCATCAGGGGTTTCACCTACTTGCTCTTTAAATTGCCTGTAAAAATAACTTACATTGGAATAGCCTATTTCTGTAACCACATCCATTACTGACATTTTTGTATTCTGTAATAAATATTGTGCTTGATTTATTTTTTTCTCTATTATAAGTTCCGTTAATGTCTTTCCTATAATCTTTTTAACAAGTTTACCTATATAATCAGGATTATAGCTAAAATGATCTGCCATAGCCTTTAAGGTTATCTCCTTATAGTGGCTGTTGATATAATTTAGGATTTCTGTAGATATTGTTGAATCTATTTTATAAACTAGTTCACTGGATAAATGTTTTTTATATTGCCTTAGCAACTCATTAAATAGCAACATGATATAAGCACGAATAGCCGTTTCCATTCCATTTTTTTTATCATAATATTCCATAAGTATTTGTATCATAAAATTGGATACCTTATCATTCTCCGATGTTTTAAAATGAATATATTGCTTAGACTCATTTTTACCATAAAGTGCTTGAACAATAAAATTAGAGATTAAATCATTATCTGCAATTTGACTCATAAAAATCCAATCAAAAAACTCTTTTTTAATTAATATATTGATGGCTATATCATTCTCACTAGCTGCTTCTATGCTATGTTCTACATTCATATCTAATAATAAAATTTCGCCCTTTTCTACTACTAATTTTTTTCCTTCAATTTCCTGTTTTATACTTCCTGAATAAACAAACATCATTTCCACATAATCATGTTTATGTTTTTCAAATTTAACAAATCTGTCATGTTTATGAATAGATATAACTTCTGATTCATTCATTAATTTTTCATTGTTAATTACCCATAATTCATTTTGAAATTCACTAGAAAAATGCTCTTTAAGGGTAATATTAAGTTCTTCATTTTTTTTATTGTTATATAAAATATGATACTTATTTTCCATGTCAGTTAGTTGTTTTAGTCTTTCATCAAGTTTTATAATGTTCATATTATCACCATCACTTTTTATTTTGCTATCATATTTTTATTATAGTTTATAAAACTCAGTATTAATTTATACTTGATGAAATTTCAGAACTTTTAACTGTTTTTTTCCTATTATTTAATTATGCAGAATCCCCGTAACGTTCTTCTTCGATTTTTTCAAGTGTTTTACCCGAAGTATTTGGAGCAAATGTTATGCCAACTACCGCACTAATTACAAGAAATCCAACCATACATGCTGCTGCCAATTGAAAACCAAACTTACTCATAATTGTTGGAATAGCAAAACTCCATATACCCAGTGTTACACGAACTATAAAAAACATTACGCCTTGAGCAGATGCTCTATATCGTGTTGGAAAAAGTTCACTTGCCCATAATTGATAGAATGGTTGTTGTCCAAATCCACATGAAAGTCCATATCCAATAACAAATATCAAAAGCATGCTAGGCTTCATACTTGACGATGGTAATAGGAATATTGACCATGCACCGATTGCCATTATAGAGGATACTGCAAATATCCCTCTACGACTTATTTTATCTCCGAGGCGCATAAAAATGAAATAAGTTGCAATAGCCGTACATCCAAATAACCCTGCTTGAAGTAAATTAGCATTTTGGGAGGAAACCTTACCAACCGTTTGATAGATTAATGGCATGAAGAACCCCATTGTACCTGCTGCCAAATTCCAAAATAAATATACGCCAAGTAAAAATATTATGGACTTGAGATTTACTCCTTTTAATAGATCTTTAGCAGACACTTTTTCTAGTTGTTTGCCTTGTGATAAAAGCTTTTCATCTTTATCCTTTTGAGCTTGCCAAGATGCTGATTCAGGAAGTGTTCTTCTTAAAAGCCAAGTAAACAATGCTATTACAAATAAATGTGCAAAAACTATACGGCTACCAAGTAGACCATATTTCCCTAGGACAACTGATAGGATTAATACAATAATGGGACCCGCTGACCAGGCTAACTGTGCTGTGCCACAATGTTTTGCCCTGTCTTTAGCAGGTGCACCTTCTGCAATAGTAGTCCAAGATGCAGGAATATCCGCACCAACTGCAAGTCCTACAATAATATATCCACCAAATAGCATTGGAAAGTTTTGAGCAAAAATAATTAATAACATACCTAGCATATAAAATATCATATCGTAAGTGTAGACTAATTTACGTCCATATTTATCACAAATATAACCTCCAATTAATGCTCCGATAGCTGCTGAAATAGCATTTGAACTAAGAGCACTTAACAAACCAAGTTTCATATCGCCCATATGAAGATAGGCCGTCCAAAGTGATAAACCTGCTGCTCCAGCAACAATAGAACCAGCATCAATATAATTTGCCATAGAAGCTGCAATGGTGGTTTTCCAAACTGATGTTTTTACTTGCTTATTACTCATTTATTATTCCTCCTTTAAATGCAAAATTAGTTTTGAAGTTTAATGAAGTTATTTTAATCTAAATGAAATACTTCTTTTAACTCAATGGAAACTGGACTATTATCTTCATTTGTTTCCATAACATCTTTCATATATTTCCACCATTTTTGACATATTTCTGTTTCGTCGCTTTTACTCCATAATTCTTCATCTTCAATTTCTAAATAAGCAAATAAGCTGTTTGTTTCTGAATCTAAAAAAATCGAATAATTTTTTGCACCATATTGATGTAACATCTTCACCATTTCCGGCCAAATTTCATTATGACGTTTTTTATATTCATCATGTAAACCACTAAATACTTTCATTACAATACATTTACGAACCATTTTAGAATCCCCCTTTATATGATTTTACATTTATTACATTTGTATACGTTTGCTGTATACGTTTTTATTTGCTATATATACATTGTAGCTTTATCTATATGTACATTCATTAACCTTAAAAGTGCTTATAACTATCCAAATCAGTTCTCAGATAATAAAAAAAGATTATATCAAAGTAAACTTACTTTAATATAATCTCTTTATTTTTAATTTTTAGATGTTGCTTGAATTTTTTTCATTAAAAAATCATTTTAAAAAATACTGATGCAACTATACCTCCACAGATAGGCCCAACTACTGGTATCCATGCATAGCCCCAGTTAGAACCTTGTTTATTTTTAATTGGGAGAAATGCATGTGCTATTCTTGGTCCTAAATCTCTTGCTGGATTAATTGCATAACCTGTTGTGCCACCTAAGGATAAACCGATTACTAAAATGATACCCCCTACAACAAACCCTCCAACTCCATCTGCAAATTTAGTATTTGCAAAGCCTAAAAGTGTAAACACTAATATAAAGGTCCCAATAAATTCAGAAACAAAGTTTTGGAATGTATCTTTTATAGCTGGTGATGTGCAAAATACATCTCTTTTAGCATCTGCATCATCTGTAGCATCAAAATGATTTTTATAATGTAAATAGACTAAACAGGCGCCTACTATTCCACCTAATATCTGTGCAATAATATATCCTGGAACTTTAGCCCAAGAAAATTTTCCTATTACAGCTAATGCTAAAGTCAAAGCTGGATTAAAGCTAGCTCCTGATATTGGACCAAAAATAAATGCTGGAATTGCCACAGCTAGAGCCCACCCAACTGCTATAACTATAAGCCCACTATTATTCCCTTTAGTTTTATTAAGTACTACATTTGCTACTACTCCATCCCCTAATAAAATTAATATGGCTGTTCCTAAAAATTCGGCTAAATAAGCTGACATTTAATAACCTCCCTAAGATAATAATTCAAAAATGCCACTGATATTTTCACCATGTCTTATTCTTCCCAATTCATAGATTTGTCAATTGCCTTATGCCATCCATAAAGTAATCCTTTACGTTTTTCTTCTTCCATATTTGATGTAAAAGATCTTGATAAAGCCCAATTACTACATATATCTTCTTTATCCTTCCAATATCCAACAGCTAGTCCTGCCAGGTATGCTGCCCCAAGCGCTGTAGTTTCAATTATTTCTGGCCTGTCAACTTGTACTCCTAGTATATCTGTTTGAAATTGCATTAAGAAGTTATTTGCACAGGCTCCACCATCAACTTTTAAAGCTTTAAGTTCAATTTCAGAATCCTCTTGCATAGCTTTTAAAACGTCATTAGTTTGATATGCCAGCGATTCTAAAGTTGCACGAATTAGATGCTCTTTTTTTGCTCCCCTTGTTAATCCAAAAATTGCCCCCCTTGCATATGGGTCCCAGTATGGTGCTCCAAGTCCTACAAATGCAGGAACAACGTAAACTCCATTAGTGTCTTCAACTGCTGTTGCATATCTCTCGGAATCGGCTGCATTATCAAACATTCTTAGTTCATCTCTTAGCCATTGAATTGCCGCTCCAGCGATAAATACACTACCTTCAAGTGCATATTCAACCTTTCCATTAATTCCCCATGCAATAGTAGTCAATAATCCATTTTTTGATTCTACAGCCTTGTCTCCAGTATTCATTAGAAGAAAAGCTCCAGTTCCATATGTGTTTTTAGCAGTTCCCGGTTCATAGCAACATTGTCCAAATAAAGCAGCTTGTTGATCTCCAGCAGCTCCAGCTATTGGTATCTCTGCTCCAAATAAAGCTGAATCAGTTTTGCCATAAACACAACTTGATGGTTTAACCTCTGGGAGCATGGACAATGGTATATTTAATTCTTCTAAAATTTCTTCATCCCATTTTAATTCATGAATGTTAAACAACATAGTTCTTGAGGCGTTAGAATAATCAGTTACATATGTTTTTCCCTTAGTCAAGTTCCAGATTAGCCAGGTGTCAACAGTTCCAAATAACAGGTTACCTTTTTCAGCATTTTCTCTTGCACCTTCTACATTATCAAGTATCCATTTAACCTTTGTTCCTGAAAAATATGCATCAAGAATTAATCCAGTTTTTTCTTTTACAACTTTATCAAAACCTTTGGCTTTAAGATCATCACACATATTGGCCGTCCTTCTACATTGCCATACTATAGCATTGTAAACAGGAATTCCTGTTCTTTTATCCCATACAATTGTAGTTTCCCTTTGATTTGTTATGCCCACAGCAACAATATCTGTTGCCGTGGCACCAACTTTTGCCATTGCTTCTATTGCAACTGAAAATTGTGATGCCCATATTTCTATTGGATTATGCTCTACCCAGCCAGCACTAGGATAAATCTGAGTAAATTCCTTTTGTGCTGAACTTTCAATAAGTCCTTTCTTGTTAAATAAAATACACCTTGAACTAGTTGTTCCTTGATCTAATGCCATTACATACTTACTCATTTTAATACGCCTCCACTTTATATTGAAATCGATTACTTTGTAAACATAAAAAAGGTCGAGCAAAATAAAGTGTAAAACTCTATTTCTCCCGGCTCTCTTTTCTCCAGCCTATAATAAATTATTTAATTATCTAAATCCCAAAGTTCATGTGCTGTTGTAGATACCGCCATAGCACCCGAGCTTATGGACTCCATTATTTCTTTTTTTGTGCTTATTAATCCCCCTGCAATTATAGGAAGATGTATCTCCTTTTCAAGAGACCTTATTATCTTACTTGCTATGCCTGGCATAACCTCAACTGCATTAGGTGAAACTGCATGTATATTCTTTATACCTGTTATAAGTGATAAAGAATCTATAACAAATATTCTCTGAATAGTATAAAGACCTAAATTATGCGCATGCTTAATGTTATTTTGTCTTGTGGTAATTATTCCAAAAGGCTCTACTTGTTCCTTAATAAATTCAATACCTTTTTGATCATTTTTTAATCCATCTATCATGTCTACGTGAACAAATACAACTTTACCAGCCTTTTTTAAAGAACTACATATATCTTTCACACTTGTAATTGATCCATAAAGTATAAATACAATTTTAATTTTACTTATATTTATTTTCTGCAAGTCATCATCATTTCTAATAGCACCCACTACTGGATTCTCTATTAAAAGTTGTTCAAAGGAAAAAGCATCCATTCTATTGCCTCCGACTTTATATTTAGCACAATAAAAGCGTGTCCCGAATACATTATTGCATATTAGAATTTTATAGTCAATATTACCACAAAACAGTGATATTTAATTTACATTTTGTCATAATCACTTTTGAATACTCTTAGTTGCAATAAAATTCACACCTGTATTAGCAACATTTTTTAAAATTATGTCCTTCATATTTATTGGTGCACTTACCTTTATTCCTTTCAGAGCGGTTATACATTCTTTAATTTTGTTTTTTGGAACATCACTTTCAGTTTTAACTGGAAGCATAATTCCTTCTCTACCAATAACTTCTACTGTAGATGTCAAAATTCTTGTAGGATTAGTACACTCTTTTTTCCCATATACTTCTCCTATTTTACAACTATTTCCTGTTATTTTCACATTATTCCTATCAATGATTTCAGCGGAAAGAGCACATCCCTTTGGACAGCCTATGCAAGTTAATTCTCTCTTCTCCATAAATTTTACTCCTTTTCTATTTTTATTGTTATTTCTTTGCAATTAGAATATTTATTTAGTAAAACTTTGGTAACTTTAATTTCTTCCATTTCCCCTGGGCTAAGAATTTTCTTCTTAACAAGCATGACCCTAGTATGGTCAAAATATAACGATACATAATTCTCTTTAAAAACCTCTCCCACCCTAAATCTTATTGTTGTAGAATTATTAACTTTTGAACTATTAATTAATGATGGCACAGTATACCTTACGCCTTGAGCCCCACTAACTTTAATATATTCTCCTGATCTTTTATCGTCCTTAACATAACTTGCTGCACATCTTCCTGCATTTGAACTTTCTAAAGATACATTATCAACTAAATCATGGACATGTAGCACATTACCACAAGCAAATACTCCTTCAATGTTTGTTTCTAGTGATTCATTTACTATTGCTCCACCAGTAACTGGAGATAGATTGACCTCTGCATTTTTGGACAATTCATTTTCTGGAACTAAACCCACTGATAGAAGCAATGTATCACAGCTTATTAATTCTTCTGTACCTTTAATTGGTTGTTTATTTTCATCAACCTTTGATATAACAACTCCTTCTAATCTATCTTTTCCTTTTATATTTATAATAGTGTGACTGAGTTTTAGCGGAATATTGTAATCATCTAAACATTGAACAACATTTCGTTTTAAACCACTTGAATAAGGTAGTAATTCCACCACAGCTTTTACATTTGCACCTTCAAATGTCATTCTCCTAGCCATAATTAGCCCGATATCACCAGACCCTAAAATCACAACTTCTTTTCCTGGCATATAACCTTCTATATTCACAAACTTTTGAGCAGCGCCAGCTGTAAGAATACCTGCGCATCTGCTACCTGGAATATTTATAGCACCACGAGGCCTTTCCCTGCAACCCATAGCTAAAATAATGGCTTTTGCCCGTAATTCTATTATGCCATCTTCATTTACCGCTGTTATAATTTTATCTTTTGTTATCTCTAATACCGTAGTATTAAGTAGATATGGTATTTTATGATCATTTACCTTATCAATAAATCTACTGGCATACTCAGGTCCTGTAAGCTCCTCCTTGAATGTATGAAGTCCAAAACCATTATGAATACATTGATTTAATATTCCACCAAGTTGAGCTTCTCTTTCTAATATTAAAATATTTTCTATGCCTTCATCTTTAGCTGCTATTGATGCTGCAAGCCCTGCGGGGCCTCCTCCAATTATCACTATATCAATGTCCTTCATAAATAACCCTCCTATGATGTTATAAAAACCACTTTTATAAATTCTCTTTATTCTTACCAATCAATAAATTGGAATTCCTTCCAAACTTTGTAACCTTTGTAACTGGAATGTTTAATTCCTTGCTTAGGATATCTAGAACTCTGGACGTACAAAAACCTGCTTGGCATCTTCCCATTCCTGCCCTTGTTCTCTTTTTAACTCCATCTATAGTTTTAGCTCCCAGTGGCCGTCTGATTGAATCTTTTATTTCACCTTCAGTAATAACTTCACATCTACAGACTATCCTGCCATATTCAGGATTACTCTTTATAAGAGTATTTCTTTCTTTATTACTTAATTCTCTGAATTTCACAATTCCTTTTCTTTCCCTTATAAAATTTTCTTTTGAAGTAGCTTTTAGTATACCTTTAACAATGCTAGCTACCACTTCTGCTATTGCCGGAGCAGACGTTAATCCTGGAGAATCAATACTTGCTGCATTTATAAACCCTGGCGAATCTTTTACTTCACCTATTATAAAATCTCCATTTTTATTACTAGCTCTTAGACCTGAAAATGATGTGATTATTTGTCTAGTTGGTATATCTTTTATACTCAATTTAGCTTTATCAATAATGTAATCTAATCCTTCTTTTGTGGTATCCAAATCTTCTTTATCTTCTATATTTACAGAATTCGGTCCTATAAGTAAGTTCCCATCAACCGTTGGAGTAACTAATACTCCTTTTCCTGCCTTTGTAGGTAACTGAAATATAGTTTTTTTAACAAAATTCCCAGCAGATTTATCAAACAAACAATATTCGCCTTTTCTAGGTATAATATTGAATTTTTCATCCGAAACAAAATTGTTTATTACATCAGAATACAATCCTGCTGCATTTATAATAACTTTACTCTCTATAACTTCATCTTCATTTAATAACAAACTATATCCATTATGAATTTTTTTAATGTCATTTACTTGACTCCCAAGTTTAAATTCCACTCCATTAGTGAAAGCGTTCTCAGCTAGGGCTATAGTCATTTCATAAGGACAAACTATTCCACCTGAAGGCGCTAGCAGTGCTGCAACTACATTTTCTGAAATACTAGGTTCCATTTTTCTAGTGTCTTCTCCAGTTAATATTTCAAGACCCGGTACTCCATTTATTTCACCTTGTTCCCTAAGTAATTCTAATTTTTTCTTGTCATTCTCATTAAAACATAAAACCAAAGAACCATTTTTCTTAAATGGAAAATCTAGCTCCTTTGATAACTTTTCAAACATTAAATTTCCCTTAGCATTTAGTTCACCTTTAAAAGTACCTGGTTTGGCATCAAAGCCAGCATGAACAATTGCACTGTTAGCTTTAGTTGTTCCAGATGCTAAGTCAAGATCTTTATCCACTACTATTACCTTCAAATTATATTTGCTAATCTCTCTAGCAATGGAAGAACCTACAATTCCTGCGCCAATAATTATTACATCATACATCTTATAATTCCTCCCAATTTTCAACTTGTATTAGGTATCTTGAAAAATAGCAGACCAAAAATACCTTATTTTAGTGAAATATTAAAAACAAAAAAACCACAACTAGAGTAAAACTCCAATTGTGGCTCTCAAAATCTCGGCCAAAATATTTCATTAATTTCATGTTAACACACATTGATAAAGTAATCAATATTATTTTATTTGTTGCTTATCCTCTGCTAATCTATAACTGTATAACCATGATTTTAAACAACTATACTAGAAACACCATCTTTTATAAGTGTGACTTTAGCATGCTCTCCCTTAATTTTAAATGCCATATTCAAAGCTTCATCAAAGGTATAAGCATGTTCCATGTGCATATTTTTTATAATCTTTGGGTTACACATATCCGTGACAATTATAACCTGATGTTTCAATAGTATCCTAGTTAAGATTTGAACTTCCCATTGATCAGGCACAGTATCTTTTCTTGATACTCTCATTAGTTTATTCATAAAATCTCTTGGGCTTTTAGCATTTGCCATAGTATTATAAAAAGATTCGCCCCCATGACCATCTGAGCATGAGGCGATCATAATTATAACTCCATTTTCAGAGGCGCAACCTTCAGCTGCTGTCATGCCTTTTACTGCTTGATAAATATTTTGATCTAAGGGATATCCCCCATTTGTAGTAACTACAATATCAGAATTATTTCCCTTAATCTCTGAAATAGTCTTAACAAACTTGCACCCCTCTTCATGAGCTAACTGAACATGACCTGTGAAAGCATTTATTATGTTTTTATCCTTACCTAATACAACATTTAATATAAAGGCAAGTTTTGCTTTTTTTGCAGCATATATCATATCTTCATGTATGGGGTTATTTTTTATAATGCCAGTTCTTGCATTTTTGCTACTAATAAATTCAGAGCAATGATTGGCCTTTATGGTTTCTGCTCCTGAAATACCAGGAAGTATACTTTTTCTTCCTCCTGAAAATCCTGCAAAAAAATGTGGTTCAATAAATCCCTCTGCAATAAGTAGCTGAGTCTCCATGGCTATTTTATTTATCCATAGCTTGCCACCTGATGGCAATAACCCTAAGTTTACAAGGCTTTCTTTATCCTCAGCTCTATGACAAATAATATTTTCATTATTAACAATATCCGCGCCAAATTTATCAATCATCTCTTCGTGAGTTGTTGCCCTATGAAACCCTGTTGCTATTAAGATCTTAATAGCAATTTTAGGATTTACACTTCTTATACGCTTTAAAAGTATAGGAAGTGTGATTTTACTGGGCACAGGTCTTGTGTGATCGCTAGTTATAATAACCATGTTATCTTTATCCTTAACTAATTCTTCAAGTTTCAAAGAACCAATTGGATTATCTAGTGCTCTCTCAACTATTTTTTCCTCCGATAAACCTGGATTGTAGTCCTCTGACTTTGATTTAAGAACCCCAGCAAAATTTTCATCAGGAATATCTATTTTCATAGTTCCCTTATAATAAGGTATTTTAAAACTAGCCATATTATTCACATACCTTTTGTGGATTTAAAATATTTTTCGGATCAAATGCCTTTTTAATATTTCTCATCAATAATACATATTCCTCCCCATATTGTTTAAGCATATAATTTTTTTTAGCGAAACCAATACCATGTTCACCTGATACTAGTCCTTCTAAATCAATTGCCTTTTGATACATACAGTCAAATATGGCTTTAAGCTTCTCCCACCACTCCTCTTGAGTTAGTTCATCCTTTAAAATATATACATGAAGATTCCCATCGCCTGCATGTCCGAAACTTCTTATTCTTATATTAAACTGCTGCTGCAATTCATCAGTATATTTAATAAATTCAGCTACCCTATTCCTTGGTACAACAACATCACATTCATCCATTTCTGTGGTGGATGCCTTTACAGCTTCAAGAAAAGCTCCCCTTGCATTCCATACAGCATCTTTTCGTTCATCTGTATCAACTATATAAACATCTAGCGCCTTTTCTTCTAAACATATCTCAGCTACTTTTTCATAATCCTTTTCTATTTCTTCTTTACTATTCCCATCAAAACTTAAAAGAAGATATGCATCTGAAGTATTGTCAGGAAACTTTTTTCCTAAAAATTCTTCTGCTGCAAGTATAACTTCCCTCTGCATAAATTCAATTGCTGTGGGAATTGCTTTGGATTTTATAATCTTAGGTACTGTTCCTATTGCTAAATCTAAATTGGGAAACGGAACTAAAAGGCTTATACTCTTTTTAGGCAATGGAAGAAGTTTTAATATGGCTTTTGTAATTATCGCAAGTGTTCCTTCTGAACCGCATATTAAATCTTTAATGCTGTAACCAGAGCTGTTTTTTACAACTTTACCACCAACATTAAGTATACTTCCATTAGGAAGTACTATTTCAAGTCCTCTAACATAATCTCTTGTAACTCCATATTTTACAGCCCTCATGCCACCAGCATTAGTGCTGATATTTCCACCTATAGTTGCAGACTTTTCACCTGGATCTGGCGGATAAAATAAATCATTTTCCTCCACAAATTTACTTATATCCATGAGCAAAACTCCTGGCTCCACTGTAAGTGTTAAATTTTCATCATCAAGCTCTAATATATTATTCATATTACTCATATTTATCATAATTCCACCTTGAAGTGGAACTGATGCACCTACAAGTCCAGTACCCGAACCTCTGGCCACAACAGGAATACCTTTTTCATATGCATATTTCATTATTTTTGATATTTCCTCTGTGCTTCTAGCCTCTAATAACACCTCTGGCATCTTACTAATTCCGCCTAGTTCATCATGACTAAAATCATCGTTAATACTGTCTTTTGTCAAAACTCTATCCTCACCAAGAAATGAATTAAAATACTCTATATCCTTAACCGTAATCATAATTTAGCCTCCTTTATATAACAGCCTTTATTTTTTTATTTGCCTTAAGTCCTTCTATGATTTTAGGGACAATTTCATATATATCACCAACAATTGCATAATTGGAAGCATTAAAAATCGGTGCTTTTTCATCTTTATTTATTGCAAATATATAATCAGAACTATTCATTCCAGCAGTGAACTGAACTGCACCAGAAATGCCTAATACTATTATAAGTTTTGGTTTTACTGTTCTTCCGCTAAGTCCTATTTGACATTTTGCATCAATCCATCCGGCTTCTACTAGTGGTCTTGTACCAGCTACCTTAGCATCCATTAAATCAGCTAATTCTTGTACCATATCCATATCTTTTTGTGATTTTATTCCTCTTCCTACCGCTATTATTACTTCTGCATCTGATATACTATTTTCCACTTGTTTTTTTGTAACCTTTAAAACCTTAATATTTGAATGAAGTTTTTCCTTATGGATTTTGCACAGTGTAGCTTTACCACTTATTTCATCTTGTCTTTTTGCCTCGTCCATAACTTTATATCTAACGGTAGACATTTGTGGCCTAGCATTTGGATTGATTATCTGAGCCATTATATTTCCACCAAAGGCAGGTCTTATTTGAATTAAATCTGTATTTTCCTTCATATCTAAAATTGTACAATCTGCAGTAAGCCCTGTCCTAAACCTTGCTGCAACCCTTGGTGCTAGTGATCTGCCAATAGTTGTAGCTCCAACGAGTATTGCTGTGGGTTTAGTTTTATTTATAAAATCTTCAAAAGCCGCAGTATATGGTTCTATAGTAAAATCTTTAAGTTCTGCGTAGTCATATACAAATACCTCATCTACCCCATAATGGAGTAAGTCTTCTGCTTTCTTTTCAATGTTATGTCCAATAAATAATGCGTACACAGGTTGATTTATCTTTTTTGCAATTTCTTTGGCCTTTCCTATAAGTTCTAAAGTTACTGGATGGATTTTTCCTTCAACGTGATCAACATAAATTGCAACACCCTTCCAAAGACTTTTATCAATTTTCTTACTCTCACCTTCTACAAATTCTATAACACCCTTAGGTCCTTTCTTCACGCACATCTTACATAATTTACACCCTGCATTTATATCTATTTTATTTCCTTTAGCCTCAATTGCATTAAAAGGACATATAGCAACTAATTCTTTAATGTTATCCATTGTTAATTTCTCATAATTTATTACTAGCTTAGACATATTTTCAACCTCCTCTTAGACGAATTTTAATTCTTTTATTTTTTTTATTAATCTATCTGATATTTCCTCACTACTACCAGTCCATGTTTCTCTATCCGTATTAGCGTCTGGAGGAAAAATTCTCTCTACTTGAGTTGGTGATCCGTTAAGACCATATTTATTTTCATCCCTGTCTTCAAAGTCATTTAAACAAATAGTTTCTATCTTCTTATCTCGAGTTTTAAGTTTCATTTTATAAGAAGGTAGTCTTGGCTGAAATATATCTTTTTCTACTGTAATAAGGCATGGAAAATTAACTTCTGCCACTTCAATTGTATTTGGCATGTCCATTTCAACTACTATTGATTTATCTTTGACTTCCAATATTTTTAAAACATTGGCAACATGGGGCAAACCTAAATATTCTGCTATCTCTGGACCAACCTGTGCAGTGTCACCATCTGTAGTTTGTTTGCCACAGATTATTAAATCTACATTTCCCATTTTCCTTATTCCTTGAGAAATTGTATAGGAAGTAGCGAGGACGTCTGCTCCTGCAAATTTTCTATCGGATATTAATGCTCCCCTGTCCACTCCCATCATATATGCCTCTTTAATAACTTCCATAGCTTGAGGTGGTCCCATGGATATAACTCCTATATTTCCGCTACTAGTTTCTCTAATTCTTAATGCGGTTTCTAATGCATAAAGATCATAGGGGTTCATTTTTGAATCTACACCATCTCTTTTTAACACACCTGTTTTCTCATCGACTTCAACTTTACTTGTACCAGGAACTTGCTTAATACAGACTAATATTTCCATTTTATTACCTCCATCTTAATTGTTAGTAAATATGTGAACTATTTCATATTTACTAACAATTAATTTATATACAAATTGGTACTATGGTCATACCAATTTATTTATAGTATAACACAGCAAAAATATTGATTCCACAATAATCCAAAAGTTAAATTATTAACTTTTTATAGTGAAAATTCCTAGTCAAATGTAATATTTAGATTTTTCTGCCTTGTGCAAATCTACAATTTCAGAGATAATTTTTATATTATCATCTGTTTGTTTGTTAAAATATTATCATTGTTTAAAAATCGTCTTATTAATAAACTCCAAATGTTTTTTCATTTCCTCTGCTGCACTATTTGAATCGTGGCTAGACAAAGCCTTATATACAGCTTCATGTTGATAAATTAATGTCTCTCTATTATCTTTATTTTCCATAATTCTAAATCTAGCATCACTTATAAACGAATCAATAATAGATGAAATGGTATTTAAAATATTTATTAGTAGAAAATTTTCTGATGCTTCAGTTATTTTAGAATGAAATTTTTGATCCAGTTCTGTATTCAATTTCTCATCCGTAGTATTTTTAAATGTACTTACTATTTCGTGTAATTCATTAAGGCTTTCCTCGTTAATATGCCTAGCAGCTAGTGAAGCAGTTTCCGTCTCTATTACTCTTCTAAGTTCAAGAACTTCCTTTGGACTACTTTCTTCAAGCATAAACATTATGGACAGTGGCTCCAAAAGGCTCTGATGAAAACTCTCTCTTATAAAGTTTCCCTCTCCTTGCCTACTTTCAATAAGTCCTAATATTTCTAAAGATCTAAGTGCTTCTCTTATTGAGGTCCTACTTACCTGAAGTTGTTCCACTAATTCTCTTTCTGGTGGTAGTTTATCACCTTTCTTGAGTTGTCCTGTCTTTATCATATCCTTTATCTGTTCTATTACTACCTTATAAACTTTTTGGTTTTTAACTGGCGTAAACATAGTTTTAACCCCTCGCATAATTATATTCTGAATACTAATTGTACCAAAAGTAAATCATTTAGCAAAATAATAATGAAAAAAAGTTTAGAAATCAAAAAGTTTATTTATATAATATTTTTTATATACAAAATATGATAAAACCTGTAAGCATATATAAGCAAGCCCAATAACAAGTGAAGATTCTGCAGCTATTATTCCTCTTTCATATTGTAAATTAATATAATAGCTATAAAATGTAGAAATAATGATTCCAAATATAACTGGTAGTAAGAACAGTACTTTTAATTCTTTTGATATTATCTTTGTTACTTCTTGCTTTGTGATCCCTATTTTATAAATCTTTTTATATTTTAGCTTTTCCCTTTCAAATTTAGCAGACTTTGAATCCAAGTTTCCTGTAGGCTCGTCTGCAAATATTATATCTGGATTATTAACAATTGCTCTTGAAACCGCTACCCTTTGCTGCTGTCCGCCTGATAACTCATAAGGATATTTGTTTGCAATTTCCCTAATATTAAACATTTCAGTTAATTCTGTCACTTTTTTTTTCAATATCGCTAAATTCACTCTTATCAAGAATCATCAGTAACATTATATTTTCTTTTACAGTTAAACTATCTAACAAATTAAACTCTTGAAATACAAATCCCAAATGTTTTCGCCTAAATAGCGCTAATTTATCCTTTGTCATAGTAGCAATGTCTTGTCCAGAAATTTTGATTGAACCTGAAGTAGCCTTATCTATTCCACTTAATATATTCAGCAACGTAGTTTTTCCACTACCTGAGGGCCCCATTATTCCAACAAATTCACCAGCATCTACTTTTAGATCTATTCCATTCAAAGCCTTAGTTATTACTACATTACGTTTGCTTGCATACTCTTTAACCAATTTATCTACATTTAAAATACTCAAATTTATTCACACCTCCCACATAAAAGCTCAACAAATTCAGTCATGTTATCTAGCGTTTTCTAATTATATTCTTCTATTATATAACAATTTTCTAAAATAAAGATATATTTTCTCATATATGGATTTACTAGAATGCTTCAAGATATGAATCCCCTAATACAATAAAGCGTTCATCTTTGAGCTCTTTAAAGTTGCAGAACCTTTTTCAATAAGTTCAATATGCTCTGCAAGACCATTTTTATCTAATTCCTTCATGAAAGACGGAAAAAAATATCCACCAATCATTGGTGGAATACCTAATTTTATTTTTGTTCCACTTATTCTTGATATTTCTAGTTTAGCTTCTTCTATTTCATGAAATACATTATATGCTCATTTTTTAAGAATTTCACCAGCTTCTGCTAATATTATACTATCATGATTGGAATTCTTTTTCTATTATATACACAAGAGTCACATTATAATTATCTTGTAAGAAATTTCTTAATTTCAGCAAATGCTAAATCCATCCTTCCTGCTTGACAATGTTGCTCACCACCTGTCTCTTTAGTGAAAATTTTCTTTGTTATAGATTTTGCATTTACTAAATTATTTTCTAATAAATCCATTAACTCTATTGGAACATATTGATCTTCCTCACCGGCTAAAAGCAATAAATCTTGATCTATGAATTTCTCTATACCAGCCATTGTATGTAACTGAATAGCTTTAATGAAATCATAAGGATTTTCTGTTCCAGTGTTGTCCATTCCCTTGCAAAATTTCCAGTTAAGATCAATGTTATCTTTCATATTTGATAATATAAGTGAATTTATTTTATCTCTTTCATTGTTTGCAATCAATTTTTCTATTGTGTCACTAAATTTTTTTGATCCACCAATGGCATCCATTCCGCAATAGAAAATATCAAAACAAATTACTTCTTTAATTCTTTTCTCAAATGCTGCAGCTCTCATACAAAGATATCCACCCCATGATGCACCTAATATACCTACTTCCTTTAAATCAAAGTAATCTAAAATAGCCGATACTGGCTTTTCCCAATTATAGATGAACTTTAATCCATTCCTCAATGCTCCACCTTGACCAGGTCCTTCGAAAAGAATAATATCATATCCTAAATCCTTAAGAAAAGACATAACTGGTATTAATTCTTCGATGTATGAATCATAACCACCATGTACAATTAATGTTTTACAAGAATCTTTGTACTTTATACGCATAGCTGGCATGAATGAATTTTCATAAGGAACTTGAAAATGTTCAATTGGTAATTCATTGTAATATTTATAAAAGTTTTCTCTATACTTATTATACATATACGGTTTATTTAAATCACTTTCTTTTAAATAAAAATCCCCTGCTTGATAATAAGCAGATGCCAATTCAAATTGCCCCTTTGCTTCACTTTTTTCTCCTAATTTTCTCCATACTTTGTACCAAGTATTTGTATCTGTTAGTGTTGGTAATACAGACTCAATATCGTTTTGAACTTGCAGATCATTGAATTTCCCTAGAAATCGGTTAATTTGAAAATTAAATTGTTTATTCTCTAAATATTTTTTAAACATTATAAAACACTCCTTATTTATTTTTTAACAAAATTTATGCTATGTTATTATTATAAATGATAACCATTATCAATAAAAGAACTGAATTGTTTGTGTTTTGTAAGTTATCATACACAAATGTATAAAGATAAAAGATAACCTCCACTTTCTTATAAATTGGTTACTAATAAAAATACCTTTAAAAACATGATATTGAGATATATTAAAACCTTTCACTTATTATTTTCTTTCAAATGTCTTATTTCTGTTTGTGGTTTAATGTATTAAATATATGTAGTAGAATTGATAATATAATTATTATATTTTGTAGTGACGTTAAAATCCAATAACCAATTAAATTTGTGTTATATTCATCAGTAACTTTGTGATTAGAATAAAACTTTATTTTATGGAGGAATTTCATGAGTGAAAAAATTGATTTGAGAATATTAAAAACACATAGAACCATAAAAAATGCTTTTTCTAATCTATTATTGGTGAAAGGATTTAAAAATATTACGGTTCAAAATATCTGTGATGAGGCAGTAATTGGCCGTTCAACTTTCTATGATCATTACCATGATAAATACGATTTACTCAGTAAAATGCTTGAAGAGGTTGAAGATGAATTTAAATCATATATTAAAAGTAGATTTGATTTAAATAATTCACAGGATTTTACAACAATTGTCTCTAATATGATTAAGCATTTTTACACACAAAAAACTATTATGATGGGATTGTTAAATGTACATACTGAATCTGTTGATTTATATGATGATTTAAAGAATATATTAATAGAAGAATGCTCTTCTTATTTGGAACATAAAAACTTTATAAGTAAATTCAATGTTTCAAATGAATACATATGTCGCCATTACGCATCGTATGTATTAACATCATTTCAGTTGTGGCTTGAATACGGAGAAAATGATTCTACTTTAGAATTATCAAATAAATTGCAGAAATTTATATTTGAAAGCGATATACGTTAATTGGGAAAATTGATTTTTGCACCTACATTTTTTTTATTTTCTTGTGCTTTATGTGAGTTAAGTGCAGGTCCTAGCGTTTTATTTTCAATGAGTAGAGATGAATTAATACATATTTATGAATACTTCCAAATATACAAAACTCACCACATATAGTTAGCTTTTTATGATAACATATAATTCGTGTTATAAATAAATCACCAAAATATATTTTAAAATCTAAAAACATCTTATATATAGAGGCAGGTAGATCTTATGACGAGAGACATAACAAAAGGAAACCCCACAAAAATCATTATTTTTTTCACAATACCATTACTTATTGGTAATATTTTTCAGCAATTTTACAGCATGGCTGATACTCTCATTGTAGGACGTACAATTGGAGTAAATGCTTTAGCAGCAGTAGGATGTACAGGAAGCCTTATGTTTCTTATACTTGGGTTTTCACAAGGATTAACCGCTGGATTTTCCATAATCACTGCTAAGTGTTTTGGAGCTGGAGACAATCAGGGTGTAAGACATAGTTATGCCGCAAGTATTATACTAAGTCTTATCATTACAATATTTCTCACAATTATAAGTGTTATGTTAGCGAGACCAATTTTAGTGATAATGCACACACCACCAGAAATTATAGACGATGCCTATAATTTTATCATTATAATTTACTGGGGTATTATAGTATCCATGTTATTCAACTTATTTTCTAATGTTATTAGAGCTTTAGGAGACAGTCGAACCCCCTTAATATTTTTAATTATTGCCAGTATTATAAATATCGCTTTAGATTTTCTTTTCATTTTAGTATTCTCCATGGGGGTTTCAGGGGCAGCCTTAGCAACCACAATATCCCAAGGAATTTCTGCACTATTATGCTTTATCTATATCAGGAAAAAGATGCCAATTCTAAAATTGTGTAAGGATGATTGGCATTTATCAAAGGAAATCTTATGGGAGCATATAAGAATGGGTCTTCCTATGGGATTTCAGGCTTCTATTATTGCCATCGGTGCAATTATACTTCAATTTTCACTAAATAATTTAGGCGAAGTATCCATAGCAGCATACACTGCAGCACAAAAAATAGATGCACTAGCTATTCAACCTATGATGTCATTTGGAATTACAATGGCAACATATGTAGCACAAAACTATGGTGCCAACAAAATTGAAAGAATTCGTATTGGTATAAGACAATGTAGTATCATTTCAGTAGGTTTTAGTATTATCATTGGTATGTTTAATATTTTAGCTGGTCATTGGATGATAAAGCTTTTTGTAGGAAATAACCAACCTAAAGTAGTATCCCTTGCTCAAGTCTATTTAAATATCAATGGTGCTATGTATTTTTTATTAGCATTACTTTTCATTTATCGCTATGCTCTTCAAGGATTGGGACAAAGTTTTGCACCTACATTAGCAGGCATTATGGAACTATGTATGCGAACTTTTGCAGCTATTATTTTATCAAAATACCTAGGTTTTGCAGGTGTGGCACTAGCCAATCCTCTGGCATGGATTGGTTCCTGTATTCCTCTAGGAATTGCTTATTATTTCACCCAAAAGAAACTTTACGGATCTAAAGAGCCAATCTCTATATCTGAAAAGTAAAGGAGTAAGTAGATTTGTCATGACAAATTTACTTACTCCTTTATTTTATTGATTTTTAGATCTTTCCTCGAAAATTTTTCCTTAACTCTTAACTTTTATTTATATATTGCTTCCCAAATACTATCTTCTACTGCCTTTTTAGCATCTCCAATTTCCACGCGATTTAAACCTTCTTTAATTGCTTGCTCTACAACAGCAGTTGCCACAAGTTTTGACGCTTCTCTAAGTTTTTCAACTGAAGGTAAAATTGAAGCTCCAAGTTTAGAAAGATCTTGAAGTGAAGCTATTCCAAAAGCTGCTGCTGACAACATTCCATTGGATACAGTTTTAGCCTTTGCAACTATTATTCCAAGACCTAAACCGGGATATAAAAGTGCATTATTAGCCTGACCTATAGTATAAGTTACTCCATTATATTCAATAGGTTCAGATGGACTTCCAGTTACTACTAGTGCTCTGCCATCAGTCCATTTAATTATGTCTGTTGCTTTTGCTTCGGCAAGTTTTGTAGGATTTGAAATAGGCATAATAGCTGGTTTTTTGTTAATTTGCGCCATTTTTCTTACGGCTTCTTCTGTGAAAGCACCATGAACCCCAGAGGTTCCAATAAGTACTGAAGGTTTAGTAGCGTCTATTATTTCTGCAAGATTTGTTAACGGTTTTTTAAATTCACCTTTAGCTCTTGCATATTTTTTTTGACCCTCAGTGAGATCATCCATATCCTCAGTAATAAGTCCAAAACGATCAACAAGATAAAAATGTTTTCTTGCTTCTTCTTCTGATAATCCACTTTGAACTTTTTCGAGTAATATTTGATCTGATACTCCAACACCTGCAGTCCCACCACCAAAAACTAATATTTTATGATCTTTAACCTGTATTCCTGTTGCCTTAGCAATAGCATTCATAGCTGACACCATCATAACTCCAGTTCCCTGTATGTCATCGTTAAAGGTGCAAACATTATCTCTATATTTTTCAAGAATAGCACTGGCATTTCCACGTCCAAAATCTTCCCAATGAAGAAGTACTTCAGGAAACATTTCAGTAGCTATGCTGACAAATTTATCTATAAAATCATAATATTTTTCTCCAGTAATCCTTTTATGTTTATTTCCAAGGTATAATGAATCATTTAATAATGCCTCATTATTTGTTCCCGAATCTATTACTATAGGTAAAACATTTTTAGGATTAACTCCCGCTGCTACCGTATATACCGCAAGCTTTCCAATTGATATATCAACTCCCTGAATACCCCAGTCGCCTATTCCAAGTACTCCTTCACCATCTGTAACAACAATTAATTTTATTTCTTCAAGATCCTTTAAAGAATTTTTTATAGATTCTTTAATATTTTCAGGATGATCTACTGAAAGAAAAACAGCATCTTTTGGAGTATCATAGATTTTTGAATAGTTTATAACTGCATCACCTATAGTTGGAGTATATATTACTGGAAGAAATTCAGTAATATGTTTACCTACAACATAATAAAAAAGTGTTTTATTTGTATCATATAGATTCATAAGGTAATTACGTTTTTCCAGTTTATCTTCAAAAGCTTTAGTTCTTTCATAAATTATATGTTCTTGCTCATCAATAGTTCTTATAACATTTGGTAATAAACCTACAAGTTCATATTTTTTTCTTTCATCTTCTGTAAAAGCAGTCCCTTTATTTAAATAAGGATTTCTTAATAATTCCGTACCTTTTAAATTTGTCATTTATCTGCACCCCTTTTTCATCTAATTAATTCTATTATACATTTATATATTTTTTGTGAGAAATATTTATTGTTTATACAGTTATAAGTAATACCTATAACTATACAAATAATACTCATCCCTGTAAACTATTTTTTTAATATCACAAATACCACAAATATAATTAGTACATGTAATATAATGTTCTATTTTGTTTTTTTGTTTATGTATTTTTATAATAAATCCAATTAAATTATTATAATATCCTTCATTATCTATAAAATAATAATTTATATGTTGACTTATATCAGCGTTAGTGGTACTTTATAGACATGAACAATCATCGAACATTTGTTAACAATTACAAACATACCTGAGGTGATAATATGTTGAAAAAAGAAAGACTCTTGAGTCTACTAGAAATGACCAATAAAGAAGGATTCCTAGCTGTTAGTAAAGCTTCTGAAGCTTTAAAAGTTTCGGAAATGACTGTTCGCCGTGATTTAGCTGAATTAGAAAAAAGCGGTAGATTGATTCGTCTCCACGGCGGAAGTCAAAGTCTTAATCATAATAAAAGAGAAGAATTGTCCCGTAGTGAAAAAATGGATATTCATGTAGAAGAAAAAAATGAAGTTGCACAAATTGTAGCCTCCCTCATTGAAGAAGGTGATACCATATTTCTTGGACCAGGTACAACTATTGAAATGGTTCCGGACTATATTAATTTAGATTTTATAAGAGTTGTAACTAATAGTTTGCCTGTATTTGAGAAATTGCAAGAAAATTGTTCTCAATACGAAATATTGTTAATAGGTGGTAACTATCGTAAACATTCAGGTGCTTTTATTGGTAATATTGCTAATGAGACCCTAGAAAAATTGCGTGTCACTAAAGCTTTTATTAGTGTTAATGGAGTTCTTAACGAAAAAGTATCCAATGCAAACTCCGAGGAAGGTCGTACACAAAGTATAGCTTTAAATCATGCTAATGAAAAATACATTATTGCTGATCATTACAAATTGAATACTGAAGATTTCTATTGTTTCTATAGTCTCAATGATGTAGATGCAATGGTTATTGATAAAGGAATTGACGATGAGATGGTACGCCATTATGAACAATTCACAAAAATTATTACCAATAAAAAAAGGGGTGAATAACATATGTTAAAATTAAGTGTTAATAAATACGAAGCTTTAGAACGTCTATCAAATGAGGATCATCAAATTGCGGCTCTAGCCATTGATCAACGTGGATCACTAAAAAAGATGATTTCTGCTGCTAGTTCAAAACCTGTAAATGATGAGGATATCATTTATTTTAAAAAATTAATATCTAAGGATTTAACTCATTTTTCTTCTTCTATCCTTTTAGATCCAGAATACGGTTTACCTGCTTCTAAGGTGAGAGACGAAAACTCAGGATTATTAATTGCATATGAAAAAACAGGTTATGACACAACACAACCTGGGCACTTACCTGATTTATTACCTGATTGGTCTGTTAGAAGATTAAAAAATGAAGGTGCAGATGCCATCAAATTCATGTTATATTATGACGTTGATGAAGACATGAAAATTAATAATTGGAAACATGCTTTTGTTGAACGTGTTGGTTCAGAATGCAAATCAGAAGACATTCCTTTCTTTCTAGAGCTTGTAACTTACGATAAAAATATTGAAGATGTAAAAGGAAAAGCTTTTGCTAAAGTTAAACCACATAAAGTTATAAATATGATAAAAGAATTTTCAAAGCCACAGTATTTAGTTGATGTACTAAAAGTTGAAGTGCCCGTTAATATGGATTATGTTGAAGGCTTTGCTGCAAAGGGTGAAGAAGTGTATTCAAGAAAGGAAGCCGTAGACTATTTTAAATCACAAAGTGATGCTACCGATTTACCTTTCATTTTTCTAAGTGCAGGAGTTACTGCTAAATTGTTTCAAACAACACTTCAATTAGCTTCTGAGGCCAAATCTGAATTTAATGGTGTATTATGCGGTCGCGCAACTTGGAGAAATAGCATAGAGTGCTATGGTACTGGTGGTGAAAAAGCCACTGTTACTTGGCTTCAATCTCAAGGTAAAAAAAATATGGATGATCTTAATGCCGTTCTTAAAATCACAGCAAAACCTTGGACAAGAAAAGTTTCTAAATTAAATAGTTAATGTTATTTTATAGAAAGTGATGTGGTATATTATGATTTTAGCTGTTACTATGAATCCTTCTGTTGATATTTCATACAGGTTAGATAGCCTAAACATTAACGGAGTCACTCGTGTTGAAAATACAAGTAAAACAGCTGGTGGCAAAGGACTTAATGTAGCTCGTGTGATTAATCTTTTAAATGAAAGTGTTCTGGCAACTGGAGTTTTAGGTGGAACGCTGGGTGAGTTTATTAAATCTGAACTGAATAAAGCCAATATAGATAACGATTTTTTTCAAACTAAACATGAATCTCGAAATTGCATTGCTATTCTTCACGATAATGGCAAACAAACTGAGATATTAGAAAAAGGTCCCTTGTTAAGTAAAAAAGATCAAACTGATTTTCTTAAACATTTTCAAAAATTATTGCCTTCTGTAACTGTGGTTACCATTTCAGGAAGCTTGCCTCGTGGCTTTGATATTGACCTCTATGAAACCATGATTGATATTGCACAAAGTAATGGTATTCCTGTTTTGCTTGATGCATCAGGCGATTCATTAAAAAATAGCTTACTTGGTAACAACAAACCCTACTTAATTAAACCAAATCAAGAAGAAATTCAAGAATTACTCAATGCTACTAACCCTATAACTGATCTTCGCGAACTTAAAGAAAAACTAAAGGATAAATTGTTTAATGGTATCCAGTGGATTGTGGTTTCAATGGGTGCTGATGGTGCTTTTGTTAAACACAAAGAAGTGTTTTATCGTGTCACAATTCCAAAAATTCATGTAGTTAATCCTGTAGGTTCAGGTGACTCAACACTTTCAGGACTAGCAGTTGCAATTGCAAATCATAAAAACGATGATGACTGTCTTAAGACGGCAATGACATCTGGAATATTAAATACTCTTGAAAGTAAAACCGGTTATATTGACTATTCAAAGTTTGATAAATACTTTAGTCAGGTATTAGTTAAACCTTTTCAATAATTTCATCATAAAAAAACAGGCAGTCACCTATTTAAAGGTCGATGGCCTGTTTTATTGATACATATTATCATTGACAATAATATGTCCCAATGTTATTATTTATATGACCAAATGTTATCATTATAGTCATATAAATTAGAGAGGAGGATAACTATGCCACCGATATTTACCTTAGAGAAGCGTGAGGAAATTAATAACTCCATGTTGCAGGCAGGAATTAAACTGATTAAGGAATTCGGTCTGCGAAAGCTTCGTGTTGAGCAAATTACAAAAGAGGCAGGAATCGCCAAAGGAACTTTCTATCATTTTTATGAATCGAAGGAATTGTTTATTAGAGATGTGTTTGTTTATAGCAAGGAGAGCATACTACAATATTTAAATGAAGTGGTAAATCAGAAAGGTGGAATTGACAGAGAAGCTTTCTATAAAATTTTCGTTACTTATCAAAACGAAGATTCCATTGCATATTTCATGACATCAGATGATGAGGCGTGGTTGCTACAGAAAATGCCACAGTATTATGCACCAGATTCCGTCAATGAATCTGAAATTACAAAGCTGTTATTTAGTAAAATGCTTGGATTACGAAAAGATGTCAACCCACAGTTGGTTGCTAATATGATAAAAATCATGGCTCTTTCAATGGAAAACCGGAAATTATTGCATGAAAAAGTATTGCCAGAGACTATCCAGCTGATTGCTGAGAGTTTATGTGACTATATGTTTTTATAAAATTAAATTAAGCAAGTATTAATATAGAAAAGAGGTAAAAATGATTATTAAATTTATTATTGAGACCGTAATCGCTTGTATCCTATTTACTTTATTTACGATTCCATACTTATTTAAAGATCCATTAGCATGGTTTTACGATTATCCAGTGGAGGTTCAGGAACGTATGCGTTCCCTTTTGCAATACGAGGGAAAGATTCCAACAAAAAAACATTCTGATATCAAGAAAAAGCTACCGACATTTGTAATGTGCCTAATACTTTTTGCAGCTATAACTTATTATTCTGGCGCAAGGCCATTTATCAGTGCGTTAATCTATGTTTATCTGCTGTGGATGATTGTGAATTTCTATGATGCACTTGTCTTAGATACAATGTACTTTTGCCATTCTAAGAAGGTCCGTTTTTTGGGAACAGAAGATATGGTAAAGGAATATGAAAATCCAAAAATTCATTGGATTGGTTTTTTTAAAGGTTCAATACTAGGAATTGTATTTGCATTGCTAGTGGGGGGCTTAATTGCAGTGCTTTCTGTAATTACGGCATGATGGTTTTATACAATCTTATTGGCAAAATAATATGGTATCTTGTGCATTTTGTTTACTACAGTAATCATTAAAATGATATGGAAATGAAAAGTACTACTGCTAATACTATTAATAATATGGTATAATTTTCATATTATTGTTATAAGAGGAGGCCATTATGCCAAAAGTTGCACTTTTAGTAATAGACATGCAAAAAAATTGTAAAGAAGATACGCCTTGTAAGGCATCGTTTGAAAAAGCAGTAGAATATATTAATGAGATCAGTCAGTATTTCCGTAAGAAAAAATATCCTGTCATAATAATACAGGATATTGAAGCAGAGGGAGCAGAGACTGAAGGGTTTAAATGTGTGGAAGAATTGGTAGTATCAGACAATGATTTTTTTGTGCAAAAGACCTATAGCAATGCTTTTTGGGAAACACAGCTGGACACTATCCTAAAAAGTGAAGATGTAGACTGTATTGTTATAAGTGGATTTGCAGTAGAGCATTGTGTACTCTTTACTTATAATGGTGGTATTGAAAGGGGTTATAATACTTTCTTGCTGCAAAATGGTATCGCTGGGTTTGATGATGATGAAATTAAACGCATTCATTTGTTAAGATCTGTTGTAAGTTATGAAGCCCTTGAGTATTTTTTGAAAGAAATTTAAATAAATTTCTTATATAATGCAATAATCGCTAAAGCTTGATGCCATTAAAAATATTCTATTATTAATAAGGCCATTTGAATCTATTTTTATAACAATTTAAAATCATTACTCGATTTGAATAAAAACTATGTTAGCAAACACTCTAAAATAAAAAGTATAAGGCTTCCAGTGAACTCACTGGAAGCCTTGCACTTTATGCCTTGGTGCGGATAACAGGACTCGAACCTGCACTGATTTCTCACTAGTACCTGAAACTAGCGCGTCTGCCATTTCGCCATATCCGCATACAAATTCTTCTATAACATTATATCATAAATTCATAATAAATCAAAAGATGCCAGTGAATTTGTTTGCATAAATTCACTGGCACCTTTATTTTATGGGCTTTTCTGCCTTAGCAGAAACTTTTTATTAGCTTTTAATTATTAAATATTTATCAGTTTGTGTAAGTATCATTTACTATCAACTCATTACTAAGCGTTACTCCATTTTGAATAGTTTGTAGATAAACTTTAACATTCTTACCACCTGGTGCAACGTTGCTAGTCAAGCTGTAAGTTTTGCTAAGTAAACTCTTATCTGAATAAATATTAAATGTTTCAACTCCATTAGCTGAACTGGATTCAATATACATCGGAAAACTAAGAGTATTTTTAAATTGATAATCTAAATTTCCATAATCAACTGTAGCGTCAAATCCTAGTGGCACATAGGTCGATGGGATTGTATGATGCATTCTTACTGTGGATTTAACCCCTGCACGTATTACTGAATTATAAAGTGTTGTTGAAACTTGACAAATTCCGCCTCCAAGTCCCATTCCAGTTGTTTTTCCAATGTCCACTGGTGCCGCTTGATATCCTTTTGCTGCTGTTCTTTCACCAACTACACCATTAAAACTAAACGTTTCACCAGGCATTAATAAAAGTCCATTTATTGCACTAGTTGCCAGTTGAATGTTAGTTGCTCTCCCAGGGCTTGATATAGTTCCATACTGAGTACTATAAGTAGATACTAAGGTATTAACGCCTTGAAGTTTTTCCTTTGTCTTACTAGCTTTTAATGTTTCTATATTAGCTTGTACATTAGCATCTTGACCAATTTTCCCATTAATTGTTGCTATTATGTTAGTTTTTAGTTCTACATCCTTTAACTTATACCCATCAACATCGGGGGTAATTACAAAGCCAGCACCACTTTTTGTGATGGCTCCATTTTGAGGTTGCTTGTTTACAGCTACTTTTATATTATTGATAACATCATCTATTGGCTTAGGATTATAAGTAAATGATAATTCCATTGGTTTTACAACTGAATTCTTTATTAATTTATATTTATCAATAATATTTTTATCTTTCCCATAGTCAAATGCCTCTTTAACTACCTTATCAATATCATATTTTGCACCAAGTTGGGTATAATTAATTGTATAAGTTTTATCATTAGCTTTAATATTTATTTTTTTATTACCCACTGGGGTTTGATACTTATCTTCAAGTATTTTTTTAGCTTCTTCTACTGTTTTCCCTGACATGTTCTCTCCATTAATCTTTACAGTAGGATAAATATAACCATCAAAACTTTTTACTTTTGAATATACTTTATATGTAGGAATAGAAATCCCTAGAATAACAATTATTGAACTTATAATTCCCGTGATAATTACATTTTTTTTCTTCATTGATGAACCCCTCTCGTGTCTTTCTATATTATTATACTACATAATTGCCTTTGATAATACTTATAAAATCTTAATAAATATAAAGTTTTTAAAACTTTCTCTATTGTGATAAAATGATTCTAAAGAAACTTAAATAATTGCCCAATAATTAAGACACAGTAACCATTACAGGAGGTATAAAATGTATAATTTAGACAAAGTTAAATATTATCTTAACAACATCCTAACAATTCCTAGCCCAACCGGATTTACCAGTAATTTGATGGATTATATTAAAGAAGAACTACATATATTGGATATATATTACTATACAACAAATAAAGGTAATGTCGTAGCCAAATTCAATGGCGAAAATACAGATATTGTAAGAACATTTTCATCCCATATTGACACTTTAGGTGCTATGGTAAAAGAAATCAAATCAGATGGTAGGCTTGCACTTTCTCCTATTGGGGGTTTTATGATGAATTCCATTGAAGGAGAAAACTGCACTATTGAAACTATAGACTCCAAGACCTACAGTGGAACAATACAAACTATAAAACCTTCTGTACACATTCATAGTGACGCAAAAGATTTAAAAAGATCTCCTGAAAACATGGAAGTTGTCATTGATGAAAGAGTTACCTCAAAAGAGGATGTTGCTAAACTTGGTATAGATGTCGGGGACTTCATAACCTTTGACCCAAGGGCTGTATTTACTCCAAGTGGTTATATAAAAAGTAGGCATCTTGATGATAAAGCCAGTACTGCGATACTCCTGTATACTTTAAAATATATTAAAGAAAACAATATAAAATTGCCTTATACCACAAACTTTTTATTTAGTACTTATGAAGAAGTTGGCCACGGTGCTTCTTCTATCCCCGCAGATACCACAGAATTTATTGCTGTTGATATGGGTGCTCCTGGTACTGGACAAAATTCTTCTGAATATAGTGTTTGTATATGTGCAAAAGATTCCTCTGGTCCTTACGATTTAAATTTCAGAAAAAAGCTAATTGAAATATGTAAAAGAGAAAATATTTCCTATAAAGTTGATATTTACCCAAATTATAGTTCTGATGCTTCTGCAGCTTTAAAATCTGGTTATGACATAAAAACAGCTTTAATCGGAACGGGTGTTTTTGCATCCCATGGTTATGAAAGAACACATATTGATGGTATCATGGCAACCTTAGACTTAATAATAAAATATTGTACTGAAGAATAGTTCAAGATATAAACAGAACACTGGAGGCTTCCATAATGTCAACTTTTTCACAAAAACCTCACTCTAACTTAATTTATAATTTTGAAATATTATTAGGATCTTTTGTAACTGCTATAGGTTTTAATGCTTTTCTTAATCCAAATGATATTGCATCTGGTGGAGTGGCTGGTATCTCTGTTATCATTAAACATTTATTAAATATTGAGCCTGCAATAACTCAATGGGCTCTTAATATTCCATTATTTTTCCTTGGTCTATTTGTACTAGGTAAACTTTATGGACTGAGGACAGTTGTTGGTTCTTTCTTTTTACCTCTATTTATTTACTTTACAAAAAATGTCCCCCCTCTAACCACAAATCCACTTCTTGCATCTATATACGGTGGGCTAGTGGTTGGTATAGGGCTTGGTCTTGTATTTAAAGGTAATGCTTCAACTGGAGGTTTATCAATAATTGCTAGCATAATAAATAAATACACAGGTTTTAGTATGGGGAAATGCCAAATGCTTACTGACGCTTTTGTAGTAATTTCCGCATCTTTAGTTTTTACCCCTGATAAAGTATTGTATGCACTAATATCAATTTTTGTAACTAGCAAAGCTATTGATTTAGTACAACTTGGTTTTACAAGTTCCAAAGTTGCTTTTGTAGTTTCAGATAAATCTGATGACATTAGTAAGATAATTTTACGAAATTTAGACCGTGGACTTACTAAATTATCGGGGCAAGGCGGCTACACAGAAGAAAAACGAACTGTTCTAATGGTAGTCATGGAACAGTCAGAAATCACAAGATTTAAAAATTTAGTTGAGACAATTGATCCTACTGCATTTATAATTATTAGTAATACCCATGAAGTACTTGGAAAAGGCTTTAATTTACATAAACAAATTTAGAAAAGCTGTGGCAATGGTTATTTAATTTGCCGCAGCTTTTTTATTCTAAATTTAATAAGTATTTCCAATAATTCATACTCACAGAGTGTGAGTTCTATTTAACTACCACCTACGATAATCACTAAAAATGAATACATATATCAATTGTAATCATTTTACATGATGTTACTTCTATTGTAAACTATATTTAGATTTAAAAATAAAAGGAGGCATTTGAAAATATGGTTAATCAAGTAAATCAAAAAATTGCTGAAGACTTCCTATTTGCATATAAAGCTCACGACTGGGAAGGTATTAAAAGTCTTTTGCACGCTGATATCAAATGGACACTTCCTGGTGATGGAATGATTTCGGGAACTGCTGAGGGAATGGATGCTGTTATCGAACGCACTAAAAATATTATTGGAGGCGGAGTACAAACAAAGCTCCACCACATTCTTGTGGGACAAAATGGACTTACTCTATCGCTAAATAATACTGCGACATCAGCAGATGGACGCATTTTAGATGAAGAATTGGCAACTGTATTGACCGTTGCCAATGGACTTATTATAAAAATCGATACCTATCTTTCCAATGTTCCTATGATGGAAAAATATTTTTCTAAGTAAAAAAAAGATTTGTTCATTAAATTGAACAAATCTTTTTTTTATTGTAACTTATTTAAATAAATCCACCATTGACACGAATTGTTTGACCAGTTATCCATTTTGATTTATCGCTTACTAAAAATTCAATGACATTCGCGATATCTTCAGGTTCCCCAAGTCGGCCAAAAGCATTCATCTTTTTCATGCCTTCAATTTGTTGCTCAGTTTTTCCTATATTAAAAAGCTCGGTGTTAACAGGTCCAGGTGCTACTGCATTAATTGTAATTCCTTTGGAGCCAAATTCCTTTGCAAGTTGACGGGTGAATTGTTCAACTGCACCTTTTGTACCGGCATATACGCTGTACGCCGGAAACATTTGCCCTGTTACTGACGTAGAGATGTTCACTATTCTTCCACTGTTTTCCATGTGTAGCATAGCTTGCTGACAAGCAAAGAAAGTGCCTTTAACATTCACTGAAAATTGTTTGTCAAAATCGACTTCCCTTATATCTGCAAGAGGTTTGTTGATCATTAACCCTGCATTATTAATCAGAACATCGACTTTACCAAATTTATCAATTGTTTTTGTAAATAAATCTTCAACATCACCTAATTTACTTATATCAGCTTGAAGAGCTATGGCTTTACCACCTTTTTGAATGATACCTTCCATCACTTCTTCTGCTTTTTCGGGATTACTGGAATAATTAATCACCACTTTAGCACCCAAATCAGCTAGTTGTTCAGCAATTATGCGTCCAATTCCTCTGGAAGATCCTGTTATTATAGCTACTTTCCCTTCTAAAATTTTCATTTTTATTTTCCTTCTTTCTTTTTTATTTTAAACCTTTTTCAATTAAGTCCCATACATCTAAAAACTCGTTATAAATCGTTGGACTTTTCCATTCATATGCATGAGACGGGTGATGGAATCGTATCGTAGCATAAAAAATAGCATGTGCTAATCTAGATGATTCCTCAGTTTTTTTACCACCACGGGTAATTATTTGGCTCATTTGATCTGTAATATGATTAATGTGTTTATAAATTAAATCGGCAGCTTCTTCTGTTACTTTTGCATACATTTTAAACATTTCTTCATCTTCACGAGCAAAGTGATGTTTTAACTCTATTAGTGTCTGTATATATGCTTGCAAATGCTTAGGTCCATTCATTGAAGTATCATTACAAACATCTGTCAATGGATTAATGATTTTTTCATCAAGCCACTTTTCTGTAACCCCTTCAAGAAGCTCGCTCTTGCTTTTAAAGTGTCGATAAATTGTTCCGTGACTTACATTCAATATATGAGCAACATCCGTTACAGAGGTTTTTGCTACCCCAAAACGTCTGAGCGCCTCTTCTGTTGCTACAAGTATCTGCTCTTTTGTTAATATTTCTGAAAATTTTCCCATAACGTATGTTTCATCTCCTTGAAACTATAATAACACAACAAATATGGAATGACAAGTATTGTTTTTTGTCATTCCATATTTGTTTCAATGTTTTTCTACCAGAAAAAAATAACATTAGATGAAAAAATATTTATATTTTCATCTAATGTTTTTCTTCTGCCATTTATGTTTGCCACAACTTCTTTATTCTAAAGAATATACTCTACTTTTTTAACTCCTATTTTTTGTACTTTTCCTGCAAGCTCTTTCACATATTCCTTGGATGGAATATGTTTCTCCATCAGTTGTTTTTGCTTTTGGCTTAAACCACTACTATGGACTCTTATTAGTTTATATATAACTTCCGGGTAATCTTTTAAAATATTAGACACAACATTAATGGTATTTTCTATGTCCATGTATTCTTCTATAATAACTGTTCTAACCTCATAAACTTTATCTAACTTCAAAAGATATTTAAGATTTTCCAAGTTATTTTCTAAGCTACTTCTGCACAAAGTTTTTATTTGACTAACTGCCTTAATATCCACCATAAATTTGTCTGTCACCTGAATAAGATTTGATAAATGATTTTTATTAAAAAATCCATTTGTATCCACAAAACTTGTTAATCCAAGTGTTTTTACCTTTTTAAACAATTCAGTTATAAAATCCGCCCTCAAAGTTGCTTCCCCGCCGGAAACGGTAATACCACTTATAAAAAGCTTGTATTCCTGAATTATCTCAAAAAGTTCTTCAACTGTATATTCTTTTGTTCTTGGAGATGAACTATTAGGACAAATTTTTATACAAGTATCACACTCTATACATTTTTTTTCATCATAATTCACCTTTCCATTAATAAAAGTTATAGCACCTACAGGACACTTTTTTACACATATAAGGCAAGTTGTACACATATTAATTGTCTCGTGATTATGACAATAAATACAATTTGCATTACAACCTTGAAAAAATATAGCTACCCTATTCCCTGGTCCATCTACATTGGAAAAAGGTATTATCTTATTGATAACTGCTTTATTTTCCATCTTTTCTAACTCTTCTCTCAAATACGTGAGCATTACTATTGGTACCAAACCCCATCAATTCAGTATCTCTAAGTACAGGTTCCCCATTTCCTACTTGCATAACTTCACTCTTTTTAACAAGATAACCTGTCACTCTCACTAAATCAGTATTATGAAGATATGTGGTAATATATCTAGCTCCTGAAGCAAAGCTACCTTGGATAATATCCAGTACTGCATCCACATGATCTAAATAAGTTTGATCTAATGCAAACAAATCCCCTGTACCTGATGTGAAATATTCATGAAAAGGTGCTGCCTGTTTAATATGAATAGGTAGAATTGGTTCATCCCCTACAGTTATTCTATGTGCAGGTGTATTATCCTTATCCTCTTCACTGAGATTAGCTCCAACTTGTGCATGTAAAAGATATCTATTATTAGTTCTTTCACAATACACTGCTTCATGTTTACTGGCTATACAATCAACTACCTTTAAAATACTGTGACCAATTTCATCACCTCTTTTTGAAGTTCCGAATTTTTCCTCCGATCCTTCAAGTTTCAGAATGTAATTCACTGCATCTGCAAGACCAACCACCCCAAACATTGCAGAAAAATTTTCTCTACTAATAAAACCTTCCTTAACAAGGAAAGAAGTTTCGAAAAAGTTTGACTTTTCAACAATAAAACTAACTCTTTTATCCATCATAGTTGCCATGGCATTTGTTACCTTAGGAAGTCTATGATTTAAAAGTTCATCTAAAGATTTTACTCCTTTAACAATAGTTCCAAGCCTAAGCCTTGGAAGTGTATATGCTCCACCACCGTATGGAAGTGCATTATAACAGCTTACTATTCTATGATCTCCCATTTCATTTTCGTATTTTTTATTATTACTAAACGATGGTTTTGACACTCTAAGACAAGCTTCTGCTGCCATTAATGCAAAATCTCTTGGTGTTATATCCTTATCGTACCTTATTGTCATATTAGGTGTTGGATTTTCTAGTTCCACTATTGCTTTTAATATTAACTCACCTGCTCTGGTTTTTTCAGGTCCTATATCTGCATGGCAGAAAGAATCTACTATAGTTTTATCTATATGATTTAAAAATCTTTTTATTTTTATATAATCCGTTTTTTCATCACTTATAAATGGTTCCATAAGCTTGTCTAAATCTCCTATAAAAACTGGAAAAGAAGTTATAGATGGAACATGGCTGTATAAAATAAGCAAACTATCAAGAAGCTCATCTAAATCTGTTGGTGGATCGAGCTTTAGAAATTTACAACCTTTTGATAAAAGCACGTAATAATCCGGCACAATATATCTTGGCCTGTAAGGCACATAACCCTCATTCAAATCACATATCATATCATTTTCAATATACATCATTTCCTCGTCTGTGTATCCTAATACTTCTCTCGGATCTACAAGTCTCTCTGCCACATTTGCCATGTTAAATAGTTTTTGCTGGTAGGTACTGCTTTTACTTGTTGCTACATCAAGAATATCCTTCATAACTGATCTCATTTAAGCACTCCTTCTATAATTAATTAACCTGCTATATCTCACTACAATAGCAGTACACTTCTTCCAATAACTTATGATAATATTATAAACATTTTCCTACTTAAAGTCTAATAATGTTTCTGACTGTAATGTTAAAAACTGATATAATATATACATATCACCTATGGCAATAATAAGTATGGTTGTCCATAGCTGAATATTTTAGGAGTGTGATTTTATTTATGAATTCTAAAAAACTTAAAAATTTATCTTATATTGTCCCTGTGATAATATTAATTATAATATTATCTTTATACAGTTTATTAAGTTTTTATATTGGTAAACAAAATTTTTTTGCTTTTTCTTATATATATCCTCATATTAATAGATTAATATATTGGTCAATATTCTGGATAATGACTTTTTCATATATAATAGGGTTTTTGTTTAAAAAGCTTTGTAAAGATAAACTTTCAAAATTGTTTGTAAATATAGGTTTTTTTTGGTTTGGATTATTTTATTATTTTTTATTGGTATTTTCTTTAATTAACATTTCAAGATTAATAATTATAAATTTTCATTTGCTTAGTAAAACCTCAATTTTTTATAAAATTCTTGTTGATTATAATAGCTTCTCAATATTAATTATAGTAGCTATTATTAATATTTATGGTACATATGTTGGAAGACATCGTATTGTTACAAAATATAATATAACTATAGATAAAAAATGCACTAATCTTGCAAAACTTAATATTGTTTTTATTTCAGATGTGCATCTTGGCACAGGGTTTGGTAAAAAATCTTTAGAGAAAATGGTTTTAAATATAAATAATTTAAAACCAGATATTATATTCATTTGTGGAGATTTGATAGATGAAAATACTCCTGAGAATTTAAAAGATATAATAGCTCCAGTGCTTAAAAATTTAAGTTCACTATATGGAACCTATGCTGTACTTGGCAACCATGAATATGGCGCTGGAAATCTAGAAGGAACTATAAATATCTTCAAAAAAGCCAATGTTACCTTGCTAAGAGATTCTTTTGCAAAGATAGCTAATAGTTTTTATGTGGTAGGGCGGGATGATTTAAGTGTAAAAAGAAAATCTAAAGGAAGGGACAATATTACTGAAATTTTAAATGGAGCAGATAAAAATATGCCCATAATAGTTCTAGATCATCAGCCGGTAAGGCTTGACCCCTTAGAAAAAGAACAAATTGACCTTCAACTATCCGGGCATACTCATCATGGACAATTTTTTCCTAATAATCTGATTACCAAAACAATTTATGATAATTCCTATGGTTACTTAAAAGATAAAAATTATCAGCTTCTCGTATCTTCTGGATATGGTACCTGGGGACCATTAATAAGACTTGGAACTAAAAGTGAAATTGTGGAAGTACAAGTTGATTTTTTTAGCAGTTAGATGCTTATCCAATGGATACCATCCGTATTATGGTATAACGGCTGACACGTCCCCGGATAACGATTTTTAAGTTTCGTGTGGAGAAAAAATCTCCATACGAAACTAAGAAATTTGTTTATAATAAGCGCAATACTCACTAATAGGGCAGATCCCACACTCTGGCTTTCTTGACTTGCATATTTTTCTTCCGTGCCATATTAAAAAATGATGAGCTCTACTCCACATATCTTTAGGAATAGCCTTCATAAGTTCCATTTCCACCTTTAAAGGATTATCTCCAGACGCAAGTCCAATCCTCTTTGATACTCTAAATACGTGTGTATCAACTGCTATCGCTGGTATATTAAACGCATTTGACATAACTACATTTGCAGTTTTTCTACCTACCCCTGGAAGCATTATGAGTTCTTCCATAGTGTCTGGTACAACTCCACTGTATTCCATCAGGAGTTTTCTGGATGTTGCCAAAATATTTTTAGCCTTATTTCTGTAAAAACCACAAGAATGTATTTTTTCTTGAAGCTCAACATCGCTTAATTCCACCATGGTTTCAGGAGTATTATATTTCTTAAATAATTTTTCTGTAACCAAATTTACTCTAACATCTGTACATTGTGCAGATAAAATTGTTGCAATAAGAAGTTCATATGCTGATTTAAAATTTAATGCACATTCAGCATCACTATAAACCTTACTTAAAATATCTAATGTGCTCTTTATATCTTTTTTTTTCAATTTATCACCAAGCCTTATTTATTGTATACTCCTCTATACTCCTCTGGTAAAAGTTCAGCAATTTTTTTCATTGCTTCTTCTGTTGCTCTTTCCTCATAAACCTTTCTGTCTTCATCCTCGTTTTTTACAGCTATTTCAAAAGGCTTACCTATATTTACATAAACATCTGCATGATGAAAAGTCTCACTACCCATTTCCCCATCCTCACTAATTGGAAGAAGTTTTTCCGTACCATGCATACCTATAGGTACAATCTTTGCCTTGCTCATCCTCGCAAATAAACTTATACCTGGCTTTGCCTTAATTAACGTTTTTTGCCTACTCCTAGTTCCTTCTGGGAACATCAATACACTTTCTCCACTTTTAAGTAGCTTTACAATCTTTGCCATTCCTGACTTATCTGCTGAGTTAGGTATTAAAGGAGTCACCTTTACCACTACCATGCCTAAATACGTTACTGGGTTTTCATTTAATTTAACCCCAGCTACAAAGGTTGGGTCCCATTTTTTTAAAACCCTCCATAAAACAATGGCGTCAGAATTACTTAAATGATTACATATAAAAATTACTGCTCCATCTTTATCTGCCAAATTTTCTTCACCAGTAACATGTATTTTTGCATATTTATTATTTAAATGATTTAGAAACCATGTAGAAAAAGCTCTAACAACCCCCTGTGGGCAGGATTCTATTATCTTTACAAATCTTGGTGAAATTATCACCTAAATCACGTCCTTCAAGAATATAATGTTTAAAAATACCATATACTATCCTATTATAATTTATTGTATTTTAAAAGTCTATGGTAATACTCCTCTACATAGGTGGAATTTGTGCGAAAATTGTCCATGCTTATAATTTCTTTATTAGTTAATAAGTTAATTATTGCATTCCTTTGAATGATATTTTTACCTCTCCAGCCAGATGAGGTTAAAGCATACTTAGCTTTAAATATCAAATTATCTATGTTAGCTAGCTCATTTATATTAATCTTATCCATAAATTCAAATGGCCGTAGCTCCTCTAAATTTGAGTAATCTATAATTCGGTTAAATGGGCATACATCCTGGCAAGTGTCACAACCAAATAATCTTCCTTTAAACTTATGAAAATACTCCTCATCAATATGCTTTTTTTGTGTTATATATGATAAACAAACATTGGGATCACATTTCTTTTCTGAAATTGACTTCGTCGGACATGCATTCAAACATTTTTCACATTTACCACATTTACCAGTTACTAATTCATCAGGTTTAATATCTAAATCCATTATAATTTCTCCAAGAAAAGTATATGAACCATACCTTTTGTTAATAATCATATTATTTTTACCTACAAACCCTACTCCACTCTTTAATGCAATATATCTTTCAGGTAGAGCATTACTATCAACAAAATATATTGCTTTTCCACCTAAACCTTCTTCTATGAAATTGCACACTTTACTCAAATATTCTGACACAACTTTATGATAGTCACGCCCTCTTGTATATAGCGAAAAATATAACTCTTCCTTTACTTTCTTATTAAACAAATAAGGAAAGGCAATAGACATAATCGTCTTGCCTTCCTCCATATAAAGTTTTGGATTTATTCTTTTATAAATATTCTCCTCCTCAAACTCATTTTCAAGATTTAATTCTTTTCTCTTTTTAAAAAATGTCTGTGATTCATCAAATATCTGGCATTTACAAAAACCAACTTCAGAAAGTCCTAATTCATTGCAGAAATCTATAATCTCTGATTTCTTACTCATCTTAAAAAATCTACCATATCTATCACATTTTTATCTTGTTTTTTTTCTACTATCCTTGCTGGTATTCCAACTGCAGTAGTTCCACTAGGTACGTCAGATAAAACAACTGCATTTGCTCCAACCTTTGCATTGTCTCCAATTTTCACAGGTCCAAGTATTTTAGCTCCACTGCCAATTAAAACGTTATTACCAACTGTAGGATGCCTTTTTTTACCTTTTTCCTTGCCTCTACCGCCTAATGTTACCCCATGATATATTGTTACATTGTTTCCAACTTCAGCTGTTTCTCCAATTACAACTCCCATACCATGATCAATGAATAACCCATTACCTATAGTAGCACCGGGATGAATTTCTATACCAGTAAAAAATCTTCCAACCTGAGAAATAAGCCTTGCCATAAAAAACATTTTTGCCTTATAAAAAGGATGAGCCATTCTATGCCAAAGAATAGCATGAACACTTGGATATAATAAAAAAACCTCAAACCTATTTCTAGCAGCAGGGTCGTTTTCAATTATTCTATCTAAATCATATATTAAATTTTTAAACACTAACCTCACCTCATAAATTTCTCAATATTTGTAAAGTACAAAAAATAAAAAAATCCCCGTCTCTATAGAGACGAAGTCACTTAAGCCCAGCATCCACTCTAATATAATCAAAGCTACAAACACATATATGTTCAGCCGCTATAACGGGCTCTCCCGATATCTTTTACTTAATTCAAAGATATTACTCCAAAGGGCACTTCTCATAAATTTCCTTTAAGAATCTTTCCAGCTTCCGATTCTCTCTCTGTAAATTTCATTTAAGATACTTTCCTTTTTCAACGTATTTCCAAGTGATTTACTCTGTATTCTTAATAATATTATATTCTATATGGATTTTTTGTCAACAGTATTTTTTATTTTTTCGAATTGTCCCAGTACTTAACATTTATACTATAACTGGAGAGATTTTAATTCCATAAATAAGGGTTTTTAAAAGCTAGACCATATAAAAACTATGCCTCATCCCAAGAACTCTGTTTATATTTATCATTTATTATGTTAATATTACTAGATAGCAACGACAATAACTAGTCTTAAATAGGAGAGCTTAAATATGAGAGAAAAAAACATTTTTTTGCCTATAAGCAAAGAAGATTTACAAGAAAGAGGAATTAATCAACTTGATTTTATTATAATAACAGGTGATGCATACGTTGATCACCCTTCCTTTGGCACAGCAATAATTGGTAGAGTTCTTGAAAGTGAGGGATTTTCTGTAGGCATAATTCCTCAACCAGATTGGCATAATGCTGACGCTTTTAAGATTTTAGGAAAACCTAAATATGCATTTTTTATTAATTCAGGAAATATTGATTCAATGGTGAATCATTACACTGCTGCAAGGAAAAAAAGGCACGATGACTTTTATTCACCTGGTGGTGAAGCTGATCACAGACCTGATAGAGCTGTGATTGTATACTGCAATAGAGCAAGAGAAGCCTATAATGATGTTCCAATAATTATAGGTGGTATTGAAGCAAGTCTTAGACGATTCGCCCACTACGATTACTGGTCAGATAAGGTTAGAAGAAGCATACTTATTGACTCAAAAGCCGACCTTCTATCCTATGGTATGGGTGAAAAAACTACTATTCAAATTGCAAATTTATTTAAATATGGAATGGATATAAAATCTATGACAAATATTTGTGGAACAGAGTATATAACTTCTGATATAAGTGATTTGCATGATTATGTAGAGACACCTTCTTATGAAGAAGTTTCCCAAAATAAAAAGGCTTATTCAAATTCCTATAAGCTTCAGTCCATGGAACAAGACGCTTTAATCGGGAAAACTATTATTCAAAAACATGGTGATAGGTATGTAGTTCAGAATCCTCCTCAATCACCACTTACTGAAAATGAAATGGATGAAGTGTATAACTTGCCATATACAAGAACCTATCATCCAATATATGAGGCTAGTGGTGGAATACCTGCTTTAAAAGAAGTTAAATTTTCTATAACAAGCCATAGAGGATGTTATGGTGGGTGCTCCTTCTGTGCATTGACCTTTCATCAAGGAAGAACAATACAACATAGAAGTCAAGATTCTATAGTTACAGAAGCTAAACTAATGACTGAATACCGTGACTTTAAAGGATATATTCATGACGTTGGTGGTCCAACTGCAAATTTCAGGCATGTATCATGTGATGAACAACTTCAGCGTGGAGTGTGCAAAACAAAGCAATGTCTTTTCCCTGAGCCTTGCAAAAATCTTAAAGTAGATCACTCAGAATATTTATCACTCTTAAGAAAATTAAGAGAAATCCCAAAGGTTAAAAAAGTGTTTATTCGTTCTGGAATAAGATACGATTATTTGATGTATGATAAGAACACTGATTTTTTTGAGGAATTATGTAAATATCATATAAGTGGTCAACTAAAAGTAGCACCTGAACATGTAAGTAATAAGGTACTAAGTAAAATGGGAAAACCAAATAAAGCTGTTTATGATAGTTTTGTAAAAAAGTATTCTGAAATAAATAAACGTTTAGGTATGAATCAATTTCTTGTACCTTACCTTATGTCAAGTCATCCCGGAAGTGATTTAGACGCTGCCATAGAATTATCGCTATATATTAAAAAAATGGGTTATACCCCAGAACAGGTTCAAGACTTTTATCCAACTCCAGGAAGTCTTTCTACCACAATGTATTACACTGGAATTGATCCATTTACTGAAGAAGCCGTTTATAGTCCCCACAAGCAACATGAAAAAAATATGCAGAGAGCTCTACTTCAATTTTCCAAACCAGAAAACTATAAATTAGTTAAAGAGGCTCTTATTTCTGCCCATAGAGAAGATCTTATTGGCGGAGGTCCTAATTGCATTATTTCCGATTCATCAAGATTAAGACACCATCATAGATCTAATGGACATAATAGTAGAAGATCTTAGACGCAACTACTGGAGTTAAGTTATAAGTAGTAAGCAAGTGACAAGCTATGGATGATTTTTCTCCTAACGCATAAAAATCAAGGAATGCAATTAGATTTGAACAATTCTAATTCCATTCCTTTTTTTAATTTGTCACTTGCCACTTTTAACTCTTTTTCCTGGTCGCTTTACTGTTTTTGAGAGGCAGTAATCTAATGCAATAACCCAAATTAATTCTCCCATGCAATATTGTGGAATAATATTATTAAATAAATATGGAAGCATTATTATTACAATGGTAAACAATGAAGCAAAAATAATAAGGGTACCTCCAACTTTATCTGATCTATCTTTGTTAAAAATATTAACAGTTACAATCAAAAAAGCCACATTTATAAAAAGGTATATGATATCCACATACCAAAGATTATTTTTCAAATTCATGGCATACCCCAAGTTGTAATTATTCATCAATATAATCTTTACAGAAGCTCTTAATACCCATATAAAGTACATAATAATGTATAAAAAAGAGATCAGCACTACATATTTAAAATTTATATTATCATTTCTCAATAAAATGTACAAACATATTACCCCAAATATTGGTATACAAACAAAATATAAAAAATAGAATGATTCTAGCATGTACATATATTTTATATTTTCTTGAAAAATCATTATAAAAAGCGATATGTATCTTAATAACAAGATTACTAATGATATGCTACTTATAATTTTAATTTTATTTGGTACTCTTAAAGATAATTTTATTCCTACTAAAATTCCTATACTGGTAATTACTAATAAGATTATATATGTATAAAGAAGCATTTTATATCTCCTTGAACTTTTTATTACTTATTAATATTAAAACCAAATGCAATTTATTCTTATTTAACTCCTAAAACTTTTAATCCATGTTTTATGCAAGTTATTTTAAGTGGAAAATCAGGTCCTTTTTCCCCATCAATGTCAGTTACTATATTTTCATTGCTCTCTATAGTAAGCTCGTCTGTTTTAAAGTAAACAAGACTAGAACTTCTATCCAGATGATTTCCATTAAACATATCAAAAAGCAATCCTATTATATCTACTGGGTTACTTGCTTTTATTATTATTACATCTAAAAGTCCATCATCTATTAATGCTTTATATGCAAAATTTAAGTTTCCTGCTGTTTGTCCATTAAATACAAGCATCAGATATATATCTCCGTCAAATTCATTATCTTTTGATTTAACCTTAAAACTAAGTTTTCTAAAATTAGGTATTTGTTCTAAACCCTTTAAATAATATGCAAGCTTACCTATAGTATTTTTAACATTAATATCTGTTTTTTGTGATACATCTGTAAAAAGTCCCATACTAGCAACATTTATAAAATATTTGTCATTTATCTTGCCTATATCAACCTCTTTAACTTTTGAATTTAATATTTGCTTACATGCTTTATCTACATCTAAAGGCATTTTTATAAACTTTGCAAAATCGTTTGCTGTACCCGTTGGAAGTATTGCAATAGGCAAATCTATTTCATTATTTTTCATATAGTTAACTATATTATCAACTGTTCCATCTCCACCGGCTATTAATATATATTTATAATCCTCATCCAAGTCTTCAAATGCTTGTGCTATACCAAATTGCATACTTATCCTATATGGTATTATAGTATATCCACGTTTTTGGTGTGCTTTAATAACCTTGTCAATGTTATTTGCAATAGAATTTTCTCCTGAATATGGGTTATAAATAAATTTAACTTTATTCATACTTAGCTCTCCCATCTCTATGTTAATTTATGTTAATAATATCACTTTATATGTTAATAGTAAAACTTTCTATAGTTTTAACAAAATACCTGAAAAATAGTTACGCTATTTGAGATTCAAGTGACAAGTTTCAACTTGTCACTTGTCACTTAAATCACTGGTGTACATGGCTCAGACACTCCAGAAAGTGTTCCTTCAGCATCATCTTTAAGTTTAGGATCCGTAGCTATGTCACCAAGAGAAACAAACCCAACTAACTTTTCATTTTGTGCCACTGGTAGTCTTCTTATTTGTCTTTCACCCATTATCCTAGCAGCATCATGTGCATCCATCTCAGGATCAATAACCACTGGGTTAGAAGACATTATTTCACGTACAATTTGTGTTCTTGGATTTTCACCTTTTGCAACAGTTCTTAGTGTTATATCCCTGTCAGTAATTATTCCAACTACATTTTCACCACTACATACAGGTACAGAACCAACGTTGTGTTCAACCATAACCTGTGCAGCTCTCTCAACAGTATCATCGGTATTTAAACTAGCAACACTTTTCGTCATAATTTCACTAACTTTCATAATAAAACACCTCCTAAGTCTATTTTAACCAAGAGTATTTTTAATATAAGAGTTAATAACATTCATGTTTGGTAAACTATACCGCAAAAATCTACTTTGCTTTCCTACTTTTATAATTATTATAAAAATAATAAGCTATTAAAGCAATTAATATAATTGCTATAATTGGCATAATTAACTTTTTTATTATAAAATGCTTTCCTAAATTCTTACCAATATACGAATAAAGAATCATTTCTGGTATTATTCCTAAGATAGACCCTAAAATAAAGTCTTTATATTTAACTTTTGTAAGTCCACAAGCATAGCTTAATCCATCATATGGAAATACAAAAGATAATCTCATAAGTAACATTATGGGAAACCCATGTTTTTCTACACTTGAATCTAATTTTACAATTTTACCTTTAAGCATTTTGTCAACAAATGGTTTCCCTAAAGATCTTGCAAGAAAAAAAGCCACAGTAGCCGAAAGAAAACACCCAATCATGCTATATATAAACGCATAAAAAGATCCAAAAATATTACCTGCAACTATTGATAATAATGATGCTGGTATTATAAATACAATTGGTTTTAATGAGTATATTATAATAAAAATTATAGATGAAAATTTACCATAACTCAATATATAATGTTTTACATGCTTAAAGTTTATATTTCTAAATAATGGATGTAATTTAAAAATCAAAATTAATACAAAAATAATCAGTACTGCTAATCCAATATACTTTAGTTTGTCTTTAAAGAAATTCCTCATTAGTTTTTCCCCCCGAGTTATACTATATATAATATCATTTGATTAGTCCTATTTCTAGTAGTTGTAAAAAACTATCAGAATTTATTATTATATAGCAATATGGACTTACCTTATTTGACCGAATAGGTTATAATATATTATGTTGCTATTACGCTAAAACAATTAAAATATTTTTTGTTTATTTATGTTATAATAGATTATCATAAAGTTTATGGTCTTATTCTATTTTTTTATTTAAATACATAGGAGTGATAATGAAATGTCTAAAAGTGCTTTACCAAATATTTTTACATTTAGTAATTTAGGTTGCGGTATATTGTCTATTTTAATGACATTTGAAGCATCTACCAAAAACATTGCTGCTTTCAAATGGGCTTGTTTTTTTATATTATTAGCTGCGCTTATTGATAGATATGATGGAAGAATAGCTAGATTCCTCAATGTTTCAAGTGATCTTGGAAAAGAACTTGATTCACTTGCGGACTTAGTTTCTTTTGGCGTTGCGCCATCTATTCTTGCTTATAGTTTATATAATTTTTCAGTATTTGGTCCACTTGGTTATGTTTTAGTTCTATTATTTCCAATTGCAGGAGCTTACAGATTAGCACGATATAATTCATCTGAATTTGACGGTAACTTCATGGGTATTCCTATTACTATTGCTGGAGTTTTACTTGCGTTTTACTCCCTTATTATTTTAATAGTTGATTCGAAGCCTAATATACCAATTACAATAGTATTTATTATAATGTTGTCCTACCTTATGGTATGCAACCTTAAATTCAAAAAAATTTAAGAACTAAAAAAACTCCATTTTATGGAGTTTTTTTTAGTTCTTCTTCAATTTCCTCGGATATATACATTTCATCAACCATTTCTCTCATTAATTCGTCTTTTATTTTATTATATTTTATATAAGCTTTATTTCTATCATTCATATCCTGGATTATGTTATCAATAACCCCACCAAGTTTATTAACTCTTTTTATGGCATCTTTAACATCATTTTTATTTGCAAGTGCAATACCATTTAATTCACCGGCTCCACCAATGAGCAATCTATATGAATTAATAAGCTTCCCTAATAAATCAACTTGATTATTTATATCAAAATAATAATTTTCTATAACGTTTCTATTAGACAATTGTCTTCACCCTATAAATATGCTATTACTTATTTTTCTAAAGTTTCGGTTATATATTCATCATCTATAATTTGATATAAATTTTCACCTAGCTCGTTTTCTTCCTCTAATTCTTGCCTATAAAAGTTTTGGTCATCATCTATCTGTCGCATGTCAAAATTTGGAAACAAAAAATATTCAGGATAAGCTATATACATAAAATCTCCTCCCTATTTAAAATCATAAATTATCCTCCACTTAAAGCATTCCTATATTAATTTATGATTTTAAAATTGAATTGTTACTCTATTTCCCTGCCTTAATTAGATCGCTTAATTTTAGTCCGGTTTTGGTAACTGCAAGACCACCAAGTGCTGTTTCTTTTAATTCACATGGCATATCCTTTCCTATCTTGTACATTGCACTTACGCAATCATCAAAAGGTACTTTACTTTCCACTCCACTAAGGACTAAATCCGCTGTTGATAAAGCACTTACTGCTCCAGCAATATTTCTTTTTGCACAAGGTATTTCAACAAGACCAGCTATTGGATCACAAACAAGGCCCAATATGTTTTTTATAACTATTGCTGCTGCGTCCAAAGATTGTTTTACTGTCCCCCCCATCATTTCCACGGCAGCAGCTGCTGCCATCGCTGCTGCTGAGCCACATTCTGCCTGACAGCCACCTTCTGCTCCTGCTAGAGTTGCATTTTTTGCAATTAGAATACCTATACCAGAAGCAGTAAATAGTGCTTTAACAAGTTCTTCCTCTGATTTTTTATATTTTTCTCCAAGGGTTATTATAACCGCTGGTAATATACCACAAGATCCTGCTGTAGGTGCTGCAACAATTTTGCCCATGGAAGAATTTACTTCTGCACAAGATAATGCTCTTGCCATTGCCATTATCAAAAAATCCCCGCAGATGCTATTACCATTTTTTGCATAGGCATAAACCTTTACTGCATCTTTTCCGATTAATCCACTAACAGAAGAAACTTCGTGAGTCAAACCATATTCCGCTGATTCCTTCATTACAGCTAAATTTCTCTTCATTCTATTCATTATTTTTTCTTTTTCACTACCGCTTCTTTTAATTTCCTCTGATAGAGTGTATTCCCATATAGTTATTCCTTTACTAATGCATTCCTGCATTAATTCATCTCCTGTATTTACTTGCATTGTTATTCTCCTTCGATAATTGGATTTATAAATCTAATGCTTTCAATGTTTCCAAGTTCTTTTATTCTTTTATTAGTTCCCACTGGTATAACACTGTCGGTTTCAAATATCATTGCAGCACTATGTCCTCTGTCTTTCCTATATACCTTCAAGAAGGCAATATTTATTCCTGCCTCATATATGATAGTACTCACTTTTGAAATCATTCCTGGTGTGTCCTTATGCCTAATTATAAGTGTAGGATAGTTACCAGTAAACTCAATTTTTTGACCATCAATTTCAGTGATTTTTATATTGCCTCCCCCTACAGATGAACCCATAACTTCTACGGTACTTTTATTTTCTTCTATAAATACAAATTTCACTGTATTTGGATGCTCATCACCTAGGTTACTTTCTATAAATTCAAATTGTAACTCTCTTTTCTTTGCTATCTGGAAGGAATCTTTAAGCATTTCATCCCAAGGATTAAGGCCCAAAACCCCAGCAACCAAAGCCTTATCTGTTCCATGTCCCTTATAAGTTTTAGCGAAGGAACCATGTAAATAGAACTCAACTTTTGTAAATTTATTTTCACCTGCTATGATAGCCGCAATTTTTCCAAGTCTTGCTGCTCCAGCCGTATGCGAACTTGATGGTCCAATCATTATAGGCCCTAAAATATCGAAGCAACTATATTCACGCATTTTAACACCCCTATATTAATTAATATTTATAAAAACAGCTTCCACCAATAAACTCTCTAAGTATAGAATTTTCTGGTACAAATTTACCATCTACTTCTTTAAAAAAATTTAAAAAGCTCTTTAATCTAATACTTTCACTGTATACATCACTATCATGCTCTATTTTATTCAATTCTAAAATGGCATATTTTTTCAATATACATAATTCATATACCAGTGTTGAATTAAACATAACATCTGCTTCTTCTTGAAATACAAATATATTTTTTTCCTCACCTCTTCTAACCGAATCCCACATTCTTAATGTTTGTTCCCCACCATAACCTCTGGATAAATAATCCCTAACTAGTCTTCTTATCATCCTCACATCAGTTGTGGATATTCTATTGTGTTTATCAAGATTCAGTTGTGTTAATGCGCTTATATATATTTTGAATTTTTTATTTTTAGGAATAGATTGAGTTAGAAGCTCATTTAATCCATGTATTCCTTCTATAATTATTATTCCCTTATTAGGTAATTTAATTTTGGAAGAACTCCATTCCCTTGCACCATTTTTGAAATCAAACTTAGGTAATAAAACTTCTTTTCCCTCCATGAGATCCCTAAGATTCTCATTAAAAAGTTTTAAATCCAATGCATTAATAGATTCAAAATCATAATTTCCCTTTTCATCTCTTGGTGTTTCATCTCTATTTAGAAAATAATCATCTAAGGAAATTGGAACTGGAATAAGTCCATTTACCCTAAGTTGTACTCCAAGCCTTTTTGAAAAAGTTGTTTTCCCAGAAGACGACGGTCCCGATATTAGAACCACTTTTACACCTTTTCTATCGTTTATCATATCTGAAATGTAGACAATTTTCTTTTCATGGAGAGCCTCTGATACCCTTATAGTATCAATTATATCTCCACTTATAACTTCCTCATTTAAGCTACCCACATCTCCAACTCCAAGAATATTACCCCACACTTCAGTTTCATGGAAAATATTATATAGACTTTTTTGTTCCTTAAATTCAGTTAATTTAAAAGGTTCTTCACTGCTTGGGTAATTAAGCAGGAACCCTGATTCATATGGAAAAATATCGAAATTTTTTACTACACCAGTAGAAAATGCCATATCTCCATAAAAATAGTCATATCTACCATCTAACTCGTATAACTTTAACTTTTCATAGCCTACAGTTTTTAATAGTTTTACCTTATCTTCCATTCCATAGTCTTCAAAAATTTTCATTGCCTTATCCCTACTTACAGAGATTTTTTTAATTTGTAAATCACGACTTATTAGTTCTAGCATTCTGTCCTTAATTTTTAATACGTCATCCTTTGATAAAGGCTTTTCCTTATGAATTTCACCAAATAAACCTTTGCCTAAAGTGTGTTCTATAGTTATTTTAGCATCTTTAAATAAATCCAGAGTAGCCTTAATAAGTACAAATTGTAGTGTCCTCACATAGGTCTTTATTCCTATCTCACAACTTATATCAACAGTTTCAAAGACTCCATCATTTTTAACCACATCGAACAGTTCATATATTTCATTATTAAATTTTGCAAGTACTGCAGGGATACTTCCCTCTAATTTGTTTTGCATCAAAATATCATGAAAAGTTGTTCCCTGATTTACTGTTATTTCTTGTCCATTTAATATGATTATTTTCAATTGTTTCATAATTTCACCTTCAATAATTAGTTTTTAACAATATTATTATACTTTATAATTATAAATAGTGTATTTTTTTTTCAAAAGCTGCAAACATTATCTATAATAAGTAATGTAAAGGGTGGTAAATATGTTCACAATATTGCTAAGAACAATTATATTATACACACTGGTAGTTTTAATTATGAGAATCATGGGGAAACGACAAATTGGAGAACTACAGCCCTTTGAACTAGTAATAACCATAATGATTTCAGATCTGGCCTCACTCCCTATGCAAGATACTCGAATCCCTCTTATTCATGGCGTAATACCTATTGTTACCCTGTTGTTTTTAGAAATAATCATATCATTATTACAGTTAAAAAGTGAAACAGCGCGGCTTGTTATATCTGGTAAACCAAGTATTCTTATCAATAATGGAAAAATAGATATAGACATAATGAGGAATCAAAGATTAAACCTTAATGACCTTATGGAGGAAATAAGGTTAAAGGGATACTATAATCTAGAAGACATTGAATTTGCAATTTTGGAAACTAGTGGTCAATTGTCTATTATACCAAAAACAGAACTTGCCAATGCTACAAAACAAGATTTAAATATGAAATGTCCCCAAGATGTTATTCCAATTACACTGATTCTAGATGGTAAAATAAATTATAAAAATCTCAAAATACTTGGTAAAAGTGAAAAGTGGCTTATTACTACACTTCATAGTAAAAATATTACATCAACAAAGGAAGTTTTTATTGCGCTTGCAAATTCAAAAGGAAAATTCTACATGCAAACATATAAAAATTAGGAGAGTTAAAATGAGAAATGTAATTATAACAATAATTTTATTTTCAACTACAGTTTTAATTTGTTTCGTATCTGTCAAATATCTAAATAAAATATCCAACAATATTTATACTGAAAATACTTCTATAATGAATAATATTAAAGATGGAAATTGGAAAAGAGCCATGACTACATCTACAAATATGTCAAAAGATTGGCATATTTATTCTAATAGATGTTCCATATTTGTAAATCATACCTTTATAGATGACATTAGCCTAGAAGAACACAAACTGGAAGCTTACATAAAAACTAAAGATAAAGATGAGGCACTAGCTAGTGCTAATAGTATAGAATTCTTGCTTGAAAGAATAAAGAAGCTAGAAACTATAAATTTTGAAAATCTTTTTTGAAGATGCCTAAATAAACTTTCCTAACATCCTTTAAAACAATTTTATTTAGGACTATAATAGAGGTGAGGAAAGTGTCCCGCATGGGCATTATATGTCCCGCGACAACAATTTTATCCCATAGTTCTGAGGCAAAACCCACCATATGCGATAAAATATGTTTATATGAAAGGTGGAATATAAAATGGCATTAGTTACTACAAAAGAAATGTTTAAAAAAGCTTATGAAGGCAATTATGCAATAGGAGCCTTTAATATCAACAACATGGAAATAATTCAAGGTGTTGTTAATGGTGCAAAGAAAAAAAAATCACCAGTCATACTTCAAGTATCTTCGGGAGCCTTAAAGTATGCTGGTCCTAAATATTTAAAAGCAATGGTTGATGCTGCAATAGATGTTACGGGAGTTGATCTTGCTCTTCATTTAGATCATGGTCCTGACTTTGCAACTGTAAAACTTGCAATAGCTAGTGGTTTTACTTCAGTAATGTACGATGGTTCACAGTATGAATATGAGGAAAATGTAGCTAAAACTAAAGAAGTGGTAGACTACGCTCATAGTCACGGAGTAGTAGTTGAAGCAGAACTTGGCGTCCTTGCTGGTGTTGAGGATGATGTCCACAGTGAAAAACATGTATACACAGATCCAACTCAAGCAGTAGATTTTGTAACTAGAACCGGAATAGATTCTCTTGCAATTGCCATAGGAACAAGTCATGGTGCTTTTAAATTCACTGGAGAACCTAAACTTAGATTCGATATTTTAGAAGAAGTACAAAAGAAATTACCAGGTTTTCCAATAGTATTACACGGTGCTTCATCAGTTGATCCCAAATCCGTTGCAACTTGCAATAAATTTGGAGGGGATTTAGGTGGTGCTCAAGGAATTCCTAATGAAATGTTAAGAAAAGCTTCTTCACTTGCAGTTTGCAAAATAAACATGGATACGGATATAAGACTTGCAATGACAGCATCAATAAGAGAAGTATTTGGAGAACAACCAAAAGTATTTGATCCAAGAAAATACTTAGGTGCTGCTCGAGATAACATACAAGCTCTTGTTGAAGCTAAAATTGACGATGTACTTGGTTCAGCAAACAAACAACTATAATTTTTAACTATAGTTCGTTTAAAATAGCTTGTAAGTTGCCAAACAGCTTTACAATGACAAGCTACATAATAGGGATTAAAGTAGATTTCTTTGTAAATCAACTTTAATCCCTATCTTTTTCATATGTGTTATTTCTCAATATAATTCTTAACGTGCTTTATCCGCATATCAATGGTTCCATCGCCATTTCTTACTACTTCAAACTTTGTTTTATCACCATACACTTCTTCATCAATATATATGTCAATTTGCTTGTCAATCTTAAGTCTTACTCGTTTGAATTTATTTTCAATCCATTGTTTATCAACTTCTATATTTTCACTAACCCCACGTTCTTTTGCATATTGAACAAAATTTTGTGAGACGTCAGCATTATCACCAAATATATCCTGGGAAAGCTCATTTATATTAATGCTATCCTCCTCTTTAAGTTTTGTTTTAATTGATGTTCTTACTTGTTCTGCTTTATCAGCGTTATCTTTTAAATTATCTCTGGTCCATTTTTCTGTTGTCTTAATGAAATTACGTGTTGCATCCCTCTCATTATCTACAACTGTACATCCTAAAAAATTGCTAATAAAATAATTAGGGTCATAACCTTCGCTTTCCCTACTTTCCTTGCTTTTGCTCTGTTTATCAATAACCATTACATCAAATTTGTTTTCATCTTTAATTGGTTTTATAAACGCACATTTTTGAAGTCTTTGTCCTCCAGGTGGAAGACCTACAAACTGTGGTGTAATATTTATACCAATCTTATCCTCTACAAAATCAATGGTATGTGTATAATTTTTTACATAATCCATCTTTAAAATAGCCAGCATTAATCCATACTCCGTAGATATTGATACTACAATTAAATCACATGATGGAATAGTTGAATTTGATTTCATAAGCGCAAAAAGTTGCTTTGCCATTTCTTTTGACGCTGAAATCAAATCAGTATGAGCATTAAAATATTCCTGAGAAATTTCCTTTACAATATTACTATCATCATTAAAAATAGCATATTTTAGTTCCTCATCTTTAAGTGATTTTTGTATATGTTTCAAAATGTACTCGTATGTTTCGTCTACGAGCTTTAGTGGATACTCATTATAAACAGGCTCTGTGCCATTATTGTCTAATACATGAATAATCGCTTCATTTAAATTTACTTCATTGATATATTCCAAATTTACACCTTCCTAAAACGAAAAAATTAATATTCCAATTATATCATATAAACTATTATAAAACTGTTAACATTACATGTAAAAACATATATCTATTTAATTTACTATGTTATAATAAGGTAAACTTCACTGATTTGGTGAGAACAAAAGAAAGGTGTGTTTTAACTTTAATGTTTGGTTATGTTACACCATGTAAGTCTGAACTTAAAATGAAAGATTATGAGAAATTTAAAGCCTATTATTGTGGGCTTTGTTTATCTTTAAAAAAAAATTATGGAAATATACCAAGATTACTCATTAATTATGACATGACTTTTATAGCCGTGCTATTAGATGCCCTTAGCGAAAAGAAATGTGACTATACAATCGGAAGGTGTATAGCACACCCTTTGAAAAAGAGGATATTCATAGTTAATAACTCCGCCCTAAACTATGCAAGTTTTCTAAACTTAGCTCTAGCGTACTACAAACTTGCAGATGACGTAAAAGATGAAAAATCATTAAAATCAATTGTATTTACCCACATTATTAAAAACTATGTACATAAATTCCCTGATAGACTAAAAAAGCACAGTGATTTTATTAAAGGTAGACTAAATGCCTTATATAAATTAGAGGACAATGATGTTTCTATGGGTATTGATGAATTATCACATCCATTTGCTGAATTAACAGCATTTATTGTAAGTGAATACCCAGAAAATAATCTGCAAAAGGATTTGCTTTATAATCTAGGTTATAATTTAGGAAAATGGATATACATTATTGATGCTTTTGATGATCTTGAAGATGATATAGCTAGTAACAAATTTAATGCCCTAGTTAGAACACTAAATACAGATAATTTGAATTTTGAAGATTTTAAATCATCAATTAAGGAAAGAATAGACTTCATATTAGTAACTTCAGCAAGAAATTGCTTCGAGAGTTTAAACAAATTGTCACTTTGTACAAACAATGATATTCTATATAATATATTACAAAATGGATTATTAGAAAAGATGGAAAATGTATTCCATAAAAAAGATTCTACAGTAGATGCAAATTTAAATTTATAGACTTATGTATAAAACAAGGAGGAAATTTTAAATGCAAGATCCATATGAAGTACTTGGAGTCAAAGAAGGGGCTTCTCAAGAAGAAATAAAAAAAGCCTACAGGGAACAAGCTAAAAAGTACCATCCTGATCAATATGGCAATAATCCCCTAAAAGAGCTTGCCGAAGAAAAAATGAGAGAAATTAATGAGGCCTATGATTATCTTCTTAAAAATAGCTCAAGTAACAATTCTCATAGTGGTGGATTTAGTGGTAGTCAAGGTAGTCAAAACCGTTCACAAAGTAGTAATGCTGAATATAGCTCAATAAGAGTAGACATTAACAACGGAAACTTAGATGCTGCTGAACAAAAACTCAATGTGGTAAAAAGTAGAGATGCAGAATGGAACTTTTTAATGGGTAATTTATACCTTAAAAAGGGTTGGTATGATAATGCCTATTCATATATAAACAAAGCTTATAATATGGAACCTCAAAACCAGGAATACAGGAATGCTTTTCAATCTTTAGGTCAAAGAAACAACTCATATAGAAATCCCTATGGCGGCAATGGCGGCAATAGAGACAATGATTGTTTAAGCATGTGTATTTCAATCTGGTGTTCAGAACAAATTTGTGACTGTATGGGCGGTGGAATGGGTGGAGGCTGCTAAAAAGGAGATGAATAATCATGTCAAAGGCAAGCAATTTAGCTAAAGGAGGCATATTCACAGCTTTATCTATTCTGTGTATATATCTTTCTAGCATAATACCTACAACTAAATTATATGTATTAGGAATAGCCTGTTGTATTATTCCAATAGCTATCTTAACTACAAATGTGCGGAACAGTTTAGTTGTTTATGCCGCAACTTCTATTCTTGCAATTTTACTACTTGGATTTAGATGGAATGTTTTTGCCTATATACTTTTTTTTGGAAGCTATGGTTTTATTAAATTTTACATAGAAAAAATTAATAAAATTCCCATTGAAATAATACTAAAACTTGTGTTTTTTAATGTTAGTATGTTTGTATTTTACTTAATATATAAATTGCTTTTCACAGACCTATTAAATCTAAGAATCTCACTTACTTTTGTAGTTATTGGCACAGAAATCGTGTTTTTAATTTGTGACTATGCCATAACACTATTTATAGCTTATGCAAATAGACGTTTCATAAAACATATAAAATAATACTATGGCACGACAGAAGCTAAGTGACAAGTAATTGTCACTTAGCTTCTATGTTTGTAATTTGCCAATCAATACTTTCTTTTCCTATGCCTTCAAGAAATTTATTGGTTTTAGAAAAAGGTTTACTACCAAAAAAGCCTCTAGAAGCTGAAAGAGGACTGGGATGTACAGATTTTATTATGTAGTGCCAAGAATTAGTTATAAGCTTTTCCTTAGAAATGGCATTATTACCCCATAAAATGAAAACCACGGGTTCTTCTCTTTCATTTAATAATTCTATTATTTTATCAGTAAGTATTTCCCACCCAATATTTTTGTGAGAATTCGCTTCCCCAGCTCTTACAGTCAATGATGTATTTAATAAAAGTACACCTTGATCTGCCCACTTTTTTAAATAGCCGTTATTGGGTATGTAGCAGCCTACATCATCCCTAAGTTCTTTATATATATTAACTAAGGACGGTGGTGCCTTAACCCCTGGTTTAACCGAAAAACTCAGTCCATGAGCTTGATTTGGTCCATGATATGGATCCTGACCCAAAATAACTACTTTCACATCTTTAAAAGACGTAAAATGTAATGCATTAAAAATGTCATACATATCTGGGAATACAGTTTTCTTATTATACTCATTTGATAAAAAATGTCTTAGTTTTACATAATATTCTTTGTTAAATTCATCTTTCAATAAGTCTTTCCAATCATTTTTTAAATTAACTGACATATATATCACCTACCAATCAAATTATACCACAAGTAAATTTTTCCTCAAATGCTATTGACATTAATTTAAAATAAGATATAATATTAATTGTTGCTGATGCTCTATAGCCAAATTGGTAAGGCACCTGATTCTGGTTCAGGCATGTGTGGGTTCGAGTCCTGCTAGGGCAGCCAAAAGTTAAGATATTATCTTAGCTTTTTTTATTGTTGACAATTCTTTATTAATACATTATAATTTTTAATAACAATTTTATATTTGCTTTGATCAAGAGTAGTAATATTCTAGCCACCTTAAGAGAGCTGTTGGTAGCTGAAAAACAGTGATGGTAAAATATGAACTCACTTGTGAGCTTATTACGTAGCTAGTAATACGGTTAAAACCGTTATATTATAAAGTGAGGTTTTAGTTTTTCTTTGAAAAAATAGTTTTTGTCAGTTAACTGCTTTTATTTTTTCAGGATGACTTAATCTAATTAGAGTGGTACCACGGAGTATATCCTTCGTCTCTTTTGAGACGGAGGTTTTTTTGTTTTTTTAGTATATTCAAATACAATACAGCTGTATGGCACGTAAGTGCATAAATTTAGGAGGTTGCCTCATGGAAATTTACGGTACAAAGATTGATAAAAAATGGCAGAAAATTTGGGAAGATACAGATCTTTATAAATTTGATAAAGATAATCTTAAGGAAAAGTTATACGTGCTTGAAATGTTTTCATATCCTTCTGGCGCAAAACTTCATGCTGGTCACTGGTTCAACTATGCTCCTGTTGACTCCTGGGCAAGACTAAAAAAGATGCAAGGTTACAATGTATTTCAGCCTATGGGATTTGATGCTTTTGGTCTTCCTGCTGAAAACTATGCAATAAAAACAGGACTTCATCCAAAGGATTCTACTCTTAAAAATATAGAAACCATGGAAAAGCAGTTAAAAGCCATGGGTGCTATGTTCAATTGGGATGCAGAAGTTGTAACTTGTAATCCCGATTATTATAAATGGACTCAATGGTTATTTTTAAAGCTTTACGAAAAAGGTCTAGCCTATAGGAAAAAGGCTCCTGTAAATTGGTGTCCTAGTTGTAATACAGTTCTAGCAAATGAGCAGGTTATAGATGGTACTTGTGAAAGATGTGGCACTGAAGTTACAAAAAAAGACTTAACTCAATGGTTCTTTAAAATAACAGATTATGCAGATGAACTTTTAGAGAAACTTGAACCTCTAGATTGGCCTGAGAAGACAAAATCCATGCAAAAACATTGGATAGGTAAATCTAAAGGTGCTGAAGTTACTTTTAAAGCTTATGATTCTGATATTACCTTTGATGTATTTACTACAAGAGTTGATACTCTATTTGGGGTTACCTATGTGGTTCTAGCTCCAGAAAGTCCATTAACAGATAAACTTACCATTGATGAATATAAAACAGCAGTAGAGACGTATAAGCAGCATACTAAAAAGCAATCTGAAATTGAAAGACAATCTCTAACAAGAGAAAAAACTGGAGTATTTACAGGATCTTATGCAATAAATCCTGTAAACGGTAAAAAAATTCCAATATGGGTGGCTGATTATGTGCTTGCAACCTATGGAACTGGTGCTGTTATGGCAGTTCCATCACATGACGAGAGAGATTTCGACTTTGCTACAAAATATAAACTACCTATTATAAGAGTTATTGAAGGTGGAGAAAAGCTTCCATATGCTGGTTACGGTAAACTAGTAAGCAGTGAAAATTTTAATGACTTATCTGGAAATGAAGCTAAAGAAGCTATTATTAATACCCTATCCAAAAAAGACCTTGGTCGTTGGAAGGTAAACTATAGACTTCATGATTGGCTTGTATCTAGGCAAAGATATTGGGGTGCTCCAATACCTATTGTATACTGTGATACATGTGGAATTGTTCCTGTTCCAGAAGATCAACTTCCCATTGAACTTCCCTATGACGTAGAATTTACTCCTGATGGAAAATCACCACTAGCAAAAAGTGAAGACTTCGTAAATACAACTTGCCCACATTGTGGCGGCAAAGCTAAAAGAGAAGTTGATACTTTAGATACCTTTGTATGTTCATCTTGGTACTATTTAAGATATGCTGATAATAAAAATAGTGAAATGGCTTTTGATCCTAACAAGATAAATAAAATTTTACCTGTTGATAAATATGTTGGTGGCCCTGAACATGCTTGCATGCATCTTTTATATGCAAGATTTATGACAAAAGCTCTTAGAGATATGGGATACCTTGATTTTGATGAGCCTTTTAAATCTTTAAGACACCAAGGTTTAATACTTGGACCAGATGGGCAAAAAATGAGTAAATCAAAGGGCAATACAATTTCTCCCGATGATTATATATCTAAATATGGTGCAGATGTATTCAGACTTTATTTAATGTTTGGTTTTGATTTTGTTGAAGGTGGAGCTTGGAGCGATGATGGTATAAAAGCCATGGCAAAATTTGTTGATAGAGCTCAAAGAATTTTATCTAAGTGCACAGATTATATAAATTTAGGTGGAAAATCAAAAAATACCATAGATAAAGCTGAAAAAGAACTGAACTATGTAAGACATTTTTCAATTAAAGGAATTAGTGAGGATGCAGAAAAATTCCAATTTAACACTTGTATAGCAAGAATAATGGAATTTACCAATGCTCTGACTAAATACTCAAGTTGCCAAGTTAAAAATCCCGTTTTTCTAAAGGAATGTTTAGATGATTTTATTAAAATCCTAGCACCTTTTGCTCCCCATTTTTGCGAAGAACAGTGGAGTATATTAACTAACAACTTCTCTATTTTTAATGAAAAATGGCCAGAATTTGATCCAAAAGCACTTGTGAAGGACGAAGTAGAAATAGCCATTCAAGTTAATGGTAAGATTAAAGCAAGATTTAATATTCCTGCAAATCTTGATGACACGTCCATAGAAAACGCTGCCCTAGAGGATTCTTCTGTAAAAATAGCTCTAGAAGGAAAAACCATTTTAAAAATAATTGTTATTAAAGGAAGATTAGTTAATATTGTAGTAAAATAACATTCTTCATTTAATTTAATAGATAAAGCCCAGACAATCACAACTTGATTCTCTGGGCTTTAAATCTTCATTGATTTGTCACTTGTATGTTCTCGCCTTTCCAGCACTATTTATTATTACATTTGGTTCTATTATTATTGTGGTCTTTTTTAATATTTTATTTTCGTCTTTTATTGCTTCATCCCCATATTTATTGGCAATAGAGTCACCAAGCATAAATATATCAAGATTTTCTTTTTTATATTTATTAAAAACATTAGTGCATGACGTAATTAAATTTTTCTCTGCACCATACTTTATCTCTTTCAATTCTTTAGCAGTAAGGTTTATATAGTTTTGTGTCTCCACAATGCTAGCATTCACAGTTATCTTTTTCTTAAAAATAATACTTTTACCACTATAATTAACCTCTGTATCAGTTTTAGATTTCTCTATTCTAAGTGAAACAAACTTATTTTTATTATTGGGATCATTAATTTCCATAGATCCATATTGTACTTGATTGGTTAAAAAATTATAAGCCTCTCCCTCTGTTTTTTGCACCATATCCTTTAGTTTATCATGCTTTATTATGGCTCCACCTTCAAGTACAAGAGTTGGCGTTGGTTCCTCATTAGAAATTTTAATTACAGTGAGAACATCAGTCTTTTCTGGTGAAACCCTGAGTGATAAAAATTTATTTAATGATGATTGAACAGTCCTAGAACTTGCACCTGTGTTTCTTATAAGATCCCAAAGGAATAAACCTACAAATTGTTCTTCTTCGAAGTTCCCTTGGCTTAGCCTCTCAACATCGCCATCATATACGGCCATATACGGCCGTGTTATAAATTGAGTACTCCTTCTAAATATATCAAAAAATGAACCAATACCGTATTGTGCAGCTCGCTTTGTGTAAATGATAGCCTTATTTTGCGTATAATCAATTTTATAACTTGAGGCTAAATTTACATCATTTAATGCTTCGTAAGCTGTCTTACCTGTTCCTTTAAGCACTATTCTCTCAGCTTTTTCAGAACTTTTGGCTGATGTTTTAGCAGGTTTAAATATCTCAAGATAAATAACCGGGTTATTTGTTTTATCAATATCAAATATCACTGCAGTAACAAAGGCTGCATCATTTATATCTTTATATCCATAACATCCATTTAGAAAAATGCAACTTATTAAAAAAAAGCACATTAAAGTTTTTTTCATTTTTTATCATCCTCATTTGTAAAACCTTCTGATATTGAATCTAAATTATCCCTTAGAATCAAATCTCTAAAGTTGAATTTTTTTAAAGTACCCATTGGAAATAAATACTTAAAACCACAGCTTTTTAAACTTCCAAGTTCAGATAGAAACATAAAAAAGCCAACAAAAAATCCTGGTAATCCTGCTACGGCAGCAATTATTATTAAAAATGTTGACCAAAATGCTATTGCACCATATAGTTTGGGTGTTAAGAATGCTGAAATTGAAGCCAAAGCTACTATTATAACTGTAGTTTCAGAAGCAAAACCAGCACTTACAGCAGATTGACCTAAAATCAAAGCCCCAACAATGCTCATTGCCTGACCTATAGGTTGTGGTAGCCTTATGCCTGCTTCTCTCAAAACCTGAAAGAAAAAAATCATGAGCAAAACTTCCACTACCATTGGAAAAGGAACACCTGCCCTTGAAATTGATAGCCTAAATACAAAAATTGATGGTATTAGTGAAAAGTGATTTGTAGTTAATGCAACATACAGTCCTGGTAAAAGTGTTGATAAACCTAGTGCAATCCACCTTAATATTCTCATTGCATTAGAAATATATTTATTTAAATAATAGTCGTCTGACATTTGAAAATTCTCATAAAAAAAATACGGCACTGTTACTACAAATGGTGTTCCATCTACTATTACTGCAACTCTCCCTTCAAATAATTTTGAGGTTACTACATCTGGTTTTTCTGAATATCCAACTGTTTCATAAAGCGTTCCTTTTTCACTTAATCTCTCTTCAATATAATTTGTATCCAATATAAACTCTACATCCATATTTTTTAATTCTTTTTTTACTTGTGCTACAACTCTATCACTGGCTACTCCTTTTATATAAGATATTATCACCACTGTTTCTGATTTTTTACCTATAAACACATTTTCAAATTTTAAATCTGCATTTCTTGCTTTTCTTCTTATAAGTGATATATTATCTACAAATGCCTCTGTGAATCCTTCTCTAGGTCCTTTTACTACACTTTCTGTAATTGGAATACCTACAGCTCTTCTTGTATAATTTTTAGCTTCACAAAATATAAGTCCTTCATAGAAATCTGAAATTATTACAACGTCTCCTGATAATATATGGTATAACATTTCATGTGTAGTTTCTATAATACCTATAGAGTTTGCAAAAAGTATACCTTTTCTTATATCATTTGAATTCTCAATGTTTTCTCTTTTATTAATAATAGGTTGAATAATATATTGGCTTATGAATCTTGAATCTGACATATTATCAATAAAAACTATTAATATATTTCCTTTTTTACATTGTATTTGTCTGTACTTTACATCAATATTTCCTTTGAATTTTTCTTTCACAAAAGCAATATAATCCTCGTTCATGTTATCACCTACTTATTTCTCCGATTTATTGAATAATATTCATTAATTATCAAACAATACTATTGTGACTAATTACTCTAATCATAGTATGGATTTTTATAAATACTTTATGCAAAATATATAAGGCATCTGAAAGAAAATAGTCAGCATGCTAGACTACTTTCTTTGGGATGCCTTATAATTACAATTTAAAAATGGTATTAATATCATAGGAGGAAAAATATGGATAAATTTAACGGTGGTCACTTGTTTTTTATTTTATCTGGAGTTACTATAGTCTCTATGAAAACCTATCCAACTATATATACTTCTATAGGTGGTAAGGATTCTTGGATTTCTGTAATTTGTTCTGGCTTGCTTATTTTTGCCTTTGCCTACATAATAATAACAATAAGCAAAAACAATAATAATTTTAATATATATGACATATATTGCACAGCTCTTGGTAAAACACTAGGTAAAATTTTCTTATGGCTTTTTGCTCTGACTCTAGTTTTAACTTTAATAGAGTGTTCTTCAGTGGAGGCCAACTCTATGCATATTAATGTACTTATAGAAACCCCCCCTTGGTTTTTTATAGTATTTTTTATATTCCCTGCACTTTATACTGTAACTCGGGGTAAAAATGCGGTAATAATTGTAACAATAATAGGAATATGTTTTGTTATTTTTTCAGGAACAAACTTAGCTATATTAACTCAAAATTATAAGCACTTTGAATATATACTTCCAATTATGAGCAATGGAATAACACTTAAATTTGTTGGGTGCATAATCAAAAGTTTAGCTTATTTCGCTAACTTCGCTATTATACTACCTATGCTTACAGAAATTGCGAACAAGAAAACTATGAGAAAAAACATATGTTGGAGTCTTATATTTATAATACAAATGGAAGTTGTTGCTACTTTAGGTGTGATTACAACTTTTGGCGCTGCCAGGTTAAATAACATCTATTACCCTAAATTAATTCAAACTCAACTCATTAACTACTTCGGATTTTTGGAAAGTGGTGAATTATATGTACTTTTACAAATGATAGGTGGTTGGTATATAAAATACATTTTAACTTTTCTCGCCTTATCTTTTCTTTTAGAAAAATTAGGCGTAAAAAGCAAACTTAATATATTTATTATCACAATCATAGTTGGAATATCCGCTTATTTATGTTCTTTTAATACATTTATATTATTCCAACTTTTAAACATATTTTTGGACGTAATTTTATTAAATTTTGTTATAATTCCAATAATTGTTTTTATAATATATAATGCAAAAAACAAAAAAATGAAGCTACAAACTAAAAATGATAAGTGACAAATTAATGAGGATTTTTCTCCGCGGCGGAGAAAAATCCTCATTAACTTGTCACTTGTATTATTAGCTTCTGTTATAACTGTTGATTGTCTTTTCAATTGAGTTTAAAAGGTTACTTAGTTCAACTTCATCTCCAGCTTCAACAAGTTTATTAAGTTGATTTCTATAGCGTGAAACTTCATTCAGCTTACCTAAAGATGACAAAACAATCAATTGGTTCATAATGTCCGAGGTCAAGCTTGATTTAACTTCAAATAATTTCTGTGCATCCTTTATTTCATCTTTTATTTCAAGCATTTCTTGATCAAGTTTAAATGCTGCGTCAGCTCCATTTTTTAATTTTGCCCTTATATGTTCAGGTATGTCCTGTTTATATTTATAATTGAGAGAATGTTCTATAGTGGCCCAGAAATTCATGGCCAATGTTCTTATTTGAAACTCTGCTAAAATTTCCATTTGACCTTCCGCCATGCTGACAGGATATTTTATTATCATATGATAACTCCTATATCCACTTTTTTTCACATTATTCACATAATCTTTTTCATATAAAATTTGCATATCTTTTCTTTGCCTTATTAGTTCAACAACCTTTTCAACATCATCAACAAATTGACACATTATTCTGATACCTGCTATATCCTCCATTTCTAAATGAATCCTATCTGTAGGTATATTAAATTTATTAGCTTTTTCTAATATACTAGATATTTCTTTAACCCTTCCAGTCACAAATTCTATTGGAGAATACTCACTTTTTTTTCTGTATTCTTTTCGTATACTTCTTAATTTAACCTTTAATTCTTCAACTGCCTGAGTATAAGGTATCAAAAAAGTTTTCCATTGAATAGTAGCCATAGAAATCATCCTTTTCATATAAATTTATTAATTCACCAATATAATTCTATCTAAATATAATTATAACTCAATATGTAAATTATTTAAAATGCACTTGGTAAAAAATAAATAACTATGACATATTTATTTATTTTGGTATAATATTATTATCAAATTAACTATTAAATTAAATGTTGCTAAATCTCATTTTTAATGGTTATTTGATTTTAAACTATATGAAAGAAGTGAGACTTGTATGACATCAAATAATGATGAAAGTTTAAATACATCTAACCTGTTATATGATAAGACTGTTAGATGCCCTGTATGTGATAATGAATTCAAGGTGAGATCCGTAAGAACATCTTCCTACAGAATTGACAGAAAAGACAGTGACTTTTTCATTCACTACACTAGAATAAATCCATATTTTTATGACATATGGCTTTGTAACTCTTGCGGTTTTGCTGCAATGAAGTCAGATTTTTCTAGTCTTAGATCTTCAAAAAAGGAATTAATTCTTAATACTATTTCTAAAAGATGGCATCCCAAGGATTATCCTAGTGTATATAATGAAAAAATAGCCATTGAAAGATATAAACTTTCACTGATAAATTATACAGCTATAAATGCAGAATCGTATAAAAAAGCCATGAATTGTCTGAAAATAGCTTGGATGTATAGACTTTCTGGTGACATTGAAAATGAAAATACTTATGTTAAAAATGCACTCCAAGGCTTTAATGATGCTTACTATAATGAAGATTTTCCAATGTACGGTATGGACAGGTTTACTGTTATATACCTAATTGGAGAATTAAACAGACGTATTGATAACCTTGATGAAGCTTTAATTTGGTTTGGTAATGTTATAACTTCTTCCATGGCACAACAAAAAATAAAAGATTTAGCAAGAACTCAAAGAGATTTAATAAAAGAAATAGGCCAGATTACACCTACTGAAAATGAAGAAAATAATACTGAAAATAAAAATACAAAAAAAAGATTTTCTTTTATAAACCCATTTAAATCATAAAATTTTGCACCAGTAAAAATCAGTCCATGATTTTTATTGGTGCAAAATTTATATAATCGCAAGAAGTAATTATATACTCCACATCATTCCTATTAACTATATTTTTTATCTTTTGAAGTGATGAACCGTGTAGATGTCCATATATTACTTTTTTAACTCCATACTCTTCTAATATATTTACCATTCTATTATCATCATCACATGTCTCTACAAATGGTGGAAAATGAACCATAACAATTATATTCTTATATCCATCTTTTATAGCTAAATCTAAAGATAACTTTAGTCTAATCAGTTCCCGGGTGTATATTTTTTCATCATGCACTGTGAAATTTTCATATTCTGGGCTAACCCACCCTCTAGTTCCACAAATAGCATAATCCTTATAATTAAAATAATTGTTTTGAATAAATTTCATATCAGCATAAAGACTATTTAGTTTTGTAATGGAAGTCCAAAAATAATCATGATTTCCTTTAACAAATATCTTAATTCCAGGAAGATTATGAATCCACTCTAAGTCCTTCATACCTTCCTCCATATGCATTGACCAAGATATGTCACCTGAGATAAGCACAGTGTCCTCTTCAGTAACTGTTTTTAACCAGTTGGCCTTTATCTTTTTATCGTGATTCAGCCAATTTTCTCCAAATACATCCATTGGTTTGTCCCCACTTAATGCTAGATGAAAATCAGATATTGCATATAAAGCCATGAGTTTATCTCCTCTTGTTTAAATTTCCGTCTACCTTCAAAACGTAAGCTATTACTTCTGCTACAATTCCATATATCTCCGGAGGTATACTGTCGCCAATATCTACATTCTGTAATAGTTCTGACAACTCTTTATTATACACTATTGGAACATTGTTTTCATCTGCTTTTTCTATTATTTTATCAGCAATAATTCCAATACCTGCTGCAGTTACTATTGGAGCTTCGTAGTTTTGCTCATACCTTAGCGCTGCTGCCTTTTTTCTATCATTAGGCATTTTATTTTAACCTCCTATACTCTTTTGTCTAATTTTCCAACAATTTCACTGTTGAAAAAATTTCTACAGCTTACAATATTTAATTCTTGTTTTTTTTCATCCACACTTATATTTACATTGTATCCCATCTGCCCAACGTTATTCATCAATACATTTTTGGCAGATTCCAATACTTTAATCCATTTTCCTTCTGATTTTATATCTACACTTAAATTTTTGTTGTTTACGGTTATAAACGCATCTACTACACCCATATTGGCAGTTTTTATAGATGTGGCAAGTTTTACATTTTTTGAATCTATTTTTTTACCTCTTTTCCTGTCATCTTTTACTATTAATTTACAATTATAATCCTTATCTTTATAGTTTACAGGAACATCCATATAATAGTATCCTTCTGACATTGTGTTAAATACCTTAAAATCATTCAAATTATTACTTAGAGCATTAAATATTTTTTCCATACCAGCTTTATTTAAATCCCCAAGACCAGTAAGCTGTTTTATAGTATCCTTCATATCACTCATTTTTGAATTGATTTGTTCCATTATTGCCTTGCTATCACTTATATTATTAGTTTTGTTTATATTATTTCCCTCAATTATATTTGTTATGTCCTCTAAAGAAGTTTTACTTGGTGCTATTACATCTTTTGGATTAAAAACTTTTTGTATTTCCTGTTTTAATTCTTGAAGTTCATTATTTATTTTAGAATCGTTTCCAAACACATTATTAAAACTTTTTATATTTTCATCCGTAAGATCAATTCCATTTTCAACGAAAGTAGCAATCTCTTCCGTACTAAAACTTTTTAGTTCTGTAAAAAAATTTTTCACAGAACTTTTTATGTTCTGTCCCTCAGTACTACTTTCATCTATTCCTTTACTAGCCAAATATGAACTTATAAATTTATCCTCGTTTTCGGGATTTTCCATTATACTATTTCTAAATTCCATTACTGTTTTACTAAAAGAGATATTTTCTTTAGTCAATGGTATATTGTGTTGTAAAAGTGTTTTTAACATTGTGTAGTCCTCACCTGTTAAATTTTCTCCACCATATTCCTTCAAAACACTATTTAATGTATCATCTTGAGATTTATTAGTATCATCTGCAACAAGTTTTTTTATTATTATCTTTCCATCTTCATATCCTTCAACCGCAAATTTACTAAGTGAATTCTCAGTTAAATTAACTGCGCCATCAAGTTTAGCATTAAATTTCCAACCATCACTTAATTTTAAAACTGCTTCACCTTTTTCTTCATCGTAAGAATCTACTCTTGCTCCAAAAGTGTCTCCAACTTCAAAGCTTAATTTTCTTGTGTATTTATTTTCGGTGTTACCTTGTCTGTTTACATTTGAAATACCCGCCATAATTCCGCCTCCTTTCGAATTGCCTTCTATTACTAAACTTATTATGGAGTTTATTTTAGGATTTATCTTAGTATCAATTAGATTTATACTTTGTTTTTCTGTAGGTAATTTTAGTATTTCATTCTTTATGTCTGACAAACTATTAAAAACTGAACTATCCCCCTTGAAAACATTGTTAAAACTCTTTATATTTTCACCAGATAAATCCACTCGATTTTCAATAAAAGTAGCAATTTCCTGAATATTGCTACTTTTTAGCTCACTTATAAAGTTTTTTAAAATTGATCCCACTTCATTAGCCTCATCACTATTTTCCGTAATTCCTCTACTTCTTAGATATATGTCAATAAATTCATCAGCTTTTAAAGGATTTTTAATTACGTTACTTTGAAAATCTAAAATCGTTTTAGCATATAAAATATTTTCCTTTGTAAGGGGGACTCCGTACTTCACCAAAGACTTTATCATTGAATAATCTTCTGAACTTATATTATTACCAAGAGTTTGCTTTATAATTTTATCCATGCTACTTTCATTAATATCCGTTGTGACTTTAGCTATAACTATTTCTCCATTCTCATATCCCTTAACTACAAATTTATTTTGTCCATTTAAATTTAAGTCCACCGCACCATCAAGTTTGGCATTTATTTGTTTTCCATCGCTTAGTTTTAAAATTACTTCATTGTCACCTTTATTACTAGAAACAACCTTTGCAGTAATAACTTGACCAACTTGGAGGGTAAAATTGTTTGCCATTTGGATATTAGTGCTTTGAGAAATATTCGTAATATTTGAAATTTCGCCCATATTATTCGTTACCTCCTTCCCAAATCATTATTCAATTATTATATAATACTTATATTATCGTAAATTTATCGCATCCATTTATAAAAATAATTTAAATCCTATTTTATAACTTTATTTTATACTATACTATATTATAATGTATCTGTACAAATGTAGGTGTTAGTAATATCTTATTCATAGACAATATTTCAATACAGTATACAAATTTTCTTAATTTATGATAATATATAAGTTATATAAAAAAATATCAGTTCAACCATGGAATGGGTATCTTTTAATTAATATCAACTTTAAAGAGGTGTTTTATTTGAATTATAAATTTGCCAAAAGAAATGATTATGTTAAGGCGTCAGAAATTCGTGAAATATTAAAAGTTACTGAAAACCCTGAAATAATATCCTTTGCTGGGGGATTGCCTGCATCTGAACTTTTTCCCATAGAAGAATTGAAAAAAGTTTGTTTTGAGGTTTTAGACAAAGATGGGGAGGCTTCTCTTCAGTACAGCACAACAGAGGGCTATCTTCCACTAAGAAAATCTATATGCAAAAGAATGGCAACACTAGGTATTAATTCTACAGAAGATAACATATTAATTACAACTGGCTCCCAACAAGCATTGGACCTATCAGGAAAAGTGTTTATCGATGAGGGTGATACTATTATTTGTGAGAGTCCTACATATCTGGCTGCAATAAATGCATTTAAAGCATATATGCCAAAGTTTAAGGAAGTTTCTATGGATAGTGATGGTATGATTATGGAAGACCTTGAATCAGTACTTAGAGGTAATCCTAATGCTAAATTCATTTATACGATTCCAGACTTTCAAAATCCAACAGGAAGAACTATGAGTCTTGATAGGAGAAAAAAACTCATAGAGCTTGCTAACAAATACGATGTGGTAATTATTGAAGATAATCCATATGGTGAAGTAAGGTTTTCAGGTGAAAAGATTCCACCAGTTAAACATTTTGATACTGAGGGTAGAGTAATATATATAAGTACATTTTCAAAAATATTTGCTCCTGGTTTAAGAATTGGATGGATATGTGCAGACACATCATTTTTAGAACATTATGTTCCATTCAAACAAAATGTTGATTTACATACAAACATCTTCTCTCAAATCATGACCTATAAATATATGGAAATGTATGATATTGAAGAACACATAGATAAAATCAAAGAAGTATACAAACACAGAAGAGAGCTAATGATTCAATGCATTAAAAATTATTTTCCAAAAAATATTGAATACACCTTACCAGATGGTGGCTTATTTATTTGGGTTGAATTACCTTCTAATGTTGATTCAACTGAAGTATTTACTAAATCAATAGCCAATAACGTTGCTTTTGTTCCAGGTAACCCTTTCTTTCCAAATGGTGGATTCAAAAATACTTTTAGATTGAATTATTCAAACATGCCAGATGACAGGATTATTGAAGGAATTAAACGCTTAGGAAAAGTGCTTTACGAATTTTGTTAATATTTTATAAAGGCAAAGAATCCTTCAAAAGCTATTGGTGACAAGTTTCAGGCTATGCAATGCATCTGTGTCATATACTGAAATGTAGCTTATTAATGTTAATTTTAAGTGTTGTGAATGCTGCACAAATAGTTATTTGTGTGACATTCACTTTCTTTATTTATCAAGGATTATAGCTGTTTTACGCTGAAAATTTTGAAACCCCGCCTGTTGCTATACACTTAATCAATACACAATTACACTTTGGACACAAATAACTCATATAATTATCTCCTCATTATAAAAAATTTTGAGTATCTTAAATTCACCTTCCTTGCCAATAAAATTTCAAATCATTTATTATGATAATATGTAATTATAGTTAAAATAATTATATATTATCATACTATAATTGGTCAAAATAAATGTTATGTCTATAATTAAGCATAAAAACAAAGGTTCATGGCATTCTTTTCCTTAGAGTGGGTTTTGTCGAAAATGTTTGCGGGACCTCTACAAGATTTTCCTTTTCGATTTTCAATATATTTCTAAGATTTATTAAAATAACATTTATAAAAATGAATGCAAAGAAATGAGTTTAGCATAAAATTGATAATCCTCCAAATATGAACAGCTCATAAAAGCCAATATTTTTAAAACTATTTGTCGAACTTTATATAATGAAACAAAGTCATTAAAAATTGTGTTGGTAAATTTATATATCATGGTTCACATTTTGACAGAATAAATTAAACCATTAATGTATACTAATGTAATTAGACAAGTCTTGTTTAATTATGTTGATAATATATTATATATTTAACTTATAATATATTAAGTAAATAATAATTTCAATAATTGCAATTATTGGAAATCTCAGCAGGGCGAAGTGTACAAGCTATACTCTTGGTTCTAGCAAAATCATTTAAGATTTTATGAACAAATTTAAAGTTAAAAACCTACCTGTTATATTTCGATTTTTCTAATATGTGGCAGTTTAGGAATATATGGAAAAGAGGAATCAGTATGAATATAGATGAAAAATCATCTTTTGAATTACAAGGAGATCCATCCTTAATTCAAGCAGAAGAAGATCAAATTACTATTGGTGTTACCGTTACTATTGAGTAATATCATTTAAATGATATATAGCTTGTATACTTAGATTAATTAAAAATTTAGTATGCAAGCTATATTTCTAAACAACGAATTTTAATATTGTAGGTTAATTTATAAATTGTAGAGTTAGTTATAATTTTAAGAAGTGGAGTTAGCGGAATCAATAAACGCAATTGTAATGAATAAAGTTACATAAACTTTTATGCATTGAGCATACGAAAGGGATGAAAGTTAATATGAAAGATATAATATTTATTAATACAATAGATAATCGTTTAGACAAAGGGTATGATTGTATAAACTTGGGAAGCTTATCTTTAGCAACTATTTTAAGAAACAATAATTATGATGTAGAAATAATTGACTTTAATTCTTTGTATAAAAAAAAATATCATCTATTATAATGATTTTAATAAAGATCTAGATAGTATGGTAGATTATATTTTAAAAATTAAGCCTAAAATTGTAGATTTTTATACTATGACTAATTCATATTGTACTTCGTTATTATTAGCTGAAAAATTAAAGAGAAAGAAATCTAATATAAAAATATTACTTGGAGGTCCCCAAGCATCTTTAACTGCAATTGATTCAATGAAAGCATTTCCTTGGATAGATGCTATTGGAATTGGTGAAGGAGAACTTACAATAAGAAAAATAGTAGACATATTAATTGAGAATAAAAGTTTTCATAATGTCAAAGGAGTAGTTTATAGAGAAAATAATAATGTTTGTTATAACGGAAAAGAAAGTTTAATAGAAGATTTAGATAGTATACCTATGCTTGATTATTCACTTGTGAATATTGAAGGATTAGTTAAAATGCCATTAGATGTGGGCAGGGGATGTCCTTTTGGATGTATATATTGTTCGACCAAAACATTTTGGCAAAGACATTTTAGATTAAAAAGTTCCGAGAGGATTATTAAAGAAATAAAATCTGTTATTGATAATTATGGTATAAGAAAATTTAATTTTGTTCATGATATTTTTACGGTAAATAAATCAAAGATTATGGAATTTTGTAAACTTGTTTTAAAGAATAATATTGAAATACAATGGGACTGCAGTGCAAGAATAGATACATTAGATGAAGAAATGATAAAAATAATGAAAGAATCAGGATGTGAACATATATATTTAGGAATTGAAACTGGTTCTAAAAGAATGCAGAAAATTGTAAATAAGAATTTAATTTTATCTGATGCTGAAGATAAAATTAAAATTTTAAATAAATATAAAATAGAAGTTACAGCTTCTTTTATATATGGGTTTCCAGAAGAAACAATAGATGATGTAAGAGCAACATTGAGGTTAATTGATATTTTGCGTAGAGAGGGTGTAAAATACACGCAACTGCATCTTTTAGGCATATTACCAGGAACAGAGTTATATGAAAATTTAAAAGATAATCTAGTATTTTCTAATAATATATCAGACATTTCTAAAGATAAAGGAATAGACGATTTTCCAAAGAACATTATTTTAAACAATAAATCAATTTTTTGTCAATATTTTGACTTTGAGTCTGAATTAAGAGAAAATTTAATATATTTAGACACATTTGTCGCTGTATTTTATTCTTTTTTATTTAATAATATGTTTATGACTTATAAAATAATTATGGAATATTATAATAATGAATTATTAGATTTTTTCTTAGATTTTAAAATTGTGAACTATAATATATTATATAAATCAGAGAACATTACCAAAATACAAAATACAATTGGGACATTAAAAAAATTTATATTTACTCAAAATTTTGGTAAATATACTTCTTTGATAAAAGAATGTTTTGAATTTGAATTTGACGTATTTAACTTTATGTATTTTGATGATAGTGAAGAAAAAGTAGTTAACTGTAACTATAATGTTTATGATATTAAAAAAAGTGGAGTATTTAAAGACATTGATATAAAATACCCTATTAAAATTATATTAAAAAGAATTAAAGATTGCCATATTAAATTGAATAGAATAGTATAACTGTTCACAGCTGACAACTACAAACATTTTACAATAATTATATTATTCTTGGTATTCCTATGTTTAAAACACTAATTTATCTATTGGAGGGTATTATGAATTTATCCATTTTCAAAAAAAGAATATTTCTTTATTAATGTTAAGTAAATTTATATCAGTAATTGGTACACAAATGCAAGAATTCGCATTATCATTATACGTATTATCATTATACGTATTAAAAGTTACAGGTTCAGCAACTTTATTTGCGTCTGTTTTAGCAGTTGCAATAATTCCACAATTGATATTAGGAATATTTGCAGGTGTTTTAGCTGATTGGTATGACAGAAAAAAAATAATTGTTTTTTTAGACTTATTTAATGGAGTAGTTGTAGGAGTATTCACCATAATATTTCTACTAACAGGTTCATTGTCCATATATAAGATTTATGGTTTAGTAATATTATTATCAGTTATTACTGCTTTTTATGGGCCAGCAATAGGAACTATCATACCAAGTATTGTTGAAAAGGATAAATTAATAGACGCTAATAGTATAAGCTCCTTTATTTCAAATTTATCTACATTGATTGGGCCTGTATTAGGAGCTATGCTTTTTGGATTTTATGGTATATTCATAATATTAGTAGCAAATGCATTTAGTTTTATCTTTGCAGGTATATTGGAAATGTTTATAAGTATTCCAAAGAGCAATAATAAGCCAGAAAATGTTAATTTCAAGGCTTTTAGAAATGATTTTATCGCTGGGCTTATATTTATAAAAAATGGGAAATTCATATTAACTGTAGTTATTGTTGCAGTAATAGTAAACTTTACAATGGCACCACTTACGGTATGCTTAGCATATGTATCAAAGGTAACTTTAAGAGTATCTGATTTTCAATTTGGTTTACTTGAAGGAGTTTTGGCTTTTTCCATGGTGGTAGCACCTATAATTGTGGGTAAAATTTATAAAAGACTTCAAACAGGAACAATCATGTTCTTTAGTGTATTTATTGCAGGTATATTAATGATTATTATGAGTATAATATCGGCGAAATTTTATTTGAATTTATTTAAAGGGAATACTATTCCTTATTTAAGTTTGGTGTTTCTATGTTTTCTTGTAGGCGCAATAGTAACTATTTGTAATATATCACTAAGTGTGGCTTTTCAAAAAGCTGTCCCTTTAGAAATTATGGGAAGAGTAGGCGCAGTAATGAGCTCTGGATGTTTAGCCGCTGTACCACTTGGACAAATTTTAATTGGAGCAATGTTAGATAAATTCAGTACTAGCCTATGTTTATTATTTATGGGAATTGTACCTGTGATTACAATGCTTATTTTTAGAAAAAATTTAATGGATGAAGGTACATTTGCATCAAGTAAAAAAGCGTAATTGTACCATACTCTCACTTAACTATGGGTTAAGAAAGTAAAAAAATACAGCTTTATGCAGGTGATAATCAACTTATGTATTAGGGTATTTTTGCCCATCCCCCCGAAAAGGTGGAATAATCAACATTTTAGAGATGACTTAATATGATAGTAAATAGAGTAATTTAAAACACTTCTTTTAAAAATATAATTAATTACGTACGTTGCACAATATGAATATTATATCTCATTTTCCTAGCGAACTATTCATTACCTAAATCTACAATTTATACATAAACCAAATTTCACTTAAAAACAAATCCAGTAAAAATAAAATTTTTACTGGATTTTACATGCAAATGCTCTGCATTTTTTGTTTATTTGTTTTATTTTCCCCCAAGGCAAAATTTGCTTAACTTGTCACTTGTCACTTTTATTCTATGGTTATCTTGTAGAATTTTTTCTTTCCTCTTTTTAACATCATGCTTCCATCTTTAAAGTCCGTTTCTTTTACAGTAGCATTCACATCAGTAACTTTCTGGTCATTAACAACTATTCCGCCCTGCTGAATAAGCCTTCTGCCTTCTGATTTTGATGGTACTATCTTAGTATAGACTAAGGCATCTAACAAGGATCCACCCATCATATCCTTTGTTATCGCTACTGTTGGAACATCACTCATATCTTTACCTGCTCCGAAAAGAGCCTCCGCTGCTGTTTCAGCTTTTTTAGCTTCTTCTTCTCCATGAACACTTTTGGTAACTTCATATGCTAAAATTTTTTTTGCTTTATTTATTTCAGCATCCTTTAAGCTTCCTAACCTTCTTACCTCGTCCATAGGGATGAAAGTTAAAAGTGAAAGACATTTTTCTACATCAGCGTCTTCAACATTTCTCCAGTATTGATAAAAATCATAGGGTGATGTTTTCGCAGGATCAAGCCATACGGCACCGCCTACTGTCTTACCCATCTTCTTACCTTCACTATTTGTTAAAAGAGTAGCTGTCATTGCAAATGCCGGTTTTTTTTCTTTTCTTCTAATTAAATCTACACCTGCTATCATGTTAGACCACTGATCGTCTCCACCTAGCTGCATAGTACAATTATACCTCTTGTTTAATTCAAGAAAATCATATGACTGCATAAGCATGTAGTTAAACTCCAAAAATGATAATCCTTTTTCCATTCTCTGTTTAAAACAATCTGCTGTGAGCATTTTATTTACTGAAAAATGTACGCCCACATCTCTTAAAAATTCCACATAATTTAAATTCATAAGCCAATCTGCATTATTTGCCATTATAGCTTTATCGTCTTCAAAATCAATAAACCTACCAACCTGTTTTTTTATACATTGAACATTATGTTCAATATCATCTGGTGTAAGCATTTTTCTCATATCAGTTTTACCTGAAGGATCACCTACCATAGCTGTTCCACCACCAACTAGTACAATTGGTCTATGTCCTGCTCGTTGCATATGTGACATAAGCATAAGTGCCAAAAAATGACCTACATGTAAACTATCTGCTGTTGGATCAAAACCTATATAAAAGGTTACTTTTTCTTTTTCAAGAAGTTCCCTTGTTTCTTTTTCATGTGTGAATTGTTTTATAAATCCACGTTCTACTAAAACATCTATAACACTTGACAATTCTATCAACTCCATAAGGCTATTTTCACTTTATCAGTATATATTTAATTTAAGAAATTATCAACTAGCTTTTATGAACTTATTACTTTATTCCTACCTGAATTTTTTGCTACATAAAGCATAGAATCTGCAACACTTAATACTTTTTGCACAGTATCCCCATTTTCAGGATAGTAGCTTATTCCAAAACTTGCTGTAACTGATTTTTTTTCATTTCCATGTTCTACCACATGGTTAAAAAGCTCTTCTCTTAAATTATCAACTTTTTTAAACACTTCGCTATAACTTCTAACATTGTTTATATATATAACTATTTCTTCTCCACCATATCTAGCTATTAAATCCTCTTCATCATCTATATTATCCTTTAGTACCTTTGTAGTTTCTATAAGTACCTTATCACCAAATTGATGCCCATATGCATCATTAAACCTTTTAAAATTATCTATATCTATCATTACAATTGCGAATCTTCCCTGTGGATCTTTAATTACTTTTTCTTCCAAATAGTCAAAAAAATATTTTCTATTATATATATTTAGCAAGGGGTCGGTGATGGAACTTTCTTTAACCTTACTGTATAAAAAATTATTTTCTAAAGCTATACCAATTTGGTTAGTTATAGATGAAATAAAAGCAATATGATCTTGACTAAAAAAATTCAAAAGCGTATGTTCTACTATGATATATCCTTTGAAAATATCTCTAGAATATATTGGTACTCCAATTATAGAGTGAATATTAACTTTTTTGTTACCTGATGAAAAAATAGAATCTTTACAATTCACAACAAATGGTTCTTCATTATTAACCATACAGTAGATTCCATAATTTTCAAAGCTAAAATCATCATTTTCAATATTTGTTGCTTTAGCAATTAAATTTTTATCCTTGTCATCTATAAGATATATGGATGAATAAGTAACTCCCAATATACCAATAATCATGTCATTTATCATTGGTATCAAATTTTCATCACTCACATTTGAATTTATATATTTACTTATTTCCACGATATTTGTAAGAGCATCTAAATTTCTCTCTAATCTAGTATTTTTCTCATTTATCATTTGCATAGTACTCTCTGCAAAATTTTGATAAGTCTCAAATTCATCTTTAAGTTTTAAAAATTTTTGCTGAATGTCATTGCTATTATCCATAAGTTCCCACTTTCCTTTTATTACGTTTACAGATGTACTTATATTATAATAATTTCTTTACCTTACAAGCGTATTATTATAAAATTCTGTACCTTGTTGTATTCTACAAAAACAGTGAAATTCCTTCTTTTATATGGTTTAAGTCTATAATTTATAATTATACTAAATTAATTTTATTTTTTCCATTAATTCCTTTAAAAAGATGTAACCGTGTGCTACAATAGATATAGAGTTTTTACTCGTTAATTTATAGGTTAATTATCAAGGTGATTTCAACTCCTTTTATCATAGGAGGAGACAATTATCAAGATGTATTATTCCTATGGTAATTTCAAGGAGGGTTTTTAATGCCAGATAAAACTATTGTTTGTAAAGATTGTGGAAATGAATTTGTATTCACTGAAGGTGAACAGGAATTCTACAAAGAAAAAGGATTTGAAAACGATCCAGTTAGATGTCCTGATTGTAGAAGAGCAAGAAAGAACCAAAGAGACACATATCACAGAGATTAAGTGTAATTTAAGAGAGGATTTCCCTCTCTTTTATTTTTTTATATTTTATAAATTGGTATTGTTAAAATGTTTTAGGCATATATATCGCTTTTTGTGGTTAAAATATAATCACTAATATGACGAAAATAAGCCTACATTGGAGGAATACTTATGAAAGTTTTACGTTGGATATGCTCTATGGTACTTTTAATTTGCCTAATAAGTTTAATCTTTAAAGCTGGAAGCAGTTTTATAAATACTATTCTTGTATTATCATCGCTTTTATTTATTTTAGATATTGTTTTTGAATATAAAAATCACCTAAAAAATTAATTTTATTACATGCCATCTAAAAAACAATAAGTCAAAGGTGCCACTGATATTTTTTTGATGGTGCCTAGTTAGTATGCTGTTCTATTCTTTGTTTATTATTAATCCAAGTATAAAATCAACTACAGTTTCTTCATTATTAAAAGTATTTGGGACCTCTGTGTTCTTCCTTTCAATTACAAGTGCAATAATACCCATAAAAATTGCAGCCCTTATTTTTTCATCCGTTCCACCTTGAATCCCACTATCTTTTAAAATTATAGCCTTTGCATTGTATTCCTTTATAAAACTACAATTAAGTTCAAAGCTTATTGGTCCTTTAATGGCTATTATGTCCTCAGTTGCAATTCCTAGAGAAAAACACCGTTCCATAACCTTAATGGATGGAAGAACTCTATGAACTATTCTACTTTTCAGTTTCATATTTATAAATTTATCCACATTTGTGCTGCCCGTTGTATTAAGTATCGTACCATCTATATTCTGAATTTTTAAATATAACTCTTCATAATCTTTTACATTTATCACATGGGAATCTTCATATTGGGCAGCTTTAGGCCTTTCATATCTCACATAGGTTATGCCCAGTTTTCTACATGCTTCTAATGCATTATTAGTTATGATTTCAGCGTATGGATGAGATGCATCTAGCAATATATCTATTCCATTTTTATTTATTTCATATATGAGCTCATATAGATCTAATGGTTTAGTATTAAGCACCTTATACTTATAATCCTTAAGTAATTGCCCTCCATATTCAGTAGCTGTTGATATAAATATATCATCCGTATATTTGTTAAGAAGTGAAAGTATTTTTTTCCCTTCTGAAGTTCCAAGTATTAACCCTATCATATTTTATAGCCTCTTGGTGTTATAAAAATACCGTCTTTTATATAGCTTTGACTATTTCCTACTATCACTATACACATCATATCAACTTCATCATCTTTAAAAGAATCAAGGGTAAATAATTTTACATCCTGACCATCCCTTAATGCATGTTTTACTACAGCAACTGGTGTAGTTCCTTGTCTATATTTTTTAATAGTTTCTATAGTTTCTCTTAAATAATGTTGTCTACCTCGGCTTTTGGGGTTATAAAGTGATATTACAAAGTCCGAAGCTGCCGACATATCCACTCTCTTTTTTATTATTTCATAGGGCGTCATTAGATCGCTAAGGCTTATATTACAATTATCATGCATAATTGGAGCTCCTAGGATTGATGCTGCTGCAGAAGATGCAGTGATTCCAGGAATAACTTCTACATCTTCCTCTTTTCTCAGTTCTAAAATAAGTCCTGCCATGCCATAAATTCCGGAATCACCTGTACTTATAATTGAAACTGTTTTCTCTTTAGACAGCATTAATGCCTGTCTGCAACGTTCTTCTTCACCCTTCATTCCTGTAGAAAAGACCTCTTTATCTGCAATCAATGGTTTGATTAGTTCAATATATTTAGTATATCCTACTATAATTTCACTTTCTTCTATTGCTTCTTTTGCTCTTATAGTCATATTTTTTATGCTTCCTGGACCAATACCAACTACATACAATTTTCCCATCTATTCTTCCCCTCTTCTTAGGCATACTCAAAAAACAACAACTTAGCATGTTATTTTCTTTCAGATTCCTTATGCTCTAGATTCTAATTTTAAAATTCCAATACATAAAGTCATTCCAGATAAATTCATTTTATCAGTTAACAATGTAGCATTACTCAATTCAACGCAAGGCTCACAAACCGAACGTACCCCAATACTCTTTTCAACAAAATCACTGCCTTTGTAATTATTCTGAACTGTTTTTATCTCCTCAATGCTAAAGGTTTTAAACTCAGCATTAAAATATTTACTTAGAGCAATAATGGCCATTTCATCTTTTTTAATTTCCACTGATGTTACTATTTTTATAGCCCTTTCATCTATGTTGTTTTCCTTGAGTTTTTCCTTAACTACATTTATCATTGTTTTAGCAGAATAATTTTTTTTTACAACCAATTCCCAGCACTATATTTTTTCTTATAAGTTTTAGCTTTGGAATATTTGGGTCACTTTTAACATCTTCATTTTTATTTGTTACATATACAATTCCCTCTGCCAGTTGAAGATTTTCTGTATAACCTTTAGGCAATGAAATTTCTCTTTCCCCGTCTGAAAAAAACACATTTTTCCCATCGACTAATAAAGCAGATATTTCTTTTGCTATTTTCATATCTCCAATTATTAGTCCATTTTCCATAGCAACAATATCCGGTGCAGTAACGTTTAAACTGTCTGTAGCTGTTGTAATAATTGGCTGAGCTCCAATTATATTGGCTATTTTTTCTGTAAGGCTATTTGCTCCTCCAAGATGACCGCTTAAAAGGCTAATTACATATTTCCCAAAAATGTCTATTACAATTACTGCTGGATCTTCCACTTTATTTTTAATAAAACTAGCAATAGACCTTACAGCTATTCCTGTAGATGATAAAAATATAATTGCTTCATAACTTTGCATAAGCGTGGCTGCTAAAGTTATTATATTGAAGTTTTTTATGTTATTTCTTGAGTATATATCAATTGGCACCTGCTTATTAATTTTTGCTGCCAAATCATCTCCATATTTATTAAGGCTAATTGCCGCTATTTTCATTTTTTAGCCTCTCTAAACATATGTGAAAAATTTTTATCGTAAAGCTTACTCTTCTCATAGTCACTGTCTATAAAATCTCCTACAAGTATTTGAGCACATTTTGTTATTTTTGCTTGTTTTACCTTTTCTGAAATATCATCAAGTGTGCCAAATATTATTCTCTCGTCCTCGTAAGTTGCTCTTTCCACTACAGCAATAGGAACATTTTTGCCATAACCTTTTTTAAGCTGTTCCACAACCTTTTCTATCATTGAAATTGATAAAAATATTGCCATTGAAGCACCTATAGATGCTAATTTTTCAAGATTTTCTCCAGTAGGTACTGGAGTCCTGCCTTCAACTCTTGTAAGTATCACAGTTTGGCTTACCCCTGGAAGTGTAAATTCCTTTTTAATTGCAGCAGCAGCTGCTGTAAACGAGCTTACACCTGGAATCACTTCATATTCTATGTTAAGTAAATGGAGTTCATCCATCTGCTCTTTTATGGCCCCATATATAGAAGGGTCACCTGTATGAAGTCTAACTATGCTTTTACCCTGCTGACTAGCTTTTTTATATACATCAACCACTTCGTCAAGATTCATAGAAGCAGAGTTATAAATTTCTGCTCCTTCTTTACAAAATTCTAAATGTTCTTTGCTTACTAGGGATCCTGCATATATAACTATGTCAGCCTTACTTAAAATATTTCTTCCCTTAACCGTTATTAAATCTACATCTCCTGGCCCTGCACCTATAAAATAAACCACAAAATCACTCCTACTCTCTATTAGCTATAATTAATGACATGTATTCTCTATTTCTAATTATGGAATCTCTATCTCTTAAAACCTCTTGTCCTTCTCTTCCTGCTTTCTTAATATATACGTATTTAAATCCCTTTTCTTCTAAAGTGTTTATTATTTCTTCTTCTCTCTTGTATACCTTCATCACCACAACATATTTTTCTTTATTTATTGTAGCTATTCTATCCCCTGGAATTATTAAAAGTCCTTCATCGCCTATTACTAGTGGCTGTCCCGCAATGCTTGCACATGCACAAAAAGAAGTTATTCCAGGAACTGTTTCTACTAAATAACCCTTTTCCTGAATATATTTTAGCAAATAAATGTATGTGCTATACACAAAGGGGTCACCTATAGTTAGAAAAGCCACATCCTTACCTGCCTTAAGTTTTTCTTCTATAGCTTGAAAAGCTTCATATATTTTTCCTTCTTGCTCTTCTGTGCCCATGGGAAAATGTTTCACTATAACTTCGGCATTGCTATTTATATAGTCCTGTGCTATTTCAAGGGCTATACTTCTTCCTCCTGCCTTGCCACTAGGAACAACTATTACAGGCACTTCACCTATTATTCTTACAGCTTTTAATGTAAGTAGCTCTTTGTCCCCTGGTCCAACTCCAATACCGTATAATTTACTCATGTATTTCTCTCCTCGCTGTTATGATAAAAATCGGATTTAGTGCTATAAGCATATGACTTTTCCCCTTTGAGCGGCTTATTGAAAGCTGAATGAGTTCAGTACTGTATTTCAAATTTTCAAGTATATTAATAGCCTTGTATACATTATCTATGGTAATAAAATTTAAAACCATAACTTTTCCAGGTTTTAGTCTTTTCCCGTATATGCTTATTATTTCCTCTAAATTTCCACCACTTCCACCAATAAATATACCATCAAATTCACCTTGTATTTGCTTCTCTACGTCTATTGCTTCACCCTTTATTATTTGTAAATTATCTGCACTGAATTTTTTCTTATTTTTTTCTATAAGCCCAAGTGCTTCTTCATCCATTTCAACTGCAATAACCTGTCCTAAATACGCGATTTTACTCATTTGAACTGACACAGACCCTGTGCCTGCACCAATGTCAAGAAGCCTATAGTTATTCTGAATATTTAGCTTTGAAATACTAACTGTACGTATTTCCTCTTTGGTCATTGGACTCTTACCCCTAATAAATTCTTCATCCCTTATAATCATTGTCTATCACCACCACTGTTAAATCACTAAATTTTTTATCAATAAATTCATTTTGCTCACCAAAGGATATTTTCTCATCCTCATAGGACAAATTTTCACCTATATACATCATTACATTTAATTCAGCCTTATTTAGCTTTCTACACATAACCTGAGGAGTATTTTTATTATCTGTAAGCCATATGGACATCTTATTATCCTTTACTTCCTTTATAAAATCTTCTTCCCTTCCATGAAGACTTCCAAGATGTGCTCCCTGCCAAGCCTTCCCCAGTTTTCCCATCATGTATTGAAATGAACTTATTCCAGGTACTATACTTATATTTCCCTCATAATTTTTTTTAATATATTCCCCTATTCCATAAAATAATGGATCGCCAGACCCAATAATGGCTACATTTTTATCTTCATTTACCTTAACGAAATTTAATATATCATTCAGATTATTAGCTATAATCTTATATTTTCGAATAAATGATATACTTTCAATTGCCCTTTTAAAGCCAATTATAATATCTGCATCTTCTAAAACTGAAATCGCCTTGCTTAACATATATTCTCTATTTCCAGGACCAATTCCTACAATGTAGACCATATTATCCTCACTTTCTGCTATCATATAGTATTCCAGCTTCCATAGCAAAAATTACAACTTCAGCTTGAATTTCATTATAGCAAAATTCATTTATTTTATGTTTTATCTTTTCACCCATACTTGCATACAAAGTATTATAACCCTTACCTAAAAGCTTCACTGCACCTTCTGTGGTTTTTTCTTCATAAACTTTTTTAACAAGTTCTATATCTGCTCCCATTAAAGCAAGTTCTAGTGCTATTGTTTCAAGTCTAATTCCACAAACTCTACTGTGAGTATTAAAACAGCCTACCGCAATTTTACACATCTTTCCTATATGACCCACAATAGTAACTTTTTTTATTCCAAGTGATCTACATGAATTAAGTGCAAAACCCACATAGTTTGACATTATAACCATAGTATTTTCATCTATTCCTAAAGATTTTGCCTTAACTTCCCCCATGTTACCAAAAACTAAAACAATGTGTTTAATACCAGAAAAAACTTTTTGGCGCAATTCAATATTTATGGATTCTGTAAGTGCATCTTCTGACATGGGAATTACAATTCCTGTTGTTCCTAATATGGAAATTCCTCCAATTATATTTAATCTGGGATTAAACGTTTTTTTAGCAATCTCCGCCCCTTCTGGAACAAAAATTGTTATCTCAACCCCGCGGCCTTCTGGTAATACTTCCTTTACTTCTTTCTCTATCATACGTCTAGGAACTGGGTTTATGGCAGGTTCACCTTTTTTCACATAAAGTCCTTCCCCTTGTACAACTCCAACTCCTAGGCCACCTTTTAAACAGTAACCGTAGTCTTTTTTCGTGGCTCTTGCCCATATTTCAATGCCATGGGTTACATCAGGATCATCTCCACCATCTTTTATAATTGAACATTCCACGAAGTTTTCTCCAAAGTTTATATTTTCAATAGGTAGAAGCAATTCTATTCCTTTGGGTGTATCTATTCTAATCTCACTTATTTTTTCTTTGTAATAAAGCATTCTAGTTGCAGCTTTTGCTGCTGCTGCACTACAAGAACCTGTAGTATATCCACATCTTAATTTTTTTCCATCACAATTTACGTATAAATCTAACATAATTTTTATTACCTTTCAATTAACATATACATAAGAGCATTCACAATAGATGCCGCAACGCTACTTCCACCTTTTCTTCCTCTTACCGTTATAAGTGGCACGTCAAGAAGTTTTTCTATTTCAATTTTTGATTCAGCCGCTCCAACAAATCCTATTGGTGCTGCAATGATAAACTGGGCATTTGCCTTACCCTCAATTATAAGTTCTTTTAGCTTGTACAATGCTGTAGGTGCATTTCCAAATACAAAAAACTTTATCCCATCATTTGTTGCTTTCTCAACGGCTGCCATAGAACGTGTAATTTGTTTTTCTTTTGCTGTCTTTGCTACATCTTCTCTTGATACAAAACATTCTGCTTTACAATTTAAAGCTTTTAATGCAGATTTATTTATTCCCGCTAAAGCCATATTAGTATCTGTATATATTGTGATTCCCTGTTTTAATAACTCCAATGCTTTATCAATGGCTCCATCTCTAATATACACTAGATTCTTATATTCAAAGTCTGCAGTAGTGTGTATTACCCTTTTTACAATACTAAGCTCCCTTTCTGAAAAATCATGTTCACCCATTTCATTACCGATTATTTCAAAACTTTTTTTCTCTATACCCCTAGGGCTTTTTAAATAATCCAATTTTTATAATTCTCCTTTCTTTATCTTGTCACCTTTTCGTTAGTTCTCGTAACATACCTAAATTTCCAAAAAAGTGCACATGTGCATAAGTTGCAATGGTCATCTTTTTTTGGTATCCACATTTCCATTGTTTAACTGATCCATCATATTTGTCTTTTTCAACTTGGTATATTGTATTTTCATTAAGTTCTACAGATGATTTATGAAATTCATGACAATTTATACTAGTTCCTTTTGATATAACACTATTTTCTTTTACCACATTTATTTTTGCATAACCAAAATTCTGAAGTCTTTCTGTCATATAGGATTTTCCATTTAAAAATCCAACCGTGGGTTTCCCCTCTATACTTTCAGATAAATACATTAAGCCTCCACATTCTGCGTAGCATTTAGTTCCAGCTTCTAATGAAACTTTTATACTATTAAGCATGGTTTTATTTTGACTTAACTCATCAATAAAAACCTCTGGATAACCTCCACCTAAATACAAAAAATCAACATTTTTTGGTATTTCTTTATCTTTTAGAGGACTGAAATATTGGACTTCACCAAGCTCTTCTAGAAGTTCAATGTTTTCTCTATAATAAAAATTAAATGCTTTATCATAAGCTACTGCTATTTTTAGTCCTTGGTTATCTAAATGAAAATCATCTTTATAATTTCCTGGATTAACCCCAATATTAAAAAGTTTATCCATATTGACATGTTTTTTAACAAGCTGTGAACATAGCTCTATTTTTTTGTCCAAATCTTCTATTTCAATACTTTGCACTAGTCCCAAATGTCTGCTTTTAAGTATAAGCTCCTGGTTTTTTGGAACATATCCTAATACATCTGTATAGCAGTATTTTTCTATTGAAAGCTTTAATAAATTATAATAACTCTCATTTATATTATTTAATATTATACCTGCTATATTTACGTGTTCAAAATTCATAAGCCCATTAATTTCAGCACAAATTGTTGCTACCTTAGCTTTTGGTGATAATACTAATACTACAGGTAAATTAAGCACCTTGGCCACGTGTGCTGTTGAATATTCACTACTGATTCCCTTACCATCATAAAGCCCCATAACCCCTTCTATTATTCCTATGTCACCATGACCTCTAGAAAAGCTAGCCTTAATTCCATCCTCACCCATAAGGTATAAATCAAGATTTCTTGCCCTCACTCCTGTTATGTGTTGATGAAAATTTCCATCAATATAGTCGGGACCAACCTTATAGCTCTGAACTTTATATCCCATATCCTTAAAAGCTTTAAGTATACCTAAAGTTACTGTTGTCTTTCCTTTACCGCTTCCATTAGAACTTATAATAAAACTCTTCATTTTTAGTACTCTATCCCTTCTCTAGCAGGAACACCTCTGCTAAAATAGTGCTTTATTTCCCTCATTTCTGTAATAAGGTCAACCTCCTGTGCAATTTGTTCAGGAACATTTCTTCCTGTTAAAATAAGTTCCACATCCTCAGGTTTTATATGAATAAGCTCTATAACTTGTTCTACTGTAAGCAGTTTATTAGAAAGTGCCCCCATAACCTCGTCCATTATTAAAACATCACATGCTTTGGTTTTAAGTGAATCATAACAAAATTTATAAGCTTTATCTATCTCTATTTTTAATTCAGCCTTTTCCTCCTCACTTAATGTCCAGAAAAAGCCTCTCTTTTTTTCAAATCTAAATATTTTAAAATCAGGTTCCAATCGTTTTACACTTTCCAGTTCTCCTGTTTTAAATGTTTTTAGGAATTGAACCATATACACTTTAAGCCCATTTCCTACTGATCTAAATCCTTGTCCAAGTGCTGCTGTAGTTTTTCCTTTTCCATTACCTGTATAAACTTGAACGTATCCCTTCTCCAATTTTCCCATTCTATGAAACCTCCTTATTATAAGTTAGACATCTAAAAAATAACTAGTCAGTATGCTAGTCTATCCTTTTATTAGATATATTTATGCCTTTTAGAACTTTTAATAATTTTTCGTTAGATACCCTATCTTTAATTGCAAGTCTTATAAAGCTTTGGTCAAGCCCTTTAAAATTATGTGCTTTTCTTATAATTATCCCCTGTTTAATACAAAAGTTATACACCTGTTCTTCATTTACATTATCAAGCTTACATAATATAAAATTTGCTCTAGTTGGAAATATGTTTTTTATGCATTGAATTTTATTTAGCTCCGCTAATAAAAATTTTCTTTCTTCCTTAACCCATTGAAGTGATTTTTTAATATACTCTTTATCATTTAAAGAATACTTAACTGCAATCTCTGCAAAACAATTAATATTCCAAGGGTTTTGTTTTTCTGCTATTGCCTTAGTAAGTTTTTCATCACTACTTATGCCATAACCAAATCTAACTCCTGGCATAGCAAAAAATTTTGTTATAGCTCTTATTATGAATAGACATCTATAATTTTCAGTGTAATTTATAAAACTATCCTCTAAATTACCTGTAAATTCAATGAAAGCCTCATCTATAATAATTGTTTTGCCTTCTTTTTCGCAAAACTCTAAAATTTCATGAAAATCTTTCTTGTTTATTATACTTCCATTAGGATTATTAGGATTTCCTATTATCAAAGCCTGCATTTTTGAAAGTTTTTTTATAATATCCTCGTAATTTATCTCCATTTTCGGAGATAAATATGAATATTCTATATTAGAGCCCCATTTTTTTGCATCTAACTCATATTCCACAAAAGATGGTACCACTATCAATATGTTTTTAAAACAGCTTATGGACAAATCAATAACTTCTGCTGCTCCATTTCCCAGTATAACATCACCCTTTTCTACTCCAGTATAATCTTTTATATTTCTAATTAGTTCTCTATATTTAATATCAGGGTATCTCACCGCATTTTTCAGTGCCTCGCCTATATTGTCTGAGAATCCCTTTGGAAGTCCTAATGGATTTATGTTAGAACTGTAATCTAAAAGTTCCCTTCCCTTTAATAATCCCTCTGTATATATATCTCCTCCATGTATCAAACTGCCATCACCACCTTATTTATTAGAATATAAATAATCACAAGTAATATTTCTGAAGCATACATAAGTAAAATGGTTGATTTAATGTGCTCTTTTGTTAGAACTTCTACGTTATCACCTATAGTTGGTTTATACACAAGTTCTCCAAAATAACTGTTGGTTCCACCAAGTTGAATTCTCATGGCTCCAGCTGCTGCGCCCTCCGGATATGCACAATTAGGACTCTTATGATTTTTCCTGTCTCGCAGCATTATCTTTAGGCTAAAAATAACATTCCCTTTAACTAAGGGGGAAACTATAGCTATTAGAATCCCTGTAATTCTTGCAGGTATTAAATTAAAAATATCATCCACCTTAGCCGGAAAAAATCCAATATAATAAAACTTTTCATTTTTATAACCAAGCATAGAATCCATAGTATTTACCGCTTTGTATAACATTGCTAAAGGGGCTCCACCTAAAATTGCAAATAGTATTGGCGCAATTACCCCATCAGATGTGTTTTCAGCAACAGTTTCCACATCTGCTCTTATTATTTCATTTTCACAAAGTTCCTGCGTATCTCTACCAACTATATACGACAATTTGATTTTTGCATCTTCCAAATCATTGTTTTTAAGTGCGTAATATACTTTAACTGCCTCCTTATGTAAACTCCTGGCAGCAAAGGTTGTCCAAATCATAACAATGTTTAATATGTGATGCACTATTACATATTGTGATGTTAATTTTAATATTAAAAATGGGATTATAAAACTTACAAAACAAACCACAAAAACAATTACAAATCCAAATATCTTTAATGCCTTGTTACTTCTGCATAACTTTCTACCCAATTTTTCAAGAAAGCTTATAAATTTTCCAATATAAATTATGGGATGTGGAAACCAGTATGGATCCCCAATTAAAAAATCTATCATCACTGCTATAATGATATCTATCATCCTTTCATACCCATAATTTTATAAATAGACTCCATATCAATGTTTTTTCTAACTATTTCAGCTAATTTAGCCAACTCTTTTTCTCTTTTGTGTTCATAATTTTGTGCTGCTTTAAGTTCTATTCCTTTTTTATCTCTCAAATAATTTATAATATACTCTCTAAACGATGCCCCATCGAATATACCATGAATATAAGTTCCCATTATATTGCCATCATTGTTTATAGCTCCATCCATATAGTCCACCTTTTCGCCATTTTTATCCTTAATAGAAAAAAGTGGATTACAATTTTCTCCGCAAGTGGAATTACCCATATGTATTTCGTAGCCATATATTTTACCTATTTTCTCACCATTTATTATATATCTAGCAAAATCAGGTGTGATGTTTTCCCATATTATATTTGCATTAATCCTAGTTGTAACCTTATGTTCTTCAAATGTAGTTCTCACATTTAATAGATCCATTGCGTAAATTTCCCCTAGCTCTGTTTCAACCTTATATGGGTCCTTTATACTTTTCCCTAGCATTTGATACCCACCGCATATACCAATTATTGTTCCATTTTTACTATAATCCTTTATAGCTTTTTCTATTCCATTTTCCCTTATACTTAAAAGATCTTCTATTGTATTTTTACTACCTGGTATTATAACTAAATCAGGTTCACCAAATTCCTCTACAGAGCTAACAAATCTTACAGATACATCATCTTCTTCCTTCAAAGCATCTAAATCTGTAAAATTAGATAGGTGCATGAGTTTTATAACCGCTATATCAATAGGTGCTCTTACTTTTTTATTAAACTCCACCGCTCCATCCTCTTCTTCAAGATTCAGCTTAAAATATGGTACGACTCCAAAAGAAGGTTTATGGATTATTTCCTCAAGCATTACAAGTCCTGGCTTAAGTATTTCTATATCCCCTCTGAATTTATTTATTATTGTACCCTTAACTCTTGGCTTTTCTTCTTCCTTTAAAAGCAGCATTGTTCCTGCAATAGAAGCAAATACCCCACCTTTATCAATATCTCCTACTAATATTACCGGTGCATCCACAAGTTCTGCCATCCCCATATTTACAATGTCTTTATCTCTCAAATTTATCTCTGCTGGGCTTCCTGCGCCTTCCATAACTACAATGTCAAACTGTTTCTCCAATTTTTCAAACTGTTCTTTTAATAACTCTTTAAATCTAGGCTTTAAATTATGGTATTCCATAGCCGTATAATTTCCATAAACCTCACCATTTAAAATGACTTGGCTTTTCTTATCTGAAGTTGGTTTAAGTAAAATTGGATTCATATAAATCTGTGGTTCAATTCCTGCGGCATAAGCCTGAAGGACTTGTGCTCTGCCCATCTCCTTGCCATCTATGGTTATATATGAATTCAAAGACATGTTTTGAGATTTAAAAGGAACAACGCTGTAGCCATCTTCATGAAATATTCTACATAAAGCTGCTACAAGAATGCTCTTACCCACTGAGGAAGCCGTACCTTGTATCATGATTTTACCCATTTTACATCCCCTTCTTTGTTTTTCCAATATTTTTATAATTCCCCACTATAGCATCCTTTACATGCTTAACAAAAATATCTTGAATCATTGTATTTTCACCAATGCCATGCATATAAATATGGACCTTAAAACCTTCTTTTAAAAGTATTTGTTTCCAGGAATTCTCCTCATCTGAAGCCATATCAATGTTAGAATGATTCCCTGCCACTATCATAAAAGGCATAAGTGTAACTTCCCTTACTTTTTCTCTCTTTAGTGTATTTATTACATTTTTAATACTAGGATAGCCTTCTACTGTTCCAATGTATACATTATTTATTCCCTTGTCTCTAAATACAAGCTGAAGACAGGAATAACATGCGTTGGCAGGATGTGTTGTACCATGTCCCATAAATACTGCGGCATGTTTTTTTGAAATTTGAGCCTCCAATGCTTCTGCTGCTATAGAATAATCATCTACTAATTCTTCTCCGTCACCCTTAAAATAAAGTATAGGCCTCCCAATTACTATTTTTTCAAAGTTATTTTTATAGTTCTCAACAACCTTTGATACATATTCATATTCCTCACCAGGCATTATATGAAGCGATTGAACTACAACCTCTCTGTAACCTTCATTTTTTATCTTTTCCAATGCTTGTTCTGGAGTATCCACAATAAGTTTATCTCTATTTCTTAACACCTTTATTATTATGTGAGAGGTGAAGGCTCTTCTTATTTCATAATCCGGAAAATTTTTTTCTATGCTTTTTTCTATGCTTTCTATGGTCAATTTCCTTGTTTCTTCATAAGTTGTTCCAAAACTTACTACAAGAATCACCTTATCTTTTATGTTTGACAAATTATTTCCTCACCTTCCAATTATCTCTTAACTTTGTGTAAGCCATCTTGCTGCATCTATAGCATAATACGTTATTATTATGTCCGCACCTGCTCTTTTTATTGAAGTTAACATTTCAAGCGCTATTAATTTTTCATCTATAACCCCTAGAGATGCAGCAGCTTTAACCATAGCAAACTCTCCACTTACACTGTAAGCTGCTATAGGATGATTAAATTTATCTCTAGCCCATCTTATTACATCCAGGTATGAGATGGCTGGTTTAACCATAATAATATCAGCACCTTCACTAATATCGTCTTCGATTTCAAGCATGGCCTCTCTTATATTTGCAGGATCCATTTGATAGCCTTTTCTATCACCAAATTGTGGTGCAGAATCTGCTGCTTCCCTAAACGGTCCATAAAAAGCTGAAGAATATTTGGCACTATAGGCCATTATTCCTACATCTTTATAACCATTTTCATCCAATTTTTTTCTAATAGCTTGTACCCTTCCATCCATCATATCTGAAGGTGCCACCATATCTGCTCCTGCCTTTACATGTGAAAGTGCTGTTAGTGAAATATATTTTAAAGTTTCATCGTTATCCACTTTTTTGTCTACAATTATTCCACAATGTCCATGACTTGTGTACTCACACATGCAAACATCTGTAATAATCCAAAGTTCTGGTGCAAGCTTCTTTATAACCCTTACTGCTTTTTGAACAATTCCATTCTCATCATAGGCTGAATGTCCAACCTCGTCTTTGTGATCAGGAATTCCAAATATCATTACGCCCTTAACTCCCGCTTCGGTTACATCTTTAATTAATTCAGGAATCCTATCTAGTGACCAGTGATAATTATTGGGAAGAGAACTTATTTCTCTTTTTATCTTTTCTCCTTCAACAACAAATAATGGATAAATAAAATCTTGTGAGTTTAAAACTGTTTCCCTTACCAAACTTCGTATTGTAGCATTTTCTCTTAACCTTCTGTGTCTTCTAAACATTACTGTCACCCCTTAAAATTTTTTCATCAAAAAAATCCCTTCAACATAGCGTTAAAAGGATTGAAAAACATCTTATTATTCATGAGAAATGTGAAAGATATATTCAACTTTAACACCTCCCTATCGCTCGTAGAGAAAATGGCGAGAAACATTGGCAGGTCTCCTGACTTGAAAATCATCAATTAAGTAGGCCTTCCCAGTTACCCAGTGGCATATATTACTTAACTTATTTTCTTACAGTGGCGGGACCGTTCAGGACTAAACATCTTCAAAAAAATAACAAGCAAGAATGCGAGTTCAATTTTTTATGATGCCTTAACCTGATTCCCTTTTAATTAATCAACTATATGATCAAACCAATATCTTATTCAATTAGTTTTAAGTATATACCCATGCTAAATAAGTGTCAATTTAAATGTTTCCTTCATAATTTATATAGAAAAACAAATTTAGTGTAGACTAAAAAGGTTACCCTTGTGCAACTTTTTATGTACATTCATATTATTAATTTGAAAGGGGATATCTTAATGCAAAATGAAGATAACTTAGATACAAAAATGTTAAGTTCGCATAAATATATTGACATAAATGTGAAACAATTACTTAAATTTATAGGTCCCGCTTTTATAGTTAGCGTTGCATATATAGATCCTGGTAATTTTGCAACAAATATAAGTGGTGGTTCTAAATTTAATTATTCACTTTTATGGGTTATTTTATGGAGTAATTTAATGGCAATATTTCTTCAAATAATGTCCGCAAAACTTGGGATAGCCACTGGCCATAATCTTCCTGAAATGTGCGCTAAAGTGTTTCCAAAATCCGCTAATTGGCTTTTTTGGATAATTGCAGAGCTTGGAGCAATGGCAACAGATTTAGCTGAATTTCTTGGAGGAACTTTAGGTTTATATATTTTATTCAAAATCCCTATGATATATGCTGGACTTATCACAGGAATTTTAACATATTTAATTTGTTATATGGAAAAATACGGTCAAAAGGTTATTGAAATTATAATAGGAGGCATGGTGACTATTATTGGTATTTCCTATACACTGGAGTTATTTCTATCAAAACCATCTTGGTCACAAGTTGGAGTACACACACTAATTCCTAGCATTCCAAATGGTGATGCTTTACTAATAGCAGTTGGAATGCTAGGTGCCACGGTTATGCCTCATGTTATATATCTTCATTCTCACCTAGTTCAATATAGATGTATTGATTGCTCGGATGAAGGTAAATTAAAACATCTCCATATGGAAAAAGTTGATGTATTTATAGCTATGAATATTGCTTTTATAGTAAATGCTGCCATGATTATAGTTTCTGCTGCAGTATTTTATAGACACCATATTGACGTTTCCACCATTGAAGATGCTCACAAATCCTTACAGCCCTTACTTGGCACACTATCAAGTGGTGCCTTCGGAATTGCGCTCCTTGTTTCTGGCCTTTCCTCTTCTGCGGTTGGAACAATAGCTGGGCAGACAATAATGAAAGGTTTTGTTAACTTAAACATTCCAGTAAACATTAGACGACTTATAACTATGATACCTGCATTAACTATTATTGCTATTGGAATAAATCCTATGTATGCTCTCCTTTTAAGTCAAGTTGCCCTTAGTTTTATTCTACCTTTTCCCATTATACAAATGCTTGTTATAGCAAAACGAAAAGATCTTATGGGCAAACTTGTCAACAAATTTTCTGTAAGGGTATTAGGTATTATAATAGCGGCCGTGATTATCTCATTAAACATAGTGCTAATTTATTTCACTTTTAAGGGGAATACTTAGAAAGTATTCCCCTTAAATTATAGACTAACCTTTCAGCTTGTTATTTTTTTCAAATGCCTAAGATAATTAATCTCTCTCAACAACTAATGCAGTTCCTTGTCCTCCACCTATACATAAAGTAGCAAGTCCCTTCTTTGAATCTCTCTTCTGCATAGCATATAATAAAGTAACTAATATTCTAGCACCAGAGGCTCCTATTGGGTGACCGAGAGCAATGGATCCCCCATTTACATTTACTCGTTTCATGTCAAAATTCAAGTCCTTAGCAATCGCTAAACTCTGTGATGCGTATGCTTCGTTTGCTTCTATTAAATCTAAATCTTCAGCCTTTAAATTTATTTTTTCTAAAGCAATTTTAGTTGCATAAAAAGCACCATATCCCATTATTGATGGATCAAGACCAGCTGAGCCATATGAACTAATTTTAGCAAGTGGTTTTATTCCTAATTCCTTTGCTTTATCTGCACTCATTATAACTAATGCTGCAGCACCATCATTAAGACCTGATGCATTTCCTGCTGTTACTGTTCCATTTGTCTTGAAAATTGGTTTAAGTTTACCTAGAGCTTCTATAGTATTGCCAAATCTAGGGAATTCATCCTCATCAAATATAATTTCACCTTTTTTAGTTTTTATTACTACAGGAACTATTTCATCTTTAAACTCTCCATTTTTAATGGCTTTCTCGGCCCTATGCTGTGATTCAAGTGAGAACTTATCTTGTTCCTCTCTAGTTACTCCCCATTTTTCAGCCACATTTTCCGCAGTTACTCCCATGTGATATTCATTAAATGCATCCCATAAACCATCTTTAATCATCTCATCAACTAGTTGTCCATTTCCCATTTTATAGCCCCATCGTGCATTATCTACTAAGAAAGGCGCCCTAGACATATTTTCCATACCACCTGCTACAATTATATCTGCATCTCCAGATTTTATTATTTGTGCTGCTAAACTAACTGTTCTTAAGCCTGAACCACAAACCTTGTTAATTGTTAGTGCAGGAACTTCTACTGGTAAGCCCGCCTTCACAGCTGCCTGCCTTGCTGGATTTTGACCTAATCCTGCTTGAAGTACATTTCCAAAAATCACCTCATTTATCCATTCACCTTTTATTCCAGCCCTCTTAACTGCTTCCTTTATTACTATAGCTCCTAGTTCAACTGCGGGTACATCCTTAAGTGTTTTTCCATATGAACCTATGGCAGTTCTTACTGCACTTACTATTACTACTTCTCTCATTTCAAATTACCTCCGTTTTTTATTTTTTTAACACCTTATTAACTTTTATTTATACTTATAAGATCTGTTAGCATCATCCTTAATACATTTATATCTTTACTTACTCTGAAATATAATAAATAGCCTTCATATATAGCAAAAGCACGATTTGCAATGGCAGAAGCGTTAATTGCAGGAACTCTAGAATACTCTAAAACCGATGTGAATATATCTATTAATTTCTTCATGGATTTTGAATAATATTCTGCGATATCCGGTTCAGAAAATGCAATTTCAAGTCCTAGAACGGCAAATGGACATCCAAAAAAATTTTCACCCTCAGCCTCTTCAATCATTTGTCCAATTAATACTTCTATAAAATCTTCCCACACTCTTCCCTTTGCCGTATTTAATATCCACACACCAATTTTATTTTCATAATAAATTGAAACCTTCACTGCTAAATCTTTTTTACTGGGAAAATGAAAATAAAATGATCCTTTAGGAAGTCCTGTACCTGCCAGAATATCACTGATTCCAGTGGCATTATATCCTTTTTGCATAAATAATTCAGCTGCACATTCAATAAGTTTGTTTTTCGATTGCTCACCCTTTGTATTTTTAGGCATTTTTTATATCCCCTTTTATAATTTTAACTTCCTTAATTTGATAATAGACCAATCAGTCTGTTTTGTCAATACATATTATAAAAAATCCACCGTACTATAATTTAAAGTACAGTGGATTTTTTAATTAGTCATCTTTAGTAAAATAACAAGTCAAAGATTCTGATTTATTATTTTATCTGTATTTTTGCAGTTACAGACATTCCAGGAATAATGTTATCATTCCCTGATTCTAAACTTAATTTCACCGGTACACGCTGGCTTACCTTTGTGTAATTTCCTGAATTATTTGATGTGCTAAATAAACTAAACACAGATGAAGTTGCAAGACCAATGCTTTGAACTTTTCCTTGAAAACTTGTTCCTTTAAATGAGTCTACACTTAATTTAACATTTTCATTTAATTTTATCTTTTCAACATCACTCTCTAAAACATATGCCGTTACCTGAAGCTTTGAAAAATCAACTAATGACATTATTCCCTGTCCTATTGAAACCGTATCACCAACATGTGAGTTAATCTGCACAATAGTACCATCAATTGGAGCCTTTACCTTAGTATTATCCAAATTCAATTTAACTAAATCATAGCTTGCTTGAGCTGATTTTACTTGATCTTCAGCTATAGCTATATCTTTATCTGATGCCCCTGCATTTGTAAGACTTAACTTACTATTAGCAGCATCTATACCTGCTTTTGCCGCTGAGATTTGCGAATTATTAGCATTTATTTGTCCTTGCAAAACAGATATCTGATTTTCTAATTGTTGCTTTGCAGAAAATAATTGTTCTATGGACTCTGCTTTTACAGTGTACTGAGCTTCTGTTATTCCATTAGCTTTTCGCGCAGCATCCAATTGTGAAAGTGCATAACTTGCTTCATAGTTTCCATTAGCTGGATTTTTAAAAGCTGACATTTGTGAAATCAATGTATTATATTGTGATTGCAGATTATTTAAATTTGTAGTTAAATTATCCTTGCTCGTCTGTGCACCACCATATGAAGCGCTTGCTTGGTCAACAGTTGCTTGTGCTCCTGATATTTCCTGACTTCTTGCTCCACCTTCTAATTTTGTAAGTTGTGCTTTTGCAGTGTCGAGACCTGCCCCAGCCTGATTTAATTGTGCTTGTACCTGGTCTGGCTCAATGCTAAACAATATATCTCCTTTTTTTACCTTGTCGCCTTCTTTAACATTTTCACTTACAATTTTTCCAGACACTTTTGGACTAGCATTTATTATATCGCCACTTACCTGTGCATCATCTGTTGAAACAAAATTTGTATTTTCATAGTACCAATTATATCCAAATATACCGAGTCCTATTACAATTACTAAAACTACAATAAAAAATATTTTTCTCTTTGATGTTTTTTTACTTTCCATGTGATCCTCCTGTGTTAATTTATTTATGCAATTAAATCATCTATTTCAATTTCATTTTTCTTTTTCTTTTTATTATCTTTTATAAAAAATGCTAATGGTACTCCTGCAAGACAAATTAAAGTAGAAACTAATAGTGCGTCGTTTATTCCTGCAATTGCTACGGCTTTCATCAAACTGCTGTAAATCTGAGTTAAAAATGCTGTTTTAGTATCTCCTTGACTTAATCCATGTTGCATAGCTATACCTGCAAAGGCATTTTGGGCTTTAATTACTGCAGGTGAGTTTAAATTAATATTTTCTGCATATCTAACAGCATGGAAAGATTCTCTTTTTTGAAGTACCGTAGTTAACAGCGCAATTCCTATAGAGCCACTAATCTGCCGTACAGTACTATTTAATGCCGTTGCCCTACTAGTAAGATTTTTGGGTACCGAATTCATACCTGATGTTTGTGCTGGCATCATTGCCATTCCCATACCAAGTCCTCTAAACATCATAATTATCACAATACTTACATAAGCAGTATCTAAACTCAATTTACTCAGAGCAAAGGATGCAGAGGCTAATATAATAGTGCCAATTATAGTTATCCATTTAGCTCCATATTTATCGAATATTCTGCCGCTAATAGGCATCATTATTCCAGTTATTATAGCTGATGGTAATGATATCATTCCTGACTGCATAGGAGAATATCCTCTAACATTCTGAATATAAATTGGAAGTAAAAATAGCGCTCCATACATACCTATAGTTGTTATTATTGATATTAATAAACTTAATGTAAATGGAAATATCTTTAATACAGTTAAATCTAAAAGTGGTTCCTTTACATTTAGCTCAATAAACACAAAAGCAGAAAGTGATAACACTGCTGTTATAAATAGAATAAGTTCGTATCCTGAACTCCAACCTTTTGAGTTTCCCTGGCTTAAACCAAGAAGTAATGTAAATAGCCCTAAAGCTGAAGTAATGGCCCCTAAATAGTCAAATTTTTTCCCTTTTTTTAGTTCTGTTTCCTTTAGCATTATAACTGCCAGGGTGACGCCTATGATTCCTACTGGAATGTTAATTGTAAAGATTAGTCTCCAATCCATATTCTGAACAATATAACCACTTAACGTTGGTCCTATGGCTGGTGCTGCCATAGCCGCTATACCCCAAATTCCAAGTGCTAGTCCAGTTTTTTCTAGAGGTACAAGTTGATAAATCATTGACATACCTACAGGCATTATCATTCCTCCACCAATAGCCTGAACAACTCTGGCCGCAATCATAGTTTCAGTACTTGTAGCTAAGCCACAAAGTGCCGAACCAACTGTAAAAATAGACAATGCAATAATATAAAGCTTTTTTAATCCAAACCTATCTCCTAAGTAACCGGTAAGGGGGATAATAATACTCATTGTTAACATGTATCCAGTTACTACCCATTCAATTTGATCTGTTGATGCACCAAAAACAGTCATCATTTTAGGAATTGCAACATTTACAATACTAGAGTCCAATATTGACATAAATGTTCCTACAATAACAACACCTAATGCAAGCCACATATATCTATCTTGACTTTTTTTCATTTTACACATCCTTTCTAAAAACTAACTGTTTAGTTAATAATATTATTAAAATCAGAGTTTGATGAATTATTACAAACTTTGGTATAACTAACTGTTTAGTTAACAGCCTCAAAAAAAAAGGATTCTATATCTTTCAATCCTCTTAGACATACAAGGCTACTTATCTTTTTGTATATGCCTTAAATAAACATACCTATGTTGTAAAAATATTTCTTTATATTTTTTTCTTACTTCTTGTTTGTCAAAACCATAAAATTTCGCCCACCGATCTCCTAATGTGACAAAAAAAGTCCATGAAACTGCGTTATAAAAAAATGAATCGATTAAAATACCCATTTCATCCTCTTTGCTTAATTCCACGCCACTATCTTTAAATCCTTTAATTTTAAGCTCAAAAGATCCAAGCAGTGAATCAAACATTGGAACATCCCGATCTTCTGACTTTAATGATTCTACTAATATAATACGCAATATATCCTTTTTATTTTCCATGAAATGAAACATTTTATTTATAACTATATCTAGTTGAGCTTCATCATGTACATCCACATCTTTAAAGATAGATTTTTTTAATTCAATTGACTCATTTACATATCTTTTTACTATTTCTTCCAGCAGTTTTTCCTTGCTCTCAAAATAATAATAAAGCATTGCCTTATTAACCTTTGCCCTTAATGCAATTTCATCAACCCTGGCTCCATCAAAGCCCTTTTCAGAAAAGATTTCTGTTGCAGCTTCAATAATCCTTGATTGGGTTAAACATACTTTTTCCTTATCTTTCATATTTTTCACCCTATCTTATTAACTGACTGTTTAGTTTATTATATCATACTACATTTATTTTGCAATATAATATTAAGTTTAGGTTAATTTTGTGTTATAATTTAATCTGTTATTTAAAGGAGGTTTTCAAATGGAAACGCTTAAAAATGTTAACTTAAAAACTACATTAATAAAAACTTTGGAGTTTTTAGACGATAATTACACCATTTTACTTGGTATAATACTTTTTACTTGCGTATTACCTATATATTTAAGTTCTGCAGGAATGGGCGAAAAAATTGTAGCTTCACTTTATTGGTTTGCTGCCGCCACTGCTTACCCTGATCGTAGAAAAGACATAAAATGGCTTACCTTTGTTATATTGATAATACCATTTGCTTTCTTTCTTACTTACATACAGAAATACGGTTACACAATTTGGGGGAACATTTTACATGTAGAAGCAACTAAAAAAATATCCGTAATTGACTTAAATCCTATATTCAGAAAAATTCCATTTAATGATGGAGCTTTTGCACGTATTTATAAAAGCCAAACTTTAACTTGGTTTATGAGACTTGTTTATAACAATGGTTTTGTAGTCACTGCTATTATTCCAATATACAGGTCCGCAATATGCAAGGATATTAAAAAAATGATAAGATACCTTCTTTCAGCTCATGTACTCCAAATACTTCTAATTAGTCCATTTTACGTAACCTTCCATTTGCAAGAGGTTTGGTATGTATTAAGCCAACCAGATGGTCTAGACAGACATTTAACAGGAGCTGCTGCTGCCGGTTGGACATTAAATTGTTTTCCATCGATGCATACGTCAATTTCCTTTGCTATGTTTTTACTTGTACTCAGGGAGAAAGATGTTATCTTCAAATGGGTTTGGGGTTTCTTCTGTCTAAGTGTAATTTATTCTACACTTTATCTTGAGGTACATTGGGTACTTGATATATTCGCAGGAATGTTACTTGCTTACCTCACAGTAAAAATAGTTGATTTTTTAATATCAAAATTGGATAAACGTTTACTAAAATATGGCAGGTTCTTTTACAGAAATAAAAATTCTTTTCTTTTGAAAAATTCTATATCTAAAGAATCTTAATTTTAGACTATGCTTTAATTGTGCAGTGGTTATGAGCATAAAAACTAACACAATACTTACTTGTTGTTTTTTTCATGATGACTTAATACATAATAAAATAAAAATGGGAGTAGGTAGTTTTGTATACACAAAGTTACCTACTCCCATTTTATCTATTTTTCTGCTTCAGTAAAAAGATATCATTTTCTCTTAACTATTTTTATGATTCTATTTCTTAGAAATATCAGATAGTACTAGTCCCTTATTGTGCTGAAGCGCCCAGTTTATAGCCCAATCAGTTTGAAAAAGAAGTAATGTCCTGTCATCCAAATCTTTAACAATCTTTGTATCCGATGTTAAAACTAAAGTTTTAGGATCAATATCAGCATTTTCTACCCATCTTATATTTCTAAAAGCTAATATATCCATTCTTATATCTACATTATATTCATTTTTAAGCCTATATTCTAAAACTTCAAATTGTAGTACTCCAACAACACCTAGTATTAACTCCTCTACACCAATATCAATTTGTTTAAATACCTGGATAGCACCTTCTTGCGCTATTTGTGTTATTCCCTTAATAAATTGTTTCCTCTTCATTGTATCCACTGTTCTAACTCTAGCAAAATGTTCTGGTGCAAATGTTGGTATTCCTTCAAACTTAAATTTGTCACTGCTCTCGCAAAGTGTATCCCCTATACTAAATATACCTGGATCAAAAACTCCAATAATGTCTCCAGCATAAGCCTTATCAACTATTTCTCTTTCTTGAGCCAAAAATTGTTGTGGTTGAGTTAGTTTAACTTTAGTTCCATTTTGCACATGATAAACTTCCATACCTTTTTTAAACTCACCGGAACAAATGCGCATAAATGCAATTCTATCTCTATGTGCCTTATCCATATTTGCTTGGATTTTAAATATAAAAGCCGAGAAATCCTTGCTTAATACATCTATTTCCCCTTTATCGGAATTTCTTGAAAGAGGCATTGGCGTAAGTTTTAAAAATTCCTCTAGAAATGGTTTTACACCAAAATTGGTTAACGCACTACCAAAAAATACTGGTGTAAGCTCTCCACTTCTGATTTTTTCTAAATCGAATTCATTTCCTGCACCATCTAAAAGTTCTATATCTTCAACAAGTTTATCATGAAGATCGTCCCCTAATAAATCTCTAAATATGCTGTCTTCAACGTTTCCTTCAATGGTTTCTACTTCAAATTGTCCGTGCTTTCCACCGTCAAATACTTGTATTTTCTTTTTATCTCTTTCATAAACACCTTTAAATTCTTTACCTGATCCTATTGGCCAATTCACAGGATAACACTTTATACCAAGTTCATCCTCTAACTGTTGCATAAGTTGAAATGGATCTCTACTTTCTCTATCCATCTTATTTATGAATGTAAATATAGGAATATTTCGAAGACTACAAACGTTAAATAGTTTTCTTGTTTGAGCTTCTATTCCCTTGGCTGCATCCACTACCATTACCGCACTATCTGCTGCAGTTAATGTTCTATAAGTATCTTCACTAAAATCTTCATGTCCAGGAGTATCCAATATATTAACGCAATATCCTTCATATGCAAATTGCATAACTGAAGACGTAACTGAAATACCTCTTTGTTTTTCTATATCCATCCAATCAGATACGGCATGCTTTGAGGCTCTTCTTGCCTTTACAGATCCCGCCATCCTTATGGCACCTCCGTATAGAAGCAATTTTTCCGTCAATGTGGTTTTTCCTGCATCTGGGTGAGATATTATTGCAAAAGTTCTTCTTTTCTCTATTTCATTTATATAATTATCCACTTAATCGTAGTCACTTAAAACTTATTAAACCTTATACACTCAAGATTTATATTATTACCTGTTTATAAGTAACTCTCCCCTCCTTTAGCTCTTCATATTTTTATGAATTACGCTGTAACAAGCGCATTTTATAACATTTTAGCTTTATCTACATTGGGTTTCCTCCTCAATTATACATATGAAGTAAAACTATGACTAATATTTAAAAGGTGTGCACAAACACATACCTAAAAAAGCAAAACAACTTTAATTATATCATTTTTACAGAATTTTTCAACAAACCATAATTGAATAATTCTGCGATTTTAAATATGTTATGTTATAATATTAACAAATTCATTTATATAACACGATTGGAGGACAAAACATGTACAAATTAATAGCTCTTGATATGGATGGTACTCTTCTAAGTAGTGACAAAACCATTTCAAAAGCAAACTTAGAAGCCATTCAAAAAGCAAAAGCAAAAGGTGTAAAAATTGTTTTAGCTACTGGAAGACCTATTAAAGGAATAAAAAAATATCTTAAACAATTAAACCTATTAGAAGAAGGCGATTATGCTATTACTTATAATGGTTCAGTTGCTCAAAGCACAAAAAATGAAGATATAATATCTGAAATTATATTGTCTACCGATGACATTGATAGACTATATTCACTTAGCAAAGATTTAGGAGTTAACATACATGCATATACAAATAATGATTGCATAACCCCAAAGACAAGTAAATATACTTTATTTGAAGCTGAATTAAATTCTATTCCAATAAAGGTAACAGATTTCAATAAACTTCCTAGAAATACACCTATTATTAAAATAATGTTTATTGACGAGGAAGATATTTTGGACAGGGCTATCGCAAAACTTCCAAAAGAACTTTATGATAAATATACAATAGTTAAAAGTGCTCCATATTTTTTAGAATTTATTAATAAAAAAGTTAACAAAGGCGTTAGTATTAGAATTCTTGCCCAAAAGCTAGGAATATCCATGGATGATGTTATATGCATTGGTGATCAAGAAAATGATAAACACATGGTTGATTATGCGGGTCTAGGCATTGCAATGGAAAATGCTACTGATGAATTAAAGGAAGTTGCTAATTTTGTTACAAAAAGCAATGATGAAGATGGCGTAGCCTATGCAATAAATAAGTTTATATTAGATTAGCAATTCAATCCGTGAACTGAAGTAGATCTTTATAAAATCCCGTGTTTTATAGGGACAAGTTTCAAGTCACCAATTGTTTACATTTTTTTCTGACGAAAAACAGCCAACCGAATATGTTAATATTGGGTTGGCTGTTTTTTATATTATCCTTACTTTGCTCCAGCAAAATATCCTCAACTGGCTTGCAACTTGTCACTGTTTCTATTTAGACACTGGAATAAACCCGATTTTTTTCTGCATCTTTCTTAGGGTCTTATTTGCAATATAGTTTGCTTTTTCTGCTCCAGCTTTATATATTTTTTCTAAATTGGTTTTATCTGCTAAAATCATCTCTACCTTATTTTGTATAGGCTCAAATTCATTTATAATTGCAGTTGCAACATCTTCTTTAAATTCAGCATACCCTTTTCCTGCATATTTTTTCTCTATGCAATCAAAACTTTCTCCTGTTAACGTATTTAGAATATTCATTAAATTTTTAACACCAGGTTGTTCGTCTGAATATTTAACTATTCCAATGCTATCAGTTACAGCTCTTGAAATCTTCTTTTTTATAACTTCTGGAGGGTCCATAAGTAGAATAAAACTATTGGGATTCTCTGAGGACTTTGACATTTTTTTTAATGGTTCCTGAAGGTCCATAATCTTTGAACCTTCTTTTGGTATATATGGTTCTGGAATTTTAAATGTTGGGCTATAGGCATTATTAAATCTTTCTGCTATATTCCTAGTCAGTTCTAAATGTTGCTTTTGATCTAGTCCTACAGGCACTAGATCCGTTTGATATAAAAGTATATCTGATGCCATTAGCACTGGATAATTCAGTAGTCCTGCGCTTATAGAAGTATCATTACCAAATTTACTCGACTTGGTTTTATATTGAGTCATTCTACTTAGTTCTCCAACATAAGTATTACAGTTTAAAAGCCAAGCGGCTTCTGTATGGGCAGATACATGTGATTGTATAAACATAGTGTTTTTTTCTGGATCAAGTCCTGCTGCTAAATAAATTGCAAGTATTTCTAAAGTTCTCCTTCTTAAATCCTTTGGTTCCTGTCTTGCAGTAATTGCATGTAAGTCTACTACACAATAGTAACAATCATATTCATCTTGGAGTTTCACCCAGTTTTTTAATGCACCCAAATAATTACCTATTGTTAAATTACCTGAAGGCTGTATTCCACTAAATATAACTTTTTTACCTGTTTCTTCCAAATTAATCACTCCTACAAAAAAATTAAAAGCCCCGAACAAAGTCTTAACCTTGTTCAGGGCGAAATATACGCGGTACCACCTAATTTTAGAAAACTTAGTTTTCCCTCATTTAAAAATCCTTATAACGCAAGGAAACGTCTAGGAATACTAATTTTCTTCCCAAATCTCAGAAATCCATTCAACTTAATCATAATTGCTGCATTACACCATACACAGCTCTCTTAAAATCTGTTTTTAAGTTTACTTACATTTCATCATCAAACTCAATTGTGTTTACTATACAGTTAATATAATATTATATATGTTTTTTGTCAATAATTATTTTTTCCACAATCCGTGAAGATTACAATATTCTCTTACTAAAACTATATCTTCATCTATAATAAAAGTTGCTTCTGGTTTTTCATTTGGCTTTAAGAATTTTTTATATACCTTGTTAGCTGTAATAACTTCTATCCATTGGATATAATGTTCTTCAGTCATTGGATGCTGAACTTCTCCAACCTTTACAAATACTTCTGAACCTTTTTTCTCAACTACAGGTACATGTTTTTCAACGGCTGCATCTACAGAATTTGCTTCCAATAAAAGCATTGGTTTTCCACAACACACTAAAGTTCCGCCTGCTTTTCCTACAATTTCAACTATGTTACCGCATATTGGACATTTATAAATTTGATTTAATTCTGTCATAATATAATCGCCTCCATTAAATTTATATTTGGTTCTTACTATATTATATCACTTATCATACATAGGTTAAGTACTTTGACAAATAATTTAAACATAATTTAATTTTTATTTGGAATACTATTTAATACAGACAAACTACTAACTATTATTATGTCTGATATTTGAAAGGAGAATACATCAATGTCTAAAAAACCTTATTTACCAAGAGAAAGAGGCTATATGGAAGAAAAAACAAAAAAAATAAAAGCATACTCCAAAAGTGACTACACAGAGCTTCCTGATCCAGTAAAGGACCCTATTGCTTGCAATAATATTGCTTGGCAGGAATTTGATTATACCTATGACGAAACTAAAGATGAACCAGACAAGTGACAAATTAATAGAGACTTCTCTGCCGCCGCAGAAAAATCTCTATTAAAATAAAATAACATAATGAAGTTTCTTTATATTAACTTAATTCATTTACAATAGTATTGACAAAATATAGAATAAGTTTTATTATAAATATAGTTCATATATGAAATGATTTAGGAGTAAACATATGTCAAAAGAATTATTACGAAATATTTACATGAAAGTTCGTCATATAAATGATGTTTCAGTTAACCACTTTGCTGACTCAACATCAGGTTGTGATGCTACAGGAGTTCAGTTTGGAGTTCTTAGGAATATACCACCTGAAAGTTCTATTACCATGTCGGAATTAAAAGACAAGGTAAAATGTGCTGCGAGTAATATGACAACAATAATTAGAAGAATGGAAAAACAGAAGCTAGTAGTAACTTTTAAGAACTCTACTGATATGCGCCAAACTATGGTTTCACTAACTGAAAAAGGACTTGATGTTAGAAATACTATGGAAGTTACATACCAAAGCTTTTTGCTAGATATGTATGGTGTATTAAGTGATGCTGAACAAGAAACTTTAAATAGTTTACTTAAAAAGATAGAAGGGAACCTTAAAAATAAATGAGGTTTTTCTTTTGATAATTTACTTCATATATGAAGTAAATTCAATTAAACAAATAAAAGAAGGATGTTGGAAGGATTGTATTTTGCTATGAATAACGAGAAAAATGTGAAAAATTTAAATGGAATTGTTTTTATTTTATTTATGATTATCTTTTTAATTGGTTCTGATACTTTCTTAGTTTCTCCACTAATACCAACATTAAGTAAAAGTTTTAATGTTACAGTATCAGAGGTGGGGCTTTTAGTAATTGCATATTCCCTTCCTTATGCAATTTGTGGTTTTGCTTTTGGACCTTTATCCGATAAAGTGGGAAGAAAAGTAATGCTTAAATGGGGAATACTTGCCTTTACCATATCTACATTTTTGTGTGGCTGCGCTTGGAGTTTCTGGTCCTTATTTTTCTTTCGTGTTTTATCTGGTATTGCCGCAGCAACTTCACCACAGGTTTGGGCAATAATAGGGGACCTTGTTCCTTTTAAAAAACGTGGTCATGTTATTGGAATTGTAGCAGCAGCACTTTCAATCAGCCAAATTCTTGGAGTTCCATTTGGTGCTTTTGTAGCTGGTGCTGCTGGATGGCGTTTTTCTTTCTACGCTCTTGGCATTTTAGGAGTAATCGTTACTTTATTAGTAATCTTTGCCTTGCCCGTAATTGAAAATACTACTGCACCAGTTGCTAAGGCTGCTTCTTCAGAGCTTAGTCATTCTTTAAAGCTTGTTTTAACAAATAAAAGGGCTGTGGCTGGATTACTTGTTACTTTCTTCATGATGTTTGCAAGTTTTGGAATGTATTCTTTCTTAGGAGCATGGCTTTCTAATTCATTTAATATGAGCGTTAGTACAATAGGTACTGTTATTGTTGTAGTTGGTTTTGGTAATTTAGTAGGAAACCTTTCAGGTGGATTCTTGGGAGATGCTTTTGGTAAAGGACGTGTAGTTATTATAGGATTAACAATTTTAGCAGTATCTCTTATTTTATTACCATATACTTCTTCTAATCTCATTTTTGCAATGGTTTGTATTTTTCTATGGTTACTTAGTGGAGGTGCATCATTATCTTCTCTTAATTCAATAGTAAGTGAACTTGTACCATCATTACGTGGAACTGTAATGAGTTTAAATAGTTCTTTTATGTATATGGGAACTACCATGGGAGTTATTGTTGGTGGTGTTGCAATCAATAAATTTGGATATGTTGGTCTTGGTTTTGCAAATGGAATCTCTGCATTTATTGCAATGCTCCTTATTTGTTATTTAATAACACGTCAAAGATGCGACGGATATTTTGTGTCAGACAAGGAGACATGTCCCGCAGATAGTGTTGCTATCTAAGGGTTATGTGGACGCAGTATGACGCAAAATAGACTAGCATACTGGCTTGTTATTTCTTTGAAGATGCCTAAAATCTAAACCAGAAAAATTCACCTTGAAAGTTCCAACTAAAGCAAGTTGAGCAAACACATCAAAATTTCTTGTAATAAAATAGGAATGTAGGAAGATTTGTCTACAAATCTTCCTACATTCCCGATTTTTCTGCCCCAGCAGAAAAATCCTCCTTAACTTGCAACTTGTCACCTTTACATGATGACAAGAACATCGTGCTCACCACTCTCAAAGAATGGTATAACTCCTGTGCTAATAGGTTTCCCATCAACATTCACTGTTTTTTTCTCGCCTCTTGTTACTTTAATATTATATTTACATTTTTCATGAGTATAATTTATCTCGTATTCATTCCATTCTTTAGGTACACATGGATGTATTTTAAATCCTTCACCACTAAAAAGAGTTAATCCCAGTATACCTTCAATTCCAACTCTATACATCCAACCTGCAGCACCTGTATACCAAGTCCAACCTCCTCTACCAACGTTTGCTTGTTGTGAATATACATCTGCTGCCATAACATAAGGTTCCACCTTATATATGTCACTTTCCTCCTTAGTCGTAGCATGATTTACAGGATTTATCATATTAAAAATTTTCCACGCTTTATCCTTTTCACCAAGTCTTACCATAGCAAGAATCACCCAAGTTGCTGCATGTGTATATTGTCCTCCGTTTTCTCTCACCCCGGGAATATAACCTTTTATATATCCAGGCTCAAGCTGAGAATTATTGAACGGTGGTGTTAACAATAACACCATTTTATTATTTTCTTTAACAAGATATTTTTCCAAATAATTCATTGCAATCTTAGTATGTTTAATATCTCCAGCTTTAGATATAACTGACCAAGATTGAGAAAGTGAATCTATTTTACACTCATCATTTTGTGATGAACCTAGTGGTGTGCCATCATCAAAGTATGCTCTTTTATACCATGCGCCATCCCAAGCATTTTTTTCTATATTTTCTCTAACAAAATCACACAAATGGGAATACCTTTCACTTCTATATTTATCTTTTTTGAATTTGCATATATCTTTAAAGTCATTGAGTATACTATATAAAAACCATCCAAGCCATACACTTTCACCTTTGCCCTTGTTTCCTACAGTACTCATACCATCATTCCAGTCTCCACTTCCCATTAGAGGTATATTGTGGCTACCAAATTTCAAGCCTTTCTCTAATGCTTTCATACAATGCTCATATAGTGTGCCTGACTTATCTGATTTTGGTGACACATTATATCTTTCATCTTCTCCATCTTTTAGAGGCGCATCTTCAATGTAAAAGACCTGTTCATCAAGAATACTGTAATCTCCAGTATTTTTAATATAATCACTAGTTACGTATGGTAGCCATAACAAATCATCTGAAAATCTAGTTCTTATGCCACTGTCAACTATTGGATGCCACCAATGCTGAACATCGCCTTCCAAAAATTGTCTAGATGCACTTAAAAGTATCTGCTTCCTTGTCATCTCAGGTTTCAGAAAACACAATGGCATTACATCCTGAAGTTGATCCCTAAACCCATATGCACCACCTGATTGATAAAATGCAGTTCTTGACCATAATCTACATGCAATAGTTTGATACATTAACCATCCATTTAACATTATATCCATACTTTCATCAGGTGTTTTAACCTTTATCTTTCCAAGTAGATCGGACCAATATTTTTTCGTATTTTCCAGTTCAACTGTAGTACTCCGAGTCTTTGAATATTTATCTATAATACTTTCTATTTTTTCAAGGCTTTCATCTTGGCCAAAAACTATATTAACCGTTTTTTCTTCATTTTGTTCCAAACTCACCTTGGTGTTTTCTGCCATACATGGATCTAATCCAGCACCAACGTTATTTGAAAGCCTTTCTTTTGTAATTACAAATGGACTTTCCATACTTCCGCCTCTTCCTATAAACTCCTTCCTGTCACCAGCAAAACTCTCTTCATTACCTCCTATTATTTTAAGATAAGCAAAACTTCTACCGAAATTTCCACTGTATGGATTTTGAGCATATATAAATTCACCTTTCTTTTGTAAAAAGGTTACTGTATGCAAAGCTGTATCTCTTGGAACTACACCTAGTACTAGTTGAATATAATATGTCAAAGACAATTTTCTTCTAATATTGGATATATTTTTTAGTTTAACTCTAATAATTTTAACTTTTTCGTCCATTGGCACAAACATTGTTGTTTCACCTATTATTCCAAAAGCCACGTGCTTAAAATTAGAGTATCCTCTACCATGTTCGATAATATAGTCGCCCGCATCTCTTATAGGTTTAGGTGAAATACTCCATACATCTCTTGTCTCTTCATCTCTGATATAAAGTGCTTCTCCTAATTTATCACTGACATAATCATTTGACCAAGTTGATAATTTATTTTCCCTACTATTTTCACACCACGTATACGCACTTCCAAGTTCTGAAACATGAAATCCAAAATTCTCATTTGAAATCACATTAATCCAAGGTGCTGGTGTATTTTCATTATCTCTAAGTCTAATTACATATTCGTTTGTAGCTATGTCAAATCCGCCATATCCATTATAATATTTCAACTTTCTCTCCGGGAAATTATAGTCCTTTTCTTCATATTCCCTATGTTTTTGGTTTAACGTAGGCACATCATAGTTAAGCTTTATGCTGTTTTTTACTTGCTTTACTAAAAGCCCTTTAGCTGAATCTATAATAAATCTAGCTATACCAATGAGAAATCTTATATTTTCTTCACTTATAATTGACTTTCCTAGTAAGAAAACTCCACCGGATTTATTCTCTTTATCTTTAGAATGTCCTGAGTTAATTACATCACTCAAAGAATTGGTTAGGTTCTGCAAGTAATTACTATCTTCCATGTTAATAATTACTAGATCAACTTTTAAACCTTTTATTGACCAGTATTCATGTGCATTCAATACTTGCTTTACAAGTCCAATATCTTCTTCACCCCTAACTAACAATAATAGTATTGGCAAATCTCCTGATATACCGTAGGGCCATAGCTCTTTTTGAGACTTATTTACACCTTTGATATATTCTTCTCTATCTCTCACCATAGTATTAATGAAAATAATCTTTGATGCCATACATTGATATAGATTAGCTTGGTTTGGTTTTATGCCTAAGTAATTTAGTTCAACTTGACTTTGACTCCACGCTAGACTAAATACTCTCTTTACATTTTGTAGTTCACTATATTTTTTAGCCAAGCTAACGGCTTCCTCTTTTGATTCAGTAATGGAACTTATATACGATATAATGCAATTACCTCCAGATTTTATCTTTATTCGCCTCCTTATAGATATCACTGGGTCTAGTACATCTCCTACAACGTTTTTAAGATCATTATTATTTTTTATAGCCAAAGGATAATTTATATTTCCACCTCTTCCTATAAAATTTACCCTGCTAGTTTCATATTGAACATCTCCAATTGTTATGCCATCCACTACCATAGTTTGCATAATCCAAGGTTTTTTCTGATTTTTAGCCCTAGGTCGTCTATTGGCCAATATGCACATAGGTTCTTTTAAAAATTCAGTTCTTATAAACAAATTGCTGAAGGCAGGATGAACTTCATCCGCATTCATAGGCGCCAAAGTTACCTCACAGTAGCTAGTAACCTCAATTAATTTTTCCATATTACTTCCGTTTTTAATTACAATTCTTCTTACCTCTGTGTTATCTTCATTTGATACAGCAATTTCAGTATGAGTTTCAATGTTATTATCCTTTCTCTTAAATTCCACTTTATCCAAAGCAAATATGGCTTCATATGCTTCCCCCGCTGTTTTACAAGGTTCATATGTTGCACTCCAAACCATTTTTGTGCTTAGATCCTTAATATAGAAAAATAATCCACTATCATCTAGTGTTACGTCTTCTCTCCATCTGTAGGCGAACATATCTTTGAACTTTCCATAACCACTGCCACTATTTGTAATCATAATAGAGTAATCACCGTTGGACAATAAATGTGTTTCTGGCATTTCAGTATTCTGATTATAACGCCTTACTATAAAATTTGCTCTTTCATCATTAGGCTGAGGTACTTCAAAAGACTGTTCTCTATCATAAGTAACCACCTTAGGTACTCTTTCCTGCAAAAGCAATTCGGCTGACTTTACTTTTGGTATAGCATGAAATCTATTTTGAAGTATATAGCTATTAAGTATGTTGTCAATTGCCATAAGACACATTCCTTGGTGATGTACCATAAAGCATCGTACAATCTCACTTTTAACTCCTTTAGGCATCCTATCCATGGTATAATCAATGGCTTCATATAATCCATAATTTCCCTCAAGTCCTTGTGAAATTAGTCTCTTTAAATTCGCCAGCCCTCCGCTTAACTGCTCCTGCATTGCTAAAATTGTAGAGTATGGCGATATTACTAGTTCATCCACAAGGCCCCGTTTTAACCCTATTCCAGGTACCCCAAAAGCTTTATATTTGTAATTTTTTGCCACATCAAAGCTATAAAATGCAGATTCAGAAATTCCCCAGCAAGGTATGCCTCTACTCCTTGCATATTTTTTTTGCCCGTTAATTACGCTTTTATATGTCTCATTGAGAAGAGTGTCAGGGTAGTTTTTCATAATAAGTAGTGGCATGAAATATTCAAACATTGTGCCACTCCATGAAACCAGCCCCTTACCTTTGCCCATAAATGTCATAGCTCTACCAAGCTTAAACCAATGAGTTTGCTCCACCTCACCACTGGCAATCGCAATAAAACTTGCCTGTCTTGATTCAGATGCTAACAAATCATAATAACAATTTGTTAAAATTCCTTTATCTACATCATATCCAATTGAAAATAGTTGCCTACTTTTTTCATATAACATCTTAAAGTTCATTTGTTCCGACATGTTTTTAAGCCTAGTTTTTATACTATTTATTTTATCTCTAACCTTCTGGATCTCAGTTTTGCTACTACTAAGCATATCCTTTAAATTATTAATCCATTTTGTATCCTCACCGAAAGCATCATCACTAATTTTAATTGTGCTTATTATCCTGTCGATTTCTTCTTGTATATTGTTAAATGGTATTTTATATGATAAATCTTTTATCTTTTCCGCCTTATCATTTATCATCTCTGCCCTATTATTGGCAACTTCTGCCCAAGGAAAAAGCCTCTCCAATTCTTCCAGCCTCTTTTCAAGCTGATGTTTAGCTTTTGAATTCCAATAAAGCACTATGTTCCTACTGTTTTTTTCCAGCTTGTCACACTTATCCTTTACATCTTTAAAAGTCTTTTTCAATTCACTAGCTTCAAGTTTTGAAGCTTCAATAAGAGTAATGGAATCATTATAATAGTTTTTAATAGAAAGTTCCCTCTCTATTTCCTCATTTGCAATTCTTAAAGTATCACAAATTCCTTCTCTATATATGCCACTTATTAGTGGCTTTGACATATAATCATCTAAAGCTTCCTCAGTGAGCCAAATATAGCCCAGCAGATTCCCACTATCTACTGTTGAAATATATTTTGGGTTTAAAGGCTGTTTTGTTTTTGTATCGTACCAATTATAAAAATGTCCATTAAGTTTTTCTAGAGATTCCATACTCCCTATTATCTTATCAAGTTTCCATATCAATTCATCTAAACTTGTATATCCAAGATCATATCCTACAAGATTAGAAGTTATCCCCATGCCCATATTAGTTGGGGATGTTCTATGTGCCACGCCAACAGGTGGATTTTCTTGATAATTATCCGGTGCTAAAAAGTTTTCCTCTTCATTAATAAAATCTTCAAAATACGCAAAAGTTTTTCTACTTATTCTTCTAATTAAATTTCGTTCTTTATCCGAAAGTTGCATTATAACTTCTTTTCTATCTCTACTTATTAAAAATGCAATAGCTGGGCTAAAAAACCATAACATACATGATGGAAGCATAACGAGACCTATTTCTATTCCTCTTCCAAATGCTAATGTTCCAATAAACAAACTTAATATACTCCCCTGCCACATAAACTCTATATAATCTATGATCTTTTTCCCGCTACTCATTTCCACTTCTTCTGCGGTCTGCCATTTTAACAGGTTTCTCTTAGTGAAAATAAGTCTATATAGCGTTGTTAATATAGCTCCAATCATTAAACAAGCATTAAATGCTAGAAAACTAAAAATCAAAAATATCTGTAGTATTAAATTTTTATTATTATTCATTTTACCAGTTAAACTTATTCCTCTCATCGGTGATGCCACGACTTCTGAAACATCAAAAAGCCAAGGAAAAATTAATGCTATGAACGCTAAACTAAGCCATTTTTCAAATCCATCTGGCACAATTGTAAGTGATATTATTATCAAAGCCATTATAGAAGGCGCCAAAAGGCTTCTTCTTAAATTATCTACCATTTTCCATCGGGATAAAGCATTCACTCCTAATTTGCTACTTATATATGGTATAAGTTGCCAGTCTCCCCTAACCCATCTATGAAGTCTTTTGCTACTTGCATTATAATAAGCTGGATAACCATCAATGAATTCCACATCTGATATTAGTGCACATCGTCCTAATGCCCCTTCTAAAAGATCATGACTTAGCACCGTATTTTCCTTTATTTTACCTTGAACAATGTTTTCAAAGACATCTATATCATAGATGCCTTTACCAGTGTAAATTCCTTCACCAAATAAATCTTGATATACATCTGATACAGCCATACTATATGTGTCTATCCCTGTCTCTCCAGAAAATATTTTCGAATAAAATGTTTTATTGGATTTCACAGTACTTATGCATACCCTAGGTTGCATAATACCATATCCTCTTGTTACCTTTCCATTCTCTATCTTTGCCTCATTTAATATGTGGCTCATAGCACCAATAAGCTTTTTAGCTGCATCCATAGGCAATTTAGTATCCGAATCTAATGTTATTATATACTTTATATCCTGTAGCCTTTTTATATCGCCACTTACCACATTAAAACTAGTATTTTCATTACCTTTTATCATAGAATTAAATTCCATGAGTTTACCTCTTTTTCTTTCCCATCCAAGCCACATATTTTCCTTTTCATTATATATCCTATATCTATTGAAAAAATAAAAGATCTCTCCATCTTCCCCCTTATATTTTTCATTTAATTTTTTTATTAGCTTTAAAGCGGCTGAATTAATATCATCATCATTAGGTAATTCCTTCTCATTTTTACTATCTTTAAAATCTCCAATCACAGCAAAACATAGATTTTTCTCCTTATTGGACAAGTAGTAAACTTCAAGCTTATTTATAAGTTCCTCAGCCTTTTTCGCATCACTAATAATTGCTGGAATTACTACCATTGTTCTAGCTTCTTCTGGTATACCATTGTATAATTCAATCTTTGGTATAAATCTAGTATCAGTAAGATGATTTACACTCCAATTCAGTACTGAATTAACTATTTCACTACATGGCAAAATAACTGCAATCCCTGCAATAACATATTTCCAAATTACAATATTTTTATCACTTGCTAGGCTGATACTTATAATAATTCCCATCAAAGCTAACGTTCCCAGTATATTTGTGAATATGTACCAAAAAATTTTATGATTTTTAAATGGTATAGTTAAAATATGAATACCCTTTTCTTTAAAATTTATTTTTTTCTTAAGACAAAGGATCCCTTTGTCAACAATATAGTAACCAACATGTTTCTTATATTCTTTGTTATCATCCACTTCCGCTTGCTCTGCACATTGGATGGCCATTTTAGCTACATACGCTTCAGATATTTTCATGTATTTTGCTATTTTTTCAATATTATGTCTATAATAATCCCTTGATGCAAAATCCATTTTTTCATATATTTTAGCTGGGTCTTCTCTTAATACTCGCTCCACATAGCTCAATTTTTCAAAACACTCTCTCCATGTTAAAGCTTCCACCTCTCTTATTGAGTTAATACAACTTCCCATTAAAAGTTTTAAATTTGATTGCATCTGATGCTCAAGTGAAATAATTTTACTTGTATTACTTGATACTTCATCAAGTTTATTATCTATCCATGAATATATTTGCTCATTATCTATAGCATTATCCCTAAGTATCTTTAAAAGTCTCTCGCTGAAATGAGGCGTAAACTTTATATCCTCTGATAGAATAGCATTTAATTTAGAGTCATCTGTGCCTTCATTTACTGTATTAATGATTTTATCCCCAATTAAATCCGCTTTACGTTTTTCAATTTGAGCATATACAATTTTTTCTGTAATATCACTTATACTCTGTATTAAAGATATTCTAAGCATTTTAGGAAGTACCCAAAGCTCATTATCTGTTAATATAAATTGATTTTGATATTCAGCAATAAATTGTATTATTGTTTTTTTATCTATTTTATTTTCTGATTTGCATATTATTTCCTGGGCAATATCATATATTCGTGGATAACCTTTAAAAGTACCTTTTTCTACAATAGGTATATTTTTATAAAAGTCTTTGGTCATATTATGTTTTATATCTTTATACTCTTTTTCAATTAAATATATGTTATCCATTAACCATTCTGCTACGGGTATTACATCTCTTTTATATTTCATTTCGTCATCAATGTACTCATACCCCTTAATAATAATTTTATAACTTCTATCCAGATTTTTTATTATTTTTTTCTTACTACTTCCTGTTTTAAATATTTTATTGTAATCAGATGCATTAGTAGCATGGTTTAGAAACTCCTCATTAGGCATATATAACCATCCTTTCCTGAAAGTTATTAAAAAGTGAAGCTTCTTTTAGTATTCCCGAAAATGAAAATAAAATTATAAAATTTATAACACAGATTTTTTTGGATATATTATTTATATTTAATGGATAATTTAATTACAATATAAATTAAATACCTATGGTATAATATGAATTAATATTTATAATCTTATAAATATACAAATGCTATGTAGGTACTTGGAAGGGGAATTACTAGAATATGATTATCTTAATAAACATTATTATTGTGTTTCTACTTGTTTTTATAAATGGATTCTTTGTGGCAACGGAATTTGCCATGGTAAAAGTAAGAAAGTCTAGAATAGAAACATTGGTGCTTGAAGGCAATAAGAATGCAAATCACACTTTAAAAGTTGTTAATAATTTAAATTCATACTTGTCAGCATGTCAGCTAGGAATAACTTTAGCCTCCTTAGGTTTAGGATGGATAGGAGAGCCTGCTGTTTCCGATGCTTTAATGCCATTATTTAATCTACTTAATATGCCAAAGGCTACAATAGAATCAATTTCATTCGTTTTAGGCTTTGCACTTATAACATGCTTTCATATTGTACTTGGTGAATTAGTCCCTAAATCCTTAGCAATTATAAGCGCAGAAAAAATAGCTATTTATACCGCTTTGCCACTCACATTATTTTATAAAATAACTTATCCCATAATGTGGTCTTTTAATCATAGTACTAACTTTGTTTTGAAGATATTTGGGATTTCACGTGTTGATGAAGAGGAAGCTGCACATACTGATGAAGAAATAAAATTATTGGTCCAAGAAAGCTATAATCATGGTTTAATAGACAAAACTGAATTGACTTTTGTAGATAATATATTTGATTTTTCTGAGAAAACCGCAAAAGAAATAATGATACCGCGTACTGATATGACGTGTATTTCTAACAATGATTCTTTTGAAAATATTATATCATTTGCTTTAGAACAAAGGCATACTAGATATCCATTATATTCTGATAGCAAGGATAATATTATAGGTTTTATCCACATTAAAGACTTATACAAACAACAAATAGAAGGTACTAATGAAAATATAAAAGACATTATTCGTGAGATTAAATTTGTTCCTGAATCCATGCCCATAAGTGAACTACTAAAGGTATTTAAAAAAGAAAAAACTCAAATAGCCATAATTATTGATGAATATGGTGGAACCGCAGGCCTAGTAACCATCGAGGATATTTTAGAAGAAATTGTTGGTGAAATTCAAGACGAGTTTGATGAAAGTGCTGATGAAATTACTAAAACTGAAGATAATAATTATATAGTTGATGGGAAACTCATTCTTGATGATATAAATGACCTTTTGAAAATCAACATTGAATCTGAAAACATTGATACTATAGGTGGATGGATTTATTCACAGTTAAATTCATATCCACAAATTAATGACAAAATAACCTATGCAAATTACGATTTTTTTGTATTACAATGTAACAGAAAAAGGATAACAAAAGTTCTAATTAAAAACTCCCCTGAAAAATAGGAATTATCTGAAAAAAATAGGAATGTAGCCAGATTTGTTTTGCAAATCTCCCTACATTCCTATTTTAACTTGTCACTTGTCACTCTTCACTTGCCTCTTCCGAATTTGTTTTTAAAGTAGTTTCAGTTCATTTTCTATAAGTTCTTCATAACTCTGTCGCTTGCAAACTAATTTTGCATTTCCATCAGCTACAAAAATTACCGCTGGTTTTTGGGCCTTATTGTAATTACTACTCATGGAATACCCATAGGCACCAGTACTTGCTACTGCTAGGATGTCACCACTAACAGCTTTAGAAATCTCAACATCCTTTATTAAAATATCACCTGATTCACAGCACTTTCCTGCTATTGTTACTTTTTCGTTAGAATTATCATTCATCTTACTTACAATTGCACATTGGTATTCAGCGTGGTACAGTGATGGTCTTACATTATCTGTCATACCACCATCAACTGAAACATATTTTCTTACACCCTCGATATTTTTTATTGCACCAATTGTATAAAGTGTTGTTCCTGCATTACCTATAATAGACCTTCCAGGTTCAATTATTAAACTTGGCAAGTTGATCTCTAATTCCTTAGCTTTTTCTTCAGCTCTTTTTAGTATAATACTGCAGAAATCTTCTATTTTTCTAGGTTCATCCCCATTGGTATAGTAGATACCAAATCCTCCACCAAGATCAAGTTCCTTTATTTCATGACCAGTTTTTTCTTTTATATCTTTTATAAGATTCAGCATAACATCAACTTCATCTTCATAAGGCTTAATTTCAAAAATTTGAGAGCCTATATGTGCATGTAACCCTACTAATTCAATGTTAGAAAATTCTATAGATTTCTTAACAGCGTTTATTACATCATCACTTATAAGATTAAACCCAAATTTAGAATCTATCTGACCCGTCTTTATATATTCATGCGTATGAGCTTCAATTCCAGGAGTGATTCTCAAAAATATTTTTTGAATTTTATTATTCACCTTTGCAATTTCATTTATTTTTTCCATTTCGTAAAAATTATCCACAACAAATATTCCAACCTTAAGTTCAATTCCCATTTTAATTTCTTCTGTAGTTTTGTTATTTCCATGAAATAAGATTTTCTCCATAGGAAAATCACTTTTATAAGCTGTAAATAATTCACCACCAGACACTACATCAAGATTTAAGCCCTCTTCATTTATTACTTGGCACATAGCAATAGTTAAAAATGCCTTGCCTGCATATGCCACTTTGTTAATTCCTTTTTCTAAACCAAAAGCTTTGTAATACTTTTTGCATTTATCTCTCAAAAGCTGCTCATCTATAACATAAAGCGGTGTTCCAAAATTTTTGCATAGATGACTACTACTTACACCGCCTATATACAATTCATCTTGATTAATATCCATTGTTCCAAAAAGTTTCATTTAAATGCCCCCTCGTATATAAATTAAAGGTTAAATTTATGTGCAACTAAATTTACTGCCTTTTCCTTATCCTCTTGTTTAATTGCACATGTTATTCTTATTTCTGAAGTAGTAATTAATTTTACATCTATTTCATTTTCCGTGAAAAGCTTAAACATCTTTGATGCTGCACAAGATGTTGTCTTCATTCCTATGCCAACCATAGAAAATTTTGTTATATCCTTATCCACAAAAATATTTTTAGTTTCAGCAAAACTTTTTATTATTGTTGTGCATTCATCAATATCATTTTTAGGTATTGTAAATGAAACATTGACTTTACCTTGCATTGGTGCAGTCTGACTGATCATATCGATATTTATCTTACGACTACCTATTGCCTCAGAAATATTCGATAAAATATTTTTATCCTGATCAATTCCATTTATGGTAATAGCTATATTATTATCGCTTGTTGCTATTCCTGTTACTGGTTTACTCTCCATATTCATATTATTTACTTCTTTTATCTCTGTTCCTTGAATTTCTCCACAACTTAATCCAACATGTATTGGAACTCCATATTTTTGCCCAAGTTCTACGGACCTTGGATGCATAATCTGTGCACCAAGACTAGCTAGTTCTAGCATTTCTTCATAATCAATTTCTTTTAACCTTTTAGCCTTGTTATATTCCCTTGGATCTGTTGTATATATTGCATCAACATCTGTATATATCTCACAAGTACCATTAAGCTTAACAGCTAAAGCAACTGCCGTAGTGTCGGAGCCTCCTCTACCTAATGTGGTTATATCACCAAACTCATTTATTCCTTGAAAACCTGCTATTATAACTATCTTTTTTTCATTTAAGCTTTTGGTTATTCTTTCTATATCTAAATCTTCAATTAGGGATTTCCCATATTCACCACTTGTTTTCATTCCAATTTGATATGCAGTATAGCTGACGGCATCATGACCCATATTTTTTATTGCCATAGCAAGGAGAGCGGATGAAATCACTTCACCTGTTGACAATATTACATCTAGTTCTCTCTTGTCTGGCTTTTCTGAAATTCCCTTAGCTAGACTTATTAGCTCATCTGTAGTATCTCCCATTGCAGAAACTACCACAACCATTGCATTTCCCTTTTCTTTCCTTTTAATTACTGTTTCTGCTACTTTTCTTATTTTTTCTGTGGTGGCAACGGAACTGCCACCATACTTTTGTACAATTACTGGCATGATATTGAAATCCCCCTTGTGTATCTTTTTATAATTAAGGATTTTAATCTTAGGATACTTTATCATTAAAGTATAAGGCATCTAACACAAAATAAAATTTTATCTTGTGTTAGATGCCTTACAGCAAAAAATACAAAATATTGCGTCAAAGGAACACCTTTGCCGCAATATAATCATCCATACGCAACCTTGTGTGTACCTTGTAGCTCTCCACTTTTATCAGTGACAACTTAACATATATTCTATGCAAAGTCAGAAAATAAACCTGTCAATTCATTTTCTTCGGCTGAAATTCCTTTTTTTATTCTTCTTAGCGCACCCGCTCTGAATAAATACTCATAATTACAGCACCTCTACCCTAGGTTAACAAACCTTATTAAATTATTTTTTATTGTATCATATATCAATGAATATATCAATGTAAAAAAAGACATTTCAAATTAAATATACTTTTATTCCAATTTTTTTTCACATGCATAGGTGATATTTTTAATAGTAAACTTACTTTTGGTTAAACTAAAGTAATGCATCACTGAAAAAAATTTATTAGAAAGGAGATATAATCTTGACTAATTTTAATTCCTTAAATAGTTCGAAAGCCAATATTCAAAGTGTTCGTGATCATGATAAAGAAGCAAAACTATCAATGAAAGCAAAACTGAAAGAACAAAGTCAATCTGAATTTAATAAATTTAATATGAACGGTGAAAATCAAAGAGGAGACGATTTGGAGCGAAGCAAAAACCAAAACTAGTAAAAAAAGAGGCAAGTGACAAGCTTGTAACTTGCCTCTTATCACTGATTCTATGAAGTGTAGTCTCTGTCAATTGTTATAACTGTATCATAACCTGGGTGTTCAAGTTTAATTGCATTATCAATGTTTATTTTAAGTTTTGCCTCATCTTCTTCTGTTACTTTGTTATCAAAACTAATAACCAAATCAAATATTAAATTTTTATTTTCACCATTTCCAACTATTCTAAAATCATGAATTGAACTTACAACGGGAAATTTTTTCAGTACCTGAACAACAGTTTTTTTTGCATCCGTAACTTCCTTTGAATCTGTATACACTGGATCCATGTGTATTACAATAAACATATTTAATCTTTTTGAAAGTTCCTTTTCAGCTCTATCAATTACTTCATGAATCTTCATAATTGATATGTTATATGGCACTTCTGCATGAAGCGAAGCCATGGTTCTCCCAGGTCCATAATTATGAATAATAAGATCATGCACTCCAAGAATATGTTCATAACCAAGTACCGAGTTTTTTATTTCTTTTACAAGCTTTGGATCTGGTGCCTGACCTAAGAGTGGATTTAATGTTTCTTTTACAAATGATAATCCTGACAAAAATATAAATATTGCTACCACCATACCAACATATCCATCTATATCAATTTTAAAAATATATGATGCCATAAGTGAAATTATAACACCACTTAGTATTGCCACATCATTCAGTGCATCCGCTCCAGTTGCCTTAAGAGTTGATGAATCAATCATTTTACCTAGTGCCTTATTAAAATAACTGAGCCATAACTTAAATGGTATTGCTAAAATTATAATTACAAAAGTAATAATATTAAAATTAACTTGCTGGGGATGTAGTACCCTATCAAAGGAAGTTTTAATAAATTGAAGTCCAACTACTAAAATTACAAATGAAACTATAAGTGCAGATATATATTCCATTCTTCCATGTCCAAAAGGATGTTCTTTATCTGCTGGTTTATTTGAAAGTCTAAACCCAACAAGAGTTACAACGGAAGATGTTACATCCGCAAGATTGTGAAATGCATCAGCTATTATAGCAATACTATTAGTGGTTGCACCAAGAATAATTTCAATTATAAACAAAGCTAAATTTACAATTATTCCAATAATTCCACTTACAGTTCCATACTCTTGTCTAACCTTCCTATTATTTATATCTTCATAATGTTTAACAAAATGTGATATTACAAATTTTGCAGTCATTTTTAACACTCCTCAGTGCTGTAAGGCATATTCAGAAAATAAACAATGCTGCGATATTTATTTTCTGAATATGCCTAAAGTAATTATTAAATTATATTATACAATATATTCTTAAAATAGTATAATAAGATTGCTATATTTAATATAGTTTTTATAATTATATATTGGGTATCCATTAATTTACCATATATATACAGGAGGAATAAAATGAATAAAGAACAATTATTGGCAGAAAAACTTATAAATTTTATATATGAAAGTCCTTCAGCTTTCCATGCCGTAAAAAATATGAAGAATGACTTGAATGGAAAAGGATTTGTAGAACTAAGTGAGGGTGAGAGATGGGAAATTCAAAAGGGTGGACATTATTACGTCAGTAGAAACGATTCTGCCCTAATAGCATTCACAGTAGGAAGTGGCATAATTGCAAAAAAAGGCTTCAAATTAATAGGTGCACATTCAGATTCACCTGGTTTTAGAATCAAACCTTCACCAGAAATCACTTCCGAAGGTAACTATATTAAATTAAATACCGAAGTATATGGCGGTCCAATTTTAAATACATGGCTTGATAGACCTCTTTCCTTAGCTGGTAGGATTACAATAAAAAGTAACAATGTATTATTTCCAGAAACAATGCTACTTAATATTAAAAAACCCATTCTGATTATTCCTAACTTAGCTATACATATGAATAGATCAATAAATAAAGGTATAGAGCTTAATAAACAAATTGATTTGATACCTTTAACTTGCATGGTTAATGAATCTCTTGAAGAAGACAATCTTCTTATAAAAACCATCTCCAAAGAACTTGGAGTGAATATAGATGATATATTAGACTTTGATTTATATCTATATGAATTTAATAAAGGAAATATAATAGGTCTTAACAATGAATTTATTTCTAGTAGTAGACTTGATGATTTAGAGATGCTCCATGCAGCTTTTTGTGCATTTATAAGTTCAAATACAACACATGGCACAAATGTTTTAGTTTGTTTCGATAATGAAGAGGTTGGTAGCCAAACACAACAAGGTGCTAACTCAGAATTTCTAGCAAATGTACTTGAGCGAATTGTTATATGTTTTGGAGGAGATCGTGAAGATTATTTTAGAGCCTTAAATAAATCATTTATTATTTCTGCTGATGCAGCGCATGCAGTTCATCCTAATAAAGGAGAAAAAAGTGATCCTACAAATAGACCTATAATTAATAAAGGACCTGTACTAAAAATCAGTGCTAACCAAAAATACACATCAGATAGTGTTAGTTCATCAGTTTACCAAACAATTTGTGAGCAGTGTGGTGTCCCCGTTCAAAAGTTTGTAAACAGATCTGATGAACCTGGCGGAAGTACTATTGGTCCAATATCTTCATCTCATGTAAGTATACGCTCAGTCGATGTTGGAACTCCTCTATTAGCAATGCACTCCATTAGAGAGCTTTGTGGGGTAATGGATCATAGCTATGTTGAAAAAACCTTTGAGGAATTTTACAAACTCTGATAACAGCAATATCGATTTCAAGTTGATAGTGCACGTTGATGAAGATTTTCTGTTATTATTAAAATAGGGATATAAGTGAAGGGGTCCCTTCACTTATATCCCTATTTCAACTTGTAACTTGTCACTTTTCCTTATATCTCCTAACCGCTTTTTCTCCAAGATTTGCAACCCAAAGCAAAGAAGTTCCAGCCATAATATCATAGGATAAATTCAAAAGGAATAAATGTTTTCCAAAATCCCCATGCCCTGAACCTATAACCGGTAACATAAGTTGAGATGATCCTGATGCAAGAATAAACAGCAACATTAATATGAGAAGACGTTGATCTTTATCTTTATGCTTTATAAAATAAAACACAGCTATTCCTAAATACAAAATTGAGAATATAATGTATATATTTATATTGTGGTGAATATACGGATATTTTTTTATAAGTCTTGTTCTAAAAGTATTTACAAGCTTATTAGAAGTATACTGACCCTTTATAAAATTGCTTTTACTAGGCAACGAAAAAGCATATGCATTATCTGCTGAGTCAACAATTTTTTCCCAAAGCCTGTCCAAATGATTAAAATAAAAACCTAGTACTTTAACAGGAGAAACCTTCGGGTAGAATTCTTTTAGCATCTCTTGTCCCACAGGATCATTTCCATTATATGTCTCATAAAATGAATGACCATAAAACACCATAAATTTCTTATTTATACCAAGTTCCTGTAAATCCTTCTCTGGAGTTTTAGATCCCCTGAGTATTCCCGAAAAAACTGATTGATACACATTATTTTCATTCATAGTATCTGTCAATGAAAAATATGAAGCCGCACAAATTATAATGACCAATATCGAAGCAATCACAATACATTTTCTTTGTGACTTGCCTTTGTAGTAAATAAAAAGAGCTATATATATAATTAACATAAAAATAAGTAATGGTAATTCCTGTGATTTGGAGGTTAAAAAACAAGCTGAAGCTACAAAAAAATATATAAAATTTCTTATTTTAGGTTTATCCTTACTGATTAAATTTAGGTATGTTCCAATGCTGAGAAAAAAGAATACTATGGTACCTGCTTCTCCAAAAAAAGAATTAAAGAACTCCAAATATGAAATATCTGTGAAAAACAAAATAATAAAAATTCCTGCTGTTACTTTAAGCAAATATGAGAATTTTTTAAAATTAATTATTAGAAATATACCTATTAAAAATATTATAGAATAGATAAAAGATAAATATCTTATATCAAACAAACTATTGTGAAAATTATGTGCAAACAATGAAATGAATACTGCTAACTTTAGCGGTATAGTTTCAGAAACCCAATCTATGTAAAAAGGAATGTATATACCTGGCATTGATATTGAATAATTGAGATGTACAAAACCATCATAAATTTCCTTATATCCATTGGATAAATTTGAAAGCCCTCCAAATAAAATTAATCTATGAAAATCCCCGTTATCACTTTTACCCATTATTGGATATATAAATAATGTATTTAATAATATAGCACCAACTACTACCAGTACCATTATTTCAATGGTGTACTTATATTTATGATGACTTAAAATTTTTTTCAACCACGCCATGTATCATTTCCTCCTCAAAATTCCTATACACCTATATTGTTTTATAAAGCACCAGTTATATATATATCAACTGGTGAGACTTTTAACTTGAGAATTATTTTTCATTTCAACTACAATAAAAATAGCAGCTACTAGCGCAGATGTAATATCTGAAACAGCTCCTGCTATCCACACACCGTTTAGTCCAAAAAAATTTGGTAATATAAGTACTAATGGTATAAGCAATATAATCTGCCTTGATAAACTTAGAAACATTGAATGTTTTGCCTTCCCAATTGACTGAAAATAATTTGAAAAACTTGCTTGCATTCCAACAAAAGCAAACATCTTAAGATAAATAGATAATCCATTAGACCCTATACTTATAAGCCTAGTATCACTTGTATTGAAAATGCTAATTATTTGAGTAGCAAATAATTGCACTAGTATAAATCCAATTATTGAAACACAGCTTGCAGCAATAGTAGCATATACCAATGTTTTTTTAACCCTAATCATATCTTTAGCACCATAATTATATCCAATTATGGGTTGTGCTCCTTGATTTATTCCTATCAAAGGCATAAGTATGAGCACCGTAATACTAGTTATAAGAGAGTACGCTGCTATAGCAAGATCTCCACCATATCTTTTAAGTGTTGTGTTAAAAGCTATGGTAACTATGCTTGCTGCAATTTGCATAGCAAAAGGAGACATTCCTATTGCTATGATTTCTCTTACTATAACCTTTTTAAGTTTCATGTTTTTTCTTCTAAGCTTTAACAGACTCTTACCTCTAGTAAAATAAAGTAATATCCAAACTGAACATACTGTCTGAGAAATAACTGTGGCAAAAGCTGATCCTCTGACACCAAACTTAAAAACAAATATCAAAAGTGGATTTATCATAACGTTTAAAATAGCACCTATTAGCATAGTTAACATAGCCATCTTAGGTGCTCCCTCGGAACGCATAAGTGGATTCAATCCAAACCCCACATTTTGTAGCACTGCTCCAGCTAGCAAAATTATTGCGAATTGCTTTGCGTATATAAAAGTTTCCGAGCTTGCTCCAAGTAATTTTAATATTGGATTTAGAAATATAATTCCTAAAATACTTAATAGTATAGATAAAATAACTGTCATTGTATATGCATTGCCTATTACTTTTTCCGCACCATTTTTATCTTTTTTACCAAGTTTAATTGATATAACTGCTGCTGCCCCTGTTCCAACAAGCATTCCAATTGCCATAATTACATTTGTTATTGGAAATGTTATGGCCACACCTGAGAGTGCCAATGATCCAACACCCCTGCCAACAAATATCCTGTCTACAACAGAGTACATTGCATTTACAAGCATACCTATAACAGCCGGTATAGAAAATTTCAAAAGCAGTTTTCCTATTTTTTCATTTGCCAATTCCTTGGAACTATCCATCATGTCACCTCCCAGTATAATAAGAATTAAAAGTGACAAGTTAAAAACCCTTATAATTGTTTTCATTCTACTTTTATTGATTTTTCGGCTAAATCCGCAGACTTCTCCTTACCTCTTAACTTGTGAACCTTTTAACTTATAAAATCATAGTTTCCTCAAAAAGGTTAACATAGTTTAACAAATATTTCAAGTTTATTAAAAAAGGTGCCCTAGGAAAATACTTAATAGCATTTTCCTAGAGCACCCTCACAAGCTTCTCACTTGTCACTTGTTACTTGTTACTTGTCCTTAATAACTTATGAGACGTAGCATAGCTATGCACGTGAAAAATGCTATTTGAGCATGCATCACCATGATACCCTCATTTTTCATTATGGCTGTAGTTTTACTACTGATAATTCATGTAGTGCCCTTGTTGACATAACGTACATGTATTTGTCTTCTTTTTGTTCTGCTTCATCCAAAATTATAACTGCGTCGAATTCAAGTCCTTTTGCAAAATATAAAGGTATTGCAACAATGCCGCCCTTATACATCATGTCTTCTCTATCAATAATTTTTATATTCTCTATTTTTTTTAGTAACCTACCATATTTTTCAGTACTCTTTAAATCTTTACATATTATGGCTATGCTTTCATATTGTTTTTCTTTGTATTCATTTACTAATGAAAGTATATTATCTGTAACCTCTTCTACCTTTGAAATTTTTATTACATTTACAGGCTCACCATTTCTAACTAATGGTACAATAGCTTCGTCCTTTAAAAACTTATTAGCATATTCCATAATTTGCTGAGTAGATCTATAACTCTTGTTAAGTTTAAAATGCTTAACCTCAATATTATGTATTATATTTTCTATGCTGTTAAAAGGTATTTCTACTTTAATTGGTATAATTCTTTGGTTACTATCTCCAACTATCGTCATACCTAATGTTCCTGTGATTTCTCTAATAACCTTTAATGCTAAGCTACTGTAATCTTGAGCTTCATCAATAATTACATGTTTTATTTCTCTGCCCATTGAAATTCCTTCAAATTTTAATGTAAGATAAAGTAAAGCAGTTAAATCATCTATGGTATAAAAATCTCTTTTATTTATGCTGCTGTATAATTCATAAATACTTGGGTTATCAAGCCAAAGAAGTGTTTCTTTAACTTTCATAATCTCTCTGACTACATTTTTAATTTTAAGTCTTCTTTCATAGTCTATAGACGTTCCTTGTAATGTTAATTCGTCTTCACTCAAGGCTTTTAATGTATTTCTATACTCTTCTTCTATTTTTCTAACTTTATTATCTCTTTCATCTTTTAATTTAGAAAATATTATCCTTCTTATTTTCCTCGTTCTTCTAAAAAGTGGTAACCTTTTATAATATTCATTGTACATTTTTTCACATTCTTCTGTGCTAACAACAACTTTATCATTATATATTATATCTTCAAATTTATATTGTTTTTTTTCAATATTCTCTATTAATTTGTTTAGTTCTTCTGTAAAGTCATCACTATTTTTATATATTAAATCTTCTATAAATGCTTTGTCATTACTCAAGATTTTTTCCATATACACTTCAGAACTCATAACCTTATTTTTTCTTATATCCATAAGATCTAAAGCAAAATCGGCATAGGTTTGTTGCATAGTTCCACCCTCCCCAAGACTAGGAAGTACAGAAGATATATATTCCATAAATATAGGATTTGGTCCAAGAATTAGTACCTTGTCTTGAAGTACTTCTCTATTATTATAGAGTAAAAATGCAACCCTATGAAGTGCAATAGTGGTTTTACCACTTCCAGCAACTCCATTAACTACGACTATATTATTTCTTGGTTCTCTAATTATTTTATCTTGTTCTTCTTGTATGGACATAACAATATCAGTAAGCTTTTCCTCTGCATTTTTACTTAACACTAGCTGTAATATTTCATCTCTAACGTCTACTGCAGAATCAAAAAGCCCCATCAATTTTTCCTTTTTAATTATATACTGTCTTTTCTTGAGTATATCCACTTCTATTTCACTTTTAGGTGCCCTATACCTGTTTGGCCCAAGACTTGACGTATAAAATAGAGATGAAACTGGTGCTCTCCAATCTACCACTAATGGCTCATATTGACCCTGTGTGGTAACCCCGAACCTTCCTATATAAACTTTTTCCTCATCAGAATCTTCATCTTTAAAATCTACCCTGCCAAAATAAGGAGAAGTTTTAAGAATAGTAAGCTCTTTAAACTTTCTATCTATAGTTTTATAAGATTCCTCCTTAACAAATGTCTCATGATCAAAATATTCCATTACTCTATCTTCATCATCTTTAAATTCCTCGATGTTTTTTTTCCTACTATCAATTATATATTTAGTTACTTCTTTTCTCTTTCTAACATAGTTAAGTATTTCTTTAGTTATTAATTCTATTACACCTTTGAGCCTATTTTCTTCTATAATGAATTCATTATCCTCTTTTTCCTTCATTAACTCTTCTAAACTTCTATCTTTTCCTTCCATGCTGAACTCTCCTTTACGATTTCCATAAACTCATCACCCATAATAGTTTCTTTTTCAATTAAAACTCCGGCTATTTTTATAAGTAAATCATGATTTTTAGTTAGTATTGCCTTTGCCTTTTCATGAGCTGTTCTTATTATACTTAATGTTTCCCCATCAATCAACGTAGCAGTTTCAGCGCTACAAGTTTGAACTGGTCTTCCATCTAAATATCTGCTTTCAACTGATTCTAGTGCCATCATATCAAATTTATCTGTCATGCCGTATATTGTCACCATATTTCTTGCCATCTTTGTGGCTCTTTCTATATCATTTGAAGCCCCTGTAGATATACTATTAAATTCAACTTCCTCTGCAGACCTACCTCCAAGTAACACCGTAATCTCATCTATCATTTCTTCCTTTGAAACTAGATTTTTTTCTTCTTCTGGTAATTGCATTGTATATCCTAAAGCGCCCATGGTTCTAGGAACAATAGTTATTTTATGAACTGGATCTGTATGTTTTAATAATGCCGCCACAATTGCATGCCCAACTTCATGGAAAGCTACTGATTTCTTCTCCGGTCCAGATAAGATTTTATCCTTTTTCTCTTTACCTGCTATTACCACTTCTACAGCTTCTTCAAGATCTCCTTGGCAGATCTCTTCTCTTCCATTTTTAACAGCAAATAACGCTGCTTCATTTATCATATTGGCAAGGTCTGCGCCCACTGCACCCGAAGTTGCTTTTGCAATTTTATCAAGTCTAACCTCACTTGAAAGTTTTACACCTTTGGAATGTACTATTAAAATATTTTCTCTACCCTTTAAATCCGGTCTATCAACTATTACCCTTCTGTCAAATCTACCTGGTCTTAATAATGCCTTATCTAAAACTTCTGGTCTATTTGTAGCTGCAAGAATCACAACTCCCACTGAAGAATCAAAACCGTCCATCTCAGATAGTAGTTGATTTAAAGTCTGTTCTCTTTCATCGTTACCGCCACCCATACCGGCTGTATCTCTACTTTTACCTATTGCGTCTATTTCATCAATAAAAATTATACACGGTGCTTTTTGTTGAGCTTGCTGAAATAAGTCTCTTACTCTTGATGCTCCCATTCCCACAAACATCTCCACAAAATTGGAACCTGACATAGAGAAAAATGGCACTTTTGCTTCTCCTGCCACCGCCTTTGCAAGTAAAGTCTTCCCTGTTCCTGGAGGTCCGACTAGTAATGCTCCCTTAGGAAGCCTTGCACCTATTTTTATATATTTATCCTGATTATGAAGAAAATCCACTATCTCCATAAGGGATTCTTTAGCTTCATCTTGTCCTGCAACATCTAAAAAAGTAACCCCTGTCTCGCTTTCAGCATATACTTTTGCATTGTTTTTGCCAAAAGACATAACCCCACTACCAAGTTTTTTATCTATTCTACCAAATAAAAATCTTCCAGCTATTAGTAATATTCCAATAGGTATTACATATGTAAGCAGAAAATTTATTAGAGGATCATCATTACTTGATGGAGCTGTTATATCTGCACCTGAAGCCTTAAGTTCATTCTTCAGATCAAGATCACTAATTCTACCAGTATACAATATTTTTTTGCCTATTCCACTGTTATCTTTAGGAATTATTGTAAGTCTATCTTGAGTTACTTGCACCTCTGAAATCTTCTTTTGCGAAAGTAAATCTAGAAATTTATTATAAGTAATTTGCTCGGTTTTCATACTGACTACCATATAGTTTAATATAAGAACTGCAATAATTACTCCTAAAGAATAAAAAGCTGCAATTTTAAATTTTTTATCTCCAAAATTTTTATTAAACATAATGCTCCCCCATTTCTTCTCTTGTATTCCGCACCTAGAACAAAATATACTAATATATAAATTAGTTATTGTTTTGAAGATACCTTCTATAAGTTTAGCATTTAATACTTAATATTACTATCTAACTTTTTTAACGTTTTATAAACAAATTTTTAAAAATAGCTTCATATATATTATAACCTAATTCAACCTATGCTCTCATCTAAAATTTTGTTGTAATAAAGTAAATAATATGATAGGATATCATATATAATCCTTGATACGTATACAGCTGTATGTATGTAGTGTACGTTTTTTAATGGAAGGTGATATAAATATGGAAAATAAATATCTATTAGTTGATACAAAAGTTTTACCAGATATATTTAAAAAAGTAATCCTGGTTAAAGATCTTTTAAATACAAAAAAAGCCCACGATATAACTGAAGCAGTAAGATTTGTTGGAATAAGTAGAAGTGCTTATTACAAATATAGAGATTCTGTATTTACAGTTTCTGAATCTGGGAAAAGCAATAAAGTTACAATGTGCCTACTTCTTGGCCATAAATCTGGCACACTTTCAAGAATACTGGATATAATGGCTGATAATCATGCTAATATCCTTACAATAAATCAAGACATACCTATAAACAATGCTGCAAATGTTACAATAACCTTTGATATATTTAATTTAATAATTGAATTTGAAGATTTACTTCAAAATATAAAAAATACTGAAAATGTAATTAAACTTGACTTAATTGCAATGGATAGGGGATGAATTTATGATAAAAATCAAAGTTCCAGCAAGTACTGCTAACATTGGTGCTGGATTTGACTGTTTTGGACTTGCTCTCAAACTTTACAACGAATTTGAATTTGATGAAATTGAAAGTGATGGCCTAATCTTTTTACAAAATGGTAAGCCATCCTCAATAGCAATAGAGGATAATCTTATTTATTTCAGCATGTTAGAAGCTTTTAAGAAATACAATTTTAAACACAAGGGTTTTTATATAAATGTTATAAACTCTGATGTTCCCCTTTCAAGAGGTCTAGGCAGTAGTGCTACTTGCATAGCTGCTGGAATTAATGCAGCAAATTATTTTATGAATAAAATAATGACGGAGCAGGAAATCATAAATCTAGCTACCAAAATCGAAGGACATCCTGATAATGTTGTCCCAGCTTTAATTGGTGGATTTAATATATCTTTAGTTGAAAATAATAATGTTGTTTACTCTAAAATCAATCTTCCTGAAGATTTATTGTTTGTGGCTTTAATTCCAAACTTTCAAATGAGTACTGAAAGCAGTAGAAAGATTTTACCTGAAAATTATAGTAAAAGTGATTGTGTATTTAACATTTCAAGAGCTGCTATGCTTATTTCTTCACTATATAAAAAAGATTTTTCAAACCTAAGAACAAGTTTACAGGATAAGATACATCAACCTTTTAGAGGACCTGCTATAAAAGATATGGACTTGATTTTTGATAAATCCAAAGAATTTAATGCTCTAGGGGAATTTATAAGTGGTTCCGGATCAACTCTTATGATTATTATAGATAAACACAATAGTGAATTTTATAACAAAATGGATGCTTTTTTAAAAACCACAAGTGCCTGTTGGAAAATGAAAATTTTAGAACCCGATATATGTGGTGCCATAATTGTATAATAAAATTATCAAAAGCATATGATTTTGAGGAGGAATATTAATGAATAAAATAGAAATCGCATTACTTGGGCTTGGTAATGTAGGTAAAGGTGTTTGGCACATTTTCCAAAATAATAAAGAAGAAATAACAAGGCGTTCAGGCTATGACATTGAAATAACAAAAATACTTGTAAATGATATTAGTAAAGAAAGAGGCATAGACATACCTGTTGGGGTATTAACTACTGATATTGAAGAAATACTAAGTAATGACAACATTAAAATTGTTGTTGAGTTATTAGGTGGAGTCCATCCTGCAAAGGACTATATGTTAAGTGCAATAGAAAACTCCAAACATGTAGTTACTGCAAACAAGCAAGTTATCGCTCTTGAAGGTACTGAACTATTAGATGCGGCACGAAAAAATGGCGTACTGCTTTATTATGAAGGAAGCGTTGCTGGTGGAATCCCAATATTAAAAGGCATCGAAGAAAGCCTTACAGCAAATAAGATTCAAGAAATTGTAGGCATAGTGAATGGAACTACTAATTACATTTTAACTAAAATGTCACTGGAAAATATGGATTTTGATGTTGCACTAAAACAAGCTCAGGATAAAGGCTTTGCTGAAGCCGATCCAACATCTGACGTTGAAGCCTATGATGCTGTATATAAACTGGCAATATTAACATCTTTATCCTTTGGAATAAACGTTGATGTAAAAGATATTTATAGAGAAGGTATTTCTAATATAAGTTCTTTAGATATAAAGTATGCTAAAGAGTTTGGATATACTATTAAGCTGCTAGCTATAGCTAAGGAGAACAACGGTTCCCTAGAACTTAGAGTACATCCTACAATGATACCAATAGCACATCCCCTTGCAAATGTAAATGACTCATTTAATGCAATTTTGATAAAAGGTAATGCTGTAGGTGATTTAATGTTCTACGGACAAGGTGCTGGTTCACTTCCTACAGGAAGCGCTGTTGTCAGCGATATTATTTCAATATTAAGAAATGATATGACACTTCGCTCAATTTCAACTGTAGAAAACAAAGCTGCCTCTAAGCTTATCCTTAATCAACAAGCTTATAAATCTCAATACTATCTAAGATTTTCAGTAAAAGATATGAGCGGTGTTTTAGGAGAAATTTCTTCAATTTGGGGTAAAAATAACGTAAGCATATCTTCTATAATTCAGAAAGATGAAAAACAAGGTATTGTTACACTTATTATTGTAACCCACGATGCTATTGAGGGGGATATAAATAAATCAGTGGCAGAAATAGAGCATCTTGATAGTGTTTACAACATTGATAACCTTATACGCGTTGAAAAATTGAATTAATAAATAAAGGGGTGTCTACTTTGAATCAATTAATGTATAAAAGCACTAGAGGTAGTGCTAAAGAAGTTACGTCTTCAGAAGCAATACTTAACGGAATAGCAGAAGATGGTGGATTATATGTGCCTTCCTTTATTCCATCAATTGATTTTGATATTGACGAATTATCAAAACTTGATTATAAATCTTTGGCCTATTTAGTTATGAGCAAATTTTTCACTGATTTTACAGAAGAAGAACTAAAATCATGTATAAACAAGGCCTATGACCATAAATTTACCACAGAAGAAATTACCCCTGTAAAAAAAACAGGAGATAACTATTTCCTTCAGCTATATTATGGCCCAACACTAGCATTTAAGGATGTAGCACTATCAATTCTTCCTCATCTTTTAAAAACCTCTATAAAAAAGCAAGGAATTAATAAAAACGTATTAATTCTTACTGCTACCTCTGGAGATACTGGTAAAGCTGCTCTAGAAGGCTTTAATAATATAGATGGAATAGATATTATCATCTTTTATCCTGTGGAGGGTGTTAGTGCTATCCAAAAGCTTCAAATGGTTACTCATAATGGCGAAAACACTCATGTAATTGCCATTAAAGGCAATTTTGATGATGCTCAAACTGCTGTAAAAAATATATTTACAGATAAGGCTGTTCAAAAAACCTTAGATGAAAAAGGATATATGTTCTCATCTGCAAATTCAATAAATATAGGAAGACTTATTCCACAAATAGTATATTATTTTTATTCTTATCTTAGCCTTTACAAAAATGGTGAAATTACCAAAGGTGAAAAGATAAATATAGCTGTTCCCACTGGTAATTTTGGTGATATACTAGCTGGTTACTTTGCTAAAAACATGGGCGTTCCAATTGATAAACTAATATGTGCTTCCAATGAGAACAAGGTACTGTATGATTTTATTACCACTGGTATATATAATAAAAAAAGAGACTTTTATATTACTAATTCTCCATCCATGGATATAATAGTATCAAGTAACCTTGAACGACTACTTTACTTTATTAGCGGTAAAGATTCAACTAAGGTAAGTGAATTTATGAATGCTTTAACCTCCAGTGGTGAATATGAAATCACACCGTACATGAAAAACAACCTAGGTGATTTTTACGGTGGATACGCTTCTGAAGCGGAGACAAACCATGCTATAAAACACATCTATGACAATAACGAAGAGATAATAGACACTCATACCGCTGTGGCATATTCTGTATATAAAAAGTATAAAGATGATACAAAAGATTCAACAAAAACAATTATTCTTTCAACAGCAAGTCCATATAAATTTCCCAAATCAGTTATGGTTGCAATTGATGAAAAATATTCGCATTTTGATGAATTTAAGCTTACAGAAGAAATGGATAAACTTTCTGATTATAAAATACCTGCTTCAATTAAAGACATAGACAAAAAAAAGATTGTTCATACTAAAGTATGTGAAAAATCTGAAATCAAAGATGTAATCTTAGACCTGGTTAAATGAAATCTAAAATAAAAAAAAGTTGATGAAAAATGATTAAAACCATTTTGCATCAACTTTTTTTATATCTTAAATTGATTTACGTAGTCGTTTAATTTCTTTGATGCAACTTTAGCATCTTTTGTATGCGTAGTCACTAAATTTCCCATATCCACTATGTTATTAGTCTTCAGTGCAATATTAGTAGTACCATCAGCGCCCTCAGTAGCTGCAGCAGTAACTTGTTCTATAGCTTCCACCATATTACTCATGGATACTTTAAGACCATTGGCAGTTGAACTAAATTCCGTCACAATTTCATCTATTTTATCGGCATCTTTACTGTAGCCATCACCAGTTGCCACAAACATGTCATAATCACTAATAACTTGTTTATCCACAAAATCAAGTATTTCATTTGAACTAACCACTAAGTTATCCACTGATTCCAAAACAGTTTTTGTAACTTGTTGAATTTGTATTACAGTATTTTCTGAATCTTCAGCAAGTTTTCTGATTTCATCTGCAACAACTGCAAATCCTTTTCCAGCTTCCCCAGCCCGTGCTGCTTCAATGGCAGCATTTAATGAAAGTAAATTAGTTTGTGATGTTATCTGAAGTATTGAATCTGACAACACTTTAATTTCTTCAATTCCCTTAGATTTTTCAATTGCAGCCTTAAGTTTATTCTGTGAATTTGAAAACATTTCATTAGCATTTTGTCTGGATATTTCAAAACTATCTTTCAATTCATTTGCTTTTCCACTTATTTTTTTTGCTACAACTGATCCATCCATAGCCTTATTTGCAATATTTTCAGCCACATGTCCTATTTCTGTTGAAGTAGCATTCATTTCTTCCATTGATGCCGCTGTTTGCTCCATCCCTGCTGAAATCTCTTGAGTTGTTGCTGATACATCTTCAATATTCTGTGTCAACTTAGAAATACTCTCATTAGAAGAATCTAGTGTTCCATCTAAATTATTAGCTTCCTCAATTACGGTTTTTATAATGCCCCTAACTTCCGCTTGCATTTTAGAAGCAGATTTTGCCATATCGCCAACTTCATCTTTAAGATTTAAATGTTCCTTAGTTATTTCCTGTGTAAAGTCTCCATTTGCCATATAACTTAGCTGTTTACTTATATAATTTACTGTGTTTACAATTTTTGTGCTTATATAAAATGAAATAAGTATGCCAATTGCTAGCATAAATAATATAATTAGTCCTATAACAATCATTATTTGAAATATTTCATTTTGTACAGTTGAATAATCTATGCCAACAAACCACATACCAATTACATTGTTACTGCTATCCTTCAATGGAATATAATATCCTAAAGCCTTCTTGTTTAATATAGTGACTTGTGCTCCATAATCATTTCCATTTTTAATTACAGCAGTTACTACAGGTAAAGAAGCTTTAGTTCCTATAGCACGATTTCCAGTAGTATTGAGTATATTAGTTGAAATTCTTGTGTCATTCATGAATAGGGTTACATAAAATCCTGTGGTATTTTTAACATAATCAGGTATTTCATAATTATTATTTATTAATTTATCACCTTTATAAAGCTTGTTATCTTTTAATTGCCATTGTCCTTTGTACTTTACGTTTAGATATGAATATCCTAATTCAGCACTAGCCTTTACATTTGAGGTAAAGTTAGCATTTACAACGGTATCAACTTTATAATAAATAACTAATGATATAATTAATGCAAAAATAATTAAGATTGAAGAAAACGACGTTACAATCTTTTGTCTCAGCCCCATATATACTACCCTCTTTCGCACTATTTTCTTATTGAAATAATTATATCATTATTATGAATTCTTCACTACAAAAACTTACATTTAAATCATTTTAATTGCTATATTCGACAATATTTTCTTGTGTTCAATATACAAATTAAAATCTTTAGAAATAAACAGGGGTATAAGTAGATTTCTACAAACAAATCTACTTATACCCCTGAAATTTTGCAACTTAGCTTGTCACTTGTCGCTCTTAGTATCCAAGTTTTTTATCAATAAATATTACTTTTATTCTTCCCTTTATAGGCTGTCTCTTGATTAAAGTATATTCATTACAAATTCTCTCTTCACTGCTACAATCCATACAATATCCAACCTTAGCACAGGGAGTTTTCCTATTAAGCCTTTTGGCATTAGCCGGAGCTGAGTATTCTTGATTTCTCTTAATTGCTGCATCTAAATCCTTAACAATTTTATCGGTACTAACAACTACAATAACTTTATCTGGACCATAAATCATAGCTGCTACTCTATTCCCAGTACCATCTACATTGTATAATTCTCCATTTTCCGTAATTGCGTTACTGCTTGCAAAATAGCTATCTGCAAAAAAACTTTTTCTGTATACTTCCTTCAACTCTTCTCCACTTATATCATCTTTATACCTGTCCAAAAAATTGAAGTTTCCATTTTTCAAGTAATCAATTACTCCAGTTTCAAAAAGAGTCATTGAACCTCCTACAGCAACAGTTTCTCCCTCCTTGGTAAATTCAGATATCTTCTTTATTAATTCATTTTCATCCTGAACATAATATGCTTCCATATTATGTTTTTCAAGGTTTTCCATTGTTCTTTCTAGTTTTTTATCTTTTAACCATTTAATATTTTCATCCATAAAATTATATTGGGAATCGCTATCATACTATCTGCAATCCCAAATTCCCCCTTTCGTACTTTTTATTTTAGGAAAACTTAATAAGGCATCTGACACAAAATAAACTAGCATACTGACTAGTTATTTTTTTGAAGATGCCTTATTAATATTATAACTCTTTATCAATTTTTTTTAATAATAATTCTATATTTTTTTTATTTTCGTCCTGTTGTTCAATCAGTGCATCCAGCTTCTTGTGTAAATCTTCTATTATAATTTCTGATTTTAAATTCACTAGATAATCATTTGAAGCAGTTAATCTATCTTTCTCGGCCTGCCGATTTTGTGACATCATAATTATAGGTGCCTGCAATGCTGCAAGGCATGACAATACTAAATTTAACAATATAAATGGATATACATCAAATGCTTTTTGGGACAATAGAATGGTATTGGACGTAATCCATACTATAATTATTACTACAAAGCCTATAATAAAAGTCCAACTACCACCAAAAGACGCAATGTTATCAGCAGCCTTTTGTCCAAGTGATACATTTTTATTTTGAACTTCATTTATGTTTTTTGATACCTTACCATTAATCAGCTCATGTATCAAATCCTCGTCAATACTAGAATTACTTAAATCCTTGTCATTATCTAATATTTTTTTTACTAATTGTTCTTTACTAATTAATTCGTCCATACGTATCCACCTTCCTTTTAATACTCATTTTATCATATTAATTAGCTTAGGATGCATTTATACTTTCCATTTCTTTTTCCTCTAGGCGTTGGTTTGTATAAAGCTTGTAGTAATATCCTTTCATTTTCATAAGCTGTTTGTGATCTCCACTTTCATAAATTTTGCCTTGCTTTATAACAAGAATTTTATCTGCAGAAACTATGGTTGAAAGTCTATGAGCAACTACAAAACTGGTTCTATCTGACAAAATCTTTTCTATAGCATTTTGTATTATCCTTTCATTTTCCGTATCGATTGAAGAAGTTGCTTCATCTAGAACGAAGATAGCTGGATTACCAACAATAGCTCTTGCGAAGGAAATAAGCTGTTTTTGTCCAGTTGAAAGGCTTCCTCCACCTTCACCTACTTCCAAATCGTAACCTTTTTCATTTTCAATTATAAACTGGTGGGCATTAACAAGTTTAGCTGCCCTCTCTATCTCTTCATTTGTAGCGTCAAGTTTACCGTATTTTATATTATCTTTTATTGTACCGCGAAAAAGATGTGGGCTTTGAAGTACATATCCAATATTAGATTGTAACCATAAAAGAGAACGTTCTCTGTAATCTTTACCATCGATCAAAATTTCCCCACTTGTTGGTTCGTAGAATCTGCATAATAAATTTACAATTGTACTTTTACCTGAGCCAGTTTCCCCAACTAGAGCTATAGTATCTCCTTTTTTAACTTTTAGATTAAAATCTTCAAATACCTTCTCACCATTTTTATAGGAGAAATATAGATTATTAAATTCAATATCTCCATTTATTTTTTCCCAGTTTTCCTTCTTTGGATTAAATAAATCTCCATATATTTTCACTACCTGTTCTTTATCCCATATATCTGGTTTAGTCTCCACAAGTGATATTATCCTCTCCGCAGAAGCCTGTGCCTGTTGAATTTCTGCTATGGTTCCAGCAAGCTGACTTACAGGATCAAAGAACTGAACTGTATAGGATATAAACATTACAAAAGTACCATAAGATAGCCCATGTAACATAACACTATTACCACCAAACCATATGGCAAAACCTGTTCCTATACTCCCCATGGATATTACTATGGGAAGAAATAAAGCAGAGAATATACCTGCCCTTACAGATGAGTGTCTCATTTTATCTGCATCATACTTAAATTCATTTAAATTTTCATCTTCTCGAACTAAAGTTTTTGTTGTTTTTGCTCCAGCTACTTCTTCATTAAAGTCTGAGGTAAGCTGAGAATTTAATTTTCTTACACTCCTATATGCTTTCAATATTTTCTTTTGAAAAAACATTCCTATTATAAATAGTGGTGGAACAACACACATACTTATAAGGGTTAATTTAACATTATAAAAAAGCATTATTCCAATAAAACCTATCATCATTACAATAGCCCAAACCATATCAATAAGTCCCCAAGAAATCACCTCACTTAGCCTTGCAACATCCGAAGTCATTCTTGACATTAGCCAACCTACAGATGAATTATCATAATATGAAAAAGATAACTCCTGTAATTTCTTAAATCCCATTTTTCGTATATGATAAGCAAGTTCTGTTTCAATTTTACCTGCCTGCCTTATGAATATTTTTACATTTATAGCTTGAACAGCTACTATGGAAAAAAACACTAAAGCAAAAGTTTTAAGAGTCTCAGTTGTATGTTTTTCCACAAGATTATCTATAGCATATTTCGTTAATAAAGGCATTATGGAATCAATTCCTGCAACTATTACCATTAGAAACGCGAGAAATATTAATGAATTTTTAAATTCCGAAAGATATTTAAAAAGTTTTCTCCATATACCTAAATTTAATTTTTCCGTAACCTTTTCTTCCTTTATCCTAGACATTTATTTTCACCTCTTTATTTTAGGCATCTTCAAATTCTGTACTTGTTCTTTTAACATGCCTTATGCAAAATTTTCTTCAGATTCTGTATCTGAAGCATTTTGTATTTCCCATATTCTTTTGTATATTCCCTGTTTCTTTATAAGCTCCTCATGTTTTCCAATAGCCTCAATCTTTCCATGATTTAATACTATTATTTTATCTGCATCTATAACGGTAGATATCCTATGCGCTATTATAAATGTTGTAACATTTTCACTTTTTTCTTCAAGTTTTTCTCTGATAATCTTATCAGTTTCTGCGTCAACTGCACTTAAAGAGTCGTCAAAAATCAGTATAGGAAATTCGTTTATAAGCGTTCTTGCTATAGCCACTCTCTGCCTCTGCCCTCCAGATAAAGTTACACCTTTTTCTCCAACTGTGGTATCATAGCCACTATTAAATGAAGTTATAACCTGATGAACCGCTGCCATGGAAGCAGCACTTACAATTTCACTATCTTGGGCATCAAGTTTTGATATTTTAATATTATCTTTTATTGTTCTTGAATATAAAAAAGGTTCTTGAAGTACAATACCAATTTTGCTCCTTATCCATTTTCTCGAGATATCTGAAAGTTCTACACCGTCAACTTTTATAGAACCACTTTTATAATCATATAGTCGTAATAATAGGTGGACAAGTGATGATTTTCCAGAACCTGTAGGCCCTACCACCGCTATATTTTCCCCTTTTTTAACTGTAAAACTAATATGCTGAAGTACATTTTGATTTTTCTCATATTCAAATGAAACATCTTCAAATGAAATTTCCCCTTGAATATCAGACTTTAATCCCTCTCCTTCATCCTTTTCTATCTCTTCGTCCAAAATATTGGCTACTCGTTTAAGTGAAACAGTCATTTTTCCCATATCTGAAAGTATTCTGCCTAGCTGCCTTACTGGCCATAGGAGCATTCCCTCATAAGTATTAAAAACCACAAGAGTTCCAAGACTTATATCCCCTCTAACTGCATAATAAATTCCAAATATAAGTACTAATCCAATTTGAACTGTACATAAAAAGTCAGAAGTTGCCCAATAGGTGGATAAAATATTGGCCACTTTGAAACTCAAATCTTTATATTTTTTATTTTCTTTATCAAACTTTTCAATTTCGTATTGTTCTCGTCCAAATGCCTTTACAACCCTTACCCCTGAAAGATTTTGCTCAAGTATTGATGTAAGAGCACCTTCTTGGTCATCAGCTTTTTGAAATGTATTCCTAACACTATTGAAAAATATAAAAGATGCTAAAAGTATTATTGGAACAGTTACCATAGATATAATCGTCATTTTTAAATTAAGCGATAACATCATAAAAAGCGATATAGCCACTATAAAAACGGCCCTTCCTATTTCAACCATTTGTACTGAAAAAAACTTTCTTATAGTTTCAACATCAGAAGTGCATCTTTGAATTAAATCTCCTGATTCCGCATTTACATGGTATTTATATGGAAGATTTTGAATATGGTCATATAACTTTACTCTTGTATTTCTTGCTATATTCTCAGAAGCCTTAGTGGCAAGCTTTCCTTTAAGATAAAGAAAAATACCTCTTAGACTTGTTAGTGCCACAAGGCATAAAGCACATATCCATAAATTTGACCTAAGAAAACCTCTACCACCAATTTTAGTTATAAAATTTTCTAAAACCTTTGGAACACTCATAGGACTTTTCCCTATAATTGAATCAATTGTAATTTTAATAACCATAGGTTCTAACAATGATATATATGTTGCTATACCAATGGCTAGTATTGCTAAGACATATAGTAACCTATTTCCTTTGGTAAGTTCTAAAAGCTTTTTCATTTATTTTGTCTCCCCCTTTAATGTTTATTTTTTTTAGTTTTGCTACCCATAAAAGATAAAAAAATAACTCCTCATATTAATATAATTTTCTTTTTTGTTCATTTTAAACAACTCCCTCTAAGAATTTTGTATATAAAAAAAGCCATAGGCATTATCCTACAGCTTCTTTATAGCGGAATCATTTCATTACAAATATTCCCATGAAATGAGTATAAAAAAGCCATAGGTATACAACCTATGGCTAGCTTTACATTAATAAAGTACTCTAAAAAGAATCAGCCAGGTCGTATATAATTATTAGTTTATTTGCATAAAAAGCAATGCCACTAAGTGTTCTGTTAACTAAAAAGTTTTTCATTATTTACGACCTCCTTTTTTATTTTACAATATTTATTATACTATATATAATTTAACATTGCAACAAAAATATTCTTTATTAAGACACTATGACACAAAAGTTCTCGTGATCAATGACTTTCTATTTTCTAAGTTGTGCCTTATTATTTTTTCAACATGCCTAATATGCTCTTCCCCAATAAACCATTTCCTTAGCTTTTTTACCGCAACAAACACAAGTGTCCGTTATTTCTTCTTGCTCAAATGGTATGCATCTTGAACTAGCTCCTGTTTCTTCCTTTATCTTTTCCTCGCATGCCCTATCTCCACACCACATAGCCTTAACAAATCCAGTTTTGTTTTCAACTATATCTTTAAATTCTTCCATAGTCCTAGCGCTGCTAGTTTTTTCTTCTAAAGACTTCTTTGCGGCTTCATACATAGCATTGTGCATATCTTCTAGAAGTTCTGGTATTTTTGTTTCAAGTTCGTCCATGGATACAAAAAGTTTTTCTCTAGTATCTCTTCTTACAAGTACAACCTGATTTTTTTCAATGTCTTTTGGTCCTACTTCAAGTCTTATTGGAACTCCCTTCATTTCATATTCGCTAAATTTCCAACCTGGCATTTTATCACTTATATCTACCTTAACCCTAGCTATTTTAGCTAATCTATCCTTAAGTTCATTTGCCTTATCTATTACACCCTCTTTATGCTGTGCTATTGGAACTATAATAACTTGGATTGGCGCAACTCTTGGTGGTAATTTTAAGCCTTCATTATCTCCATGAACCATTATTATAGCACCAAGTATACGAGTACTCATCCCCCATGAAGTTTGGTTAACATACTCAAGTTTGCCTTCTTTATTTGAAAACTGTATTCCAAATGCCTTTGAAAAATTTTGTCCGAAGAAATGTGATGTACCTGATTGAAGTGCTTTTCCATCATGCATTAAGGCTTCAATTGTGTAAGTAGCTTCAGCACCTGCAAATTTTTCTTTTTCTGTTTTTCTTCCCTTTATAACTGGTAATGCAAGTAGGTCTTTACACACATCTACATATATATTAAGCATTCTTTTTGTCTCTGCTTCTGCTTCCTCTTTGCTAGAGTGTATTGTATGTCCTTCCTGCCATAGAAACTCTGAAGTTCTTAGGAATGGTCTTGTGGTTTTTTCCATTCTCACAACGGAACACCATTGATTATATAACTTAGGCAAATCCTTATAAGATTGAACTATTTTTGCAAAATGTTCACAAAATAATGTTTCGGAAGTTGGCCTAATACATAATTTTTCTGTTAAATCTTCATCTCCACTTTTAGTTACCCATGCAACTTCAGGAGCGAAACCTTCAACATGATCTTTTTCCTTTTGAAGTAAACTTTCTGGAATAAGCATTGGCATATATACATTTTCATGATCGGTTTCCTTAAATTTCTTGTCTAAAGTACTCTGTATATTTTCCCATATTGCATAGGAATAAGGCCTAAAAATTATACACCCTTTAACACTTGTATAATCAGCAAGCTCTGCTTTTTTTACAATATCTGTGTACCACTGTGCAAAATCATCCTCCATTGAAGTTATTTGTTCTACAAGCTTTTCTTTTTTTCCCATTTTAAATTCCTCCTTATATATATGTACAAATAAAACAAAACAAAAAAAAGCCTTCAATCCCTACAAAGGGACCAAGGTTATCTCGGCGGTACCACCCTAATTAATATAATTAATTAAAAATACTCACTTAAGCTTTAACGGAATAACCGCTGCACTTTTAAATGCAGAACTCAAAGGTAGGTTCAAAATGGTCTTTTAGGAAGCTTTCACCCAGCACTCCCTCTCTTTTAAAAGATTTACATCTCTACTAATCCTTATCAACGTTTTTATATCATCAAACTTTTTTTAATTATAAAATACTTACTTGTATTTGTCAACCACACACACATAAAAATGCAGTGACAAGTGGCAAGTTGATGAAGATTTTTTTTACTAAAGTAAAAACTAATCTATTAAAATAAATTAGTTTGTTGATTCTTTTCTTTGTCCATTTTGCCCTAAGGCAAAATTTCCTTAACTTGTCACTTGTCACTCTTAATTTTTAACTTTTTTTGCCCTTAGCCATCTTACTTTTCTCTTTTATCAAATGATTCAACCCTTTAAAGAAATGACCATTTACTATCATCAAGATACCGTCAAGCATTTTCATATTTAAGGCACCACCTGTCATCCTGGCAATTCCTCTAAATGGCAAATGATATATAGACATCATGATAATATTAGCAGTACTTCTCTTTCCTATTTTTCTTAAAAACCAATGTAAGAAAACTATTATACGAAATACAAGTTTTGCAAATAGTCCTTTTGCATACTGGCACTGTGCAATAGTATCGTTATAACCAAGTGGTTTTGTTCTATCCCATGTGGATACTGGCACTTTACATCCAATCAAATTTTCAAATTCTTCTGTGCCAACATTGTTTACTTTTCCTGAATAATAAGATGGAAGTTTGTCTTTATCATAGGGAAGTTGTGCTCCCGTACCTTCCATAAAAATAGTATCCACTAATCTGATATCGTCACTTGATGCACCGATCATAATTTTATATTCTGCTGCCTCTATTTCCCATTTATTTGTTTTTACGTTAAAATAGCGGAATGTCTTATCGTCAAAAGGTATTGTTACAGTTTTCGATTCACCCGCATTTATAAATATCTTAACAAATCCCTTTAATTCCTTTTGGGGTCTGAAAACCTCTTCTGATCTACATCCTACGTACATCTGTGCAATCTCCATTCCCGCTATATTTCCAGAATTTAATAATTTGAAAATTACCCCTTCCTTGTTAACTTCAATATCTGAGTACTCGAAAGTTGTATAACTGAGTCCATATCCAAAAGGAAAAAGAACATCTATATCTGCTGTATCATAATAGCGATAGCCAATATAAATACCTTCTCTATATTCTACGCTAACTTCCTTATCCTGAAAATTATAAAATGATGGAGTATCCTCATAATGAATAGGATAAGTTTCTGCAAGTTTTCCTGAAGGATTCACATCACCAGACAAAACTCTTAATATAGCTCTTGCTCCTGCCTGCCCGCCTAAATATCCATGTAATAATCCTTTTACCTTATCAATCCATGGCATTTCTACTGCGGAGCCACAAGAAAGAATCGCCACAACATTAGGATTAACTTTTTGCAAAGCGTTTAATAGATCTATTTGATTCTCTGGAATTTTCATGCTTTTTCTGTCCATTCCTTCAACTTCAGTGACTTCATCAAGACCAATATATAAAAGAATTACATCTGCTTGTTTTGCAAGTTCACATGCCCTATCTATTTTTTTCTTACTTTTCTTTCCATAACGTTCAAAACCTGATTCATATCCAATACTGACAATTCCTGATTCATCAAAACAATCTAATGTGTGATCTAAAATTGTGGGATTTACAATAGATGATCCTGCACCCTGATACCGTGCCTCTTTTGCAAAATCTCCAATTACAGCAACTTTTTTATCATATTTAAGTGGTAATATATTCTCTTCATTTTTAAGAAGCACTATGGACTCTTCTGCAACTTTCTGTGTCACTCTGTGATGCTTTTCCACATCAAACTCCATATGTGGTTTCTTATATACTTCCTCTGTTGTAAGAATAAGTTCAAGTAATCTGTCTACACAATCGTCTAATACTTGTTCTTTAATTTTTCCACTTTTAATTGCCTGAATAATTTCTTCATCTGTCTCACCTGCAGTTGTAGGCATTTCTAGTTCATTACCCGCAACAAGTCCTGCTATACGATCATTGCTTCCTCCCCAATCCGTTATAACACAACCTTTATAATTCCATTCCTCGCGTAGTATATCTTGCATCAAATGCATGTTTTCATTGGTGTAGGTACCGTTGAGCATATTATAGGAAGACATTATTGCCTTAGTCTTACCTTCCTTAACTGCAATTTCAAATGCAGTTAGATAGATTTCCCTAAGAGTTCTTTCATCGACTATAGTATCAATAGCCATACGTCTCTCTTCCTTATTATTTACACAAAAATGCTTCACACAAGCTGAAATTCCATGTGACTGAATTCCTCTAATATAGCCTGCAGCCATTTTACCTGCAAGATATGGATCTTCACTGAAATACTCAAAGTTTATTCCGCATAAAGGATTTCTCTTCATATTAATTCCAGGTCCAAGAACTACATTAACTTTCTGTGCAATTGCCTCTTCACCAAGATACTCTCCTATTTTTTCTCCCATTTCTTCATTCCAACTATTTGCTACAGTGGCAGCTGTTGGAAAACATGTGGCTGGAATACCCTCATTAAGTCCCAGCTGATCCGCCGCTACAGCCTGTTTTCTAATTCCATGGGGTCCATCTGAAAGAAAAATACTATTGACTCCAAGACGTTCTATATCCTTGGTTTGCCAAAAATCTTTTCCTGACATTAAAGACGCTTTCTCTTCTAAAGTCATTTTTTTAATTAGGTCTTTATGTATCATCTTATATTCCTCTTTTTGTATTTTGCCGCGTTACCTAAAAAACAAGTCCCACCCAAACACTTTTAGTATAATTTATCTATCCAAGCAAATAAAACTATTTAGAACTATTATAATTGAAAACAACTGTATCATCAAGCAATGCATATCATTATTTTAAATTATATGACAAAAAATACCTCTTTCGGCTTTATTTGTAGACTTAATTTCACCAAATAAGAGGTACTTTGTTTAAACTTGTGAATGATTTATATATGCATTAACAGCTACCAAATCGTTACTGTCAGCTACCTTTATATATTATCTTGCTTTTCAGGCTCATTTTTGAAAATTATTTTAAATATAGGGAAAAATACCCAGAAAGAAATCGCAGCGTTTATAATCATAGTAATAGCATCTGATATTGTTTCACCAGCTGACCCCATTCCCAATGTGTTCATGAATAAGTGATATATCGGAGCTTTGTAAAGCCCCTGAAGAGCAGCAGCACCTATTGATATAATAATGTAAGCAATTACATACCCAAAAGCCGACTTCAAAATGTTGCTGTTTGACTTAAATGTTATGTTCCTCTGGACAAAAAAATTAATAATCTGTGCTATGGCCATAGATATTTGAACTGCAAGGAAATATGCAATTCCTCCCCCTCCTCCTGATGAAATTGAACCTGCTGCGTAATTGAATACATAATAGGCACTTCCATTAAGATTATGACCAATTTGACCAATCTGAAAATTTGTACCTACTAATGATGTATGTCCAAAGCCAACCTTAATCATAGGCATTAAAACCATTTGTAAAATCGTTATTCCATTACTCAGCATAAAAAATACTATGAATTGCGCAATATTAGGATGTTTTTCCTTGTATTTTGCCCAAATACCTATCTTTCCTGCAACTATTTTATTATTTTTATTTTCTTCGCTACTCATTTTCACAGCTCCTTTTGCACTTATGCTATTTTTTTAGCTTTTGCCGCCTTAACCATCTTACTTCTTTCCTTCAATAAATGATTCAAGCCTTTAAAAAAATGACCATTTACTATCATCAAGATGCCATTAAGCATTGGAATATTCAAAGCGCCACCTGTCATTCTGGCAATTCCCCTAAAAGGCATATGATATATAGACATCATGATAATATTAGCAGTACTCCTCTTGCCTATTTTTCTTAAAAACCAATATGCAAAAACAATCATGTTAAATGCAAACCTTGCAAATAATCCCTTTGCATATTTGCACTGTGCAATAGTATCGTTATAACCAAGTGGTTTTGTTCTATCCCATGTGGATACTGGCACTTTACATCCAATCAAATTCTCAAATTCTTCTGTGACCACATTGTTTACCTTTCCTGAATAATAAGATGTAAGTTTGTCCTTATCATAGGGAAGTGGCGCTCCTGAACCTTCCATAAAAATAGTATCTTTCAATCTGATATCGGCACTTGATGCACCAATCATGATTTTATATTCTGATGCTTCTACTTCCCATTTATTTGTCTTTATGTTGAAATAGCGAAAAGTTTTATCATCAAAAGGTATTGTTACTGACTTTGTTTCACCTGCATTTATAAATATCTTAACAAATCCTTTTAATTCCTTTTTGGCCCTGAAAATATTCTCAGATTTACAACCTACGTACAGCTGTGCTATCTCCATTCCTTGAGTACTCCCTGAATTGGTTAATTTAAATGTTACTCCATTCTTATTAACCTCTATACAAGAATACTCAAAAGTTGTATAACTAAGTCCATATCCAAAAGGAAAACGGACCTCTACATTGGCTGCATCATAATAACGATAACCAATATAAATACCTTCTCTATATTCTACACTCACTTCCTTACCAGGAAAATTCTTAAAGGACGGTGTATCTTCATAATGAATGGGATATGTTTCTGTAAGTTTTCCTGAAGGGTTCACATCACCTGACAAAACTCTGATTATAGCTTTAGCACCTGCTTGCCCACTTAAATATCCATGTAATAATCCTTTTACCTTATTAATCCATGGCATTTCAACTGCGCAGCCACAAGAAAGAATCGCTACAATATTCTGATTAACTTTTTGCAAAGCATTTAATAACTCTATTTGATTATCCGAAATATTCATATTTTGTCTGTCCAGTCCTTCAGCTTCAGTAACCTCATCTAATCCAATATATAAAAGAATGACATCTGCTTCTTTAGCAAGTTCACATGCCCTATCTATTCTTTTATTACTTTTCTTACCGTAACGTTCAAAGCCAGTTTCATATCCAATGCTAACAATTCTAGATTCCTCAAAACAATCTAATGTATGGTCCAAAATTGTTGGATTTACCACAGATGATCCTGCACCTTGGTATCGTGCTTCTTTTGCAAAATCTCCTATTACAGCAACTTTTGTACCATTTTTAAGCGGTAATATATTTTCCTCATTTTTAAGTAGCACTATTGACTCTTCTGCCACTTCCTGTGCCACTCTATGATGCTCTTGCATATCAAACTTCTTATGAGCTTTTTTATATACTTCCTCTGTTGTAAAAATAAGTTCAAGTAATCTGTCTACACTCTGGTCTAATACGTCTTCTTTGATTTTTTCGCTTTTAATTGCTTGAATAATTTCTTCATTGGTCTCCCCTGCCGTTGTGGGCATTTCTAATTCGTTACCGGCTATAAGTCCTGCCACCCGATCATTACTTCCACCCCAATCTGTGATAACACAACCCTTATAATTCCATTCACCCCGCAGAATATCATGCATCAAATGCATATTTTCATTGGTATAAGTACCATTGAGCATATTATAGGAAGACATTAGTGCCTTAGTCTTACCTTCCTTAACTGCAATTTCAAATGCAGTTAGATAGATTTCCCTAAGAGCTCTTTCATCAACTATTGTATTAATAGACATACGTCTCTCTTCTTGATTGTTTACACAAAAATGCTTTACACAAGCTGAGATTCCATGTGACTGAATTCCTCTTATATAACCTGCTGCCATTTTACCTGTAAGATATGGATCTTCACTGAAATACTCAAAATTTCTTCCGCATAAAGGATTTCTCTTCATATTAATACCAGGTCCAAGCAAAACATTAACCTTCTGTGAAACAGCTTCTTCTCCAAGATACTCTCCAATTTTTTGCCCAAGTTCTACATTCCAACTATTTGCTACAGTTGCAGCTGTTGGAAAACAAGTTGCTGGAACGCTAGAATTAAGCCCAAGGTGATCTGCTGCCGCTTCCTGCTTTCTAATGCCATGGGGCCCATCAGCAAGAAATATATTATTAATTCCAAACCGCTGTATATCCTGAGTTTGCCAAAAATCTTTTCCTGACATTAATGATGCCTTTTCTTCTAATGTCATCTGACTTATTATCTCTGCATATTTCATATATTCACCTCTATATAGATAGACTGCCTTAAGGCAGTCTATCTTTAGTATTTTTTATTAATAACTTAGATGTTTATACCTATCTCTTCATCATCTTTCTTCTTTTTACTTAAAGTAAAGAAGAAACCTGTACCAATAGCTAAAACAAAAACTATATCAACAGCAATTGTTATTTTAACCCATGTTGGAATATCGGTACTAATATTTGCTTTTATAGCACTGCTGTTTGCCACATTATATAAAATATTGTGAGAAGCATCTCTTAATGCCCATAAAGTATCATTACTCTTGGTATTTGCGTAAGGAACACCTAGTGGTGCAGCACCAGTAAGATAAATATCATTACCGCCCCTTATACCCATTTCAAAATCCATGTAAGGATATGCATTCAAACCTCCTCCGTTCATATAGAAATCAGTTTCTACCATGCCTTTAAAGCCCCATTCATTACGAAGTATCTGATTTAGAAGACCTGAACTTGCTCCAGCCCATGTATTACCTATACTGTTAAAGGAAGACATGGCTGCTTTGGCACCACCCTCTTTAACTGCAATTTCAAATGGCTTTAAGTAAATTTCACGAATTGCTTGTTCATTATCCCATATCATTACTCCGTTAGTACGATTAGTCTCCTGGTCATTTAAAGCAAAATGCTTTATATAAACATATCCACCTTTACTCTGGTATCCCTTAGTCACAGAAGCTGCCATATTACCTGAAACAAGTCCGTCTTCAGAATAATACTCAAAATTTCTCCCCCCAAAAGCTGTACGGTGAGTGTCCATAGCAGGAGCATACCAACCGGTAACACCATATGCCTTAGCCTCATCTCCAATACACTGTCCCATCATTTCAGCTAAGTTGACATTCCAAGTGGATGCAACTAAATCTTCAGCAGGAAATGCAATACCAGACACTTTTACCTTAGACATAAAATTAGTGATAGCTGAGGGTCCATCATAATCTAAAGTAGCAGGCTTACCCACTGACGCTATCTCTGTAGTTTTATATCCTCCATTTACTACCAAGCTAACCATATCATCCACGGACATCTGGTTAAGCAAAGTATCCCATTTTTTATCATTATAGTCGATTCCAGCATAATCTTTTAGTTTCTTTCCATTTTTCGCATCTGTAGTAGGTGCCGACTTATGCTTGTCAGCTGATACAGCATACCTTTTACTGTTAATATAATTAACAAAATTAGAATCTACAAGTTTACCTTTTACTGTAGATGTACTCCCATCTTGATTCTTAATAGAATAAGTTTTGCTTGCATCAATATCTTTAATATTTGCAAAACTATTGGCTCTAGAAAGATATGTAGATATACTTCCATTACCAGTGACATTACCATCAAGTTGGTTTACAGCTGTTTGCTTATCAGTGGAACGTGATGTTGAGTCAAAGACAACTTGAGAAAGGTTTTTTGAGCCTACATCAGCTATTTTTTCATGAGAATTATTCATAAGCATAAGCTTGTATTCACCTTGTTCAAGAACATATGATCCTTTTAAACTATAAACTTTATTAGAGTCATAAGAAGCCATATCTTCTACTTTAAATGAAAGAGTAACTGTTTCTGATTGTCCCGGTTTTATAACACCTGTTTTCCCAAAAGCACCAAGAACAATTGAAGATTTCTCTACTTTCCCTGTATACGGTGCAGAGTAATAAAGCTGAGCTACATCCTTTCCAGCGACTGTTCCAGTGTTTTTTACATTTACCTTTACAGAAATATTTTTATTATTCCATGTTAAACTGTTAGGTACAACTTCCTGCTTGAAGTTAGTATAGCTAAGTCCATAGCCAAGCGGATACTGTACCTTTTCTTTGTAGTTAATTGCACCTTCTGATGCTGCCGTTTCATAATAACGGTATCCCACATAAATTCCCTCTGAGTAATCTACATAATTGAGTCCAACTTTTTTTGAATCAACTGCCTGTGAGTATGAGCCATCAGCATTTTTGATTACATAGTCATTATTACCAAAGTTCTTAGTTGCAGGCGCATCTAAAAGGTCTGTAGCGTAAGTATCTACTGTTCTACCTGATGGATTAACAGCGCCAGATAAAACTTTTCCAATGGCATTGAATCCGTTTTGTCCTGGTCCTGCAATATTAATAACACTCTTAATCTGACTATAATCCTTCACCCAATTAAGCTCAAAAGTATTACTGCTATTAACAACAAGAATTACTTTACTAAAGTTTTTTGTAACAGCATCTACCATGCCTTTTTCTCTATTACTAAGTTCTAAATAATGTTTGTTTGCATCAAGATCATCTTTATTGCCAAATTTTTGTCCTGTAGCTCCCTGTGAACTTCCCTTTGGATTAAAGGTATCCTTACCATCCAAACTTGTTGGAAGGTCTGCACCTTCTCCACCTGCACGTGCAATGAATATAATCGCAGTATCAGAGTAATTCTTAGCTTGTTTCATTCTATCTGTTGAATAAAATGAAGCTTCTGGCTCTGGTATTGTCCAGTCTTGTCCATTCATTGCTACAGTTGGTCTTTGCATTTTTAATGCCACATAGTCGTTGTACAATTTTGTATTTACCTGAAAGCCTGCAGCTTCAATACCCGCTTTAGGTGTAACAGCAGTTGTTGTATCTGTTGAACCAGAACCTGTACCACCATATATCGGATTCGTAAAACTCCATCCGAAAACGTTTACCTTAGTCTTATTCGCATTTGATGTTTTCATCGGCAGAGTGTTGTCATTATTTTGAAGAAGTACAATTCCCTCATCTGCAATTTGTTCAACAAGTGATTTTGATTTATCACGAGCAGCAACTGCCTGTTTGCTAGTAACGTTAATTGTTGAAAAGTACGATGTAATTATAGCTGAAAAGTGTGCCAACGCTATATTTCCTATCATAACGATTACAAGTAGCACTGACATTACAGAGCATTTTATTATACGAGACTTTTTTCTACTCATTTTTTTATTTTTCATATTCTATATTCCCCCCATTAATAAAACTAATGTTTGTTACAATGATTTTTTTACTTCTCACTAACTTAAACACGCGTTTCCCCCTATATTTATTTGCTAATGCCATGTGCTATTTTACCCCATCACCATATTGTATTAATTTATCATAATCAACATATTTAATTTAACACATCTCAATAAGAACCTCTATCATCCAAAAGTTAGCGGTATAAACTTTTAGTTTACACCATAAAAAAGCCGTTTTGATTGGCTTTTTAGCACATCAAAACGGCCTACTTTATTCTTTTTTATATTCTTTTACATAACTTCGAAATAACGCTACTGCTTTAGACTGAATAACTCTTTTTCTTGTAATTAGATAAATATTCTCAGGGATTTTTTCCTTCAGTCTTATAATTTTTAGATTAGCATCCTTAATTGCCTCTTCAACAAAATCTACCGAAACTGCTACTAGTCCGTTAGCTTCACATAGTCTATGTGCAGTTATAGGATTACCAATTTCATATTTTATATGAGGTGTAAACCCATATTCTAGACATTTATCCACCAAACTATGCTCTTTACCTGGTTCCACAGATTTTAATACCAAAGATTCGTTTTCCAATTCCATTATTGAAATTTCATCTTTTACTGCTAGCGGATGCGTTTTAGAAACTAACACCACTAGTTCACCAAGTAAAATCAACTGATATTCACAATTTTCAATTTCTTCATGTCCCATAATAAAACCAACATCAAATTCTTCTTCTTGAAAAAGGCTACCGATAGAATATTCATCCGGAAATTCTCTTAATTTCATTGGGATATTGGGATAAATTTCAGAAAACCCAAACAACAAATCCACAGGCAAAGCCAATGTTGTAGCATAAGTAACCGCAACACTTAAATTTCCTTTTCCACCATTCATAATACTTATTTCCTTTTTAATATCTTCCATAAGATAGCATATATGTTTAGCTCTGGCATATAATAGTTCACCACATTCTGTAACTTCCATTCCATGTGGTCCTCTATAGAATAATTCTGCTTTCAAATCCGCTTCCAATTGTTTTATAGCCTTACTTAGTCCTTGCGGAGTAATAAATAAATCCTTGGCGGCCGAAGTAACACTTTTTTTCTCATAAACCTTGATGAAATACTCTAATGCCTCTGTATTCATAACTTTCCTTTATACGCATGTTAATGTTTAAGATAGTGATGTAATTATAGCATACTATATATATTTTTTACACTCTTACTTTTCTTCATTTCTATAACTTCTCACTAGTCACTTAGCTTATCACCAGGTAGCTCTTAACTGTTTTTATCATTGACACCCCCTGCTAATCATGTTAATATATAAATATAAATGACAATCATTTTCAATTACATTAAATAGGGGGGCGTTTAAATGAGTCTAAGCGAATTAAAACCCGGTGAGATCGGGATTATCAAAGATATTAATTGTGATGAAAAATTGACTAAGAGGCTACTTGCTCTAGGCTTTATCCAGGGAACTGAAATAAAGGTACAAACTTCAGCACCATTTGGTGACCCCATAATTGTACATGTTAAAGGTTGCAACATGGCAATAAGAAAAAAAGATGCCAATAAAATATCATTGGGATTGGAGGCTATATAGAATGATCACAGCAGCACTTATTGGTAACCCCAATGTTGGAAAAACTACCTTGTTTAATTCTCTTACTGGTTCTAATCAATATGTTGGAAATTGGGCTGGAGTAACAGTTGAAAAAAAAGAAGGCTTTTTAAATAATTCAATAAAAATTGTTGATTTGCCTGGAATTTATGCTATGGATACCTATTCAAATGAAGAAAAGGTATCAAAGAATTTCTTACAAAATGAAAAGGTTGATGTAATAATAAATATAGTTGATGCATCAAATTTAACTAGAAATTTATATTTAACAACCCAACTTACTGCTTTTAAAATACCTATTATTTTGGTATTAAACATGGTTGATGTAGCTAAGAAAAAAGGATTAAACATTGATTATAAAAAATTAGAAAAAGAATTAAATGTTAAAATTATTCCTATAGTGGCTTCGAAAAACACAGATATTGACAAAGTCATTGATGTGCTTAAAGAAGGCAATTTTTTTGGAGAAGCCATTGATAATGATTTTCATTTTAGAAATGAAGATGAGGCATATCAAGCTATTGAGGCTATATTAAAAAAATGTACACAACAAACTCCTAACCTAGGCAAAACACTTACTGATAAAATTGATAAAATATTTTTAAATAAATTTTTAGCTTACCCGATTTTTGCACTTATTTTAGTAATAATATTTTTATTTACATTTTCTTGGGTGGGTGGTCCACTTCAAAACCTTCTTGACAACGCAGTGAACGTTGCACTAATACCTGAACTTCATATACTTTTAGCTTCATCAAGTCCTTGGTTTAGTTCATTATTAATTGACGGAATAGTTGGAGGCGTTGGATCTGTTGTAGTCTTTTTTCCACTTATTCTGTCGCTATTCTTCTGCATTTCAATTTTAGAAGATAGTGGATATATGGCAAGAGCAGCATTTTTAATGGATAAGATAATGACTAAGATGGGTCTCTCAGGTAAAGCATTTATACCTTTAGTCATGGGTTTTGGTTGCAGTGTTCCATCAATAATGTCTGCAAGAACATTAGAAAGTGAAAAGGACAGAAAGTTAGCGGCTCTTTTAATACCTCTAATGTCCTGCAATGCAAGGCTTCCTATATATGTTTTATTAACTTCAGTATTTTTCCCAAAACACCAAGGTTTAGTTATAGGTTCCTTATACCTTTTAGGAATTGCACTAGCATTTTTAATCGGAATATTATTCAAAAATACTCTGTTTAAAAAAGATGATGAACCTTTAATAATAGAACTTCCTGATTATAAGTTTCCTGAAATTAAAAATCTTTTATTTCACACTTGGGATAAAGGTAAGGGTTTTATAAAAAAAGCAGGAACAATTATATTTTCAATATCAATAATTCTTTGGGTTCTTTCAAACTTTAGTTTTACTGGAAAATCAAATATAGATACAAGCTTTTTAGCATCTATCGGACGCTTCATTTCTCCTATATTTAAGCCTTTATGTTTTGGTAATTGGCAAAATTCAGTAGCTTTGTTAAGTGGTCTGGCTGCAAAGGAAGTAGTAGTAAGTACTATGGGTGTACTTTATGGTGCAAACCTTGCTAAGGTGATACCAACCTTCTTTACTCCCCTTACTTCATATGTATTTTTAGTTTACGTTTTATTATATCCACCTTGTATTTCTGCTTTAGCCACTATGAAAAAAGAATATGGGAATAAAATGGCTTTGTTTGCACTTACCTATCAGCTAGCACTAGCTTGGGTTGTTGCATTCATAGTATATAGAATTGGAATTTTACTTTAGACTATATTTATAATAATAAAAAATTATTGGAGGTTTTTTTATGATAATAGAAATAATAGTAAGTGGGCTTATAATTATTGCTGCAGTTGTTATATTTGTTAAGAATATAAAAAAACAAGCTTCAGGTGAGTGTAACTGTGGTAGTAGTAATTGCTCATCAAGTTGCGCTTCAGCAAATCAAAAAAAGAAAATTACTAAGTAATTTTAAAATTTTTAGGGATATGAGTTAGGTTTTACAAATCTAGCCCATATCCCTATTTTATTGGAATTTTCGCTCCAATAAAAATTCACCCTTACCTTGTCACTTTTCTTTTTCAAGTTCATATTATAGAGTATAGATTTAAGTATTAACTTGTAATCAGTTAATATTTATTTATTTACTTTAATATTGAGGAGATTATTATGAATTATTGCACTATTATTTGTGATATAAAATCATCTAGAAAACTAAAAGACAGGGACATAATTCAATATAAAATCATAGAAATGCTAAAAGCAGCTAATAATAATTTCGCAGAAATAATCGCATCACCTTTTTTAATCACACTAGGTGATGAGTGGGAAGGTCTTCTAAAGTATCCATGTAACTTCTTAGATATACTCTCATTTTTCAACACCTATATTCCAGATGTTAACTTTTATACAGGTATAGGCATAGGGAAAATAATTATTAACGATTTTGACCTAACGGTTAACCAATTAGATGGTCCATCATTTTATAGATCTAGAGAAGCAATAAATTATGCTAAATCAAAACAATTACCACTGGTTGTCTTATTTGATAACTGGTAACACGTTTAAAGTACTTATAACAATTCCCCCTGCAATAGCAGATATAAAACTTATAAATGTACCAATTAGAAAATATTCTGCAAAACTACTATCATCAAGTTTTTTAAATCTTGCAATTGATTTAGCTGTAAGTGCAAATCCAACCATAGATGGCTCACCTATGGCAATAACTATCATAATGAATATTCTCTCCAATACACCAATAATAAACCCACCATTAGCTATTCCACCCTTCTGCTCCATAGTTCTGCCAAATATATAAAAACCTTTATCTACAAGTTTTCTGTATTTATTAAAATTAATATAAGCTATAAATTTTTTTATGAATATTCCACTAAAAAAGGTACACAGTAAAAAGATGATAATGCTTATAAGGCACCTATCAGTGAACCCTATGGTTTGTCCGTATAATTTCAATACATTAATGTTATTATTCATAATATTTAAAGCTATTATTACTATTGCTCCTAGATGAAGTAGTTGATCAAATAAAAATAACAAAATACTAATTTCAAAAGATGGTCTCATTTTAATAAGATATGATTTTAATTCATCAATGAAAAAATGTACTAATGCTATTAAAGCTGCTAATTCTAATATTCTAATATAGTTTATTAAAATAATTAAATTTATACTTCTAGCCGCAGATAGGATTGTAATCATTAATAGAAAATGGGCAAAGCTATGTATAATATTACCTTTTATATTTTTAGCTGTGCTTCTACAAGCTCTTAGCATTAATATATTTTTACTCTGAAATACAAAGTCACCAAGAAAATGACTTATAAATAGTAGTAAAACAATTCTAAGATCCATTTTCATATACCTTCTTTTATTTTACAATATAATCTTAATAGACTTTCAATATTTAAATTATTATTTTTTATAACGAAATAATTTGATCCATTTATCTTTTGGCTTATATCCGCTTTAGAAATGCTTTCACCGTGTTTTACCATATTGTTATAAGAGCCAAGCTTATCATATAATTGTATTGTTTCCCACTGTTTTTCTGTAACTTTATGCTTTAAAATTTCGTTATTTTCAATCATAGAATTGATAATCTTATTAAATGTTAGTATTTGCTTTTGGTTATCGATTGTTGTAATAGCAACTTCACCAAGATAAGCAGTTTTATTTGGAAAGACCTGATTAAAACTCAAATCATCAGCATTAAAGTATACATTGTTTTTTTTGCTGCTTATATGCTTGTTATAAAACCTATTTTTATTTTTTGCTATATTAAGGGCTTCCCTTGCCTTTATAAAACACTCTCCATCCATAAGTCTTGTATCCTTGTAAATGCCAGTACTTATAGTTCCAATCCCAAACCCAGAATATACCAATATATCATCTTTTCTAAGAAAAGTTTGGAAAGTATTTATTATTTCATAGCCCTTATATGGTTTACTTAAAACAATTTGCCACTCATCACCTAAGGTCATTGTGATTGGTGTTAAAAGTAAGTCACTGTTTTTATTGTTCATGTATTCCAAGTATCCAAGTATTTCTTTTTGAATATAATCTCTGTTACTAGTATTCCGTGAGTCAACTATATCCATGTTAATAACTCCGTATAGCTTCATAGCATCATCCCTTAAAATATAATTTTCCTTATACACATTATATCATTATTGTTTTTACAAAAATAGTAAATAAATATTCAAATTTAATCTTTTTGCATTTTAGTTGTATAATAGATAGTAGTAATCCAACTATTTTAGGGGGCATTTTATGAAACAAGGTTATATTTACATTGCATTGTCGACTATTTTATTTAGTACCATGGAAGTTGCCCTAAAACTACTTTCAGGTCAGTTTAATCCTATTCAAATGAATTTTCTCAGATTCTTCATAGGTTCTGTTATACTTCTACCTATCGCTATTAAAAATTTAAAGTCCAGGCATCTTATATTAAATAAAAATGATTTTAAATTTTTTATGTTAACAGGTTTTATATGTGTTGTAGTAAGTATGAGCTTGTACCAATTGTCCATATTATACAATGAGGCCTCTATTGTTGCCATATTATTTAGTTGCAATCCTATATTTGTAATTCCTCTTGCACACTTTATGTTAGGTGAAAAAATATATAAACACACAATTGCTTCTTTGATTATTAGCCTTATAGGCATTGTGTTTATACTTAATCCATTTAGACTCACAGGTAGTATTTTAGGCATGGTCCTGATCTTTTTATCTGCCGGTTTTTTTGCACTATATGGTGTGGTAAGCACAAAACAAAGTTCAAGATACGGTGGAATTGTATGCAGCTGTTTTAGTTTTCTAATTGGTAGTGCTGAAATGTTAATATTAATACTAATATCAAAAATTCCTACTGTAGCTTCGGCACTTACCCAAGCAGGATTTAAATCATTTGCAAATATATCTATTGTACGTGGTATAACCTTAACAAATATACCTAGTTTAATTTTTATTGGTGTATTTATAACAGGTCTCGGCTATTCATTCTATTTTCTAGCAATGGAAAAAACATCTGTTGCAACATCCTCAATAGTCTTTTATCTAAAGCCAGCTCTTGCTCCTATTTTATCCCTTATAATTTTAAAAGAAGCTTTGGGTATAAACACCTTGATAGGTATTGGATTAATACTTTTAAGTTCTTTCATAACACTTTTATTTAATTCAATTAAATCAAAGACCACTTATTCAAATGAAGAAGAAAACCAAGAAGAAACAGCTACTGAAAATTTTTAAATTTCAGTAGCCAATTTATTTAAAATCATAGCATTTGAATTAAGTTCTTCTATAGATGCTGTGATTTCCTCAAAGAATGATGACTGTTCTTCATAAAAAGAATTTGATTCTTCTACGCCATTGGATATATTACTTACAGTTTTTCCTATTTCTTTCAATACTGAATCTATTTTTTTTATTGACTCGGTAGTTGAATTAGATAGTTTTCTTATTTCTTGAGCAACTACACTAAAACCTTTCCCTGCTTCTCCTGCTCTTGATGCTTCTATAGCCGCATTAAGCCCAAGCAAATTTGTCTGGCTTGAAATATTTTTAACAAACTTTACAATGTTATCTGTTTCTTTAGTAGTTTCAGAAGCTTTTTTTGCCTCCAAAATCATGGTTCCATTGGTAATACTTAACTGCTGTGACTTGGTTAGCATGTTTTGAACCGCTAAAGATATTTCCCCTAATGAATTAGCTAAATTTTTCGAGAACTCAATTACTTCCAATCTTCGCTCCATACTTTTTCCAGCCACAACACACCCTATTACATCACTACTAGAATTTTTTATAGGAACAGCGTAGGATTTAAAAGCAACATCATAAATCTCTTTTGGTACGTCCTTAATAATTACCTTACCTGTTTTTATTGCGTCAAAAATCGCTCCACCCTGAGGAACTAAATCCCCTACAACTGCTTTCATTGGCAATTCTTCATTAAGCAATAAACCCAAATATTTCTCCCTGTCTGTAATAGCAAAAGCTACATTCTCTTCAAAAAAATTATTTAAATAAGGTAATACAATGGAGAACGCTTCCAATACATTTTCATCTATATCCATAATACAATACCTCCGTTTTGCATTTGTTATGTCATATATATTATCGTACTATTTTCAAAAACATTCACTATGAATAAGGATGCAACAAGATTTTTACAAATAAATCTCATTACATCCTTATTTATGCTATTTTCTATTTTATGAAATTCTATCTATGGCTATATTAATTTCAAAAGGCAAACCTAATATTAGCATTTCCACACAAATCACCTTGTCTGAGCTTGCAGTGGCTGTAAAATCCCCATACATCAAAGTCGGTGTAGATATATCTATACTTATGTCTTCTTCTGAAAAACCCATAGATGCATTTGCTGTTAACATATTAGTAAGTTCCGAAATGGCACTTTGGGCCATTTCATCTAATTCACTAACTGGCATTCCCATCATCATAGAGGATGCAATTTTTTTAGCACACTCTACAGTGGTACCATAAATTACATTTCCTCTTAGATCACCAACAATTCCAACATTTATTAATACACCAGGACTTTTTATAGTCTTACCTTTAACAGATAAACTTTTTCTCTTAAGATCACTTATCCCAAGTTGTGGCATTATATTCATAAGTGAATCAAGAAATGGATTTATATATTTGACATCCATTCACTTGACCCCCTTTGAAAACCTATACTCATGTATATCTCTCCGAAATCTGATTTAGCAATTGCGGCTGTAACACTTTCAAGGTCTGGCTTAGATATATTCAATGAATTACCATGGAATATTGTTGGAGGTGCAACTCTAAGTCCAAATAATTTATTTTTCTTATTTACTACGGAACATGCATTTCCTGCAATTATATTTACTATTTCACCAATAACATTAAACATTTCCTGAGAATTTTTAGGCGCTCTTTTTAACACATTTGTAGAAAGCTTTTCTGCTGTCTCATAGGACAAATCAAATAACAACCTTCCAGAATATTTTCCTATTATACCCATAACTACTGAAATCCCTCTTGACACTAGTTCTACACTAGGAATTGTTTTTTCAGCAAATTCAGGTAATGTTTTTGTAAGCTTATTAAATGAATCTACAAAGCCTTCTTTAAATACTGTATAATATAATACTTCTAGCTCCTTGTACAGTTCTCCATCTGCCATAATCCTATTTATAATTAATGAAAGTTCTTCCTTATCAGCTGGTTTTTGAACATATCCGGCTACATGATTTTTTCTTGCCTTCCTTACTATTTCTTCATCCATCATAGAGCTAACTATTATAACATTTATATTTGGATCAATAGCGTGTACTGCTCTAGTGCATTCTAAACCATCTGTACCAGGCATAGTCATATCCATAGTTACAACATCAGGTCTTAATTTTCCTACTACTTCAATGGTTTCTTCTAATGAACTTGCATCCCCTATAACCTGGAATCCACTTTCTGTTAGTATATCTGTTAATAGAGCAATTGAAAAAGGTGAATCATCAACAACAACCACTTTAATTTCTTTCATTTTGACACCAACTTTCTCATTATTAATCCTTGCTTAAATTATACATTAGTTATAATATTTTCGCAATTGACATAATTATTACTTTAAGCTTTATATTTCAACTTATTATGCTATATGATAATATAATTATCGACATATACAGACATAAATTTAGTTTTTTAATGATTTAATGATGAATTAAATTTGATTTATAAAGCATATCCAATTTTTATCTTCTACTGTATACATTTCTATATTTCTAAAGCCTGCATCACTCAATATATTTTTTAATTCTTCAGGACTGAATATCTTCATATCCGACATAGCAACCCATTGGTCATTTCTCTCCTTAAAACTTTCACTTGAATACATCTCATTTATAATAATAAATTTACCTGTATCCTTTAGTACCCGTCTTACTTCTTTTAAGCTTTCAATAAGACTAGGCCAAAAATATATTGTTTCCACCGCAAATATATTATCAAATTTATTGTCTTCAAATGGAATTTGCTCTACACTTGCCTTAATAATCTCCACTTTTTTCTTATCAATAAACTCTTTATTATAATCCCTAGACCAATTCACACAATCCTCCGAATAATCCATGCCATATATTTTACCATCAGTGGCTAGATGTGCTAAACGATTAACCGTTCTTCCTCCACCACAACCTATATCCAATATAACATTACTCTTTTCAACCTTTACTTTTTGAAGTCCCCAAGTAGTCAATTTAAAATGACTTTCATTCATCTCATCTGCAACAACTTTACCAATCTCTCCTTGTGGTTTTCTACATTGTTTTAATCTTCTTGCTATTTCACTCATATTTTTCCACCTTTCTAATTAGTCACTAAAAAATAAACTAGTATTTCCAATGTAATTATTTAAAATGTTCACTGTCTATTTTATCTTGAATATAACATAAAAATAGGATATAAGTAGATTTATTTAAATAAATCCACTTACATCCTTTAATTATATCACTTGTCACTGGCTTGCAAATTTACAAATTAAAAATTATCGGCTAATAGCTCAAAATATGCTCGTGGATGCAAACAAGCTGGGCATATCTGTGGAGCTGATTCTCCTTCATAAATATATCCACAATTACTGCATTTCCATAATACAACTTCTTCTTTTTTAAATACATTATTATTATCTATATTATCAGCTAATTTTCTATACCTAGCCTCATGATGTTTTTCTACTTGTAGTATTGCCCTAAATGCAGCAGCTACTGCTTTAAAGCCTTCCTCTTCAGCAACCTTAGCAAACGTTGGATATAAATCAGTCCATTCTTCATTTTCACCACTTGCTGCGGCAATAAGGTTTGTTTTTGTATTTCCCTTGCCTAGACCTACAGGAAATGTTGCATTATTTATTTCTACTACATCATCATTTAAACTCTCATCTAAAAGTTTAAAAAATCTGTTAGCATGTTCTTTTTCATTTTCTGCAGTTTCAGTGAAGATATTAGAAATTTGTACATACCCCGCTTTTTTAGCTATTGAAGCATAATAAGTATACCTATTCCTTGCCTGTGATTCACCAGCAAAAGCCTTCATTAAATTTTCAGCCGTTTTTGTTCCCTTTAGTGAACTCATAAAATCTCCCCCTTAATTATGCACCTATGATAAAATAAGCTATAATCATAGCTGGTTATTTTTTCAAGATGCTTTATAACCCTACAACTATACATTTCTACATTTTCTCAAAAATTCCTTCCTATAGAATGAAAAATCACCAAGGTTTTATAATAATCTTGTTACTTGTTTGTTGCAACTTGCAACTTGTCACTTGCAACTTCTTCGCCATTTACAAATATCATAATTTTATGCTCCCCTGGATAATGACGCCTAGTAGTAAGATCTTTCCATCTATGAGTTTTCTCTCCGCTAATAATACTGCCCCCCAATACTGTTTTATCAGATAAAAAGAACAGCTTACGAGATGTCTTACCTGTTGCCTTTACATAATCAATTCCATATTCAACGCGTATATGTATTGGCTCACCTTCACGAATACATATTTCATAGTTAAGTTTACAATTATCCCCTATCTTTAGAATTCTAGTATCTAAAGACAATGTGGCACTTTGGGTAATAGGTCTATCTATGGACTCTCCATAGTCAAATAACTTCATCACTTCTGGATTTGCCTTACGTATTAATGTGCGTGCTCCACGACGGAGTATCCAATCAGTAAGTGAATTTACTCCTTTTAAACGCCTTATTGTGTCTAGAACAACTGAAGGATTATCCTTTGAAATATCATTTAAATTGTTAGCAACGCTTTTTCGCACATAAAGTGAAGGATCTTGTTTTAATTGTTCTAATATAGAAAGCACTAGCGTGGGATCACTTTTAAATACACCAATAGCTTCACCCCATGGCAATCGCGGCCGACAACCCTCGCTAGAAAGTCGCCTCACATGCTCATTACTATTCTTTGACCAAACTAACATCTGAGCCATCATTCTTTTGGGATCATGGATAATAAATGGTCTTACAGCAAATTCCGAGGAAGACCTTATAGTAAATCGTTCTAGTGCTTTCATGGAAAGTTCCCAATTTGCCTCATCCTGTCCATATACAGCAACGAAATCGGGAAAAAACAAGTATGGGAATCCCATGCATAACTCATCAATTTCAAACAATACATCAAGCGCATCCTTATATTCTTCTGGCAGATAGGCACCCAAAGTTTCAGTAATTCGTCGCATACGTTCCTTTAGTTTAAGTCCATTCCATGTATCATCAATTGCAGTAGCTAAAAATCCTTTCTCATTAAAACTGCCGTAGACTAAACGTACTTTCTCACTAAAATCCCGCAAAAATTCCTCATTATACATGTTTTTTAAGGGTTCTGCCATAATTTAATACTCCTTTTGCTCATTATTTATATATTTAATGAAATAAGCATATCATTAACCAAGTGACAACAGTATGTCATATTATAAACAGAGTTCTTGGTTTCAGGTGGAGTTTTTAGGCCGCAGGTCATCCATCTGAAACTTAGAAATCGTTAGTAAGGCGCGTAGCAGCCGTTATACTCTAGAGAGAAAGCGATTCACATCAAATCAAACCATTTTTATGTAAGCTATACCATATATTAATCACTATGGGTACGATTGTAACTAATATAATTAAAAATACAAGTCGTGGCGTAATTAATAAATGTCTTTTGCTTATTACATAAAATTCAATTATATCAGTTAGAACAATTATAATAATTGTTCTTAATAATAAGTCTTTAAAGAGTTCCATAATAACACCTCCTCGTATAATTATATATTTTAGCATTAAAATTCTACATATAATATTGGTTTCAATGTTACAACTTAAATTTTTGAATCATAGAATTTAGTTTTTCTGCAAGTATTGCTTGACCTTGAGATGCTTTTGTTATTTCTTGAATAGCCATAGCAGTTTCACTTACACTTGCTAATATCTCCTCTGAGCTTGCTACTGACTCCTCAGCTGTGGCCGATACGTTTTCAATTGCTTGTTTAATTTCTGATATAGTTCCATTTACTGAGTTCATTGAATCTCCAATATCAGTAGATATCTTGTTAAACTCTACAGCATCATCACCATATTGTTTGCTTGTATCTACAAACAATTTATAATCCGGCTTAACTTTGTCATCAATAAAACCTAATACATCTTTAGCATTACCCGAAAGATTTTCAAATGCTTGTTCAACTTTTACCGTTATATCTTGAATTCTTTGAACTGTGTCCGATGATTTTTCAGCTAGTTTTCTAACCTCGTCAGCTACCACTGCAAACCCTTTACCTTGCTCTCCTGCTCTTGCTGCTTCAATAGCTGCATTAAGTGCAAGAAGATTGGTCTGAGCTGCTATGTTTCCTATTTCATCTGCCATTATTTTAACTTCACTAACAACTTTACCTTCTTCAATTGCTTTTAATATGCTTTTTTGCTTTTCAAAATATAAGTCCTCTGTTGTACTTGAACTATTTTCAGCACTTATCCTAACTTGTTTTGCTTTTACTACTATATTTTTTGAAATCTCATTTCCTTCATGTGCTCTAACTGTAACTGAATTCACATTATCTGCAATGTTTTCTGTAGTTGCATTTACCTCTTCTGTGGTTGCACTTAACTGCTCCGCTCCTAGGGATACTTGTCTTACTGACTCATTGACAATTTCCATTTTTGATGATATTTCCTCTGTTGTTGCAGATAATTCTTCACTGGTAGCACTAATATCGCTTGAGCCTTCTGTTATTTCTCCTATTAGAGTTTTTAGATTTGTTATTGACTTATTTAAGGCTTTTGCTAAAGTTCCAATTTCATCTTTACTATCCATATCAATGGTTTTTGTTAAATCGTTTTCCCCAAGTGCTTCTGCAACCACTAAAACCTTTTTTATTTTTCTTGAAATCGCAACAGAAATAAATACTCCTAATGCAATAGCAATAAACAATCCTATAAAAATAATTTGAATAATTTGTCTTGTAGCACCATTATATGATACATTACTATTTTCATAATCAACCTTGGCCATACCAACAGTTAATGTTCTCTCTTTTTCTAGAATTGCTAATGCATCACTTGTAGCTTTTGTTACACTTGGATAGAGTTCATTTGCTTTATCGAAGTTGCCTGCATCAACTTGCTTAATTAGTTCATCTCTAGCCGTTCGATAAACCACAAGTGATTTTTCAAATTCTGCAAATTGTTGCCTATCTAGTTCAGCGGTAATAGTTGTCTTGTATTGTGTAATAAGTAAATTATCTTCAGCCTTATTAAGTTCAATATCAGCTTTGTTTTTTTTCAAGTCAATTTTATTATTATCATTAATAATTAATAATAAGTCTAATTTAGATTGTATTAAATTTGCTTTAACATTGACAATATCATTAACACCTATTAAATCCAAATTATAAATATTATTTGTATTTGTATTTATGCTTTTCATATTATTTATCCCAATGAGTCCAACGATACCTATAAAAAATGCTAATAAAATAAATCCTGATAATAGTTTCTGAATCAATTTTAAATTTTTAATCCATTGCATTAATAATCACCCCTCAAAATAAAATAAGATATTAACTTTTTATAACTATTCACTGTATATAACATTACACTAGTTGATTACTTTCGACAATATATTTATTATATTGTCGAATTTATTACTTATTTATTTTCCTAGGGATAAAAAAATAGAATGTAAGCAGATTTACGGTATCCAAGTCTACAAACATTCTAAAAATTATAATAATACTTGTGATAAATGAAATGAATCCAATTTCAACCGCAAAATATCATGCTTATAATATAAAAACATTACACCCAAATTCAATATCTACATATTATTTGACCAAAATAGTGCATCTATATAAGCTTGTGATATAAATGTAAAATCAACATTTACCTTTTTCGAGTATTTATATACTTCATCCCATTTACCACTTTCATATGAGCTCACAAGCCTTAATACATTATTCAGGTAGTTTTCTTCCCCTTTTAGTGCTAAATTAACTTCATCTGGAAGTCCTAGTTCTTCAATTATGCTTTCCATTGAAACATTAAGTATAGAGTCCATAAGTGAAACCATTCCCATAACATATGCATTATATGATAGCTCTGTATTATCATGTAAGCCAATACATATGTTTTCAGCAAACTTTGCCCTAATAAGTGAAAAGTTAACAATTTCATCAGGCTTTTCATTGTTTATATTACCCATTATAATCATGTAGAGCCATTTAACCAAATTTTTTTCCCCAAGAAGAACTATAGCTTGTTTTATTGACTTTACTTCAGCTCTAACACCCCAATAAGGCGAATTTATATATTTCAATAACTTGTAATATATAGATATATCACTCATTATTAAATTTTCTAAATATCTATAATCAAGTTCTCTACTGTTTAATTGCTTCATAATTTTAATACTCAAGATTTCATTTTTGGGTATATCCTTTCCTGCAAGCATTACAGGTTTACTGAAAAAATATCCTTGAAAATACGAATATCCATACTCTTTAGCCTCTTTATACTCCTCAACTGTTTCAACTTTTTCAGCTAAAAATTTCATCTTATTCATACCAATTTTCTCAATTATTTTTTTCCTTTCAATACCTTTGGTTATAGTAAAATCAACCTTTATAATATCTGCAAGTTCAATAAGTTCCCTATATTTTTCATGAAATACAAAATCGTCAAGTACTAGGGTATACCCTTTGTTTTTCAAATTCCTGCATGCTGAGATAACTTCAGATGTTGGCTCTATATTTTCTAATATTTCTATTGTCAAAATCTCAGGTGGCAGTACTGTTGCTACTTCTTTTTTTAAAAGTTCTTCAGTGAAATTTATAAAAGCTTTTTTTCCACCAGTTACATATTCCACTCCTAAAGAATAAAATGTATTTACTATAACATCTAATGTAGCACTATCCCCATCTGACCCTGTATAAAAATTATTGTCACTATTTCTAAAAAGTATCTCATATGCAACTACTCTATTTTCGCTATCAAAAATGGGCTGCCTTGCCAAAAATACATTCATTACTATTGCCTCCACTATAAAAGCTAAATTTGCATTAAGTTTGGACCTATATTCCAAACTTAACAATACTACAATTTACTCTTAATTAAATATTATAGCTCTATTTTTGGCATTCTCCTTTGCCTCATAAAGGCTGATACATTAGTTAATATTTATCATATCAGCCAGACCTATATTTGTTTTACTACTAGTGATCATATAAATTTATTTGATTGTTAATCCTTGTAGATAAGGTATGAGTTTCTCTTTCAATTCCTCATGTTTTAGTGCATATTCAATATTTGCCTGTATAAAACCAAATTTATCTCCGATGTCGTATCTCTTTCCTTCAAAAGAACAAGCGTAAATAGCTTCTTTTTTTGATAATTCTCCTAATGCATCTGTGAGCTGAATTTCTCCACCTTTACCTGGTTTAGTTTTCTCCAATATATCAAATATATCAGGAGTTATTATATATCTCCCAAGAATAGCAATATTAGATGGTGCTTCTTCTTTTTTAGGCTTCTCCACCATTGTTTTTACCTTATAAACTCCATCTTCAATTTCAATACCTTCAATAACACCATATTTTGATACATCATTCTCATTTACTGGCTGAACTCCTAAGATAGATGTATTATATTTATCATAACAATTTATCAATTGCTTTAAACAGGGCACTTTGCTATCTACTATATCATCTCCAAGCATTACTGCAAAAGCATCGTTGCCAACAAAGCTCTTTGCAAGGCTGATGGCATGCCCCAACCCTTTAGGTTCCTTTTGGCGAACATAATATATATTAACCATATTGCTTATATCTTGTACTATTTCTAATAATTCCTCTTTCCCATTGCTTCTCAGTTCATCTTCAAGTTCGGCTGACTTATCAAAATGGTCTTCAATACATTTTTTATTTCTTCCGATTATTATAAGTATCTCTTCTATTCCCGAATTCACAGCCTCTTCAACAATATATTGAATTGTTGGCTTATCTACTATTGGTAACATTTCCTTTGGCTGTGCCTTTGTAGCTGGTAGAAATCTTGTTCCAAGTCCCGCTGCTGGAATTACTGCCTTTTTTACACTCATACTAATATGCCCCTTTTTTATAATTATCATATTTCTGATTTTTATTTCTTCTTCTTCCATCATTCTTTCTATTTTTACATCTGACTTACCTGCCATATTGCACAGTGATAAAATTATCAATATATAAAAAACCAGACAAAGAAAAACAATCAAGTATTTCATATAATCACTCCGAAATTTATCATAATAAATTACTAAATTCAAATTTAAGATTTACCATTGATTTCAATTCACTCTTTTATACTTATTAGTAGCCCTCTTATCATCGTACATTCTCCTATCAGCTACTTGGAAAAGTTCTTTCATACTTTCCCCATCTTGTTTATTCACAGAAACCCCTATACTTACACTTATATCGTGCTTGCTAAAAATCTTTGTAACCTTTCTTTTTATGCAACATTTGATTTCTTCCATTTCTTCTTCATTTGCATGTGTCAACAATGCCAAAAATTCATCTCCGCCTATTCTACCTATAACTCCCTTATTCCTTATAGAATCGCTTATAGCTTTAGCCGACCTTACAATATATTCATCGCCAATTAGATGTCCCAAATTATCATTTATCATTTTAGTCCCATCAAGATCAAAGATCATCACATAAAAACCTTCATTTAAATCAATGTTTTTTTCAAAAATTTCTTCAATCCCTCTTCTATTATATAACCCGGTCATTGCATCGTAATATGCGTCTTTATAAAGAAGTGTTATACTATTTGCAGTAAATTTTGTCCAGTATATTGTAAAAACAACAAATATAATTCCGCCTAATGTAAAACATATTGGAATTATATCATTTATTTTACTGTTATTAAAAACTGATAGCATATCAATGAATGTTCCAATTGTAATCAATCCTAATCCTAAAATCATAGGAAAAAACAAGTACTTTTTATTTTTTAACTTTTCAGTACCAGAAGGTTTAATACATAATACATAAACTAGGAATATAATTGTAAATAAAAATACAACAACTTTTCGCAGTAAAATCATAAAATCCCCTATCCTTTTATTTCAGTGAATTTATTACTTATCCTGATAAAATCTGAAAAAATCAGGTGTTAAATCTTGTGGCGAATATGATATAAATACATAATCTAGATTTAAACTATTTACGTACTTAGGAATATCTTCTGGATAATACCTTGGATCTACTAAGTAGACATCTGAGCATACAGTTGATAAAAATGCTGCTAAAGGTACAGTTAATGAATCCTTAACAAATAGCATTTTAGGTCCATTAGGATTATTTTTATTAGTTATATGTGTAATTCCTTGATTTCCCAAAAGATAAGTATCATATTTATCTCCTTCTAATGAATATGTACCCTTATCAGTAGTAAATGGTGATACGGTTAAAAGTACATTTTCAAATCTTCCATTCATGTCAAATACCTGACTACCTGTTTTAGAATAATAATTGTATGAAGTTGCAAATTTAGGATACATTATTGTATAATCATCTACACCTGCGTATGATATTCCTGTTTTTCTCCCCATCGATCCCAAATATGAATTTTTATATGTTATAGAATTATAGTTATTTTTATTAGTATAAAATCCATCTGGATCTAAATTTAAACCATACTTGGTTTTAAAATCATTTACAAGTTGTCCAAATTCCCAAAACACAGTTTGTGTTTGCCAATGATGATCAGTTCTATAAAACATTTTATCTGGATCTATACCACTTTTATCTAAATTTTTACGCAAATCAATGGTATCTACATTATTTTGTTTAAGCAGCCCAAGAAATGCATCTGTTGTTTCATTTACATAATTATTAGGAAGTCCAGTTGAAAATTTAGTGTATCCAACCATATCCTTATCTGGAGGCATAACATAATCAAATTTTGTATTTTTATCTTTTAGGTTTTTTTTAAATGCTTCAGTTCTTTTAGCAATTGTATAAACTGGATTTGCTGCCTCAGCAAAATATGTATAATGTAAAATTCCAGTTTTATCTTTTACAACCTCAAAATTTGATTCTTCATTTTTGCACAACAATCTTTGCACATAACCATATGTTTCCACAAACGTATATTTATCAAGTACGCTGTCTTCTATTGTAGCCTCTAGTGCAGCTATCGTATCTTTTAGGGAATCAGAACTAGCTTTTTCTTTTGCTAAACATGCTACTAAAGGATTATAAGCATATATGAAATTTCCAATTGAAAATCCAATAATGAAAATAATAAATATTATTGATGTTATAGTTTTTTTGAAAAAATACTTTTTTATATTTCTTTTTCCAGTTCTATTCATATTTCTATCACGCGCCTTCCTTTTCTAAAATTTGAAATATATGAATGGATTGTATGTTCCTTTTATTATGTAAGAAATGGATATAAGGAACAAACCTATTACTGTTAATGGATATAAAGCTTCTATTATCTTGTAACCTGGTGCTTTATTTACAACTAGTTTATTTACTTTTTTAGCAATTGGAGTACATAATATAATAGCTGCAACAAAGAAAACGAAATATTCCTTTAGAAACATAAATATATAGCTGCTCCAAAATCCATTATGGGTCAAGCCAAACATACTTGCCATAAACTTCCCTGCTACAATTAAATCCTTTGAACGGAAAAGTACCCATCCAAGGTTTATTACAATTAATGCATACAAATGTTTAAAGGTATTTTTTATTTTTAAATCATCAAATGAGATTACTTTTTCTATAGCAATAAATACAAAATTCAGAAACCCCCACATTATAAAAGTCCAATTAGCTCCATGCCATACCCCTGTCAAAACCCATACTACAAATAAATTACGTATAAGCTTGTCTTTATTAGCTACTCTTGAACCTCCTAATGGAAAATAAACATAATCTCTAAACCATGAACTTAATGATATATGCCATCTGCGCCAAAACTCCGTTATAGATTTTGATATATATGGATAATTAAAATTTTCATCAATCTTAAATCCAAGCATAAGCCCAAGTCCTATTGCCATATCAGAATATGATGCAAAATCAAAAAATATTTGAAGTGTATATGAAATTGAACCCAGCCATGCAAGGGCTATGGGTACTGTTGTACCATTTGAATTCATAGTAAAAATTCTATCTGCCACAATGCCCATAGTATTAGTTATCAAAACCTTTTTTCCAAGTCCAGTAATAAATCTGCAGCAACCTGCAGAAAATTTTTCCCATGTATGAACTCTACTTGTTAGTTGTTCTCCAACGACACTATAACGTGAAATGGGTCCTGAAAGAATCTCTGGAAAAAATGCCACATACAAACCTACGTTAAATGGATTCTTCTGAACCTCTATTTTCTTTTTATACACATCAAAAATATAAGACATTGATTTAAATGTAAAAAAAGAAATACCAACAGGTAATGCCAAACTAGGAATTGTAAAATGTGCACCTGATGCTTCATTTACATTAGTCAAGACAAAGACCATATATTTAAATACAAAAAGCATACCTAAATTAAACGTACAATTTATTGCAAGTAAGACTTTTGATTTAATCTTATTTTCCATATATTTGCTAATAACAAGAGCAAATATATAATTAATTATAATAGAGATAACCATGATTCCCAAGAATTTAGTCTCACCCCATGCATAAAATAATAAACTGGCTATAAGTAATATTACATTTTGTAGCCTTCTGGAAAACGAAGAAACATAATATAATAATAAAAGTACAGGTAAAAAGTAAAATATAAATACAATACTCGAAAATAACACTCTTTAATCACTCCTTATTTTTTGGGAATAAGAGTCTTCAGCATCTCATAATCCCATTTTGAATCATTAGCATTATATATACCAAATTCTGAACACAATTCCCAATATCCCCAACTAAAGTCATGGTTTTCTGCTTGTTTTCTTACAGCCTCAGTCCATAATTCTCTATCATTTGCCGGCGCAAGTTTATTAGCTCCAAACTCTCCTAAAAATATATGGACATTGTTTTTATCAGCCCATTGTTTTGCCATATCAAACTGACCTTTCATGTGGGCCACTTCCTGTTTTGTTCCATCCCATGGTATATTATGGAAACTTTGAAAATCAAGATACTGATTAGCTTGAAATGTGAAATCATTTGGATCATAATAATGAAAAGAAACTATAATATTTTTATCTTTTGGAATAGAGAGAGCCTTCAACCTATCAACAGAATAATAATTATCTGGTCCTACAATTATTTTTCTAGTAGGATTTTTCTTTCTAATAGTTGCAACGCCTTCTCTTATATATTCATTCCAAAGTTCACCCTTAAGATTATCTTTAGGCTCATTTAACAATTCAAAAACAAGTCCTTTAGGATAATTTTTATATCTTGTTGCAAGTTGACTCCATACGCCTAAAAAACATGCTCTATACTTTTCAGGCTGATTCATAATTTCTATAAAATGATGAAAATCCAATATTATAACAAGATTATCATTAAGACCATACTTAACATACCCATCTATTTTTTTCATAAAGTTTTCATCAAGAGTATAATTGGGTGAATTTTTTGCATAATCAGAAAATCTTACGGGTAATCGTACGCTATCAAATCCGGCTTTCTTAATTACGTCAAAATATTTTTGGTTCATAGTAACATCCCATTTTTGTCCTTTAGGAGCTTCCAATGCATTCCCTATATTCATGCACCTATTAAAAGTAACTTCATCTTGAGCATCTTTACTTTTAGTTTCACTTTTATATAAAAATGAAACAGAGCTAACTATAACAACAATAAGCAAAGCTATTATCAATAATTTTTTTTTCATAATAAATTCTCCCAAACAATTACTTATTTACATATTTATCTTTCCACCAGAAAAACAATCCCATAAATGCACAGAACATTACTAAAACTATAATTCTTATTGTATTTATAGTTATTTCATTCAAAAATAATTTATATCCATTGGTCATTAAACTTGGAACGGAACTTGGATCAGGGATTCTTTGACTATTTCCATTTTTGTCTTTTGCATTTGGGCTTAGGGTCCAGGATTTAAATAATTTAATTTCCTTAATTTCACCCATTGATGTATCTCCCATCTTAGCAATAATCTTTATTTTTTGAGGTTTTACATTAGTTGATATCACAAGCCTGCCCTCATTAGTAATCTTCACCCCTTTTACTGGAGTTTTTAACTGAAATTTAATATTTTTATAATCCACCGTTAGCCCAGAATCACCATCTATAACTTTATATAATGCAATAGATTCACCTAATACTGGTACTTGAACATCTGAATCACCTGTAATATCATAATTTAATTTTCCAATTTTATCTATTTTTTCTCCATTATTTATCAATGAAAAATTACTCAATTCAAAGCTTTTTTCTTGATTTTCTTGTATCGTTGCTACTAAACCCCAGGAGACTATATTTGAAATAATATATTTCTTATCATTAGAAATTTGTCCTTTTTCTCCCAAACTACTAAATGGAATATATACAGTTCCTTTAAAGTTTTCAGGAATTTCAATGCTTCCATTAGATGGATGTACTCTCTCTAACAAATTACTTTTTTCTTCCTTAAGCATTACAGATTTATTATCAACTACCGTAAGACTAGTACCATTACTTTGTTGCATAACATAACTCAAACTTAAATAACCTTTTGACTTATTATTAATATCAAATGACAATGTTCCATAATTTGACCAATTGCCACTTATAACTTTGTATAAAACTGATGAATAATACCCTTTCTTAAATTTATTAGAATTTATATCTACATCTATATCCTTTAAATTATTCACAACAATTTTTGTGTTAGAGATATTCCCTATTGTATGTATATCATTTAGTGAAAATTGATTTAAATTATTATTGCTATATGGTTGTATGTATGTAGCTGCTTGTACATAAACAGTACTGTTGAAGATTAAAAATATCACAGAAAAAAATGCAATTGTTGTTTTACATAACTTACCAAAACTCATTTTATACCTCCATTTTATAAATATGCCATTTCATTAAACTCATCAGAAGGTTCTTTTTTCTTACTATTCTGATTCTTTTTATACTCATCAGACCAGTTAAGTATAATTTTTTTAACTTCCTCGTTTTCTGAAATCTCTTCATAGTTATCAACACTATAAAGCTGAACAGATTCATCCAATAGATTAACTGGTTTGCTTCTTCTATTTTGAATCTCATCATTTAATTTTTTCTTCAATGTACACTTTATATTAATTCCTTCACAAATATGAATGGTTATTTTATTAAGTTGACTGTACTTATGATATGTTTTTATCAATGCATATTGGTAATCAAAATTCATAAGCACTACTTCTCCACATTCTTTAGAATCAATCTTTTTTCTTAATTGGTAACGTGCACGTTTCCTATTATAGACAAATTTTTTCTTACTTCTTGTTAATATATTTTCCCTTAGATCATCAAAAATGCTACTGTTTTTATCAATAACTTTAGGTAATCCAGATATTCTGTCATAAATTATACATAGCAACTGTCTATAATCATTTTCTTCTATTCTCATTAGCTGAAATGCATATTTGGATTTTCCCTTTAGTTGTTCAAGATATATAATTTCTGCCTCAAACCCACAAGAATACATTTCCGTAGATATTTTAATGTCTACTAGTTTTTCTGCTGGTATATTTTCTGATTTATCAAGTATTATTGCTACTCCACCCTCTGATAAATCATATACAACGCCCTCAAGCTTCTTATCATCATAGGAAATACTACATTTGGCATCTACTAAAGATCTTTCAGATGATCGATGAGGTTTTCTCCCAATCATAAAAAATATTGCCATTAATACATTGTACAGATTAGCTACTAACCAAAATAATAGAATTAAATATGTTAAAGATCCCTTATTAAAAGTCAACTTAAAACAATTTACTATACCAATTAAAGATAATATTCCTAATATTATATGTGGGATAGCTTTTTTAATTTGATATTTTGTATCATTAACTGCTCCATCTTTTTTTGTTACCAAAAACTTATTTTGTGATATTCCCAATGTTTCTAATATCACAGGTGGTATCAGCGATGGAAATAAAATCGTATCATAAATATTAGTCCACTTTGTAGTTCTTATATTTTTCGATAGTAGTTTTAATGATGCATCATTAAGCAAATACATTGGTAACCAAAAAATAATTACTTGCAGAATTGTACACTTTACAACCACTACACCAAACACAGCAAACAAAATTGGAGAAATGATGTATATTAGCCTTTTTATCCCTGAATACCAATAAGAAATAGCCGACATGTAACTAAGTTTTTGCTTTAAATTCAAACCTTTTTTAAAAAGTATATTTAGTCTTCTTCCAGTTTGTATACAACCTCTTGCCCATCTTTCACGCTGTTTAATTAAACTTTTTAAATCTGCTGGTGAAAGCCCTGATGCCAGTACTTTATCAATTGCATAACATTTATAACCTTTACTTTGAATCTCTATTCCTGTGGCAAAGTCCTCAGTTATTGCTTTAGTATAAAATCCACCAATATCCTTTATTGCCTCACGAAGTATCATAGTATTTGTTCCACCATAAATAACGGAATTGCTCTTATTTCTAGACACCTGAATATCTCTATAAAAATAATCTTGTTCATTTGGAATTCTATTTTCTGAAAATAAATTAAACTGAAACAAATCCGGGTTATAAAAACTTTGAGGTGTTTGTATGAAACCTACTTTTTCTTCCGTAAGAAAATAAGGTACACATTCCATTAAAAACCCATGCATTGGAATCATATCTGCATCAAAGGTTGCAATCAATGGTGACTTTGAATTGGCAATAGCATTGTTTAAATTTCCTGCCTTTGAACCTTTTCTTTCACTTCGAGTTATATAATTAATCTTCATATGTTTTGCAAGTTGCTTCATTTCAGGTCTATCACCATCATCGCATATATAAATATGTACTTTTTTCTTATCTGGATAATCCATATTTATGCAACCATTTATTGTTTTATATAATAGTTTTACGGGTTCATTATACGTAGCAACAAAAATATCAACTTCGGGGAACAATTCTTCAGAAACCTCCGGTCTTTTAGGATATTCTATATTTGACATGTTATAAAAATGGATAGCTGCTTCAAACATCCCTATTATTTCTACTACTAATAATGCTATACCTGATATAAGTGATGCTTTTCCTAGCCCTAGTGGTATTGTCGCAGTGATTCTCCACACAAGATAAATTATTGTAGAAATTATTGTGCACAGAATCAAAAGTTTATTTTTATTTTCACGTATAAATTTTTTCATAATTTTTTTAGTTTAGAAACATTGCTCAGTATGATATGAATCAAAACTAAAATTCCCCCCTTTCAATTTTTCTTTCTCATTTCATCTTTAAAATCTAGTTTTTATACATTTTCAAACTTTTTCACCTCTGTTTTTCATATTAAGCGAGCTGATTTTTTCGTCATTGTGTGTCAGTTTAGATAGATTTTTGCAATTATTTGTTCTTTAAACTAACCTATTGAAATTATATGTTAGTTTAGCTAACATGTCAATGATTTTACAATATAAATGTTTTTAGAAGAAATATAATGTATTTGATACGTTGTATTTGGTGTTAATTATAAATTGCTTGTACAGTGGTGTAAAAAAATAAAACAGGTGCCAATTTTCAGCACCTGTTTTTAAATAGCTCATAACTCCGCCTGCACCTATTTTTTTACAACCGTACTATCGATTTTATATCCATCTTTTACTGTAAGTTTTATTTTTGTTTAATCTCAGAATTACCTGAAATTACTGGTTCTTTGTTCCCTAACATCATACTTGATGATTCATTATCATTAAAATCATCAGTTCTTCCTGGGGTAGGTAAATTAAATTTAATTATTGAAAAATAGAATAGTAAATAATAGATGAAAGCATATACTACTCCTATTAATAGTAATAACACAGGCTTTGTTGCTATTTTAAAATTCATCGCATAATCTATGGCTCCAGCTGAAAATGTAAAACCATCTTTAATCCCAAGTGCGGCGCATAATGCCATGGATACTCCAGTTAATAAAGCATGTATAATATATAAAACTGGTGCTAAAAAGATAAATGTAAATTCAATTGGTTCAGTTACTCCTGTTAGAAAAGCAGTAAATGCTATACCAAGAAGCATTCCTGTAACCTTTTTGCGATTTTCTTTCTTAGCAGCTGCAATCATAGCAATACATGCAGCAGGAAGTGCAAACATCATAATAGGGAAAAATCCTGTCATATAAGTTCCCGCAGTTTTATCCAGTGAAAAGAATCTGTGTAAATCTCCGTTTACTATTTTTCCAGATACATCCTTAAATGTTCCAAATTGAAACCATATCAAAGTGTTAAGAACGTGATGAAGTCCAAGTGGAATAAGTAATCTATTTAAAAACCCATAAATGAAAGCACCAACAACACCTGCATTGGCAATAAAATTACCAAAATTATTTGTGGCAGTTTGGATTAGTGGCCAAAATAGTCCGGATATTACTCCAAGTATCACAGAACAAGCTGAAGTAACTATAGGTACAAATCTTTTGCCTCCAAAGAAACCAAAAAAATCCGGCAAGTGGACACTTTTATACCTGTTGTAGAGATTACCCGCCATAATACCAATTATGATACCACCGAGTACACCCATATTTATTGTTGTATCAAATGCTAAAGCTACATTGTTGAAAATCAAATATCCAACAACAGCTGCAAGTCCTGCTACACCATTATTTTCATCTGCAAAACCTACTGCAATTCCTACTGCAAATAGCAGTGATAAATTATCAAAAAGTGCATTTCCCGCAGCAACCATCCATAGAATATTTAGCATGTCTGGCTTACCAAATCTTAAAAGTAACCCCGCAGCAGGCAAAACAGCAATAGGTGTCATAAGTGAGTTGCCTAGTTTTTGACATGCGGATAATAGTGCGTTTCTTTCAGACATTATAAAAACCTCCTCTAATATAAGTAATATAATAAGTATTAAAGATAACGTAGAGAATTAATTACACTCCCGTACCTGTGATGATTATCTTCTACGTATCTAAATAAAATCTATGCATGTTCCCATAAAATTCTTTTTTATTGTTAGTATTAGTTCTATTGAAATTGTTTCTAACTTGTCTGTCTCAGATAATACATTTGCGCAGTATCAATTTATTATCTTATTATTCAAAAGAAAACTCTAATGTTTCGTTTGCTTCCAAATCATCACTATCATCATCAAAATCTATTATGACACTTCTTATTTTACCTCTTGAGTGTTCTCTTTTAGACCTATCATCTAATGCCAATTTTATCAATTTGATTGATTCAGTGGGAGTTTCACAGCCGCCAAGAACAACCACATTAAATGAATTATTATAAGTTGTATATGTACTCTTATAAACTTCAAAGCATTTAGCAATTTCATTTGAATCATAACTATCTACTTTTAAATTCACACCTAAATAATCACAATCGTATATATCTGGTTGTGCAAATACACTGTTCTTTATAGAAAAATCAATAGCTGTTCTCGCATCTTTTAATCCCTCATAAAGTTTTAAAACAATTCCAACTCCATCGGCTGTATTTATTCTAAACGAATCTTTTTTATCAATATTTCCATCCCCATGAACACCCATCAAGTTATATGCTAAATCTAAACTTTCAACTACCTCTTTATTTATTTCTGAGTATGCATTTCTTTTATTGTTATCTACAAACTTAATATCGTTAGTTAAATCCATTATGCTATTGATATCATTCCAACATTCTAAAGTGTTTTTGAACGCCAATTGATCTTCAGATAAACTTGGTAAAATTCCTACTATATTAATTTTTGTAGTTGGGATAGCAGAAGTAGCTATTTGGATGAATGTTTTTATTGCTCCAGAGCCTGTTCCGCCTGCAAAGCTTGTAAATATAACCATAACTTCTGTTTGAGAATATTTTTTTAATAAAGTTCCTATTGCATTTGCATTATCTTTTATCATTTCTTTTGATCTTTTTCTATCTCTCCCTGAACCATCAGTACCTGGATATAAATAAACATTTTTACCTATATTTGCGTTCTTTAATGGTTTAATATCTAATGAGCTACTATTAAAAAATAACCCATTGTAAGAGCTGTTTTTACTCAATAATCCATCTACAATATTTCCTGCGCCTTGTCCTAATCCAACTAATAACATTTTACTTTTTTCCATAATTGACTCAAGCCTCCATTTTTATATACTTCTCAATAAATAAGCCAATTTGATAACACATTTTACCAGCTAAATTCGAATGAACTTTCTTGATTAAATATCAAAGATATTAGTTGTTTTTAGCCTAATTCCTTACAGTTTTAATTCCAATACTGGAAGGTGATAATTTTGCTAAGATTTAACTATTAAACATTTATGTTTATCTCCTTAGCTATGTTTTTAGGTAGTAACTCAATTATAAAAAGAGTTTTCATAGATGTATTTTTTATCTTCGGAAAATTATTCAAGTATTTTCGCTCATTTATAGCCTGGAATCTTTTATTATAATTGACATGCTAGTTAAACTAACTTATTATTATCATATGTTAGTTTAACTAGCATGTCAATTATTTTACAAAAAATATTTTGAGTTAAATCATTATATTTAATTTAAAAGATAATAAAGGGGATTTAAAACATTATGAATATTGAAGATAATAATATGAAACTTGAACAGGAGGATATTATAAATGTCAAGAAACGTGGCGAAATATTATATTACACAATTACCCAAGTAGCTACTTTGTTAGAACAAGAAGAAAGTAATATATTATATTTTACTCATGTTTTTGATGATATTTTAAATATAAAAATATCAGATAAAAAATTAATATATACAGACAAAAACATAGATAAGCTTGAATTCTTAATTAATTTAAAAAATAAAGGACTAACTATTAAAGAAATTCAAAAATATTGTGACGGATTATCCTTTGATAGCGGGAGCCTATTAGCTCCAAAAGATGATACTACAATATCTGTTAATGAAATGGCCGAAACAATTTCAAAATCGCAAAGTGAACAATTTGATAATCTAAAAGAGTATTTAGGTAATAAAATTGAGGCAAATAATGAATTGATTTCTCAAAACATTGTAAATCTAATGGAAGAGGAGCATAAGAAACAATTTAAGTTACTTAAAGAAGATATATTAAATGAAATTAGTTCTAAATTTGATGGACAGAATAATACTGATGGATCTTTAAGCAATGAAATTTCAACAAAGATAGATAAATTAATAACTGAAAAGCTTTCACTAGAAGATAATATAAAATCAGAATTTGAGAAGTTAAATGAAATGGATATATCTATGGAGAAAAAAATAATTGCTGAAATTAAAAAGTATTATACTGTAATGTTTCAAACTTATTGTGGAGAACACGAACTAGAGAAAAAGAAGGGCAAGTCACATTTCTTATCAACAATATTTACAACTAATGACAACAAGTAATTGCTGAATACCTTTTATCATAAATATGTAATTGAATTTAATTATGCATAAAATTGCGGGAAAAGCACGTTTAAAATTTATAAATGATACATAAGGATTTTAAACATATTGAGAGGGAGTGTAAATAATTTTATGCATTCTCTTTCTTCCAACAAATAATCATCTTGCCTTTCATGTCTCTCTTTCAAGATCCGCTTCCATTTCTGCTTCTGAAAATTGCTAAATAATACCGCTAACTTATCTTTCATGTAAAAATAAGCATCCATAGATTTTATTTACACAAATCATGGATGCTCCCATTCTTTATTTAATATTAAACATTATAGCTCATTATATCGTTTTTTTTTTCGCCCTTATGTTGTTCTATATTTGTTAATAATCTCATTTTGTTTGCTTTTATAATTCTCTATTTTTTTGAGTTCTTTATTATTGTCTAAACTTGTAGCTTTTGTTATATTTTTATGTCCGAACATTCTCTTCTTCTTAGTATCCCACATGTCTTTAGCTTCTTTATAATCTCTCTTATTGCTTATTTCCATTTCATCTAGATATTTTTGTGCCAGCTTATATTCTTCAATTTGTGATTTGGCTACACTGTTATTTGTAGTTTTATAGAACGAGTTGTTCAAAATTGACACTCCAAAAATATTGTATTTCCGTACTATGTCTAATTTCACCTTAGCAACTTCTAGGCGCTTTCCCTCATCCTCTAATTCAATTATTTGTTGGTTTATATCTATTCCTCTTTGAACTTCAGCCCTTTTATTTTCAATATTATACAATTCGTTTATATCCATAAACGAATTGGCTATATTATGCTCCATATCTGCCATAGCATTTTTAGTAATCTCCATCACTTCGTTTTCCTTTAATGAATTATATAGTCCCAAATTCCTTTTTTTATCCACGTCATTGTATAATTTTGACATGTAAACCATATATTTTATTTTATCGTCAATATCACTTTTATCTAACACAGCAAATGTACTAATTTCATTATCTAAATTTTTTATAGTGATATCTATTTGGGCCACTTTTCCTTCACAAAAATTCTTGATTTCCTTATTACCATTTTGTTCAATAATAGTATTTAATTCATTCTTAGCTTTAAGATTACAAAGAAGTTCCGTTTTGAGTTGTTGTAATGTCTTCTTTGGAGTTTTATTCTTACTTTCCAAAATATCACTACGAGAATTGCCTGCTACATTATAATTATCTTTAGCTTGTTCAGGGTTTGCTGCATTACTCATAGTATCTTTAATTACTTTTTCTTGTTTCGTTTTATTACTATTCTCTGCTATTTTTAAAGTTTTTTTGGTTTCTTCTTTTTTATTTATATTATTTTCTTTTTTCTTTAATATCTCCTCGTTAAATACAATTTTTTCAGCTTTATCATCCAAATGAGAATTTTCATCTATATCAATGTGTAGCAAGTTACTATTCTTGCTAATAATCTCATCTCGTTTGTTTTTATACTTAAAAATCTTTTCAAATTGCTTTTTAGCATCTAAACTTTCCACATCTGATATATTTTTAGATTTTAGTAACACTTTCTCTTTATTATCATATACACTTTTAGCTTCATTATAATCATCCCAATTACTTATTTTTATTGATGCTAAATCACTTTTAACTTGATTATACTCTTTTATTTCTTTTTCATATTTTTTCTCATAGGAATTTTTAAATAGCTCATTGTCTTTATGTTTATCCCTTGTAGCTATTATAGTTCTATATTTATCTAGTATTTCTAGCTTTCCTTTAGTACCTTCTAAAATCTTTACTTCTCTTTGTAATTCAAATAAATCTTTCTGTAACTTTATTTCTTTTTTAATTTCCGTTATTCTAATCTCTATGTTATATAATTCACTTATAGCATTTAAATAGCTATACATACTTGAATTTATATCTTCCATAGCACTTTTAGTGATTTCATTTATTTTTTTTTCTTTATCACTGTCATTTAGTGGATGTTTTTTTTCAATGTATCTTTCCTTATTTCTTAATTTTTCTCTTAAATACTCTATTTTATCATCATTTTCACTCTCATCAATTACACCGATTGCATTAATTTTCTTATCTATATTTTCTATATTTAAATCTATTACTTTTGCTTTTTCTTTACAGAAGAAGTGTGTAGTTTTATCATTATCATATAAATAAATATTTTTTAATTCATCCATAGCTTTAAAATTACAAATGTATTCTTTTTTTAGTTGATCTAATTTTCTTATACCAATATCTTTATATTTTTGATAAGAGCTATAAGAATCAGAAATCTGATTGCTCTCCATATTAAGTTTAGTTATGATTTGTTCAAGTTTTTCTATATTATTCTTACTGCTTTCAATTTTTTCTCCTAATTCCGTTTCATCTTCGATATCTGTTGTTTTTAATATTTCCTTAGTTTTTTCATATTTAGCTATTTTATCTATGTTTTCATTTAATATATCTTCATCAAATCCAGATAATTCATATTTTATGTATATCTCATTAAGAGCCTTAGAAGCATTTTTCACTTCCTCTAAATTTATTTTCTCTTGATTAAGAATATTTATTTTATCACTTGTTTTTTTTATTTTGCCTTGTAAACTTTTAATACTTTGAGTCAAGTTATCTTCACTTGGAAACTTACCATATATCTTGCATAATTCTTGTACTTTTTTATGCTCTGCTTCATTTATACCTTCTATTTGTGGAATTTGTATATTGCCAACCCATCCATAATTTTCTTTATCATCATCATGATGATCTTCTGACCTCTTTTCCTGATTCACCGTAATATAAATACCATTTAATCTTTCTTTAATAATATCTAATCTACAGGTTACTTCTTCACCATCTATAACATGTTTTATGTATAAAGGATATGGCAAATTTTCTTCTAAATTAATTTTACTTTTTTCATCCATTATTTCTATTAAATTAGAATTTTTTATATCCACTCTTGTCATTAATGGTTTAATTAAATATTTTTTGTTTAATATTAATTCCACTGTATTTATATTAGTTTTTGTTTTCACTTTATTATCTCCTTTTTCATCCCATAACTAGCGTCTGTTAACTTTATGCTCCTGATTCATAAAATCAATATTAATTTGTTATGAAATATATCATTGAATTTCTTTAATCTGTTTTGATTTGTTTGGTTCGCAGTGGTTTGAATCTAGACTTTTCCAACCGCTCTAATGATTTTTATATTTACCCTGTTATACTTCAATTTAATAAGCTATAGTTGTCCATATAAAAATGTATTTTGCTGAACCATGATTGATTTTTTTATAAAATAATTGACATGCTAGTTAAACTAACATATTATTATAATAAGTTAGTTTAACTAGCATGTCAATCGTAATGAAAAATTTTGGACAATAAAGGAGACAATGTTTATTAAATAATCCCAACTAGTTATAAATATACCATTTAACATATTATATCATTTATAAAAAATTTTAAGAATTGTCGAGGGAAAAGCATGATTGCATTTAAGAGTGTTAGTAAAGTATATGATAATGATGTTCTAGCGCTTTCAAACATCAATATACAAATAGAAAAGGGTGAATTTGTCTTCCTTGTTGGACCAAGTGGCGCTGGTAAGTCAACGTTTATTAAGTTGTTAATCAAGGAAGTAGATGCTACCTCAGGTAGTCTAATAGTTAATGATAAGGATTTAGCTACTATTACAAGGAAACAGATTCCATATTATAGAAGAAAAATAGGAATGATATTTCAAGATTTTCGATTGATACCTACTTTGAACGTGTATGAAAACGTAGCATTTGCAATGAGAATTGTTGAGGCAGGTCGTAAGGAAATAAGAAAAAGAGTTCCACTAGTTTTAGCTATGGTTGGTTTGGAAGATAAACACAAAGCTTTTCCCAATCAGCTTTCTGGAGGAGAACAACAAAGAGTTGCAATAGCAAGGGCAATAATTAATAATCCAATTATTCTAATAGCCGACGAGCCTACTGGAAACTTAGATCCCGAAACAGCTCATGAGATAATGTCAATTTTAGCTGATGTTAATAGCGCAGGTACAACTGTTCTTATGGCAACTCATGCCAAAAATATAGTTAATAATATGAAAAAAAGGGTTATAGCTATAGAGAATGGAGCATTGTCAAGGGATGAGGAAAGAGGTAGATATGATGAAGTTTAGTACTATTCAATTTTTTATAAGAGATGCTACTAAAAAATTTTTTAATGTTATTATTACCATTATTCCCAGCTACATATACATAAAAATAACGTATATAGATTTGATTTACGCAAATCTATGTACGTTCTCATCTAGTTTCCAACCTGAGACTTTTCTTTCTCTACTATATACCAGTTCTAAATTTTCATTTGTTCCACTTTATATTATAGTTATTTAAACTCACTTAAAATATCATAAAAATCATATGTTATTTTAAGTATTAATTCTATACTCTATTGTTTTTCAATTCTAATATGATTTTTTTCTACATTAAGTTCATAACAAAGAATATAATCAGTTGTAACATTATATAATTTAGCTAATTTTATAATGTTTAGAGTAGGTGGAATTGTTTCACCAGATTCATATTGTGTTACAGTTGTTCTATGTATATCTAAATATTTGGATATATCATCTTGAGTTAAATTATTATTTTTCCTCAATATTTTCAGTCTTTCAGAGATTGTGTTTTTTTTGTTATTGAAAAATTCTAATGATTTAATTATGCCTTCTATAAATATTATTAGTTTTTCAAAATCAGCATTTTTTTCATAATAATTTTGTATTCTTAAATTTTCTAGCGACTGAATTCCAGTAATTTCTTCCCCATATCCAGTAAAAAGTATTATATATAAATCATTATCATATTTTCTTATTTCATCTATTACGTCTTTCGCAGTAAACTCATCTATATAGTAATCTAATAATAATATATCAAATTTTTCATTTTTTAATTTTTTAAGTCCTTCCTTAGAACTGGTAAAACCTTCAACATAATATTTATCACCCAAAAAACTTTTTATTGCATCAACTATCCCAGAATCATCATCAATAATAATTATCTTTATTCCACTGTGTATCATTATATTACTCCTCCCCTATTATCGGTATTTTTACAAAAAAAGTCGTTTCTTTATCATTTGTGTCAAAGTATATTTCGGCATTAAACCTAACCTTAATTATTAATTTTGATATATACAACCCAAGCCCATTTCCATTTTTACCTTTTGTAGTAACCATTCTAGTGAATATTCTTTCTTGGATTTCCTCGGGAATTTTAGGTCCTGTATTTCTTACAAAGAAAATGATATTACTATCTATTTTATCAACACCAAAAGTTACTATATTGTGATTTTCACTAGACTCAATAGCATTAGTTATAAGATTATTTAAAACTTGTAAAAGAGAATTAACATCACCATTAATTTTTTGCATAGGATTAATATTTATTTCCTTTACATATACACACTTGCTTTTTTTAATTTCAAATGCCATTAGTAATGTGATTTTCTCATCAAGTTCTTTTATTGAAAAATAGACTTCGGATGTTTTACTATATTCTGTTACTTGACCTTTTACTACATCTATTATATTAGACATATATATTAGATATTCTGTTATGTTCTGTTGCCAATCATTAATTTCATCTAATGATATTGTTATGTCAGTAGCGTCGCTACAATTTTTTTGTATATATTTGTAAATTTTTCCTGTATTCCTCTTGATTACCTGTATGCCCCCTGCTGAACTCATTAAAGGTGTTTTCAGATTGTGAGCTATTCCACCTATCAATTGATTTAAAGATAAAAGTCTTTCTTTCTCAATTAATTCAATTTGATTCTGTTTAATAAGTTCAATATTTTTTTTATAAACAGTAATATCTTTAAACACAAGTACGGTGCCAAGAAATTCACAATTTAATATTACTGGATTGACATGTACTTCAAAATATTTAATTTCACTAAAATATTTGATTTCACCATTATTATTTATTAATATTTCAATTGCTTTAATATTATTGTTTTCTGATTCACTTATTGAATTCAGTAAACTATCTTTATATTCATATATTTTGCTAGAACTTATCATTTCATTGAAATTCTTATATTTTTTATTGTCTATTAAAAAATTATTTATAAATTTTTCGTTGTATTCTATAATATTAAGATCTTTATCCAAAATAATAATTGAGTCTGATGCAAACTCAATTATATTTTCAAATGCGAACTTATATCTATCAAACTTCAAACTAATACCGAATATTCCATATTTAAATGCAATATATAAAACTCCCGTAAATCCAATTGGAATTAATATAATCCAATATTCCCAACTATTGTCTAACCCTATAGCTCTAAAAATAACATTACCTAAAATTATATAGCTAATACAAGGAATCATAATAATAATATTAAATAGCCTATATTTTTTCATAACAAAAGACTTCTCTTTAAAAAAAGAATATACTAAAAAGAAAATTCCTGCTAACATATATGGTACGGTCCATGTTGCTAACTCCCTAAAATATGTCACCAATTCTTCTGGTGTTTTTGAATAGTTGCTCTTTATTGGTAAGAATATAAAATTTAGAATTGAAGGTATAAATAGTATACAATATATTATTTTCTTTTTGTCTTTATGAATTATATTTGTATTAGATAATCCGTAAAGCAGTATGAAATATGGCACCATATTATTTACAATTGCCACCAGAATAGCATTTATAGAATACATTACGTTTATAGTTTCATGACTAATGCTTACTATGGTTATACAAAATTTCATAATTCTTTCTTGTAAAACTACAGAAAATGCTCCCAACCCGGTTAAAAAAAATATTGCTGACATCCATACAGTTGATTCCGTTCTATTAGCTTTTATGATGATAATAAAAGCTAATGTCCATAATAATATCCATACAATTACCATATTAGTGCACTCTCTTATCTATAAATTTCAAAACATCTTTTTTAACCTTATTTTTTGAAAGTACAATTCCAGAATGACCACAACTATACATATATCTTTGAGGTTTCTCCCAATTTTCCCATAATACATCTGTATCCTTATTAATAACATATTTATCGTATCTTCCTGATACAAGAAGTATTTTATTAATATCTATTATTGGTTTTTTCAGACTAGGGTTTATAACATTCCAACTTTTCTTTAATAAATCATAAGTAAAATTATTTTTCAAAAAATCTTTTTTAATGTACTTACCAACTTCTGTTTCAAACATTGTAAATGATAGATCATTAGCGTAAAACAATGATATTAACACATCAATATTTTCTTCAACTTCGCTGAGTAAGTTGGAAATTATTCCACCCAAACTCAAACCAATAATAATAATTTTTCCTTTTTTTTTAGCTTTAATAAAACTTATTAAAGCTCTAATATCGCTAACCGATTGCTGAACAGACTTTAAAGTTCTGCTTACATTTGCACTTGAAAAATATTCACCACTATATAGCGATGTATTAGTTGATCTTTCCATATGAAATGGTAGCACATAATTATAAATATTATAATTTCTTTTAATAAAACTATCTAAAAACACTTTACTTAATCGGTTTAAATTATCTGCCCTCCAACCATGTATAAAAATAACATTTACATTATTATCTGTAATTATTTTTTTTCTATAATGAAATATAGAATATTTATTACTCTCCCCATTTTCCACTTCACTTAAAAATTTTATTTTTCCTATCTCATAACTTTTATCAATTCTACCTTTATCACAATATATTTTGGGCACAATTGGCTTATTATAAAATTTTAAGAAGTCACTGTTAAGTTTACATACCTCCTCCTCTACGTAATTAAACTGATCAGTTTTACTGTACTCTTTATGAAGACTATGTATGCCGTAGCTATCTGCTATATTAGATATTATTCTCATCATGATAAAAGTCTCACTTTCTTTTTATATCTCATTTGCAATATAATGTGTTATTATTCAATTATAACGCATTATGCACTAAAACATAAGCATATCAATTCAGAAAAATTTAATTTGTAATCTTCACTAATTTTATTTCAATTTCCAATAAAAAGCTTTATTACGAAATTTCAAATTTGCTACTCATCTACTAATTTATACCCCACCCCAACTTCTGTATAAATATACTCTGGCTGAGCAGGGTCCTTTTCTATCTTTCTTCTAAGCCCTGCCATAAAAACTCTAAGTGATTGAGTTTCATTTCCAATTGCAGACCCCCAAATTTCATTAATAATAAAATTGTGGGTTAATACCTTTCCTGAATATTTACAGAGCAGTTCCATTATTTTATATTCTATTGGTGTCAAATGTATTTTTTCATCATTTATTATTACCTGTCTCTTAATAAAATCAATGCACAACTTTTTAACTTTAAAAGTATCCATACTTTTATCTTGAGTTTCGTTTATAAAAAAGTGTCTAAGTGCTACTCGTATTCTTGCCAGTAATTCTCCAATGCCAAATGGTTTTGTCAAATAGTCATCCGCTCCCTTGTCTAGTGCTTCAACTTTTTGTCTTTCATTTTCTCTTGCAGAAACAATTATTATAGGAGTTTTTGACCATTCCCTTATTTTAGCTATAACCTCTATTCCGTCAATATCCGGAAGTCCAAGATCCAATATTATGAGATCTGGATTATGTGACAAAGAAAGCGCTATGGCTTCAATTCCATTATCAGTTTCTATGCACTTATATCCTTGTGCTGATAATGCCGCTATAATAAAGTTCCTAATATGTTTATCATCTTCAACTACTAGAATATATGGTTTGTTGTCCATCCTTATTTTCTCCTTTAAATCAATATTTTAATTTATCCCATTATTGTTTTGGAATATAAAACCTAAATGTAGCACCGTGTTCTTCATTATTAAAAGCTTCAATTTTGCCACCATGTGCCTCAACTATGGAGTTGCAAATAGTAAGCCCAAGCCCTACTCCACGTCTGGAATCTGATATTTTACTTCCATTTGTAAAAAATCGATCAAAAATATAGGGTAATATTTCATCTGAAATACCGGTGCCATTATCAATTACTTCAAAAAACACATTTTTGGCTTTTTCATAAACCTTTACTTCAATGAGAGCTTCCTTGGGAGTGAATTTTATAGCATTATCAATTAAATTTATTAGTACCTGCTCAATTAAGCTTCCATCCATAGGGAGCAATATAAGATTTTTCGGCATATTTACCTTGATTTTATTTTCATTATGTTGTTTATTACTTATATGAATTGACTCAGAAATAACTTCCTCTACTGCTTCTAAATTCTTATTTATTTTCATTTTCCCTTCATCAAAACGAGTCATACTAAGTAAATTTTCAACTAATCTTATAAGCCATTCCGTATCTCCATAAATGCCTTCAAGAAGAATCTTTTTTGTCTCCTTGGAAATAAGTTCTCCATTTTCAATAATTGTGCCTACAGCTCCCTTAATACCAGCCAGAGGACTTCTCAAATCATGCGAAATTGATCTTAATAGATTACCCCTTAATCGTTCACTTTCAATCTCCATTTTATAGGCTTCCTGTTCCTTTGAGAGAATTTCTCTGTCTAAGGCTATAACAATTTGACTTGTTACTGTTTCAAAAATGAATTTTTGTTCTGGCTTCAGGAATCCTTCAAAGCAAGATATCCCAATAACGCCCAATAATTTTTTTTGACCTTTCATAGGCATATAATAACCATGAGCTCTATAAAAAGTATTAGTTCCTGCTCCTGATTCTTTACCATTCAAGAACGTCAAATATGCCACTGCTTGTTCATCCTTACTTAAAATAATAGTGTCCTTGTCTTTTTCTTCAGCATCATAGATAGATGGAGCTTTCAGTTTGCTGTCCTCTTCTAAATAACACACTACTGTTCTGTTTAAAAGCCTTGACGTGTACTTAATTCCTATAGACACAACCTCATCGGTTCCTATTGCACTTAATAATTTTTTACTTACTTTATATAAAATTTGTGTTTGTTTTTCTCTTTCAGAAGTAGCAGAAGCTTCTCTTTGAATTTTAGTAGTAAGTGTTCCTATTGTAATAGCAACAATAAACATTATAGGAAATGTAACCAAATAACTTTTGTCATAAACTTGAAGAGAATATCTAGGTTCTGTGAAAAAAAAATTAAAAAGCATTACTGATATTATTGATGAAATGGTTCCTGTTAAATATCCGCTTGTTTTTATATATACCAAAATTACACCCAAAATATAAATTAAAATAATATTAGCCTCTTTAAAACCTATATGATAAAATATCAAATCAATAATTGTAGCTATTGTCATGATGATGCTCACTTTAAAAACTTCTCCAATAGATGTTTTAACCTTCGGTTTTATGTTTTTTGGTGTATACATTACCATATCACCTCTTCTATGTATGTTTATTTGATATTTCTCTATTATTTATTATATTATACCATTATAATATTTTTAAGACATATGGAAGAAAACATCACCTCAAATATGTTACTGACTGACTACTTTTTATGCCCTGCTCAAACAAGGAAAGTATTATTCAATAATTTGAATAATACTTTCCAATTGTTACATTATTGCTTTACAAAAGTATGGTCTACATTTTTATCAGTAAACTCAATTTTGCTTCCATAAACCTTTCCTTCTATAGGCGTCCGTCCATAATAATCTGCATTATTGTTCATAGTGATTTTTATAGTATTATCCTTTACAGCATATATTCCATATGAATAAAAATCATCTTTATATATAGTATTTATTATTGTACAATTGTTGTTTTCATCAAGTTCTAATATTACATTATTTTGTGATACATATTTCCCCCTATAAGAATTTTCCGTGTACGAATTTTTCTCCAATCCTACTAAAAAAACAATAGTTATCACGATGACTAATACATAGATTAACTTTTTCACTTTGTAAACCTCCTTACTTATTCTTCACAAGTAAAGCAATTTCAATATTTGATTTAAGTACATTTACTCTTGGCTCTCCAAATACCCCGAAGGTTCTTCCCTCTGTATATTTGTCGACTATTTTCTGAAGATCTGTTTCACTTATTCCTGATGCTTTTGAAACTGCTGGTATTTGAATCTTTGCAGATGCAGGGCTAATATCAGGATCAAGCCCTGATGCCGAACTTGTAAGTAAATCAGTTGGTATATCTTCTTTTTTGACTCCGGGATGTGACTTTAAAAAATCTTGTATATCTTTTTGAACCCTTTCTTGTAGAGCTTTATTAGAAGGAGCCAAATTTTGTGAACCTGAACCAACACCACTATAAGCTGTTTTCCCTGTCTTATCAGGTTTTGTATCTGCTTCTGTATACGTGTTATAATTCACTGATGAAACCCTTCCATGAAAAAATTTATCACTGGTAAAGTTCTGACCTAGAAGTGCAGAACCTACTTCTTTACCATCTGCTGTAATCATACTTCCATTAGCCTCACTGTGAAAAAACAATTGTCCTATACCTGTGATAAGTGCAGGATAAGCGAGCCCACAAATTACCATAAATACTATAGTTATTAATATAGATTTTTTTAAAATCTTCATAACGTATCTCTCCTCCTATTAAAACATTAATAATGGGCTTATTATCATATCGATTATTTTTATACCAATGAATGGTAATATTATACCTCCAAGACCAAATACAAGCATATTTCTTAAAAGAATTGCTTCTGATTTCATTGGTCTGTACTTTACACCTTTCATAGCTATTGGAATAAGTGCTGGTATTATTATTGCATTAAATATTAAAGCTGATAGTATAGCACTAGATGGGCTTTTAAGTCCCATAATATTTAATACATTCATCTGTGGTATAGCAAGTGTGAACATAGCCGGTATTATTGCAAAATACTTAGCTACATCATTGGCTATACTGAAAGTTGTAAGTGAACCACGAGTTATAAGAAGTTGTTTACCTATCTCTACCACTTCAAGTATTTTTGTTGGGTCTGAATCTAAATCCACCATATTAGCAGCTTCCTTAGCTGCAGTTGTTCCACTATTCATTGCAATGCCCACATCTGCCTGTGCAAGAGCTGGAGCATCATTAGTTCCATCACCAGTCATAGCTACAAGCTTTCCTTCTGCTTGTTCCTTTTTGATGGCTTCAATTTTGTCTTCAGGTTTACATTCAGCTATGAACCCATCAACTCCGGCTTCTTTAGCTATAGTTGCAGCAGTTAAAGGATTATCACCTGTACACATTATTGTTTTTATACCAATTTGTCGAAGTCTTGCAAATCTCTCAGGAAGTCCTGGTTTTACTGTATCCTTAAGGTAGATCACACCATATATTTTGTTATCAACACAAACTACAAGAGGAGTTCCTCCAAGTTTTGCAATTTTATTCACTGCCGCTTCTAAATCTTGAGGAATAATACCGCCCAGTTCTTTCACCATATTTTTTATGGCATCATCTGAACCCTTTCTAACTAAAGTTCCATCACTTAAATCCAGTCCACTCATTCTTGTTTGTGCTGAAAACTCAGTAAAATCAAGATTTTCATATTCCCTTGGATTAATGGTTGCTCCTAGCTTTTTGCCAAGTTCAACTATAGATTTTCCCTCTGGGGTATCATCTTTTATTGAACACATTACAGCATAATTTATAAGGTCCATAATTTTTGATTTACCAACTGGTATAAATTCTGCTGCAAGTCTATTACCAAAAGTGATAGTTCCAGTTTTATCCAGAATCATTGTATCCACGTCACCACAAGCTTCAACAGCTTTTCCTGACATAGCTATTACGTTAAACCTAGTAACTCTGTCCATACCTGCAATGCCAATGGCAGATAAAAGTCCACCTATAGTTGTAGGTATTAAACATACTAGCAATGCAATCAACGTAGATATTTGAATATTAACATGTGAATAAATAGCCATAGGATAAAGTGCTACTATAACAATAAGAAATATAAGTGTTAAACAAATAAGCACAGTATTAAGTGCAATTTCATTTGGTGTCTTCTGCCTTGATGCACCTTCTACAAGCTCTATCATTTTATCTAAAAATGATTCTCCTGGTTTAGCAGTTATTTTAATTTTTAGCCAATCGCTTACAACTTTTGTTCCCCCAGTAACAGAGGCAAAATCCCCACCATTTTCCTTCATTACTGGAGCTGATTCACCAGTTATAGCGGATTCATCAACCGAGGCAATACCTTCTATTACTTCCCCATCATTGGGAATCATATCTCCATTTTCAACTATTACTATATCATTTTTTTTCAGTTCATTTGCATTTATAGTTTTAACATTTCCATTGCTATCTATTAGCTTTGCTATAGTATCTTTACGCGTCTTTTTTAAACTTTCAGCTTGTGCCTTGCCACGTCCTTCTGCTACTGCCTCTGCGAAATTTGCAAAAAGTAATGTTATAAACAATATTACTGCTACAATAAAATTATAAACTCTCAAATTTTTGCCTTGATCTCCAAACAATCCTGGAAAAAATGTAAGTACTAAAGATATAAAGAAACCAACTTCAACCACAAACATAACTGGTTTTTTTATCATATATTTGGGGTTGATTTTCTTAAAAGATTCTATAACAACTTCATGTAATATATCCTTTGTAATAAATTTAGATTTTCTATTTTTATCACTCATATTTTTATTCTCCTTGTCTAATTATTTTCTACACTTCTAATATTCATAGTTGCTATAGTGTTAAATGCTCTGCAATTGGTCCTAGTGCCAATGCTGGCAAAAATGTTAAAGCACCTATTATTAATACTATAACTAACAATATTACAATAAACATTGTATTGTCTGTTTTAAATGTTCCATCTGTTATAGGTACAGACTTTTTAGCAGCTAAGGAACTTGATACTGCAAGAAGTAATATCATGGTTAAATACCTTCCAAACAACATTATAATTCCTGTACTATAATTCCAAAACATAATGTTAGTTCCAAGCCCTGCAAAGCTAGAACCATTGTTAGCAGCAGCCGACGAATACTGGTATACTATCTCTGATAGTCCATGAAATCCTGGATTGCTTACAGTGGCTAATGCAACTTTGGAGCTTAATGCTACCGCAGTTCCAATTAGAATAAAAAATGGATGCAACAATATTCCAAGTGCAATTAATTTTATTTCTTTTCCTTCTATTTTTTTCCCCAGATACTCCGGGGTTCTTCCAACCATAAGCCCACATAGGAATACGGTAAGGATTGCATACATGAGCATGTTCATGAAGCCCACACCTTTTCCTCCGAAAATTACATTAAGCATCATATTCCACATTGTTATAAGGCCACCTATTGGGGTTAATGAATCGTGCATACTGTTTACAGCTCCATCAGATGTAGCTGTTGTAGCCACGGCAAATAATGATGAGCCTGATATACCAAACCTGACTTCCTTACCTTCCATATTCCCCATACTCTGACTTAACCCAATTCTTGCAAGTGCAGGATTGCCAACTTTCTCAGCCGGATACGCTATAGAAAGTGTTGCTACTAGCAAAATACTCATGGCAATAAATATTGCTGTAGCTTGCTTTTTCTTCTTAATCATATGTCCAAAACATATTACTGTTGAACCTGCCAAAAATAAGATAGAAAATATTTGAACTGCATTTGTAAATGGTGTTGGATTTTCAAAAGGATGGGCAGAATTTGCACCGAAAAAGCCTCCTCCATTTGTTCCAAGCATTTTTATTGCTTCAAGACTTGCTACAGGTCCTAGTGGTATATCTTGAAGAGTTCCTTCTATAGTAGTTACTGTTTTATCAGCTGAAAATGTCTGTGGAACTCCTTGCTGAATAAAAAATATTGCTACTATAATTGAAACTGGAAGTAATATTCTTGTTATAATTCTTGTTAAGTCCACATAATAATTTCCGTGTTTTTTCTTTCCAGCAAGACCTCTCATAAATGCCCATGCTACTGCAAGTCCAGTTGAGGCCGCAACAAACATAAACGATGTAATTACAAGTGTCTGACTTAAATTCGAAAGTCCAGATTCACCACTGTAATTCTGTATATTTGTATTAGTAACAAAACTTATTACGGTATTAAATGTTAATCCCTGCTCCATTTTTCCTATACCATTAGGATTCAAAATAGGAATTGATTGTATTCTCAAAATCAAATAGGCCGCAAAAACCATTACTGCATTACTGGAAATTAATGCGATGATATATTGTTTCCAAGTCATTTCCTCTTTTGTTATACCAACGATTTTGTATATGATATTATCTATTTTATCAAATACAGGATCTCCAAAAGTCTTTTCGTGTTCTGCTACTTTGTAAAGATACTTACCAGCTGGAATGCAAAGCAGAACAAAAATAATAAGTATAATTGCCATTTGTAATGTTCCCATATTATTACCTCCACGTATTTTAAATAATTTTCTAAAACTTTTCAGGATTTAATAGTGCGTATCCTAAATAAACAAATAGTAAAGCCGCTATGATAACTAATCCAATCAAAATGAACACCTCCCTTTTTATTTTTTACTAATTTGTTTTTCAACAAAATTTGTAAACAAAAATAAAAGACCAAAACATACTATAAGAGAAAAAATCATTATTACATCTAGCATTTTTATTACCTCCTTTTATTGCACTTTTTTTAGGTTGCCTGTCCCTATCAATAGATTAATACTATCATTTACTATATAAAGATTGGATTAAGATTGTCTGCCCTAGTATTAAGATTGTATAAAGGTTGGACTTTGATTGTATAATAATCAAAATAGCTAGAAATTTTAACGGATAAGTGCTATAAGAAAAAATTAAAGTTACATGTTTTAATTAGAATTATTAACATAATTCTAATTAGCTTCATATAATACATTAACTCAACTTCCTCCAATTAAAGCCTCATATATAAATTTGTAAAATTATATAAAAAAAATAACCTGGCAAGTTTCCTAGGCCAGGTTATCTTTTATAGAACAATTTTAAATGCTTTTTTCCAAGCAAAAATATTTACTAATAACGCTATTATTATATAAATAAACACGCCATATTGAATGGTAGTTACAAAAAAATGTATTAAGGCCATAACTCCAAGTATAATCATCATAGGTATAATTATCATGCCTTCACCCTGTCCTCCAGTTCCATAAGCTTCTGAAAAAGGCAACGCCTTTTTAAATAAACTAAAGCAAACTACAACATAAATCAACATAATTAAAAATATTAATATTAAATCTGGAATTATCCTGATTCCAAATATAGCTGTAAATATCATGCATTCAAGAAAATATATTGGCAAAATTAATTTTACAATCAAGGCTTTAAATGTTCCTTTATAGATATCCGAAGTTTCAGCAAGTGGTGCTACTTTGTATATCCATGCGCCCTTATATTTTTCTGAATATTTTATCATCATTATTACACTGGGAAGCATTAAAGCACAAAAATATATAGTAAAGTATAATTTGCTTGATGCCATAGTCGAAAATCCTTCATCTCTAATATAGCTAAACAAAAATATGAAGGGTAATACAATAGAGAAACCTAAAGATGGATAAACTTTCAGTTTGAAATTTCTTTCGTTTTTCATCATATCTAAACAAAATCGAAAAAATGTTTTTTCTACTTTTGTAGAACATATCAAATTAGATATTCCATTAGTAAATTTATAATTTTGATTTTTATTTTGGGAATAGTTATTGTTTAGCTTTTGTAAATTTTTTTCGAAAGTTGGCAAAAGTTTAATATAAATGATTATAGCTATTATTGGTATAACTATTGCTAAAGCTGTTAATATCACGAAATATATTTTAGTGCTACCATTATTTATTAATTCAAATGGTGCTGAAAACCACATGGGAATAATAAAATATTGCCACCATTTAGGTACATAAACTACATTGTAACCTACAATATTAAATATTCTACCTATAAATTGATAACCTATTGTTATAGTTATAGTTAAAATAATTTGTACATAATTAATTATATCCTTTAATTTTTCTCCATCAAAAAATCTTAATATAAACAAATATATTAGTGCTGATAAAACTACCACAAATATATCTATAAAAATTATTTCAATTAGAAATATTAAAAAAAACAATACGCCATGGCGAATTAAAGAAGCAATAAGCCCTAATGCTGACAATGAAAAAGTGATTGAAATCATATAGATTAATATATGAACAAATTTTGCGCCACTTAAAGTTATATTTTTTACCGGTTTTGAAAAAATAATATTTTTATCCCTAATATCTAAAAATACAGAAGAAAAATCTGATATCAAAGTAGTCATAAGTAAAAATATTAAAATTCCAAAAACAAAGGACATTTGAAAAATATAATTTGTACCCATTAAAATAAATGGAAGGAATACAATTCCAATAATAAAATATACTAAAAGTGAGGTTTTGAATAAATTTTTATCTTTATTCCCCTCATTTCTTTTTCTTTTTGATGAACTATTCATGATTGTTGGAACTCTTCTTCCATCCATAGTCAATTTTATTTGGACTATTCTTCTCATTACATGGTAATCAATGCCCATTTTGTTGAAAATGCCTTTAAATCTATCCAGCAGTTTTAGTGCTATAAAAGCCTTCATGCTATTGTCCCCCTTGAACAATAGCTACGAATTGCTCTGCTATTTCTTTATGATTATTAAATCCTGTTAGATTGTTGAATATTTCTTCAAGCGAACCTTCCTTAGATTTTTCTTTAAGTTGCTCAAAAGTTCCATCTGCAACAATTCTACCATTTTTAATCAACACAATTCTGTTACTGATTTTTTCTACCACTTCCATTATATGTGATGAATAAAAGATAGTTTTACCTTGAAGTGCAAGTTGCTTCAAAATTTCCTTAACTACTATTACACTATTTGCATCTAAGCCACTTAATGGTTCGTCAAAGAACAATATGTCTGGATTATGCAAAAGGCTAGAAATTATAAGAACTTTTTGTCTCATACCCTTAGAATAAGACGTCATTCTAGAATTATAAACCTCCCCTATCTCAAACATCCTCATTAATTTTTTCGCTTTGTTGTCAGTTTCCTCTTCACCTAACCCATAAAGTTCACCTACAAATGTCAAATATTCTTTAGCAGACAAATTATCATATATTTCTGCAACTTCTGGAACATACCCGATTTTTCGCTTGTATTCAACATTGCCATCCGAAATATCTTTACCTAATATTCGCACCTGGCCTCCATATCCATTAACAAGTCCTAACATTATTTTTACAGTAGTACTTTTACCTGCCCCATTTGGTCCAATATATCCTATAATTTCTCCCTTACCAACTTTTAAATTGATGTTATTTAATACTACCTTGCCACCGTAATCCATACTTAAATCTTTTATTTCAATTATTGGTTCTTGAAAATCCATAAAAGTATTCCCCCTAATATAATAGTTGCAATGAATAATATTTTACCATTTTTACTGTTATATTGTAAATGATTTATAAATTACTAATACCATTTATCTTCAACGCAAAATAGAGAAAAAGGCTAATGAATTCCACCTTTTTCTCTATCCCTATTTAAAAATCAAATGTTATTTTATGCTGCTGTGCTTTCTAAAGCTTTATCTATATGTTTATTTATTTTTTCACCTTTTTTTACTAATACTAAGGCTACAGCTATTGATACTACAGCAAACACTAATAGTACTCCTAAATCTCTTAATACTAGACTTCCATTAATATTATTAGCGAATAGTAATTCCCTCAAAATTTGTACAGCATAAGTGAATGGTAAGAAATGACTTATACCTTGAAAAAATTTAGGTAATACTTCGTAGGGGAATGTTCCACCGTCAGAACATAATTGTAATACTAAGAGCACTATTGCAGCACCTTCTCCTACCAGTCCAAGTAAACTTACTAGAGCATAAAGTATAGCATCAAATGAAATAGCCATAACTATTAATGAGCCAAAAAACATCACCAAATGTGTGGGCTTAATTCCAAGAGATAAAGTTACAAAACCTAGTAATATTGCTTGTACTATACCTATTACAGCATAATTCAAGTATTTACCTAAAACAAACTCAAATTTGTTTAATTTTTTATAATTATGTTTTTTAATCTTTAATATAAGCATCATAAGTACGGCACCTAACCATAATGATATTGGCAAGAAGTATGGAGCAAGTCCAGTACCATAATTATCTATTTTATCTATATCTGTTTCGGATATTTTTACAGGATCACCAATAAAGGTTCCAAGATCTTTACTTGGCGATGTTACATTATCATTAATTGTTTTAACACCATTTGTTAAACCAGTTTGTAAATCTTTATTTCCATTATTTAAAGTTAATAAAGCACCACCAAGTTTATTTGATCCATCTGCAAGCTGCTGAGTACCAGACGCTAAAGCAGGCATTTTTCCGTTAAGTTCATTTATACCATTATTTAATGTAGATGAACCATTATATAATTGATTAGATGCACTTGCAAGAGATGGCATACTAGCATTTAAAGTTTCAAGTCCTGTAGCCACTTTAGTCGAACCTTGTGCTAATGCATCTAATCCTGTAGCCACTTGTCCTACTCCAGCTGTGTATTGATTTACTCCAGCTGTATATGGCTCAAGTGCTGCTTCATTAAAATTATTTAGTCCAGAATTAAAAGCTGCTGCTAACGAACTGGAATTACCAGTATTCAGCTGGTCTGATAGATTTTTAGTGCCCTTAACTAGTCCAGCTGTTCCCTTTGTCAATTCTTTAATTTTATTAGTGTTTTCACTACTAGACGCCTTCTCAGCTATAGCTTCCATAGTCATTAAATATTTCTGAATAGCTGGATCATTAGCTACCTTTGGATTTACATCCAAATATGCCTTCAATCCTTTTTGTGCCTCATTCATTTTATTTTGGCTGTCTTCTGTATTTTTAACCAATTCAGCTACTCCATCATTAACATTTGTTGCAACACCATTCAATGTATCCGCGCCACTTTTTAATCCTGATGTCATATCACTATATTTGCCAAGTAATATACCGTTGTACGCATTTACCTTAGTACCAGCATCAGTTAAATCTTTTGACTTTGAATTTAGTGTCTTTGCACCATTATCTGCATCAGATACACCTTTATTTAAAGTATCAGCACCAGATGAAAGCTGACCAACTGCACTTGTTATTGTAGGCACCTGTGAATTCAATTTACCTAATCCACTGTTAAGTGTCCCCGAACCATTTGCCAAAGCACTTGCACCACTCTGCAATTTAGGAACTTGATTATTAAGCACATTTAAATTAGAAGATATCTGATTATTACCATTATAGATGTCAGTTGTTCCAGTAATAAGCTTACCCGCACCATTTGAAGCATCATTTAAACCGTCTTTAGATTTATAAATGGAATCAAATGCAGTTTGTCCATATTTAGCAGCAATAGTTTGCTTGATTTGAACTAAAATTTCATTTTTAATATTTTCTGAGATTTTAGTACCAATATAATTTTTTTTGTTGTTGGATACATACTTTATTATTGGAGCTATTACTTTACCATTTTTTGCATCCGCAATTTTTTCTGAAAAATCCTTTGGTATTTCAATTAAAGCAAAATATTTGTCATTGTTAATTCCAGCATTGCCAGTTTTACTGTCCACAAACTGAAAACCAATGTTTGTTTTATCCTTTAAATCCTTAACAGTGTCATTACCATAATTGACCTTTTCATTATTTAAAGTTGCACCAGAATCGTTATTCACCACTGCAACGTGATAATCTTTTAAATCACCATAAGGATCCCAATAGGCTTTCAAGTAACTGAAACTATATAATAGGGGAATAAGTATAACGGCTAAAAGTGCAATTATTTTAATTTTATTTTTTAAAAATGATTTTGACTCTGTTTTTAATACATTAAATAAATTCATGTCATAACCTCCTATGTGCATATACTGACTAGTCAGTATATGAATTATACAACATTTTTAATTAAAACACAATATTTTTTTATATTATTAATGTAAGCAAAAATAGCGACTAATGTTTTACCATGTTTATTATTAAATGTAAACGTAATACATATTTTATTTATTCAGTTTTGTATGATAACCAGTTTAATGATATAATTATATATTGTCATTAGTCTTCTCAAAGAAAAGCACTAACATGTTAGCTGATTACTTTTTGAAGATGCATAAACATGACAAATAAAAAATGTAAAGTGAGAATAATAAAATGAGAAATGAAAAACTAGAACGAGCAATAGTTAAAATGGATAATGATATTGCAGCTATTAACATCGCTAAGAAATACTTATCTAATGGTGATGAAATAAATGAAGTAAGAGACAGCTTAAACAACAAGAAGCAATTGTTGTCTAACGAACTATACGCTGAAGACCATAAAAGTTATGCAGAATGTCGTGAAGTTATAGAAGAATTATTAGACAAAACACTTGGAAAAGAAGAACAAGTAAAATTGCTTGAAACAATTAAAGAAACATTTGGAAGATTAGCTCCAAATGTAAGCAAAAAAAGTAGTGGCCTTAATGGTTGGCTAAAAGAGCTTAACATTGAATATAGCTGGATTAAAGACGAAGAAACTGATTGGGATAATTTAGTTATAACTGGCTTCGGATTATATAAAGAGAGCTAGTTAAAAAAGAGATAAGTGCCCATTGGCTACTTGTCTCTTTTCTGTTTCAACTTTTCTTGTTGCGGTATTACCTTTTCAATAAATATACCTACAAGTTTAGGATCAAAGTTACTACCTGCCATTTCTTGTAATTCCAATATTGCTAATTCTTTTGTAAGTGCACTTCCATAACTTTTATCACTAGTCATTTCATCATATGCATCTGCTATAGTTATGATTCTTGATACCATTGGTATATCTTCTCCTTTTAACCCTTTGGGATACCCTTTTCCATCCCATCTCTCATGATGTGCTAATACATACTCTGCCATTTGTGACATGTCATTTACTGTACCCAAAATTCTATAACCAATTTCAGGATGACGATTAATTTCTTTCCTCTCATTCTCCGTAAGTTTACCTTGCTTATTAAGTATATTTTCATCTATAGCTATTTTCCCTATATCATGAAGTAGTCCAACTGTCTTAAGTTCTTCAACTTCATATTCGGTTAATCTAAGTGCTTTCCCCATTTTTTTGCATAGCTCTGAAACTCTATAGGAATGTTCTTCTTCTCTTTTATTTTTTTGGTAAAGGTTATTTATTATAGCTTTTATTGTTCTTCCTCTCATGCCTGGGCTTTCAAAAAGTTTTTTCTTGTACATCTTGTCTTCTGCCTTTTTAAATATATTTTCAATTTTTTCTTCCTCATTAACCTTAGTTTCAAAGCCAAATGCAATAGAAACATCCGTAGCTCCCACTTTTTCACTTAATGACAAATATGCAATACGATTAAGTATTTTTTCTGTTTCCAAAGCATCCGTTTTGGGTAGTATAATAACAAATTCATCCCCACCCATTCTGGCAATAATATCATCATCACGGCATGCTCTGGTTATTAATTGCGCCACTTTCTTAATAAGTTCATCACCCATTACATGCCCAAAAGAATCATTGATAAGTTTTAATCCGTTTACATCACCCATAACGATAGTTAGTGGAAGATTTCTTTTAGTATCCAGTCTATTTAACTCTTCTTCATAAAATCTACGGTTGTATAAACCTGTTAACTGATCATGATAACTTAGATAGAAAATTTCACTTTCCTTTTTTTTACGCTCTGTTATATCAATAGCCACACCTGCAAAATATTGCTTACCATCCAAATATAGACCACTGGCTGTAAAATACATAGGTATTGTTGTGCCATCTTTTTTCTGAAGTTCTACTTCACCATCCCCAAAGCCTTCCTCAACAGCTCTAGAAATGGCATCTTTTACAATATTTCGACTGATTTCATCACCAATAAACCAATCCAAAACATTGATTTTAAATAATTCCTCTGCTGAGTATCCTGTTATGTCCTCATGTTTTTTGTTCCATCTCACTAATTCATTTTTCTCATCATAGAGAAAAATCATTCCTGGTGCACTGTGAAATATTGCATCTGATAGAATCTTCTCGTTTAATGGTCTATATTTCCAAATTTTATGTTTTAATATAATTCCATCTTTAAATTGTTTGTAAAAATTATTATTCATATGGCATAACCTCCAATTAACTTTCGCGTCATAGTTGAAATTTTTTACATTCCAATATCATTTCATATATTATATCCTATATTTTGATAAAATTCTACACGTTTTTTTAATGTCATATGATTATTTTGAAAATAAAAAAAATATCAATTAAATTGCTCCGCGACACGCAATTCAACTGACACTTTTAATTTTAACTTATAATTATATAAAAAAAGCCCTATAGCATAGACTTTAGATCTACCCTATAGGGTTAATTGTAATTACTTGTAAATATTTATATTCTTCAATCATATATTTAACAATAAGCGTGTCCATTTGTTGGCTTACTACAACTATTTTTTCCATGTCTTCGGCATTTTCGGCTAAAGCGCACATTTCGTTTAAAACGTCTCTTAATTCATTAATATCATTTTTGAGTTCATCGTTATTTATGTGCCCAATCATCTCTGGATTCATCAAACACCTACCTTAAGATATATTTAAGAGTTATCCTAACTTAGAAAAAGCTACTATTACAATCTTAAATCGGCGATTTCTTTAGCTACACTTCATTCAATAATTACAAGTATGTATATATTTACCTTGAATTATACCCAAATGGTGCATACTAAAAAATATGCTATAAGACAACGATAATAATTGTCTTATAGCATATTTTATTATGTATTTCATCTGTTGCAAATTTTATCTTGTAATATGAGGTAAAATTGTTTTAATAACCTCTTCAATAACACTAGCCTCTTTTTCTGAACATTTTACGATTAGGGAATGTAGCTTATTTTCCTCTTCATCACTATAAGCCTCTCCAAAAATCAAATAATCTAATGATATATGTAAGCACTCTGAAACGTTTATCAACGTACTAATGCTCATTTTTCTTTCTCCTCTTTCAATTTGTCCCACAAAAAATGGAGATAGATCTAAAAGTTCTGCGAATTTTTCTCTGGACATATCGAACTTTTCTCTTTCAATTCTAATTTTATCTCCAATTTCTTTATAATTTATTGTTTTTTTCATGTACTCACCTATACATAATTTACCTAAAAATAAGGTTTTTCACCATATGCCATTTGCATAAATTTAATTTTTACTCACAGCATATCATAAAACAAGCTATATTTTTCAACATAATATCTATTATATTATTATGCGAAAAGCAGAAAAAATTATACTTACGCTGAAAATATTTATTAAAGATATTTTATTATCTGATTATTTAAACTAAAAAATACCAGTAGAGTTGCAGGCTAATCTGCAATTCCACTGGTTCATAAAATTCATGTATCAAATGTATTTGTACACACAATTACTAATGAATGATTTTTATTATGCTTACAGGCACATATATAAAAATCAACTATACACTAATATTCTTACAGTATAGTACTTTTCATATTATAATTCTACCTATATTTATTATTTAATATTACTAACAGCATTTTTTATTTTATCAGCACCATCTAAAGCAGCTTTGGTCCACAATACTTTTGAAGGAATCATTTGTTCTATTTTAGTATAAGTTTGTTTTATTACAGGTATGTTTACAATATTTGTACTTTGAAAGCACATTAAAACGAACCAACAAGCCACTACTATCATAACTACTTTAAATATAACACCTATTACTTTTGATACTACATAAAAAGCAATAATAGCTAATATTATTAAAATTATAGTATTGCTAGTTAAATGTACTGGGCTCTTACTGATTAAATTATTTACACTTTGCATTTATACTCTCCTTTTAGGGTTGCACATAATCCACCCGTTTTATCACTAAATTTTTATTTTTTTTTACTTGAATATGTTTTATTCTTCTTCTCTGACATAAAAATATAATAATCATCAATTTCAGTTATTTTAACGCCACCAAAAATTGAAATCAACTTATTTTTATACCATTCTTTTCTCTTAGTAACCATATACATTTTCCCACCAATCGCTAATCTATTAAAACCTTTTTCAATAAATTCCTTTGGAACGGAAAAATCCATATGATATGGTGGGTTAGAAAAAATCAAAGTAAAATCTTTTTCATCCATATTTTTAAATCCATCACTTTTGTGTACCCTAACTCCCTGAACATTATTAAGTAAAATATTTTCCCTTGTAAGTTGTATTGCGTTATCATCTACATCAATCATTACTACATTATTTGCTCCAGCGATTTTGGCTGAAAGTATACCAACTATGCCGTAACCGCAGCCTAAATCTAATACTTTATCATCACTATTTATTTGTGCAACTGATAACATAGCTAAGGTTCCCTTATCAATGTTCTGGGGAGAAAAAACTTTATTTGTTGTATTAAATTTCATGTTTATATCTTTTATGTTTGTAGTAATCATATTTTCATTTAGCCTCCGCTACTTAAATTATAGTACGCATAAAGATATATTAAAATGAATAAGGACTGTATTCATTTTAACACATCTTCACCTTTTATCAAAAACATCATTTGTGAATTAAATATAAACATTCAAGTACGGAATGCGGGCTTTATCCCTAAGTTCAGACTTCGTTGCACTCGTCTTCACTAGGAGTTTACTCCTGAATGAGTAAAACCTTAGTTGTTATTTTATTTTTAAAAAGGTTTTATGTACGTATTCCTCCGCTGTGCTACGGAATGCGGGCTTTATCCCTAAGTTCAGACTTCGTTGCACTCGTCTTCGCTAAGGGCTAAATGCCTATACTGTCCTCTTTCCAGTGAATCATCTAACTTGAGTGCTCCAATGGAAACTCTTTTTAAGTATAGAACATAACAGCCTACAGCCTTTAACATACGTTTTACTTGGTGATTACGTCCCTCCGAAATAGTGAGATATCCAGAAACCGCGGGCAGGTTATAATAGTTTTGGTTTATATTGCACAGATTCTCAGAAGCCATTTCTTGTTCAAACTCTTTATATAGACCATTTTTTTGCACTTCTATTTTACTAGGTGCCGTTTGTATTTTACCTTTTCCTAGAGAAATTCCTTGCTCTAGTTGTTTTATATCTTCCTTATCTAATGACCCCAAAGCCCAAAAGAAATAAGTTTTTTCAACATGGTTTTGTGGGTCCATTAATTTACGCTCAAATTCACCATCATTGGTAAGCAGTAGCAATCCTTCCGTATCTTTGTCTAATCTTCCAACATGAAATATTCCGTTCATGTTTTCATTATCGAAATAATCAAATACTGTTTTATTAACTGCATCTTTTCTTGCGGTAACGCAGCCAGCAGGTTTATTAAACATATAATATACTTTTCCAGTATAAACAATTACTTTACCAAGATATTCAATAACATCAGAACTTTCATTAATCTCTATTGCAGGTTCCCATATCACTTCTCCATTTACCTTCACACAGCCATCTTTAACATAATCCCTAACTCTTTTCCTCATTCCAAGGTCTGATTGTGCTAAAAATTTATCTAGTCTCACATTTCATCACCTCCCTCGTTTCTAACATAAAATTCCCTCAAACATCCGTCTGGGGGAACCAACATCAAAGTCTATTTCATTAAAAATTTTCTAATTCCTTTGTTACGACACTATTTTCTCACTATCTTCACTACATTCTCTACATGTGAAGTCTGTGGAAACATATCTACCGGCTGAATTTCAATGGTTTCATAACCTAAGCCATCTAGGATACTAAGATCTCTAGCTAAAGTTCCAGGATCACAGGACACATATACAATTCTATTTGGTTTCATGCTTGCTATAGCCTCTAGAAGTGATTGTGCACAACCTTTTCTTGGAGGGTCTACTACAACCACCTCTGCATTAATACCCTTGTTTATAAGCTGTGGAATTACTTCCTCTGCCTCTCCAACAATAAATTCAGTATTTTTAATTTTATTTTCAATAGCATTTGCTTTAGCATTATCAATAGCTTCTTTAATAATTTCTACACCATACACTTTTTTAGCCTTTTGTGATAAAAATAAGGATATGGTACCAGTGCCACAATAAGCATCAAATACAATTTCATTACCACTTAAATTTGCATACTCTAAAACTTTTTTGTATAATATTTCTGTTTGCTTTGGGTTAACTTGAAAAAATGATAATGGCGATATATCAAAACTATAGCCGTCAATTGTATCAACTATTTTATCTTGTCCAAATAATGTTATACACTTTTGCCCTAAAATAACATTTGTAGCTTTTTTATTAATATTTTGAATCACACTTTTTACGTCACTTATGTTTTCCGTTAAAACATGGATAAGTTCATCTGAGTGTGGTAATTCATTAGAATTCACAACAATCACCACCATAACTTCGCCAGTTCTAAAAGATTTTCTAACCATTAAGTGCCTTAATATTCCTTGTCCATTTTTTTCATCATAGGTAGATATATTATATTTATTAATCCAAGTTTTAACCAATTTTATTATATCATCAAAGGCTTCGCACTGAATATAACAATGCTCCATAGGAATTATATCATGACTCCTTGGTGAATAAAATCCAATCACAGCTTCGCCGCCTAGATTTGAAATTGGTAGCTGTGCTTTGTTCCTGTATCTATATGGGTTTTCCATTCCGATGGTTTCGTGGATATTTATCCCATCATATCCAAGACTTACAATTTTCAATTTTCCTATTCTTTCAATGCAATCCTCCACTCTTTTTTTCTTAAAATCAAGTTGAGCTCTGTATTTTAAATGTTGCAGATTACACCCTCCACATTTATTGTATATTGGGCATATTGGCTGATCTCTGTTTTCTGATTTTTTTATTATTTTTATAATCTTACCAAAAGCAAAATTCTTATTAACTTTTAATATTTGTGTCTGAACTTGTTCTCCTGCAATGGCATTTTTAACAAAGATTGTAAAATCTTCTATTCTGCCAATTCCTTCACCTTCATATCCATGAGCATCTATATTAATAGTATAAGTTTCATTTTTAAGAACCGGAACATTTTTTTTCATTTTTTTCACCTTTCCAAATAAAATTGATTATAATGCAAGTGAATTAATTATATCATATAAGTGAATTTTCATGAAATTATGATTTTGAAACGAACACCTCACATTTAGTACACCTACTGTCCTCACATTTTAATCCATATATTTGAACACGCTTTGCAACGCACAAATCGCCACTATTGTAAGTACACTGCTTGGCATCACAAATCACTTGAGGACTCATCTCTATTTCATTACTGCTCACAATCTGTTTTACTTCTCCTATTAAGTTTGTATTCACAATACTTGTCAATGTATTTTTTAAATTTCTATTTAAATAAGTTTCACAATCTGTGTCTTCAATGTTATTGCTTATCCCTTTAATCCCTATATGTACATTTCTAGCGGAACATAACACTCCATTTATGTTATATATGCAACTTACAGCACTACATATTAAATCCGACATATATTATCACCTCATTTAAAGTTGTAAATACTAAATTAAATATAGTCTTATGTTTTACTTTAATAAGCAATTTTATTCAGGAAATTTAGGTAAAAAAAGTGCACCACAAGGGTGCAAATAGAATCAGTTGCCATTTTATCAATATTCTCTTATATTTTATCATTATATTATTTTATCCACAATATGTAATTTTATACATTCACTCTATTTAAATAAAAAAGTGGCTACGACAAACTGATTAAATCACTTTGCCATAGCCACTTATTTTTATGGAGTAGGATTATTTTTCAGATCCAACTACATGAACTTTAAGCATATTTGTTGATCCAGCTAATTGAACTTGTATTCCAGCTGCAACAACAACTAAATCACCATCTTTAACAAAATTATATTCTTTAGCTTTCTTTACTGATTCAACTATTAATGCATCAGTAGATACAACCTTTGGAGCAACTATTGGATATACTCCAAAGCTAAGCGCTAATGATCTAGCAACTTTTTCATCTGGTGTAACTGCAATAACTGGAGCTTGTGATTTATATTTAGCTACCATTCTTGCTGTGCTTCCAGTTTGAGTAGCAGTAACTATAGCAGCAACATTAAGTTCGCTAGCTGTTTCACAAGTCGCAAGGCTTATTGCATCTGCAACATTTGTGATTGGAGTTTGTCTTTTCTTTTTAAGAACTTCTTTGTAATCTAATTGTTTTTCAGCAGCTATTGCAATTTTAGCCATAGTTTGTGCAGCTTCTACTGGATATGCTCCATTAGCACTTTCACCACTAAGCATTATTGCATCTGTACCATCGAATATAGCATTTGCTATGTCTGAAGCTTCTGCTCTTGTTGGTCTTGGATTTCTTATCATAGAATCAAGCATCTGAGTAGCAGTTATAACAACTTTTCCTGCTGCGTTACATTTTTTAATTATCATCTTTTGTGTAAGTGGAACCATTTCAATTGGAATTTCAACTCCCATGTCTCCTCTTGCTACCATTACACCATCAGAAGCTTCGATAATTTCATCTATATTATCAACGCCTTCTTGATTTTCTACTTTTGAATATATTTGTATGTGCTCTCCGCCATTTTCTTTTAAAACTTTTCTTATTGCAATAACATCTGCTGCTTTTCTTATAAATGAAGCTGCAACTGCATCAACTTCCATTTCACATCCAAATATTAAATCGCCCTTATCTTTATCAGTCATAGCTGGAAGTTTTATTGAAACGTTAGGAACATTAATTCCTTTATGACTTCCTACCATTCCAGTATTAGCTACTGTACATATAATGTTTGTTCCTTCTATAGAGTCAACTGTTAATCCAACAAGACCATCATCTATAAGAATTGTGCTTCCTTTTTTAACATCCTTATAAAGATCTGTATATGTTATTGAACATTTTGTTGCATCTCCAAGAACTTCTTCATTACAAACTACAGTGAATTTATTTCCTTTTTGTAATTCTAATTTTCCACCATCAAAATTATGAGTTCTTATTTCTGGTCCTTTAGTGTCTAAAATAATAGCTATAGGTTTATTATATTTTGCTCTTAGTTTTTTAACAAGTAGCATTCTTCCTCTATGTTCTTCATGGTCACCATGTGAAAAATTATGTCTTGAAGCGCTCATTCCAGCTTCAATTAATTTTGATACTACCTCGTCTGTTTCACTTGCTGGTCCTACTGTAAAAATCATTTTAGTCTTTTGCATTTTTATTTCTCCTTATGTTCTTATTTTATATTATATCTTTGATAAATCCTATTTTGAAAGCATTTTTGATATTTCATATAGTGATTCATCAAATATTCTTGGCATTGCTAAAGCTTCATCTATATCATCATCAGTTATTTTATTTTCTCTTATTCCAATAACTCTTGATGATTCTCCTTCAATTAGAACCTCAACAGCTCTAACACCCATTCTAGATGCAAGCATTCTGTCAAAAGAAGATGGACTTCCACCTCTTTGAATATGTCCGAGTATTGTTGCTCTTGTCTCTATACCGGTAACTTCCTCAACTTTTTTAGCTAGTTCTGCTGAACCACCGATACCTTCTGCAACAATAATTAGATTATGCATTTTTCCCTTTAATTTTCCTTCAAGTATACTTCTACACAACTCATTAAAGTCATAACCTTTTTCTGGCACTATTACAGACTCTGCTCCACCTGCAATACCAGAATATAATGCTATGTCTCCACAGTCTCTTCCCATTACTTCAATTATACTTACTCTTTCATGGGATGTAGATGTATCTCTTATTTTATTTATAGCATCTAATACTGTGTTTAAAGTAGTATCAAATCCTAATGTGTAATCTGTATATGGTAAATCATTATCAATAGTTCCTGGAATACCAACTGTAGCTACCCCAAGTTTTGATAGTTTTTGCGCTCCCATAAAAGAACCATTACCGCCTATAACTACTAGTCCGTCAACTCCAAATACTTTAAGTACGCCAGCAGCTTTTCTTCTTCCTTCATCAGTAAGAAATTCAGCACATCTAGCAGTTCTTAAAACAGTTCCACCTCTTTGTATTATATCAGATACATCATATCTCTTCATTTCAAAGAGTTCGCCGTTAATTAAGCCACTATAGCCTCTCTTAACTCCCATTACCTTGATTCCCTTGTCTAGTGCAGTTCTCACCACAGCTCTTATAGCCGCGTTCATACCAGGTGCGTCTCCTCCACTTGTCAATACAGCAATAGTTTTCATACATATACCTCCTACGACCACTTGGGACTAAACTTGTCCCACATATTTTATAAAATTGCCAAAGTAATTGATATTTCCATTACAAACACTTACCTACCTATACAATTCTAATTGAAATTAGGAAAAACTTCAATGGTTTAAACAAAATATAACACAATTTAATAATTATTTTATGTAAGTTGTAGAATTATATACTCAGTATTTTATAATAAGGCATAACCAATAAAATAGACTAGAATACTAGTTTACTATTTTATTGACTATTCCTAATTTTAAATAACTTTTACATTTTCCTCTCCAAACCTTTTTCTAAGGAAATTCAACGCCTCAATTTCTTCATCTATCCAAAGGTTATCTGGAAGTAAAAATTTTTTTCTTTCTTTTTTAGTACAAATATAAATAGGTGTACTTCCGCTAAATTCAGATAAAGCTCCACTTATTTCACTTATCGTAGCTCTAACCTGTTTTGCTTCTTCAATTTGCACATAAACTTTTGTATCGTTGACTTTCACAAGAGGTTTAATTTCCTCAGCAAGTATTTTAGGCTGTTCCTCTTCTCTAATACTCACTCTACCTTTTATTATAACCAATCCATCTTCATTAATTAAAGTATTACTCTTATCTAATACCTTTGGAAAAACTACAATTTCAATTTCACCATATATGTCTTCAATCTTTATGAAAGCCATCATAGTGTTTTTCTTTGTAATTTTTCTAGAAACTTCTGTTATTATTCCTCCAATTACTACCCTGTCTCCATCTTGAAACTTGAAGTTTTCATCTGCTTCATTAACTTCTAGAGGTGCATCAACTTCTAGGGATTCATCAACTATTATATCTGAAATTTTAGTATTGGTAACAGCGTTAAGAGTTTCTGCGTATTCATCCAGTGGATGCCCTGAAATATAAAGTCCTGTCATTTCTTTTTCCATGGATAAAATATATTTTTTATCAAATTCTTTAATATCAGGATATTTTATATCCATCTCCTGTTCATCTTTGCTACTAAAATCTTCAAAGAGACTCATCTGTCCATCAATATTTTTTTTCCTCTGGCCACCAATGCCGTCCATTATCTTTTCATATACTGCAGAAAGCTTTGACCTATAAACATTAAAGCAATCAAATGCTCCTGCCTTAATTAGGCTTTCTACTGCTCTCTTATTCACAACTCCAATATCGGCTTTATTACAAAAATCCACAAAACTCACAAACTTACCTTTTTGAATGCGAGTAGCTACAATACTCTCTATTACATTAAATCCAACATTTTTAACTGATGCAATACCAAAACGAATGCTCTCACCATTAACCGTAAACTTAGCAAAACTTTCATTTATATCCGGTGGTTTAATCTCAATGTTAATTTCTTTAGTATATCTTACATAATAAGCCACTTTTTCATTAATACCCATAACACTGTTTAACATTGCCGCTATAAATTCTGTTGGATAATATCTCATTAAGTACGCCGTATGGTATGCCACCAATGCATAAGCCGCAGCATGAGATTTATTAAATGCGTAACTTGCAAAATCCATCATAGAATCAAATATTTTATTTGCTGCCACCTCTGAAATACCATTTCTAAGACACCCTGCTACTTCAATGTTACCATCCGCATCAACAATCCCATGGACGAAATTCTTTCTTTCTTCTTCCATAACATGCTGCTTTTTTTTAGACATTGCACGCCTTACAAGGTCACTTCTACCCATAGAATATCCGGCTAAATCCCTTACAATTTGCATTACTTGTTCTTGATAAACCATACACCCATAAGTAACGCCCAGTATTGGTTCCAGTTCTGGTGTTATATATTCTACTTCCAATGGATTATTTTTATTTTTTATATATCTAGGGATCTCATTCATTGGACCCGGTCTATACAAACTAACTCCGGCTATTATATCCTCAAGACTGTCAGGTTTAAGTTCCTTCATAAAGTTTGTCATTCCCGGTGATTCAAACTGGAACACCCCTACAGTTTTTCCTTCACCAATCATCTTATAAACTTTTTTATCATCAGTATCTATATTATCTAAATCTATTGTTATCCCTTTACCATCTTTTATCATGGTTATGGCATTCTTTAAAACTGTGAGAGTTTTAAGTCCAAGGAAATCCATTTTTAAAAGACCAAGTTCCTCTAGGGTACCCATGGTAAATTGGCTCACAATAGCCTCATCATTTTTAAGTAGTGGCACAAAATTAACTAGTGGCTGTGATGCAATAACTACACCCGCAGCATGAGTTGAAGTATGTCTTGGAAGACCTTCCAAATCTTTTGAAACGTCTATAAGTGCTTTTACTCTAGGTTCTTCATCATAGATCTGCTTAAGTTCAGTATTTATCTCCAGTGCCTTATCTATGCTTATATTTAGAATGCTAGGTATCATCTTTGCTATTCTATCAACCTCAGCATAAGAATAGTCCATGGCTCTTCCCACATCCCTAATACAAGCTCTAGGTGCCATTGTTCCAAAGGTTACAATTTGAGATACATTATTTTTACCGTACTTTTCAACAACATAATCTATAACCTCTTGCCTTCTCTCATAACAAAAATCCGAATCTATATCTGGCATAGATACTCTTTCCGGATTCAAAAATCTTTCAAATATAAGATTATATTTTATAGGGTCAATTTTGGTGATTCCAAGAGTATAGGCTACAATAGACCCTGCTCCACTTCCTCTTCCAGGACCTGTTGGTATAAACTTTTCTCTAGCAAACCTTATAAAATCCCAAACTATTAGAAAATAGTCCACATAACCCATAGTCTTAATTATATCTAATTCATATTCAAGCCTATCTGTAAGTTCCTTTGTCATATCACTATATAGTTCATTAAGTCCCTTATAACAAAGTTCCTTCATGTATTCATAATGATCTATCCCTTCTCCTAGTGGGAAATTAGGAAGTTTTGACTTATGAAATTCATAATCAAAATTACACTGATCTGCTATTTTAACAGTATTCTCAAGTGCTTCTTTTACATATGAAAACTGGCTATACATTTCTTCTGGTGATTTCAAATAGAACTGATCTGAAGCATACCGCATTCTATTCTGGTCATCCACGGTTTTTGCCGTCTGAATACATAACAATATGTCATGGGATTTATAATCGCTATTTCTAATATAATGCACATCATTAGTTGCAACTAATGGTATATCTAATTCCTTGGACATATCTACAAGTACTTCATTTACTCTAAGTTGCTCATCCATACCGTGATACTGTAATTCCAAGTAAAAACCATCTTTGAAAGTTTCTTTATAGAAAAGTGCAGATTTTACTGCCTCTTCTTTACCCATTTTTAAAATTTTTGATTGTACCTCTCCACCTAAACATGCACTTAACGCAATAATACCTTCACTGTGCTCCCTTAAGAAATCATGATCAACTCTTGGTTTATAGTAAAAACCATCAATAGAAGCAGCAGAAACAATTTTCATAAGATTTTTATATCCGGTTTCATTTTTAACTAGGAGAACCAAATGATATGTATGATTTTCTGGGTCTGGCTGTTTTATGTGCATGGATTTTCCTGCCACATAAATTTCACAACCTATAATTGGTTTAATACCTGCCTCTTTTGCTGCCTTATAGAAATCCACTACTCCATACATTGCACCATGATCAGTTATTGCCATACTTTTCATTCCAAGCTCTTTAGCTCTAGCAATTAACTTAGTGATTTTTCCAGAACCATCTAAAAGGCTATACTCTGTATGAACATGAAGGTGAACAAAATCTTCGCTCATTGAATACCCCCTATATTTCAATACTTATTTTTAATAATTTTAGCTGATAACATAAGTTTAGATATCAATTTTTCATTTCCACTAAACATATTTACCTCAACCTTGCAAAACGTTCTTCCCATATCTACTATAGTAGTAAAAACCTCTATTTCACTATCCATTTGAACAGGTTTCATAAAATATGTAGTAATACTATCCACAGCTACATTAACATTATTTTTTTCTCTAAGAGTCATTATACCCATGGTTGACAGTAACATATTAAGAGAACTCCATGATGCTATACCAATAACATCTAACATTTGAGCAACTATCTTACCCTTAAAATGCATTTTTCCTTCCTTATGCTCATACTCAAAGTTCTTAAGGATCATGTCTTCAAGCGTCTCCCCTGTTTGGGGTTGCCTTAATGCATATTGTAGTGCTTTTATTACATCCTGTCTATCCACTATACCTAGTAATTTTTTATTCTCAATTACGGGACATATTTCTATACCTTCCCATCCCATAATATGTGCAGCATACGCTACTGTAGTTTTTGATGTAACTGTCATAAAATCCTTATTCATAAATTTGCTGATAGGTTCATCACTATTAGTTTCAATATCAAAGTTAATTTCTTTCTGAGTTATAACCCCAACAACTAAGCCCTTATCATCCATTACTAAATATTTATCTTTTTTAGTTTTTTTAACAAGTTCACTCCATTTACTTACAGTATCATTTACATTCATGCTATAAATTTTTGTCTCCATAATATCTTCTACTAAAATAATTTCTTTTTTTATTAAACTTTCTGATATAGCCCTATTTATCATGGTAGCAATAGTAAAACTATCATAAGATGAGGATATAACTGGAAATTGTTTTTCATTTGCCAATTTTTTTATGTAATCGGTACATTCAAAACCTCCAACTATTAAAACAGCACAATTGTTTATTAATGCTAATTTTTGAATGTCCTCTCTATTTCCAACTATGATTAAGCATCCAGGACTTATATATTTTTTTGCGGCATCATATGTCATTGCAGCTATGACGAATTTATTCAAAGTTTTATTAATTCCATTTTTGCCGCCAAGTATTGTGCCATCAACTATATTTAAAACTTCACTGTAATTAAGTACCTCAATACTCTTCTTTTCAACCTTATCAATCTTAATGGTTCCAACCCTAGGAATAGTAGTAACAATTCCCATATTTTCACATTCTTTAATTGCCCTATATGCCGTACCCTCACTTACCTCAAGTTCAGTAGCTATAGTCCTTACAGATATTTTTGTTCCTTCTGCGATAGTTCCAATATAATTTATAATAGCTTGATGCTTTGACATATATTCCTACTTACCCTCTTTTCTAAGTTCTTCAGCAATTTTTTCAATTCTTCTCAGCCTGTGATTTACTCCCGACTTTCCTACAGGTGGATCTAACATTTGTCCTAACTCATTTAGAGTTTCATCTGGGTAGTTAACTCTTACTTCAGCTATGTCCCTAAGATTTTGAGGTAGTCTTGAAAGCCCAATTTCCCTTTGTATAAGTCTAATGCTTTCAACTTGTCTTACTGAAGCATTTACGGTCTTACTAAGATTGGCAGTTTCACAGTTTACTAGTCTATTTACATTGTTTCTCATTTCTTTCATGATTCTTACGTTTTCAAGTTTCATAAGACTTGAGTGAGCACCAATTATATTTAAAAGGTCAACTATTTGTTCTCCTTCTTTAAGGTACACTACAAAACTGTTTTTTCTCTGTATAACCTTTGAATTCAATCCAAAACAGTTTATTACACCGCTTAAATCTCTAGCGTAGTCCTCATTATGTGTAACAAACTCCAAATGATATGTTTTTTCTGGATTACTTATACTTCCGCCACCTAAAAACGCACCTTTAATATATAATTTTTTACATTCATCGTTTTCAATTATTTTTTTTGGTATGCTGTAGTCAAGTGATATGATACCCTGTTTTTCTTTCAGCACTGATACTTCTTGCAATAAAGTTCTTATTCCCATAGCTTCATTTATATGAACAATGTAAACATTGTTTTTCTTAAGAGAATTGCTCTTTTTAACTAAAATTTCTGTGTGGATATTAAAATTTTCTTTTAATATTTTAAATATGAATCTCGCAATAGCAGGATTTTCTGTAGCCACATTAAAGCTCATTTGTTTATTACCACCTAAAGATAAGGTTCCACTTACTTTCATTATTGCTGAAATAACTGCTATAGCCTCATCCTTAGAAAAATCAGGAAATCTACAAATTTCATTTTTTACACCCGATGAAAATGACATATCTAATTTACTCCCTGCTTGATTTCATTTTGTTTTCCTTCAATCTTTCTGATAAATAGAAGTATTCAATAATCTTCTTTCTATCATAAAATAATTTTTTATCCATTATTGTTTCAATTAATATGGCCGCTAATTTTTCTGAGTCATGTCTTACAAAACCATCTTTTATTTGTATAAAATCACCTTTAGTAATACCTACGCCTAATTTTTCTATTTCTTTTTCATCAATATTAACTAGTTCAGATGTTTTTTCTGAATATTTATCTTGAAATTCATCATCTATTTTTTCAGTATTAACTACTGTATAATCTATTATCCCTTCACCCACATGCTTGTGTATAGCCTTAATATGATCAGATACAGAAAAACCATCGGTTTCTCCCGGCTGAGTCATAATATTTGAAACATAAAGTTTTAATGCTTTTGTTTTTTTAAGTGCATTAGCTATATCTTTAACTAAAAGATTGGGAATAACACTAGTATACAGACTTCCGGGACCTAAAATTATCGCATCAGCCTCCAGAATTGCTGTTATGGCATCATCCATTGCTTTAGCTTCACTTGGAACAATAAATATGCTCTCAATTTGGCTCTGATACTGAGTAACTGCTTCAGGTATATTTGATTCTCCCTCTACCATAACCCCATTATAAAGTTTTGCCTTTAAAGTTACGTCCTCTAAAGTTACAGGTACAACTCTACCTGTAACTGCTAAAACAGAACTCATTTTTCTAACTGCTTCTTCAAAATTAGTTGACATTCCATCCATAGCCGCAAGAAACAAATTACCAAAACTTTGATTTTTAAGTCTCCCCTCAGTGAATCTATATTGCAAAAGTTCCTGCATTATAGGTTCTGTATCTGAAAGGGCTAGAATACAGTTTCTAATGTCTCCTGGAGGGAGTATCCCAAGATCTTCACGTAAATCACCTGAACCGCCACCATCATCTGCAACGGTTACTATAGCAGTTATATTTGACGTATAATATTTTAGGCCTCTTAACATAGTTGAAAGACCTGTTCCCCCTCCAATTGCAACAATTTTTGGGCCCTTTACTAAAAGTCTTTTTTCATAAATAAGATTTCCAAGCTTTCTAGAATCTAATGATACATTTAAATAGCCTTTGTTTATAAGGGATATAATAGATTTCATTCCTTGAGCAACTGCAAAATATAATATAAAAGCTCCACTGAAAACTAGGAAAACATAAAAAGCTGTATATTCTTTGGAATAAAACCTACTATTTCTCATCATCTCAGATAAACCAAAGGTCATCATCATGATACCCAAAACACCAAACATAATCCATCTTTTCACTTTAATTCCTGGTCTAACCCAGTCAATTATTTTCATAATTTTTTACCACCTCTATTTATATCCTCATCGATGTCTCTATGTTCTATATTAGTATTATATCCGTCATCTTTAAGTTTATGGTAAATTTCATTTGCTATTGCCACCGATCTATGTCTGCCACCAGTACATCCGATTGAGATAATAAGCTGCCTCTTACCCTCTTTTAAATAGTTTGGAATCAAATACTTTAACATATCATCTAATTTGTCTATAAATACGTTGGTTTCTTCAAAACCCAGTACATAATCTCTAACCTGCCTGTCATTTCCCGAAAAAGCCTTAAGTTCAGGAATATAAAATGGATTTGGAAGAAATCTTACATCAAATACTAGATCTGAATCCACAGGTATACCATATTTGAATCCGAAAGACAATACAGTTACTATAATTTGTGTCTCTATTTGCCCTTCTCTCTGGTATATACTATTGATTTTTTCTCTGAGCTCACGGTTTGAAAGTTTTGTTGTATCAATAATATTATCCGCCCTATTTCTAACCTCTTTAAGTCTGTTCCTCTCAAGTTCTATACCCTTTAAAATTCTTCCCTGTGGGGCAAGTGGATGTTTTCTTCTTGACTCTTTATACCTTTTTATCAATACCTCATCACTGGCATCTAAGTATAATATCTCATAACTATATCCGTTATTCTTTATTTCTTTAAGGCTTTGAAATAAGTCATCAAAAAATTTTCCGCCTCTTATATCTATTACTAAAGCAACCCTGTCTATATTGCCTTCTGCTCGAAAACAATCGTCAGCAAATTTAGATATCAAAGTTGGAGGTAAGTTATCAACACAAAAATATCCCAAATCCTCAAGACTTCTTACCGCTTGAGTCTTACCTGCCCCTGATAATCCAGTTACAATTACAAATCTCATATAACTTCCTCCTCCTTATAGGTCTTCCCCTATGGAAAACTTTATTATTGTTACAGGCTGTGATTTTAAAGTATTTTGTCTTCACCTATTATTCTAACCTCAGGACATAACTCAACATTATACTTTTCTTTTACTGTTTTTTGAACAAGTTTAATTAAATCTAAAACATCCTGCGCCGTAGCATGATTTTCATTGATTATAAACCCTGAATGTTTCATAGAAACCTGTGCTCCACCAACTCTTACACCTTTTAATTCACTATCTTGAATCAATTTTCCTGCATAATAACCTTCTGGCCTTTTAAATGTACTTCCTGCAGAAGGATATTCTAGTGGTTGCTTATCATGCCTTCTTTTAGTGAGTTCTTCCATTCTATTGTTAATTTTATCATACTCACCTTGTTTTAGTGCAAATGTAACCTCTAAAGCCACATAATTTTTTTTAAGTACAATACTGTTTCTATATTCTAATTGTAACTGTTCCTTATTAAGTTTCAACAAATTTCCATCATTATCTAAAACTATAGCACTTTCAACAACAAATGACATCTCACCATCGTATGCACCTGCATTCATAGTCAATGCTCCACCAACGCTCCCTGGAATCCCACATGCAAATTCCAATCCTGTAAGCGATGCTTTTCTTGCTGCAAAACTAGTTTTTCCAAGAGTAGCTCCACTTTCAGCAGTTATTCTAGTAGATGAGACAGTAATTTTATCCAGTTTTGAAAGTTTTATTACTACACCTCTTATCCCGCCATCTTTAACAACTATGTTAGATCCATTTCCTATTATATAAAAAGGTATACCCTCATTCTTGCACAATTTAATTATATTTGCCACTTCTTCATTACTTGTTGGTGTTACAAGTATATCTGCAGGTCCACCTACTTTGAAAGATGTATAGTTTTTCATTTCTGCTTGAATCTTTATATTTTCATTCTTAATTGTCTCTTGTAATTTCACCATTATGTTATCAAAACGCCTCATTTAGAATCTCCTCAAAAATTATTCATATAAATTTAAGTATAATGTAAATTACATTTCTAATCAAGGACTAAATCTTTTGTCCTTGCTTTTCTATATATATTAATGAATATATTACTTATTTTTATTAAAATAATCATATATGCTAGTAGCTGCTTTTTTATCTATAGAAACTGTATCTAAAAGTTCTTCATAATTAGCTTTTTTTATATTTTCTATACTTTTAAATTTTTTCAGCAATTCTTTCCTTCTTTTCTCCCCAATACTTGGTATATCATCAAGTATTGAATGTAATACTCTCTTATCTCTAAGACTTCTGTGATAGGTAATTGCAAATCTATGAACTTCATCCTGTATTCTTGTAACAAGATGTTTAACACTTTGTTTGCCATTTAAATTTATTTCTTTATCATTATATATAAGCCCTCTAGTATTATGTTTATCATCCTTAACCATTCCACAAACAGGTATATCTATATTAAAACTTTTTAATACTTGAAGAGCCACATTAACCTGTCCTAGACCACCATCCATAAGAATGAGATCCGGAAACACACAAAATTTTCCTGCGCTCAGTGACAAATTTCTTTCTGCAATTTCCTTAACTTCATCCAATCCGTGTTGAAACCTTCTTGTTAATATTTCCCTCATACTATCATAATCATTAGCACCTTTAACAGTTTTTATTCTAAATCTTCTGTAATCACTGTTTTTAGGTTTTCCATTTTCGAAAACTATCATAGATCCTACAGAATCAACCCCCTGAATGTTAGAAATATCATAAGCCTCAATTCTCTTAGGCAACTCTTCAAGTTCTAACACTTGTGCAAATTCATTAATAGTATCTTTGTTTATAACTTTATCCTGTAAAATTTTTAATTTAAATTGGTCCATCACAGAGTTTGCATTTTTCCAAACCATTTCTAATAAATCCTTTTTAGAACCTTTTTGTGGAATATGTATCTCTACCTTTCCATTCTTCTTCATGGACAACCAGTTTTCTAAAAGCTCCGAATCTAAAATAGCTGGAACATATATTGTTTTTGGAACAAAGGCAACTCCTCCATAAAATTCTTTTATAAACTCTGTAATTATTGCTGAGTTTTCTTCACCAGAAGTGTCCTCCACTATAAAGTGTTCCCTTCCTGTTATATTTCCATCTCGGAGGAAAAATATATTTATGCAAGTATCATTTTCATCACTATCTAAATTAATAAAATCCTCATTTTCGAAATTACCAGTCATTATCTTTTGCTTTTCTGTTATTTTTCCCACTGCAATGATTTTATCCCTGTAGGAAGCAGCACTTTCAAACTCTAAATTATTAGCTTTTTCTTCCATTATACCAGTCAATTGTTTTATTATAGCAGTGTCCTTACCATTTAAAATATCAGTTATCCCTTTAACTATTTCTCCATAACTTGATTTACTTATAAGTCCAGCGCAAGGTGCATCACATAAATGTATATAGTGATTTAGGCAAGGTCTTGTTTTTTCTCCCCCTTCTTTTATACTCCTTTTACATGTCCTTATAGGAAATATTTTTTTTACAAGTTCTATAGTTTCATATACAGCTGATACATTTGTATATGGTCCAAAATATTTAGATCCATCTTTAGCTAAAATTCTCGTAATAAATACTCTTGGGAAGTCCTCATTAGTAGTTACTTTAATGAACGGATAGTGCTTATCGTCTTTAAGAAGGATATTATATCGTGGCTTATACTTCTTTATAAGATTACATTCCAAAATTAATGCTTCCATCTCTGAATCCGTAACAATGTACTCAAACTCAGCTATATTTTTTACCATAGCTTTTACTTTAACAGAATGATTTTTGGAGCTCTTAAAATATTGCTTTACTCTGTTTTTTAAGATTTTTGCTTTTCCCACATAGATAATTTCTCCAAGAGAATTTTTCATAAGATACACTCCCGGTTTATCCGGTAAAATCTTTATTTGATATTCAAAATCAAACATTATCACACCCCCAGTTTTATCCGTAGTAATAGTGGTATATTATAAGCAATATATAAAATTGAACAAATAATTATGATTTCCTCTATAACATTTCCTTTTTTGGAACCTACCCTAAATGAGATAGGAAATTTTATATTCTTATTTCTTAAAGGATAAAATAGAGGTACACCCCTATTGGTAAACATATCACCTATAATATGAGAAGCATAACCAAGAATAAAATAATATACTAAATTTTTATCATTATATATATTTCCTATATAATTTGCAACAAAAGCAAAAATTATAACCCCAGAAATACTATGTGTAAGTCCAGTTCTATGGGATGAAAAAGCTACTATAATAAGAATCGCTCCTGCCACATTTAATTCAGGTATCCTCTCATATTTAAAATTGAAAATTAATAGAGCAATACCCAAAGATCCATATACTATAAATTTAACTCTATTACTTTTTACTGGTAATATATATTTATTAAATATACTTTTCGGATGATCAACATCTGGTAGTAATGAAGCTATAACAAGAATCGCTATGGACATAATATTCATTACACCAGGCAACCTATTACTTAATGCAATACCTATTGCTGTTCCTAGTCCAACGTGAGTCTTTCCTGTCATTGTCATTACCTGCCTATTTCAGTTCTAAGTTTCTCACTATTTGGTCAAAGAGGCTTGTATTACACCGCCTGCAATTTTTGCTGCTGCTATTCCTCCTTGACCACCATCTTCTACAATAACTGCTACTGCAATAGTAGGATCATTTTCTGGTGCAAACCCAATAAACCATGAATGAGGAGTCGCATCTTTGGTGCCTTCTTTATGGTCTGCAGTACCAGTTTTTCCTGCCACATTTAAACCACTTATATTAGCTGCTGATCCAGTCCCATCCGTTACAACACCTCTCATGAATTCCTTCATAGTGCTAGCAATCTCTGGAGTGATTATTGTTCCAAGTGAAATATTATTAAATGTTTTTATAGTATTACCATTACTATCCACTACAGAATTTACAACATGTGGTTCCATCATAATCCCATTATTAGCTATTGTACTAGCTACCATGGCCATTTGCATTGGGGTAGCTAGTACTTGGCTTTGTCCTATGGCACTTTGAGCTATATTCCCCTTCTCATAACTCTTAAACGTAGGAAATCTACTCTTATCAATGACAATACCATCACTTGGTAAATTTTTATTGAAATAGAAGCTTTCAGCTGTATTTTTTAAATTAGTATTTCCAAGTTCTAATCCAATAGTACCAAACACAACATTACTGGAATGAACATAAGCCTGTTTAAAATTAATGCTTCCAAAAGATTCTCCTGCAAAGTCATTTAGAGATTCTGTAGCATTAAATCTAAGAGTTCCATTATCCACAAAAGTTTTATTCATTATTCCACTTATGTTTTCTTGTGCACTAACAGCTGTAACCGTCTTAAATGTTGAACCAGGTGGATAAAGCCCAGATACTGCCCTATTTAGAAGTGGTCTATTAACGTCAGTATTCATAGCAGACCAATTAGCTTTCAATGCTTCGCTATTAGGATCATAAGAAGGTTTGGATACCATGGCAATTATCTCACCACTCTTGGGATTTATTGCCACAACTGCACCCTTATTATTCCCTAGTAAATCAAATGCTGTTTTTTGCACATTACTATCAATTGTTGTTATTAAGTCATTACCTTTTTTATCCTGCTGTTTTACAGTTCCCTTGCTAGCGATTAACTGTTTTATATACTCAGTTATTCCTATGTTGCTTGAGGCTGTAAGATATTTATCATATTGTGATTCAAGTCCTGTAAGTCCATATTGCGTATTTGCATACCCTATCACATGTGCAAAATCCGCTCCACCTGGATATTGTCTATTCTGTGTAACATCGTCGTTAGCTCTTGTACTTACTGCTAATTGAACTTTATTTTTATCATATATTGTTCCTCTTAGAACCTTGTTTCTTGTTGCCCAAAGTCTTGCATTATCGGAGTTGTTAACAATCTTTGGTGCTGTGTACAGTTCAAAATAAGCCACATAGGATATAACTATTACAAACAACAATAAAAATACAAATAGAACTTTTTTTATACCAGTTGAAATCTCATCCATAGCTACCTACCTCCTTCTGAAATCTTTTGGAGTACGCCAAGAGCCATAAAAGTTATAAGCATTGATGTACCTCCGTAACTTACTAAAGGAAGTGTTATTCCTGTAAGTGGAATCATATTTGTAACCCCACCAACTATAACTAGAACTTGAGCTGCTATCATAGAACTATATCCCACAGCAAGCATTCTTGAAAATTTATCTTCTGCTAATATAGCTGCTCTCATACATCTATAAACAAGTAAGAAAAACAATATCATTATTGCAAATCCTATTAGTGCGCCCATCTCCTCACATATTGCTGAAAAGATAAAATCGTCAATATTTACAGGTACTATATTTGGAAACCCTAGACCAAGTCCAGTACCAGATAGTCCACCCCACGCTATAGAATACATAGATTGTACAACCTGATAACTTTGGTCCGCCTTGTATGGCCATGGGTTTTGCCAAATCATAACTCTAAGTCTCACATGACTAAAAAGTTTATAACTTACCATAGCTCCAATTACAAATAGTGCCAAACTAACTATTACATATTTAGCCTTTTCAGTTGCAATATAAAGCATAGCCACTGCAATAGTAAAAAATATAAGAGCAGAACCAAGATCCTTCTGAAGTACCATAAATCCAAGCGTGGCCATAACAACACATGCCGGTTCAATAAGTTGTTTGAAATTTTTATAGTCCTTTAGAGAAGATGCCAAATAAGCTATAAAAAATAGCTTTCCAAATTCCGATGGTTGGAAACTCAATCCATGAAATCTAACCCAGTTTTGCGATCCATTTACTGATGTACCAATAAAGGTTGCCATTCCTATAAATAAAAGCGTACATACTAAATATACATACCTGTATTTTCCATATTTTTTAAGTTCAGGTAATAATACCACTATCAATATAAAAGCCGCTATTCCCAGTACAAACCAAATGATCTGTTTTATTGCGCTTGGAGCACTTAATCTATAAATCATTACCATTCCTATGCTTGAAAGAATACATGCAAAAATCAGTATGTATTTATCTCCATCAGGGAAAAATCTTCTCACTACAAAATGCGCATACCCCATAAGTACGCAAATTACTACTCCTATTATAAGGGCGCTACTATCAAATGTAGGCTTAATTACAGCTAAATTAAAAAAGCTAACTAAGCAAAAAAGATATGTTGCCCTTAAAAGTTTCTTTTCATCTTTTAAACTCTCCATATCTTCACCTATCCTATTACTTTAAACAAAGTTGTTCCTATTTTAAGTTCATCTCCAGAACGAATATATACTTTGTTGTCTATTCTTTCTCCATTTAACACCGTACCATTGGTACTTTTTAAATCCTCTAACACATAATTATTATTTTTCTGATAAATTCTGGCATGATGCCCCGATACATATCCTTCCTCAATTACAACTACATTATCTTCTCTTCGTCCTATTGTAACTTCTCCGTTAATTGGTACTACCGAACCTATTTTTAACGTCTTACTTATTCCAGCATCAACAACCTCAAGCCCAAAGGTCTTTTGTTTTTGCGATCTTACTTGTTTCCTATCTCCATTTTTTAAATCTTTATACATTATTTTAAGTGCAAAAAATATTATAGCATATATTATTCCAATAATAATAAACTTAAAAACAGTGCTTAGCTGGCCGAGTCCTGAAAGACTAATTCCGGCTAGATATATATTACTTGACATCAAGCATTCCACCCTCTTATAATCATAATAATAAAGGACTAGCGTGTTGTTTCAAATGCTAGTCCAGTCTTAATTCAATTATAACATTTTTTTTAAATATTGTCCTGTGTAGGAGGAATTATTTTTCACAATGTCTTCTGGAGTCCCAGTACATAATATATTACCACCTTTTTCTCCACCTTCAGGTCCAATATCAATAACATTGTCTGCGCATTTAATCAGGTCCAAGTTATGCTCTATTACAACAATAGTATTTCCAGCATCAACAAGTCTCTGTAATATTAAAATCAATTTTCTAACGTCATCAATATGAAGACCCGTAGTTGGTTCATCAAGTATATACAAAGTTCTACCTGTACCTCTTTTAGATAATTCAAATGCCAATTTAATCCTTTGGGCCTCTCCACCTGATAATTGCGTAGAAGGCTGACCAAGTTTAACATATCCAAGTCCAACATCCATAAGTGTATCTAACTTATTTTTAATTCTTGGAATATTCTCAAAAAATACTTGTGCTACTTCCACAGTCATATTCAAAATGTCGTCTATATTTTTACCTTTATATTTTATCTCTAGAGTTTCTCTATTATACCTTTTTCCCTTACATACCTCACAAGGAACATACACATCTGATAAAAATTGCATCTCGATTTTAATTATTCCATCGCCTCTACAAGCTTCACATCGTCCGCCCTTAACATTGAAACTAAATCTTCCTGGTTTATAACCTCTCATTTTAGAATCATTTGTAACTGAAAACAATTCTCTTATTATGTCAAATACTCCAGTGTAAGTAGCAGGATTTGATCTCGGTGTTCTACCAATAGGGCTTTGATCTATATTTATAATTTTATCTATATTTTCAATGCCCTGTATCTCCTTATGTTTACCTGGATTTGCTTTGTTATTATTTAATTTTCTATTGATTCCCTTAAATAATATCTCATTTACAAGAGTACTTTTTCCTGAACCTGAAACACCAGTTACGCAATTAAACACACCTAGTGGAAATTCTACATTTAAGTTTTTAAGATTATTTTCCTTGGCACCAATTATTTTAAGTTGGTTTCCATTTCCTTTTCTTCTCTGCTTTGGTATATCAATTTTTTTAACACCTGTAAGATATTGACCCGTTATTGATTGCTTACATTTTTTTATTTGCTCTACAGTTCCAGCAGCTACAACTTCTCCACCATGTTCTCCAGCCCCTGGTCCAATATCCACCACATAATCAGCTTCTCTAATGGTATCTTCATCATGCTCAACCACAATAAGAGTATTTCCAATATCTCTAAGATGCTTCATAGTATGAATTAGCCTATCATTATCTCTTTGATGAAGACCAATACTTGGCTCATCTAGTATGTATAAAACTCCAACTAAACTTGATCCAATCTGAGTGGCAATCCTTATTCTTTGAGATTCACCTCCTGAAAGTGTTTTTGCCCCTCTAGTAAGGTTTAGATAATCTAATCCTACATCTAGCAGGAATTGAAGTCTGTTTTTTATTTCCTTTATAATCTGATTACTAATTATTTTATCCTTTTCACTTAATTCTAAACCATCTAAATAATTTAATTCTTCCCTTATAGGCAAACTACAAAATTCATGAACATTTTTATCTCCAATGGTAACAGATAAAACCTCTGGTTTTAGTCTTGCTCCCTTGCATTTTGGGCACGGAGTATCAGTCATAAAATTCTCAATATCAGTCTTTATGTAATCTGATCCGCTCTCCATATATCTTCTTTTAAGTTCAGTTATAATTCCCTCAAAACGATGGCTAAACTGCATATCTTGATTATCCTTTTTATAATATACAGTAATTCTTTCACCATCACTGCCATATAACAAAACATTTAAGATTTTAGGATCTAAATCATTAATTGGAGTATCAATACTAAACTTATATTTTTTCTGAAGCGCTGTTAAAATTGCAAAGGTCCAAGAATCTTCTTTTAATCTTCCATCACCCCAAGATGCTATGGCACCTTCAGATATACTTTTACTTTTATCAGGAATAATCAAATCCTCATCAATTTCCAAAAGGGTTCCAAGTCCATCACAAGTATCACACTTACCAAAAGGTGCATTAAAAGAGAACATTCTTGGTGTCAATTCATCAAGACTTATTCCACAATCAGCGCAGGCAAAAGCTTCACTAAAAATCAAATCTTTTTTCCCTGGAATATTAATAATAACAGTACCTTCTGTTAGTTTTAATGCTGCTTCTAAGGAATCTGACAATCTACTGGTAACTCCTTCTTTAATAACAAGTCTATCAATTACCGCATCTATGTCATGTTTTTTAGTCTTTTCAAGTTTTAAATTGTCATCCTCAATTTCAATTATTTCTCCATCAACTCTAACCCTCACAAAACCATTTTTCTTTATATTTTCAAGTACCTTAGTATGTTCACCTTTTCTGCCCTTTACAACTGGTGCCAATACTTGTATTTTTGTCTTTTCACCTAAAGCTAGAATCTGATCTATCATTTGATCTACTGTTTGCTGCTTTATCTCTTTTCCACACTTCGGACAATGAGGTACACCAATATTTCCATATAGAAGTCTCAAATAATCATATATCTCAGTAACTGTTCCAACGGTGGAACGAGGGTTTCTCCCTGAAGTCTTTTGGTCAATGGAAATTGCCGGTGAAAGTCCTTCAATGGATTCAACATCTGGTTTATCCATCTGACCTAGAAACTGTCTTGCATAGGAGGACAAAGACTCCATATAACGTCTCTGCCCCTCAGCATATAATGTGTCAAAAGCAAGTGATGATTTTCCTGAACCGGAGAGCCCAGTAAAAACAATAAATTTATCCCTTGGCAATGTCAAACTAACATTCTTTAAATTATTTACATTTGCACCTTTGATAACTATTTGGTTTCTCAAATTTTTCCACCTCTTATCTGTTTCTTTTGTTCTTTTTGTAGTTTATATATCATATCTCTAATTTTTCCAGCTCGTTCAAACTGTAAATCTTTAGATGCATTATTCATTTCAATCTCATATTTTTTTATGGTTTTTCCTATACTTTCAATACTGCCCTTTATTGCCTCTTCTAAACTACCATACTCACTTTTCTCTTCGGCCACCGCTGATATCTCTATAATATCCCTTATATCCTTTTTAACAGTAGTAGGAGTTAATCCATGTTTCTCGTTATAAGCTATTTGTATAGCTCTTCTTCTGTTTGTCTCACTAATAGCCCTATCCATAGATCCTGTAATATGGTCTGCATACATTACAACCTTACTTTCAGAGTTTCTAGCTGCTCTTCCTATAGTCTGAATAAGAGCAGTTTCTGATCTTAAAAAACCTTCCTTATCTGCATCAAGTATTGCCACTAGTGCAACCTCTGGAATATCAAGTCCCTCTCTCAAAAGATTAATCCCAACTAAAACATCTGCTTCACCTTTTCTAAGTTCTTGTATAATCTTCATTCTCTCCATAGTGTCAATACCTGAATGCATATATCTGGCTTTTATATTCATATCCTTTAAATAATCTGTTAAATCCTCAGACATTTTTTTCGTAAGTGTTGTTACCAAAACTCTGAATCCCTTTTCTATAGTCCTATTTATCTGCCCATAGAGATCATCAATTTCACCCTTAACAGGAAGTACCACTATTTCCGGATCCAAAAGCCCCGTAGGCCTTATTATCTGCTCTGCCACATTAGTGGAATGTTCCAATTCGTATTTACTTGGAGTGGCACTTACAAATACCACCTGTTTAAATTTCTTTTCAAACTCCTCGAATCTAAGTGGTCTATTGTCAAAAGCTGATGGAAGCCTAAATCCATAGTCTATAAGTGTATTTTTTCTAGACCTATCTCCACCATACATTGCTCTTACCTGGGGAAGAGTTACATGACTTTCATCTATAAACAATAATAGATCATCTGGAAAATAATCAATAAGTGTTTTTGGTGGCTCACCTGGAGTTCTCCCATCCATAATTCTAGAATAGTTTTCAATACCAGTGCAGTAGCCAACCTCTCTCATCATTTCTATATCATAATTAGTTCTCTGCTTCAGTCTCTGTGCCTCTAATAATTTGTCTTGTGAAATCAGCTCATTAAGTCTTTCTTCAAGCTCCCATTCAATTTGCTTAATGGCAGCCTCCACATTTTCTTTTGAAGTTGCAAAGTGAGAAGCTGGAAATATAACCGCATGCTTAAGAGAACCTATAATATTTCCTGTTAAAACATCAAATTCCTTTATTTTTTCTATTTCATCCCCAAAAAATTCAATTCTTATACCTTTGTTTGTAGCAGAGGCTGGAAATATATCCAAAGTATCTCCTCTAACTCTAAACGTACCCCTGACGAAATTGATTTCATTTCTCTCATATTGTATTTCAATAAGCTTTTTAAGAACTTCATCCCTCTCCTTCTCCATGCCAACTCTAAGCGAAATTGAAAGCTTCTTATATTCATCTGGATTACCTAATCCATATATACAAGAAACTGAACACACGATTATCACATCTCGTCTTTCAAAAAGTGCAGAAGTAGCGGAATGTCTAAGTTTATCTATTTCATCATTTATTGAAGCATCCTTTTCAATAAACGTGTCTGTCTGTGGTACATATGCTTCTGGTTGATAATAATCATAATAGGATACAAAATACTCCACAGCACTATCAGGAAAAAAGTCTCTGAATTCGGAACATAGTTGTGCTGCTAAGGTTTTATTATGTGCCAAAACCAAAGTCGGTCTTTGTACTCTTTCAATAACGTTTGCCATGGTAAAAGTTTTACCTGAACCTGTAACTCCAAGTAAGGTCTGACATTTATCTTTATCTTCTATTAATCCATGCACCAAACTATCTATTGCTGTTGGCTGATCACCCGTGGGCTTAAACTTTGAACATAATTTAAATTCATTCATAATTTCACCTCAATTGAACGCTTGTTCGTATTATTATTTTATACTTTCATTGAATTAAAGTCAACAAAAAAAAAGCAGAATTTTGCTATTAACTAGAGAGCTCTATCCATCTAATTTAAGTACAGTTTCAAGATATTTAATTAAAGCTATCCAAAATGATTTTTGGATAGCTTTAATTTATTCATTGATTTTCAACGTTTACCTTGTCACTTGTACCTTGTAACTTGCAACTTGTCACTTGTCACTTGTCACTTTTCCCGTCATCATCATTTTTTTTCTTAGCTTTTTGAAGTACATCTTTAAATTTGTTTTTATCGTACTTTACCACTACACTTTCCTTTGGAATAATTCTAGGTACAAATATTATTCCCAGTCTCTTTGTTGTATTCATCTTATTGTAATCAACCTGAAGTAATTTGCCTTTTACTGTCTTAACTTTTAGCCATATAAAATTAGACATTTCATTTAAAGCTTCTATCATATCCTGCTCATTAAATATCCTTTTATCATTCACTTCTATAAGCAGATCGCCACTTTTAATACCCATCTCATAGGCTGGTGAGGAAGGTGCCACTTCAAGTACCATTAACCCGTCATCTGTACTCACATATTTAGGTTTGCCTTTCAATTCATAATACATTTGCAGTTTAAGCATTACTTCATGAGCTAAAGGTGCAAAAATAGCAACCATAAGTTGTGCAAAAAGGCTTAACCGTGCAAATTGAGCAACTATAAGCAAAATAACACCATAACTTCCTATACAAATTCCTGAGTTAATAGCCTTTTCTCTCTTTGTTTTAGTAAATGTTATTGCACTATACCCAATCATTCCATAAAAGGGTAATAAAGCTATAGCAGTGGTAGCTACTATTTTAAAATAACTACTTTTAACTATTGGCCATAAACTTGGTGTTGCCACATTCAAACTATCAGCCGTAACTGGATTATTTATTAAAAACATAACTGCTATTGGTATTGCCCAATACCTTTTTAATGCAAAACCTCCGATAATTTTATTATCCTTATTAGAGAAAACTGGTATTGCACCTTTATTTCCATCAATAAATACAAGTATTCCTTCTATTATGTGCATTACTGCCACAAGTGACATAACCATAACCACATCTACTTTTAAAAAATCGTACTGTGATAAATTAATATTACTACCTCTTTGAAATATTTGAAAAACTACACTCACTATTGACAGAATTCCTGCTGAATATGAAAAACATATAAATCTGCTTCTGAATAACATTAGAATTACAGATAACATAAAAAGTAGTGATATTGTTATTTGATTATCAAAAATCACTCCTAAATATGAAAGCATAAGACTACCTAATGCGCCTCCCATTATTCCAAGCACAATTTGTGATATTGTAAGTTCCAAAGCTGAGTTCATATATTCCCCAATTACCATTCTCTGCATTGCCACTGTATTTTTATTTCTTAAATACAGTACAAACCCTATAGTAATGAGTATTAAAACATAGGGCATTGTTGTTATAGCTTCTGCAATAGCTCTAAGTGTAAATATTGCCATATTCATTAAAAACTAAATCCCCTCTCAAATAAAGTGAAACTTGCACTGACATGGAGCTTAGTTTTCCCCCATGTCAGCGATAGCTTTGAATAAATCCATTGTCGCATAAGGCGTTAATTCCTTCTTGTATAATGAGGAATCTTACTCCCGGTAGCATATGGATAAAACTTATTTAACTTTTTGACTCACCATATCTAGTGCTTTTTTAAACTGAGGATCAGTATTTCTATCATAAGTCTTATTCAATAAATCCTGTGGATATTTAACTACTACATCAGGATTAAATCCGTTATGTTGTACATTAGTTCCTAGTGGAGTATACCATTTTGCAACTGTTACTTTTAATTGGGTATCATCACCAGTGTTAAGAGTACTTTGAACTATACCTTTTCCGAAAGTTTTTTCTCCTATCAATGTGCCAGCTTTATAATCTCTCAAAGCACCTGATAATATTTCTGATGCACTAGCAGTATTTCCGTTTACCAGAACCATAACTGGCATTCCAATAGCCGATCCACCATCTGATTTGTACACTTCTTTACTGTTGTTTTTATCCACAGTATAGGTAACCGTTTTACCTTTATCAATAAAATTAGAAGCTACACTTACACTGTCTTGAAGAACTCCGCCTCCATTATCTCTAAGGTCTAAAATCAATCCTTTCATGCCTTTTACCTGAAGCTGTGAAAGTTCCTTTTTAAAATTATCTCCTGTATTTTCATCAAACAATGTGATACTTATGTATCCAATTTTATCATTTAACATTTCACCGGTAACTGTACTGTATGAAACTTTTTCTCGAGTAGCCTTTACATCAAAGCTTCCCTTACCCGCTCTATTAAGAGTAATTGTAACGTCAGTACCAGTCTTGCCCTTCATTATGGCTACTGCTTTGTTTAAATCATCACCTGTATAAGCTATGCCGTTAACTTTCTCAATTATGTCTTTTGTTTTTATACCAGCCTTTTCAGCTGGTGAATCTGCAAAGACGCCTTCAACTGTTATCTTTTTATTATCATTAGCTACTTGTATTCCAATTCCTACATAGTCTTGACCTTGAATCTGAGTATTAAATTGTTTGCTTTCACTTTGGTCCATAAATACAGTATATGGATCTTTAAGTGAATCCGTCATTCCTTTTATTGCACCAGAGACTAATACTTTATCATCTATTTTTCCATTATAATATTTTTCCAGCTGATTTTTAACCACAAACATCTTTTGAAACTCCATTACCTCATTATATGAACTCTGACTTAATTCCACGTTACCACCTGGCAGTGACAACGGAACTCTATTCCCTATAATAAAACTCATTGAATTCGTAATTATCAATACAACCACAGCGATAATTATCCACTTTTTCTTGTTTTTCGACAATATCTTCACCTCTTTATAATATGTACTCTTATAGTATTTATGTAAATATACTCAATTATAACACTAGAAATATAAATTTGCAGAATTCTTTTATTAACAAATCATTAACCATTCAAAATGAATCTCTTGTAAATATAAAAAATGCAAGTGGATTTGTGAAACAAATCCACTTGCATTGTAATTCATCCCTATCATCTTCACTTGTCACTTAACTTATAGCTTATGTTAAACAATTAAGAACTTTCTTATAGATAGTATACTACCTAACGCACCAATAAGTATTCCTCCAATAATAAATGCCCATGATAAATTAGTTACAAAATACATAGGATCTACTAGAGTCATCATAGTGGAAACGAAAGAACCAGCTCTATTATATGCTAATGCATAAACATTATAAATAACAATGTCTGCTACTACGGCTCCAAAGAAACCAATTACCATACCTTCTATGATAAACGGCCATCTTATAAACCAATCTGTTGCACCGATATATTTCATTATACCAATTTCTTTACGCCTAGCATAAACTGTAAGTTTTATTGTATTTGATATAAGGAATAATGATACACCAACCAATATAACTAGTAGAACTCCTCCTACCCACTTAACAGTTTTTGTAACAGCTGAAATCTTGCTTACAATATCTCTTCCATCACTAATTTCATATATACCACTTACACCCTTTAAACTGGATTCAACCTTGGTTATATCTTCTGGGCTTTTAACCTTTACGATATATGAGTTAGGTAGTGGATTGTTTTGTTCCATTCCTGAAAGTAATTCTTTGTTTTTTGATCCTAATTGTACTTTCCATTGATTTAATGCTTCCTGCTTAGTTTGAAATGAAATATTAATAACTTCTGGTATATCATTTAACTTGCCTAAAACATTTTTTTGATCATCTATACTTATATTATCATTTAAGAACACCTTAGCTTCTACCTGTGATTCCACATCAGTTATTCCCACTTTTACGTTTAGAAGAATCATTACAAATGCTCCCAAAACAAAAAGTGTAGCCATAACAGTTGCAACTGAAGCTATACTTATTGTTTTGTTTCTTCTAAGACTCTTTAATGCATCCGTTATAAATAGTTGAATAGTACTAAATTTCATCGTATCTACCCCTCTCCTCGTCTCTTGACAATGTTCCATTCTCTATAGCTATAACTCTTTTTTTCATGTTATTAACTATATTTCGAGCATGAGTTGCCATAAGAACTGTTGTCCCAGCACTATTTACATCAGTCATAATTCTCATTATATCATGAGCAGTATCTGGATCTAAGTTTCCAGTAGGCTCGTCTGCTATTAGAATAGTTGGATTATTAACTATTGCTCTAGCTATTGCAACCCTTTGTTGTTCTCCTCCAGAAAGTTGATTTGGAAAAGCATCGTGTTTACCTGACAAACCAACCATAGATAAAACTAGTGGAACTCTCTTTCTTATTTCCCTATGACCTGCCTCAACAATTCTCATTGCAAAAGCCACATTTTCATAAACATTTAAAGTAGGTATCAATCTAAAATCTTGAAATATCATTCCAATCTTTCTTCTATAATAAGGAATTTGTTTTCTTGTAATAGTAGATATATCCGTATCATTAAGTATTATACTCCCTGACGTTGGATCTATTTCCTTCATCAATAACTTTATAAATGTAGATTTTCCAGCACCACTTGGTCCAACAAGGAAGACGAATTCTCCCTTTTCAATTTCAATATTGATGCTTGAAAGCGCCAGAACGTCATTAACATACACTTTGCTTACATTTTTAAATTCGATCATCGCTTTTTTCCCCTTAATAATTTGTCTTTCAAATTTTCTATGCTATACGAAACGATTATAACATATTTTATTGTCAAACAAAATTTTTTTTGTTTTATAAGACTTTATGTAACTAGCTTAATCCACATATACATGATATTACTCTATAATCTTGGTTTTTTCTACAACATATTGTTTCATATTAAGCTAAATTTTTCATAAGATATCTGAAAAAAACAAACTAGTTCTTTCAGATATCTAATACTTATTCTTCACCAACTATATTATTAAATCCTTCACCCAATACTTCACGAGCATCACATACGGTAATAAAAGCTTTGGGATCAACTTCCTTTATGTGCTTTTTTAACTTAATAAACTCATTTGTGCTTAGCACAGTATACAATATGTAAGTATCTTCCCAGGTATAACCACCTTTACCATTAAAGATTGTACATCCTCTCTCTAGTTTTTCTATAATATATTTACTAAATTCCTGATTTTTTTTGCTTATAACCATAACTTGCTTACAAACATTAAAACCTTCTATAACTGAATCTATTATAAACCCATGAAGTATAACAGATAAAAGAGAGTACATTCCAAGTTCAATTCCCATTGTTGCCACTGCAAACAAAGTTATAATAAAATCTACAATAAGAAGCGATTTTCCAATATCTATGTGGAAAAACTTATTAAGTAATTTTGCAAGAATATCCGTACCGCCAGTAGATGCATTTTGATTAAATACAATTCCCATGCCAATTCCACCGATTAAAGTCCCAAATACGGTAGCTAAAAATAGATTATTGGTTACCATACCATTTGGAATAAATTTATCAAGAATCCAAACTGCTCCTGAAAGCCCTAGTCCCGAATATATAGTTTTTACTCCAAACCTCCCACCTATAGATGAAAATGCCACAATAAAAAGTGCACAATTTAATACGAACATAATCATACCAACGGATAGATTTGGTGAAATATCATTTATTATTATGGCTATTCCCATAACTCCGCCAGCTGCTATTTTATCAGCTTCCAAAAAGAACTTCACACTTATAGCCACAATCAAAAAACCTATGGTAATCAATAAATACTCTTTAAACTTTTTCATCATACCCCCCCTTTAAATTAAGTGGCAAGTTACAAGTTTCAATCTACAGACTGAGAATGCTCATAACTTGTCACTTGTCACTTGTATTACTTCAGTTTGTTCACTTTCAACTTAATTCCTTTTCTAACTGCGCTAACTATGTCATCCGCTGTAAGTCCATAGGCTTTAAGTAATTCATCTGCTTTGCCACTTTGGCCAAATAAATCTTTTATTCCAACTCTAATTACTGGTACAGGATAATTTTCACTTGTAACCTCACAAGTCGCGGAGCCAAGCCCACCAATTATGCTGTGTTCTTCTGCTGTTACAATAATTCCTGTTTCCTTTGCAGCTTTAATAATTATTTCACTATCAATTGGCTTTATAGTATGGATATTAACCACTCTAACATTTATGCCTTCACTTTTAAGTATTTCATATGCTTCTATTGCTGCATCCACCATAATTCCCGTGGCAATAATTGTTGCATCAATTCCAGATTTAAGCTCAACGCCCTTACCAATTTGAAATTTATATTCAGGATTATCATTTATTATATTAACTCCTGCTCTTCCTAGTCTTACATAACATGGTCCATTATATTCAGCTATTGCCATAATTGTTGCCTCTGTCTCAATAGCATCACTAGGGCATATTACTGTCATATTAGGTATACTCCTCATAAGGGATATATCAGCTATTGATTGATGTGAAGCTCCATCCTCGCCAACTGTAAGCCCAGCATGAGTGGCACATATTTTTACATTAAGTCTTGGGTAACAAATTGAATTTCTAATCTGCTCATAAGCTCTTCCTGCTGCAAAAATCGCAAAGGTACTTGCAAAGGGAATTTTCCCACAACTAGCCATACCTGCAGCCACTGCCATCATATTACCTTCAGCTATTCCCATATTTATAAATCTTTCTGGGCACACACTTCTAAAATCTGCAGTTTTTGTAGACTTTGAAAGATCTGCATCCAAAACAACTATATCTTTGTTTTTGAGTCCTATTTCAGCTAATGCCTTACCATAAGCTTCTCTAGTTGCAACTTTTTTTTCCATTATTTTTCGCCCCCAATAATTTCCTTCAATGCCACATCACGCTGCTGTTTACTTGGGGCAGTTCCATGCCAACTAGCTACATTTTCCATAAAACTAACACCTTTTCCTTTAGTAGTTTTACAAACTATCATAGTAGGCTTTCCTTTAGTGTTTTTTGCTTCTTCTATAGCTGCTATTATTTGACTATAATCATGTCCATCAATGTCAATTACATGCCAATTAAAAGCTCTGAATTTATTACTAATTGGTTCAGGTGACATTACATCTGAGCATTTACCATCTATTTGTAAACCATTATTATCAACAAAAGCTGTTAAATTATCCAGGTTATATTGAGCTGCTGCCATGGATGCTTCCCAAACTTCGCCCTCTTCAAGTTCCCCATCACCTAGTATTGAATATACCCTATAGTCCTTACTGTCAATTTTACTAGCAAGTGCCATACCAACGGATGCCGATATTCCCTGGCCTAATGAACCTGTGGACATATCAACGCCAGGAACAGTATTCATATTTGGATGTCCTTGAAGTATTGACCCAAATTTTCTTAGGCTAATTAATTCTGCTGTAGAAAAATACCCTCTTTCAGCCAGTACACTATATAATGCAGGCGCGGCGTGACCTTTTGAAAGTACAAATCTATCTCTATTATCGTCATGAGGATTCTCTGGGTTTATGTTCATTTCTTTAAAATATAGTGTAGTTAGTAGCTCAACTATAGATAATGAACCTCCTGGATGACCTGAAGCTGATTCTGTAAGCATTGTTACAATATGTTTTCTAACATTTTTAGCGATTTCTTCTAGTTTTGTAAAATCATTTTGCATGTTATTTACCTCCTGTTTTACATTATATACAGTTAATTCTTTATATAGTATATCACATTAGCTCAATATTGCTACATATTTAAGTGCTAGAATAAACTGCCCTCACCTTTATGCTGCATAGTTTATTTCAAATACCTTATTCAAAAAAGCATCCTAGTTATATCCTAGAATGCTATTGGTTATTTTAGCTATTTTTTAATGCCATACTCACAAGCAAAGATGTTTGGACTTTATCCATATCATTATCAGTCATGTGGCCTATTTTTTCTTTAAGCCGTTTTTTATCAAGAGTTCTTATCTGTTCTAGTAAAACCACCGAATCCTTGTTTAAACCATATTCTTCTGAAGAAATTTCAACATGAGTTGGTAGTTTTGCCTTATTTATCTGCGAGGTAATTGCAGCCACAATTACTGTTGGGCTATATTTGTTCCCTATATCATTTTGAATTATAATAACAGGTCTTATTCCTCCCTGTTCTGATCCAACAACGGGACTCAAATCAGCATAGAATATATCTCCTCGTTTCACTACCATGGTCATCAGGCAAATCACTCTCCGAAAGCTTAACTTCATATTCTTTCAATTCACATATATCAGTACATAATCCCATTTCACACAACTCAAGGTTCAAGTCCGCCATTTCCATATAACCGTTTTTCATCTTCTCCACTAAATGAAGTTTTTTCTGTTCTTCTATATATAATATTATAGCTTCACGAATAAATTCACTTCTTTTTTTACAATCTTGTTTTAGTGCTTCATCAAATTCAGAACATAGTGTATCTGAAAGGCTTACAACTAATTTCTTTGATTCTGACATAGAACGATCAATACCTCCTATTAAAAAAAAACGAAAATATGTATACTATGATTATAATTCAAAAATTGTCAATATGTCAAAGGATTTGCCTTTTTTTTCATAGGTTTTATCATGGTATCTATTATATGTAATTCCTTATTTTTATAACCTTGTTATTTTTTATATACACTCTTGGAACTCTTTTACTTATCATACATATTATTTCATAATTAATAGTGCCTAATATTTCTGCCATATCATCTGCATTAAACTTGCAGTTTTCTGATTGCCCCATTAGTATAACCTCGTCTCCAACCTTAACATCCTTAATATCAGTTATATCTATCATACATTGGTCCATACATATCCGTCCTACCACAGGAGCAAATTTATCTTTTATAATTACTTTTGCTTTTGAATTCAATAGCCTAGAGTAGCCATCAGCGTAACCAACAGGTATAGTTGCTATAACACTATCTCTTTGGCATTGAAATGTCCTTCCGTAACTTATATAATTACCTTTTTTAAGTTTTTTTACGTGTATAACATTAGTTTTAAGTGTCATTACAGGTTTAAGCTTCAAGTTATCCTTTTTAACTTCTTCAGAGGGATAATATCCATAAAGTATTATCCCTGGTCGTACTGCTTGAAAATTTGTGTTTGGTAAATCCATAATTGCTGCACTATTAGCTATATGTTTTACTCTTATTGAAATACCTTTATCCTCTAGCCTTTGTAAAAACCACTTATACTTTTCCAACTGTATATTGGAATACTCTTTATCCCTCTCGTCAGAAGTAGCAAAATGTGAAAACAATCCTTCTATTACTATATTGGGTAATTTGCTTATTTTATATACATCTTCTACACTTTCTTCATTAGGTAAAAACCCGATTCTGCCCATACCAGTATCAACTGCAATATGTACCTTTACATCTATATGATCTTTTTCTGCCAGTTTGGAAAGTTCCTTAACATATTCATAAGAAAAAACCGTTGGTTCTATACCATATTTAAAAATATCTTCAGTCAAAATCATTGGCGTATAACCTAAAATCATAATGGGTACAGAAATACCAGCACTTCTTAGTTCAACTGCCTCACTTATTACAGCCACTGCTAGTCTAGTAACTCCATTTTCAAGTAGCGTAGGAACTATATCTACAGCTCCGTGCCCATATGCGTCAGCTTTTACAACCCCAATCATCTCGGCGTCTTTAGTACACTTTTTTATTCCCATTAAATTAAATGACAAATTATCAAGATCAACTTCTGCAAAAACAGGCCTAACATGTTTAAACAAATCTACCACACTCCTAACTTCACTCTTTAGTTTATATTGAAAAGATTCTTATCAATAGTCTCATTCTTGAAATTTTTGTATTTTATTATTATCTTTTCATTTCCCTTAGCATCATATATTACCAATGCTCTTGGCAATTTTTCTTTTTGGTTAACATATAATACTAGACGATTTATATTCCTGTTATTTTCAGCCATTGATGTGGTTATAAGTTCATATTTATCCCCATCTATTTCTTTAAATTCATAATTTGTCTTGCCATTTGTATTTAATAATTTTATGAACTCATTGAAAAAGCTAATCTTATAAACATCGCCTGAACTCTTTACTGTTGTATACTTTTGTCCACCTATTAAATCTGAAACATAAATTTTATCATCAGTATATATGAAAACTCTTTCCTTATTTAGCTCAAGCCTCGATCCTAAATCTTGTACATAAAATTGTTTTCCAGCATAATTCAGTTTTTGTTTGTCATTTTGAATGGTCATATCCATATCAGTGCTATAGCTTTTTATATTTTTTAAATAAGGAGTTAAATCCTTATCGGTCTCCTTCTGATAGGTGCATCCAGAAATAAAGACCAATAAAACAGATGTTATTAAAACAAGAAAAAATTTTTTCAAAATTCCTCCATGAAAAGATTGTTTCCATTATTAATACTATATAATTTAGCAATTTATGAGTAGTACCACACTATTAAAAATATTTTAATGGTGTGGTTCCAGTTTTTTGTCACTTGTCACTTCATGAATAGTATATGGTATTTCCCTCAAAAGTTCTGTAGCACTAACACTAAACATATTTTTTGAAAGTGTCTCCCCTGAAAGTCCATGAATATAAGCCCCAGCTGCAGCTGCTACAAGAGGGGATAATCCCTGTGCAATAAATCCAGCTATGATTCCAGTAAGACAATCTCCCATTCCCCCTGATGCCATAGCACTGTTACCAGTTGGGTTTATATAGGTTGTTATTCCATCAGTTATTACTGTATTATAACCTTTGAGAAGTACTATTATCTCATGTTCTTTTGCAAAATTTTGCGCAGTACTTATTCTGTTCTCCTTAATAAAATCTATGGTGAGACCTGTAAGTCTAGACATTTCACCAAGGTGTGGTGTTATAACTATCCCTCTATTTTCACAATTAAACATATTAAGTTTGCCACTGAAAACATTTAAGCCATCTGCATCCAAAACAATTGGACACTTAGCATTTTTTAAAACATAAATAACAGTATTAAATGTATTTTCAGTATTGCCCATGCCTGGTCCTAGGGCAATAGCCTTAGACTTTTCCATAAGTTTTTGAATTCTGTCACTATCCTCAAATGAAACCGTCATAACTTCTGTAAGTTTCTCCCTCAAAATGTTCAGTATATCTTTTGATGAACACAAAGTTACAAGTCCGGCTCCAGATCTTGCGGCACCCATGGAACAAATATATGCTGCACCCACATATTCATTGGAACCTGCAAAAACCAAAACCGATCCATAATCACCCTTGTGAGAATATTTATCTCTAGTAGCTATATTATCCTGTACAAAATTTCTATCAATTATGAATTCACTTTCGCAAAATCTCTCAGCTGCTTCTTCTGGTATACCTATATTTTCTACAATAACATCCCCAAGATAATCGCTAGCACCATAGGTAAGAAAACCTTTTTTATAAAGCTGAAAGGTAACTGTTTTATTACTTACAATACAGCTACCAAGTTTTTTCCCAGTATTACTATCAAGTCCTGATGGAACATCTATAGATAAAATGTACTTTGAGTTTTCGTTTATAACAGATATCACCATTTCATAAATACCAGTTACGTTTCTTTTTATTCCTGTACCTAAAATCCCATCAATTACTACATCAGCCATCATAACTTCAAATTTCAAAGTTTCTATATCCTCTGAAGAAATTATACTGTGAATGCTAACACCCATGTTTTTTAAAATTTCATAATTTATCCTACAGCTTTCACTGATTTTTTCTAAGCTGCCAATAAAAAATACCCTTACACTTTTATTCAATATAAAAAGATGGCGTGCAATCGCAAAGCCATCTCCTCCGTTATTTCCTGTACCACATACTAAAACGAAAAAATTGTCGTTTTTTAAACTTAAATTGTTTAAAACCTTCAAAGCTGCATTCTCCATTAAAACAAGTTCAGATATTCCAATTTTTGAAATACAATAGTCATCAATTTTTTTCATAGCCTCACTGCATGCAAATCTCATATTGTGCCTCCTTACTTTATCTCTAAAATAGCATATGCCATTGCATTTTCTCTGCTGTGGGAAATACTTAAATGTATTTTATATTCACCAAATTTTTGTGCTATCTGCTTAGCTTTGCCCTTTAATATTACAACTGGTTTTCCGTTAGCATTTCTATCAATTTCTATGTCTTTCATACTATACTGAAAAATTCCTGTACCAAGAGCCTTGGAAATGGCCTCTTTAGCTGCAAATCTTCCTGCCAAATACTCTGGTCTGAAATTCCTGCTTTTAAAATATTCAATTTCATTTTCAGTATATATTTTATCTATGAACAAATTATTTTTCTCAATAGCATCCTTAATCCTACTTATTTCTATAATATCTACTCCTACTCCTACTATCAACTCACACCTCCATTAAAACTTTATTCCATTGTTTACTAAACAATATAAGAAATTAATGATCATTCACTGAAGATACTTAATCTAAGCATATTATAATATATATTTAGTCATATATGTAGTTAACAGAGAAATTTTTAACTAAATGTTTTCAATTCTCCTAATCAGTATTTTAGGCATGTGAAATAAAATTAAAAGGGAAATGTAAGTTAATTTGTCTTAACAAATACACCTGCATTTCCAAACATTTTAAGTAATCATGAAACCCTTTAACTTATAACTTGTAACTTGCCTCTTGTAACTTGTCACTTGAAAAGTCACTAATGTACTGATCAACATACTCACCCAAAACCTCCACGCAGTTAATTGGTGATACTACATTGTCATACAAAAGTTTTGCTAATGATTGTACCTTATGTATTTGTGGGCTTACGTTTTTAATTATATCCCTTTCAAGGTTAAAAACTTTGCCACCCTGTAAATCTTTACGTTCTACTTCAATGCCATAGGATTGTATTCCCTCTTCACCATAGTTATTACTTTTGAAAGAAGATCTAATTACCCTGTACTCATATCTTCTCTCTACATCATCGTCTTTTAATGATTTACTTAGCGTATCCATTATATACATTGGAAATCCCCCCCACACTTAATGAAATAATATTACCACTTAGTAAAAAAAAAATATGTCACTTGGTGTTTTTTGATAAATTTAATTATCCTTTTAAACTGACAATAAATTTTTAATTGTCCCAGTTAAGTTATTTTTACTAAAATAACTTTAATATTATAATATATTTTAGTATGTTTTTTTGTCACTTATTACATTTTTTTGTATTACTCTTTTTGATTATTTTAAAATTTATGCATATATTCACTTGAAATAATCAAGTTTTTATGAGAAAATCAAGTTGCATCTGAATTATGAGAGTATTTCTTTTAATTTGGTATTTTAACATGTTTTCTAATTGCAAAGTAATTCTGAGCAAAAGGAAGGGTAACTAATAAACATACTACCTTCCTAATTAATTTGGGAAGTTTTTTTATTTTGATAACAGATGTTAAGCATCTTGTAGAGGTGAGATTTATGGAAAAAAGATTAGGTGTGGTTGGAATTATTGTTGAAAATACAGAACACGCTCAGGAAATAAATGAAATACTTCATGGTTTTAGTGATATAATCGTTGGTCGCATGGGAATACCTTACAAGGAAAGAGGATTATCCGTCATCTCTCTAATTGTAGATGGATCAATGGACAAAATCAGTTCAATGACGGGAAAACTTGGAAAAATAAGCAGTATAAGCGTTAAATCTGCAATTTCTAAGAAATAAAAGTTGGAGGTCACATAATGGAAAATCAAAAAGCAGACTACATTAAGGATGAGGACATAAGAAATTATCTTGCAAAAGGCGTCACCACTTCAACAGATACTAAATACGTTGAGAGCTTAATACAAAAAGCTTCTGAATGTGAAGGATTAAGCATTGATGAGGTTGCTACTCTTTTACATGTGGAAGATGAAACTTTACTAGATAAAATGTACAAGGCTGCCGTAAAAATAAAACAAGAGATATACGGAAATAGAATTGTAATGTTTGCACCACTTTACTTAAGTAGTTATTGTGTTAATGGATGTGTTTATTGCGGATATAAATGTACCAATAAGGATGAAAGAAAAAAACTTACCAAAGAAGAACTTATTACTGAAGTTGAATTAATAGAGGATCTTGGACATAAAAGAGTAGTACTTGAAGCTGGAGAAGACGATGTTAATTGCCCTATAGAATATATAACAGATTGCATGGATACTATCTATAGCGTTAAAAAAGATAATGGAGCAATAAGAAGAATAAATGTAAATATTGCTGCAACTACAGTTGAAAATTATAAGAAACTAAAAAAGGCTGGAATTGGAACATATACTCTTTTCCAAGAAACTTACCATAGAGAAACTTATGCAAGACTCCACCCAACAGGGCCAAAACATAATTATGACTATCATACAACTGCCATGGATAGAGCTATAGAAGGCGGAATAGATGATGTTGGTATAGGTGTATTATTTGGTTTATATGATTATAAATATGAAGTAATAGGTCTATTCCTTGAATCAAAACATCTTGAAGAAAAATTCAACGGGGTAGGACCACATACAATTTCTGCTCCTAGACTAAGACCTGCTGCAGGAGTTGACCGTAATAATTTTCCTTACCTAGTTGATGATAAGGACTTCAAAAAATTAGTTGCCATTATAAGACTTGCAGTCCCTTATACCGGAATGATTTTATCCACAAGGGAAGAACCAAATTTTAGAGAAGAAGTTATATCTGTTGGTATTTCACAAGTAAGTGCAGGATCAACTACAGATGTTGGTGGATATAAAGAAAGCCATGACAATAAAGGCAAACAAATGTCTGCACAATTTTCTGTAAATGACAGTAGAACCCCTATGGAGATTTTAACTAGTCTTTGTGAACAAGGTTATATACCAAGCTATTGTACTGCTTGCTATAGACAAGGCAGAACAGGCGAAAGATTTATGGCTCTTGCTAAAAGTGGAAACATCCATAACTGTTGTCTTCCAAATGCTATAATGACCTTTAAAGAATTTCTTATAGATTATGCAGATGATAATTTAAAAGAAATTGGACAAAAAACTATAGAGAAAAACTTAAAGGACATTACTAAAGACAAGGCAAGAGAAGAAACTATAGCAAGACTTAAAAGGATTGAAGCTGGGGAAAGAGATTTATTCTTTTAAAGCAGTTCCCTTTTCAAGTGACAAGTTAAAAAACAGAATGCAAGAGATAAATTATAAGATATGGAAAGATAAAAAACGCAAGACACAAATTTGTCATTTAAACGAGAGACATGTAGGTAGATTTGTTGAACAAATCTACCTACATGTCCTTTGTTTTTTAGTTCTTGCATAATAGAGATTTATCAACTATATTCTAAATTCAAGTCATCCATCATTTTAATATCCTTAGCAACTTCTTGTCCACCTGTAGTAAGATAGTTTCCAATAAGCATACCATTGAGTCCAGAAATAAATCCTAGGCATTGAAGATTTCCAAGATTCTCTTCTCTTCCACCTGCGTATCTTATATTTTTATCAGGTAAAATAAATCTTAAAATCGCAAAACTCTTAACTATTTCCATAGGTGAAAGCCTAGATTGATTTTCCATTTTTGTACCTAGAATTGGATTCAGTATATTTACTGGCACTGCATCCACTTCTAATTTCTTAAGTAAAAACCCATGTTCTATACGCTGCTCCATAGATTCACCCATACCAATAATCATTCCTGAACATACTTCCATACCAGAACTTTTTACATTTTTTATTGTTTGAATTCTTTCATCATACCCATGAGTAGAAACAACATTCGAATAATAACTCCTTGCTGTTTCAAGATTATGATTATATCTCTCCACACCTACATCTTTTAAAGCATCCGTGGATTTTTTATTAAGTGTTCCCAAACAGGCACAAAGCTTTAGATTTGTACTCTTTTTCATTCTTTTAAACGCACTTAATATTATTCTAAAATCCTCTTCTTCTCCTGTATATCCAAGTCCACTTGTTGCAATATCACAATGCATTGCACCTGCTTTTTCACGCTCAATTGCCATCTCCACTATTTTATCTTCATTTAATATAGAATAATTTTTTACATTTGTATTATGATATGCAGATTGAGCGCAAAATGCACAATCCTCAGAACAGTTTCCTGATTTTGCATTTATTACTGAACATAGGTCTACATGATTTCCATTAAATTTTTCTCTTATTTTATTTGCAAAACTACACAATAAAATTATGTCGCTGCCTTCTGCTTTTCCTAATTTTATTGTCTCTTCATATGTAATATTTCCACCCTTTAGTATTCTCTTTCCTATTGATACTATGCCTTCCCATAATTCTTCCAAAATGATACCCCCTATATTTTTTTATACGATTTTTTTATGCCATCTTTTTTATATGATTTATTTAATTTGGGTATTATTTTTGATCCTAATTCAGCCGTAATAACACACTTTATAAAATCTCCAGGAATAAAAACTAAAATTCCTACTTCAACAGACTTTAATAATGTTATTTTTATATTTGTTACGTAATTTAATATTATATACATATATGTTGTTCCAATTAGATAAGTTACTAATAGTCCCAAAATTGAAGCAATTAGAATTCTAGAAAATGATGGTTTAGCATTGTATACAATCTTGCCAATTATGTATGGTGCAACAATAAATCCTAAAAGATAACCAAAAGTTGGAGTTAATATATAAGATAATCCCCCTCCAGAAGTAAATACTGGCAAACCAATAAGTCCTAAAATTACATAAATCAATTGCGACATCGCGCCTAATATAGGCCCTAATAGTACCCCCGAAAGAGCTGTAAATAAATATTGAAGTGTAATTGGTACAAATCCAATGGGAATTTTCATAAAAGCACCTATTATTGTAAGTGCACTAAAAAGTGGTACTAATATAATTTCTCTTGTTTTAAATTTCATATAATCCTCCTATATTTTATTGTTAACCATATTTATTTTATAGGTTGACAATAAAATTATAGAATTAATTTTCATTGCTGTCAACTTAATATTCTACGATGTTGCATTCACTATCTCTTCTTTTGTGGAATTAAAAAATATCAAAGTTTTTATTTACTACTTGAAAAGCTTTTCTTAACTTTGTAATATTCCCTTTCAATAGCTTTAAAATCTATTTCATCTGATTCAACGTTTGAAAATTTTGTTTTATTATAGATTTCACTTATATGATCTAATTCATTTACTAAATGAGATTTTTCTTTTGCAGCCCTTGATAGCTCTGTAGCTGTATGATGAAATTTGAAAATCCCCTTTTTATTAGTAAGCTTCTCAAATTTTAAATAGATTATCTTTATCTTTTCATTAGGGGATAGCCCTTTCATAAACACATTTATTTTTTCTTTTTTCTTGTGATCATATATAATATTTTCAACTTCAATAATCCCATCTTGATTGTTGTATATTATTTTCTTTTTATTATCCTTTAAAAACCTTATAATTATAAAATATATTATGATAACTATTAATAGTGCAAGTACAATCTTAATAACAAAATCCACATATATTGATCCAGTTTGATGATTTTTTGTAATATTAGTTTTACTGTGTGCATCTCCTATTAAATGGCTGAGCATATCACTTTGTTTAATTTGAGGAATTTTAATCTTATTAAAAAGTGCTCCCAAAATAGAAATAATCACATAAATTATTTTCGGAGTAACCGTATCAAATATATAATTTAAAAATTTCAACAAAATATAGAATGCCCTAAGTACTTCCCTTAAAACCCCATCCACACTCAAAAACAATATAAATATGGCGATAAAAACACTATTCCTCATAGACTTTTTATTATTCAAATTTGATAAAAGATCTCTTGTATTTCTTAGTAGTAGTACAGAAAAAATTATAAACCCCATATAAAATTTAAAGATCTGGTTACTAAAACTTAAATCACTGAAAAATAAAACCATAATAGATACAGCTAAAATCAATAACATATTTCTCACTTCACACCTAAATGAATCATAGTCTATACTTAAATATTTAAAATGTTTTAAAACAATAAGACCTAGTATCACCACAATTCCTATGTAAAACAAAATCGTAAAGTTAACAAATAAAATATGAGTGAGTATGCTCCAAATTATAAATGCAAAATTAAATATACACAGGTCATACAAAACTTTTATTTCTATAATATACGCTTTTTTACTATTCATAATAAATACCCTCGTCTTCGCTCACATAAATAATTTTCACATTTATTCCATACTTTTTCATAACTGAAATTTGTTCTTTAATTTCCTCATCCATGTAACTTGTAATTATCACATAAACAGTATTTCTATTAAAAATTATATTTGAAGTTTTCAAATAATCTTTAAGACTAACTTTTGTATCATAGCCAACTCTTGCACAAGTTTCTGCGATAAGAAGAAAAGATTTTAAAGATGACTTAATTCCCTTGAATTTTTTTGAAGAAGCACCTGACAACATTGCATTTGTATAAAATCCTGTTTCAACTCCAATTTTGATTGAATTTTTGGCAATTGCCATGGTAAGCTCTATGGATTTCTCAATTAAACTAGGTTTAATATACTTCCAATATGGCTCACCACCCTGTACATTTAAAATTACATCCAATTTTTTATTAGAAGTACTATCAAATTCATTTACCATTAACTTCATCATTCGTGAACTTGCCTTCCAATTTATATCCTTCATTCTATCACTTTGAGAATAATCTCTAATCCCTTTAATATATAAATTGTCCTCAGCTAGCCATCTTCTTATTATCCTATCACCTGAGTTACCAATATTGTTAACTTTAAAGCTTTTAATGGGAGGCGATTTTGGATAAACAATTATTTCATTATAACTGTTGAATTTTTTAGTATCCAAAGAAAAACCAAACATATCTCCAAGTGAAACTTCCATATCTTCTAATACATATACTCCTCTTTTGGTAATTTTAGCTTTAACACTTCTTTTAATTCTCTGATTTTTGCCTATTTTAAAATTATATAAATCTTCTCCACCCTGAGCACTACTTAAAATAACATTATTAGGCATACTCTGTTTTAAATTCAAATAAAATATAGGTAGCATTTTTTTATTCTCAATAATAGTGCTAATTGTAAATACCTCATCTACATTTAGCTTATATTTATCAACATTTCTTATAACTGTGAGCCTTTGAAAACCTCTTTTTCTAGTAACATCAGCTAATACAAATAGTATAGCCCCAATAAAAATAAAAATTAAATACTTTAGCATAGCTTCATGCCTCCCAGTAAATCATAATTCTTCATGAGGTGTCTCTACTAAATTTACAATCTTATCAATAAAAGAATTATCTTCATCATTTAAAATAATTCTATGTAAAAGCACCTCACTGCTCATCTCCTTAACATCTTCTGGAATAACAAAATCTCGTCCACAAATGGATGCAAAAGCCTGACTAGCCTTCATAAGTGCCAAACTTCCCCTAGGACTTGCTCCCACTAATGCTAAGTCTGAATTTCTAGTAGCTTGAACAATTTTCACAATATAATCCTTAATATATTCACTAACATAAACAGAAGTATAATTGTTTTGAACATAATCAATTTCCTCAAGACTTACCACAGCCTTTAAATCCGAAATAGGATCTTCACTAAGAAATCTGTCTAAAATTTGTTTTTCCTCAATTTGAGTAGGATATCCTAATGAAATCCTAACAAAGAATCTATCTAGCTGTGCTTCTGGTAGTGGGAACGTTCCAAATTGTTCCACAGGATTTTGAGTTGCAATAACAAAAAAAGGGGAATTAAGTTTTATTGTATTTCCCTCAACGGTGACCTGACCTTCACCTAAAGCTTCAAGTAATGCTGATTGTGTTCTAGGTGTGGCTCTATTTAGCTCATCTGCTAAAACAAACTGACTTAATATTGGTCCACCTCTAAACTGAAATTCACTGGTCTTTTGGTTGTAGAAGTACAATCCAGTGATATCTGAAGGCATCATATCCGGAGTAAACTGTATCCTTTTAAAACTGCAATTTAAAGATTTAGCCATAGACTTTGCAAGCTGTGTCTTACCAAGCCCAGGTAAATCTTCTAAAAGTACATGCCCTTTACAAATAAAAGCAACAATTATTTTATCAATAACTTTTTCCTTACCTACAATAACCTTACTAATATTATCATTTACTTTTTTCCTAAAATCCACAAATGCCTGAACTTCCACTATTTTTCCCCCTAATTCTTTTAACTTGCCCCTTGTAACTTGTAACTTATAACTTATCTTGTGTTACCTTAAAATTATTTACTAAATCAAATAAACTCTGTGCCATGTCGGCTTGTGACTGTGCCATTATTGCAACTTCTTCCATTGCCAATGTGGATTCTTCTACGCTAGCAATTATTTCACTTGAACTACTTGCTGCAATTGTTGTTGATTCCGATGTATTTTGTATTGAAATACCCACTTGGTTTACAGCTAGGTTTATACTATCTGCCATAGACGATATTTTCTCATACATATCGGTAATTTTCGTAGAATCCATTTCGTATTGTTCCCCAGTTTTGCCCAAAGCTTCGTAATCAAGTTTAACTATCTCATCAATGTACCTAAGTATTTCCCCTGAATTCTCAGACAAATTTTCAAAAGCATTTTTAACTTTAATAATTGTGCTCTGTATGCTAGTTGCCATTTCAGTTGATTTCTCTGCAAGTTTTTTAACTTCTTCTGCAACAACTGAAAATCCCTTCCCTTGTTCTCCAGCTCTAGCTGCCTCAATAGCAGCATTTAAAGCAAGTAAATTGGTCTGTTCTGATATTCCTGCAATTACATTTGCCATATCGCTAATTTCATTAACAACTTTTCCTTGCTCCATAGCATTAATTATCTTTTCATATTTTTCATTGTATAACAAAGCACTGTTTGCTATTTTTTCTTTACTTTCAGTCTTAACTTTAGTTGCATGAGTCTTAATAAGAATGGATAAGTCTTTTCCCTTATTAGTCTCATTTGCAAGATCATTTATTGTTGCGTTCACTTGTTTTGCCGAAGCACTAACAGCTTCTGTAGCTGTACCTAAATTGTCTATCTCCTTATTTATCTCTTTAACCGAACTATCTATAATCTCATATTTTGCTGATAATTCCTCTGCTGTGGCTGAAAGTTCTTCGCTGGAGGAGCTCATATTACCAGTGTTTTCTAGCACAGACTTTATTATTTTCTCCATACTTGCTGCCATATTATTTAAATGACCACTCATCTGGCCTATTTCATCTTCCGATTTTATATCTAACCGTTTTGTTAAATCGCCTTCTGCAACAGCCTTTGCAAAACTATTTACTTTATTTAAGTTTTTAACAAGGTATCTTGAAAAAAGAGATATTAATAAAATACATAAAACTATTGCTATTATTGCTGTAAATAACAACCTTGTAAATAAAGCAGTTGTAGGATCATTCAATTCACTTTCAGATATAGTAAGTCCAACAATCCACCCTGTTTCAGGTACTACTCCATAGTAAATCTTATTTGCACCCTTATTGTCAGTATAAGAAGTACTTCCATTTTTAGATGAAAGCATTAGCTTCCCTGCCTTTGCAAAGCTGCTGTTTGAATCGTTTGATATTTTCGCTTTCATTATCTTGGTTGAATCTTGACCCGCGATAAAGGTTCCATGGTTATCAATTAGAAAAGCATTTCCAGTGCTTCCCACCTTAATATTCTTCATGTCTTTTTGTAATGTTGACAGATCTATATCTGCAGTTGCTACCCCTAAAAAGTTTTTATTACCATCATAAAAAGGTGCTGTAGCTGTGACCATTGAAATCTTAGTAACATCATCCATATAGGCATCACTCCAGGCAACTTCAGCACCAGTGATTTTACCAATTTTGTACCAATCATTTTTAGTGTAATCATAACTATCATTGTTATAATCATCCAAATATACCACTTTACCCTCTTCCCTACAAGCATAAGGAGCAAAGTTTTTGAGTCTTGGATCATATTTATTTGGTTCATACCAAACCCCAGTACCAAAGGTTTCAGTATTTGTACCTGTAAACTTAATCACAAGATTTTCATATTGATTTTTGTTTAATGTATTCCCAGAAACCTCCGCAGTCTTTGCTAGACCCTCTGCTACCTTAGCATGTCTGTTTAATCTATTTTCTATATCAGAAATCTCCAGTTTAAGCTGTTTGTCCATTTTTTGTGTTGTATCCAAATTTATTTGATTTTTACTATAAGAATAACTTATTAATGTAAGAACAACCATTGCAATTATAAATATTGGTATAAGTGCCATTAATATTTTAGCCCTAAGACTTTTTATTTTCATTTATTTTCCTCCTAAGTTTGCTTTATGGGTAATATATATAATATACCATAATTTTGTACTATTGTTACAGTTTCTTTAATAATTATGCGTAATTATTGATAATTTAATAATTATATTATGAAAACGATTAAAAAGCCGAACTATAATTGGTCTATTATGGTCTATTATGGTGTTTTTTTTAGTTAAATATTGTATAATGTATTAGAATATACTATTATTATGGAGGAATTTTAATGAAAATAAAGAAATTATTATCTCTAACACTTGCAACCTTACTCAGTGCATCAATTTTAGGATTAATGAATGGACAAACTGTAAAAGCAGACACGCCTGCATCAACTACGGAAGTAGGAGTCACCTATGACAGTCATGTAGAAAACATTGGATGGCAACCATGGGTTAGC